>JAGASM010000009.1 GCA_017621735.1 Clostridia bacterium | reverse complement strand
GTCGCCCCCCCCGTAGCGTGGGGGCATTTCCGCGTTAAATAAAAACAAAACGAACAAATCGATAACGTAAAGTTCGCCGCAAAAAAGAGGATGGATTTTTCGGCAAGCAAAGTCGCCCCCCCGTAGCGTGGGGGCATTTCCGCGTTAAATAAAAACAAAAGCCCCCGCAACGCGGGGGCTTAATTGATTGTTTTTATACGACGTATGCGGGATCGGAATCCGCCTTGTCGAGTTCTTTTTTCTGTTCCGCATATCCGGGCTTTCCGAGAAGTGCGAACGTCGCCTTCTTGCCTGCCTCTACGCCCGGCTGATTAAAGGTGTTGATGTTGAACATCGCGCCTGCATATGCCGTTTGCAATTCAAAGAGGAACAAAAGTTGCCCAAGCGTAAACGCGTTGACTTCGGGAAGATTGATGGTGTAGTTCAAGCGTCCCGCCTTCGTCAAAGCGTAAGCGGTTGCCTTGTTTTCCGCTTGAATCAGTTCTTCCATCGTGTGTCCGCCGAGGAAGGAAACGTCGGGAATATTTTCGCAACCGTGGGGGATAGGGCTCTTTTCGTTGTAACTTCCTACGGAGAGGAAGGTAACGACTTTATCGTAAGGACCTTCCGTATACAACTGCACTTGCGAGTGTTGGTCGGTAACGCCGAGTGCCTTTACGGGCGTTTGACCGACGTTGCAAGGAACGCCGTCGAGCGTTTCGTTTTTGCCGAGCGATTCCGCCCAAAGTTGCGCGTACCAATCGGCAACGTAACGCAAGTTGTCCGAATAGGGCATCAAAACGCCGATATTTTTCCCTTCGTTCATTGCAATATATTGAAGAGTTGCGCAGAGGAGCGCGGGGTTTTTCTTCAAATCCGCAGACTTACAAAGTTTATCCATGTAAGCCGCACCCTTCAAAAGTGCCTTGATGTCGATTCCGACGACTGCTGCAGGAAGAAGCCCTACGGGGCAAAGTTGCGAAAATCTTCCGCCGACGCCGTCGGGGAGAACGTAACTCTTAATTCCGCCGAGTTCGTTGGAGATTTTGACAAGGTTTCCCTTTGCCGCGTCCGTGGTGAAAATGACGTGGTCTCTGATATTCAAACCTTGCGCCTTCAAGAGGTCGGCAATAATGAGGTATTGCGCCATCGTTTCGCTCGTCGCACCCGATTTGGAAATAACGTTAAAGCACGTCTTTTTCGGATCGATGACGTCGAGAAGTTCTTTCATGCGGACGGGGTCCACGTTGTCTTCTACGTAAAATTTCGGACCCTTTCTCTTCGATTTGGGAAGGTCGTTGTAGTGAAGGTGGCAAAGCGCGTTAAACGCCATGGTGGGGCCGAGTGCGCTTCCGCCGATTCCAAGTACGACGAAGTAGTCGAATTTCTTGCGAACGTCTTTTGCAGTTGCGAGGATATCCGCTACGATCTCGTCTTGATTGTAAGGGAGTTCCGTCCAACCCATAAACAGTTCGTCTTTTCCGCGGTTGTCGGCAACGTAAGCGTGTGCCGCTTTTGCGATCTTCTTAAAGCCGTCGATTTTCTTTGTGCTATACCCTTTATCTCCAAGATATTTGTCCGTCATGTTGGTATAGTCAACGGTGACGCGAAGGGCTTTGCGTTGCGTTTCAGTCAGTTTCATAACAACCTCCGTTCTAAAAATTGTTTCGATATCATTTTAAGATAAAACGGGGGTAATGTCAACAGTGTGAGGGCACTTTTTTCCCTTTTTTCACAAAAAATCGGTTGAAGACCGTTGTGGGAGAATAAAGGCGCAAGAGCGCGAAAAAAAGCAGTTCCGCCCCGCCGATAAAAAGTGAGGTGAGCAAAAAGGCGGGAAAAAGTCCCAAATATCGCGTACATACGCGCATGACGGCGAAGCCGAGAAGGGATACGATTGCAATTCCCACCGCAAGGCGCAAAAAATAACCGAGCGAGCGCAATTTTCCCGTTTTTTTCCGCAACAGGAATAAAGAGCAAACGGCGCAAAGAAGGTAGTCGACCGCCATGCCGACGCAAAGCGCGCCGCTTCCCAGATACTGCGGCAAAATCCACACGCAAAGGAGCATTCCCCCCGCTCCGAGCAAAAAGAAGAGAAGCGTTTGCCGTTCGCAGTTCATAGAATTTAATACGCTCGTACACATCATGGTAATGCTCATCGGGAGGAGGACGAGGGCGCATCGTGATATTAACGTTCCGCTTTGCGCGTTAGAATAGAGAAGGATCCCGATGCTTTCCCCTTCTACGAGGAAAAAGGGGATTAAAATTCCCGCAATCAATAAGGTGGCGTTGATCGCCTTTTCTGCGTATCCTCTGAGCGATTCCCGTTCCCCCTTATAAAAACGTTCGGAAAGTTCCGGGACGAGTACGAGGGCAATGGAGCCGATAAGGGTGGAGGGAATGGTCAAAACGGGCATGACCATGCCGTATACGACGCCGTATTCACTCATTGCAATCGAGGAAGAAACGCCTGCCGCCATCAACCGCATCGGAAAAAGGACGGAGATGAGCGAATTCATCAAAGAAGAAGAGGTTCGCATCGCCGTAACGGGAAGGGAGGTGGTGAGTAAAGGACGGAGTTCTCCTTTTGGCGAGCGGAATTTTCCCCCTTTCAATAAAAAATAAAAGAGCGCGATTGAAAAGGAGCAAAGGTAGGAAACGAGTACGGCAATCGCCGCTTTGTTGAGGTCGGGTAAATCGTTTTGTAAAAACAGAAGTAAGGACACACCGACCAAAATCATGATGATCTCTTCGATCAGTTCGACGACGGAGTATGCAAAAAAGCGTTTGTTTCCCCAAAAACAACCGCGCAGAATGGAGTATACGGAGGTCGCGGAAAGCCCGAAAAGAAATATGTAAAAGAGGTCGGCGCAACGCGGATCGGAAAAAACGCGCGTAAAAGGAGTGCGGAAGAAAAAGAGAAGCAAAGTGATCGGGAGGCTAAATGCAAGGGTAATGACGACGGCGGCGGTCGTTGCCGATTGTTCGCCTTTTACGTTGTTTCTCGTTTTATGCTTGGAAATCGCGCGCGAAAGGGTAATCGGGAGTCCGCTTGAGCAAATCGTCAAAAAAACGGCAAAAACGGTGAGTGCCGTTTGATAGACGCCAAGCCCTTCCGAGCCGAGAGAACGGGAAAGAAAAATGCGGTACAAAAATCCGAGAAAGTGTTCGCACGTCGTAAAAACAGTTACGACGGCGGCGGTACGCGAGAGATTGTTCATGTGTCCATTTTATTCGAAACGCGCAGGCGATATGCCGTTTGGAATTGTTTCGTCCTTTTCGTCATACGATATGGTATGATGTTAACGTTGTCGCGTCTAAAATTTTACCGTGTCAAAAGAGGACAAACGATTGCGCAAATCGCCCGTGTTTTTTGCATTCCGCCCTCCGTGCTCGTTTATGAAAACGGGTTGAAAGAGGAGGTTCGGGAAGGGGACGTTTTGACGATCCCCCCGCAGGAAGGGAATTGTTACCTCGTGCGAGGAGGAGAAAGCAAATCGCTTTTATGCGGAAACGAGGAGCAGTTTGCCCGCAAGAATAAAACGAGTTGTTTTTATCCCTTCCAAACGATATATTTGGAGGTGGAATGAGCGGCGAAAAGCGTTTAGGCGGAATGATATGCGGAAAGGAACAGTTTGCCCGCAAGAACAAAACGAGTTGTTTTTATCCCTTCCAAACGGTATATTTGGAAGTGGAATGAGCGGCGGAAAGCATTTAGGCGGAATGATATGTGGAAAGGAGCAGTTTGCCCGCAAGAACAAAACGAGTTGTTTTTATCCCTTCCAAACGGTATATTTGGAAGTGGAATGAGCGGCGGAAAGCATTTAGGCGGAATGATATGTGGAAAGGAGCAGTTTGCC
>JAGASM010000008.1 GCA_017621735.1 Clostridia bacterium | reverse complement strand
TAATGTCCTCCGTTTAATTTTTTGTTGCTACTGGCAGGTCGCAATTTTATTATAAATTAAACGGAGTTATTTCGCAAGTTGGAACGGCATAAGCCTTTTTTGAACCCCCAGACTATCTGGGGGTTTTCTTTATACAAATAAGCCGTGCGCAATTTTGCGCACGGCTTATACGAATTCAATTATTTTTCTTCCTTTTCTTCAACGGGCGCCGCTTCTTCTGCGGGTGCTTCTTCTGCAGGCGCTTCCTCTTGAGGAGCATTTTCTTCAACAGGTGCACCGTCTTTTTCCGCTTGCTTTGCAGCAGCCGCCGCTTCGCGTGCAAGTTGGGTAGCCCCCTTCGCGTCCGTTTGAGCGATGAGTTCTTTGTCCATCTTGATATACGACTTGCCCGATTGTTCGCTGCCCGTTTCGATGATTACGGTATTGTCTTCATCGCAAACTTCTACAACGATTCCGCAAATGCCACCCGCCGTCTTGACTTTATGACCGGGACGGATCGCCGCAAGTTGTTCCATATATTCTTGCTGTCTTTGTTTGTTCTTTCTACCGGAAAGTGCAAACATCGCAATCACCGCAACGAGAAGTACGCCGATCAAAACGTAACTCAACCACTTACTTTCATTGCCTGCCGCTTCCGCCAAAATATTCCACATAGTTGTAATCTCCTTTTTCTTTTTACTCTTTTATGATACCCTTTCCCGTCCGTTTTTGCAAGCGTTTTCGAGGAAAGAATTTCCATTTCACTTATTTTTCATCCTGTTTTAGGGCGATTTTTGCAAAATTACGACGAAACCGACTCTTCTTGCTTGCGATAAAACTCTTTTGCGAACTCGCGAACGTACCCGCCGAAGATACTTTCGCGCAGTCCTTTCATGAGTTTATGAAGATAGGTGATGTTATGCAAACTCAAAAGCATTGCCCCCGTCATCTCTCCCACGTTGATCATGTGGCGAAGATATGCTTTATTGTAATTTCGACAACAATAGCAATCGCACTCGGGATCGAGCGGGGAAAAATCTTCTTTATATTTTCCGTTGCGAACGACGACCTTCCCGCGGGAAGTAAGCGCCGTTCCGTTGCGCGCAACGCGCGTTGCAAGAACGCAGTCGAACATATCGACGCCGCGCATCACCCCTTCCACCAAACAGTCGGGAGAGCCTACCCCCATCAAATAGCGGGGAACGTCCGTCGGCATCTTATCTTGCAACAAATCGAGCATCTCGTACATGACGGGTTTGGGTTCCCCCACCGAAAGTCCGCCGATGGCAACTCCGTGCTTGACGTAGGGAAGACAACGATTCAAACTCTCTACGCGGAGATCGGCGTACATATTCCCTTGAATGATCGGGAACAGTGCCTGCGCGGGATTTTTATGGTAGTTATAACAACGCTCCAACCATTTACTCGTGCGTTCCATCGCTTTTTTTGCCTGCTCGTGGGTAAACCCGTATTCCGAGCATTGATCGAATGCCATAATAATATCCGAGCCAAGGTTGTTTTGAATACTCATCGCCTTTTCGGGCGTGAACATGTGCTTGCTCCCGTCAACGTGGGAGGAAAACTTTACCCCTTCGTCCGTGATATTATTGAGGGATGCAAGTGAAAACACTTGAAATCCGCCGCTGTCCGTCAAAATCGGTCTGTCCCAGTTCATAAATTTATGCAACCCACCCGCACGCGCAATGAGTTCGTCCCCGGGACGCATATATAAGTGGTAGGTGTTAGACAAAATAATTTGCGACCCCGCCTCTTTTAAGTCTTTGGGAAACACTCCTTTTACCGTCGCTTGCGTACCGACAGGCATATAGACGGGCGTTTCAATGTCCCCGTGGGGCGTATGCAATATTCCTGCCCGCGCGCCCGTTTCAGGATCGACTTTTTGAAGTTCAAAGGAAAAATATTCGTTGTTCACAAACGGACTCCTTGATAAAATGTTACAAATTGTAAGTTGAAATTTTTACCCCATCAAAATACGGGAGTTTACTGAGGCGTAAATAACCGAAGGTTGCCACAGCATGGCACCGTATTTCGACGGTTATGTGAAAAGCAAATCGCTTGGCTTAAAACCGAGAAAGACAAGGCGCGCGAGGAAAACCTGAGGAAGTTTACTATGCGTAAACGAGCAAGGAAAAACGCAAGCGCGACAAAGAGATGCGCCGTTTACAAAAGTATGATTACTTGGCTTAGAACCGAGAAAGAGCAGGAGAGTGCGCAAACGACGACGGGAGCGTACATAGACGTACGTAACCGAGGAGTGCGCAAACTCGACAAACTATTTCGACGGTTATAAGACGAGCATACTATCGCCGAATTTTACGGAATGCAGGTCAGTTCTTCGTAGAGGCAAGCAGGTCGAGAAGCGCGCGGCTTTTCCGACGGGAGTTTACTATGCGTAAATGAGCAAGGAAAAACGCAAGCGCGACAAAGAGATGCGCCGCCTATACGATGAACATACTATCCCCGAATTTTACGGAATACAAGACTGCTTGGCTTAGAACTGAGAAAGACAAGGAGCGCGAGGAAAACCTGAGGGAGTTTACTGAGGCGTAAATGACCGAAGGTTGCCACAGCGCAACACAGTATTTCGACGGTTATAAGACGAGCATACTATCTCCGAAGGAGAAGAACCGATACCCACCCCCCACAGCAATCTCGTAAAGGGACAAAATTTCTTCCCGCGAACAAAGGCTTGATACAAGCATCAAAAGCGTGCTTTCGGGAAGGTGGAAGTTGGTAATCAATGCGTCGACGCACTTAAACCGATAGGGCGGATAAATAAAAATTTCCGTATTGCCGCTGCAAGCGGTTACCGTGCCGTCTTCCTTCGCCACCGTTTCAAGCGTCCTGACGGACGTCGTTCCGACGGCAATGACGCGACGGTTTTCCCGCTTTGCGCGGTTGATGATCTCCGCCGCCTCTTCGCCGATCTCATAATACTCCGAATGCATTTTGTGGTCGAGGACGTTTTCCTCTTTGACGGGACGAAAGGTTCCAAGCCCGACGTGAAGAAGCACTTCGGCAATCTCCACCCCTTTCTCCTGAATGGCGCGAAGCAACTCGGGCGTAAAATGAAGCCCCGCCGTCGGTGCCGCCGCCGATCCCGTTTCTTTACTGTACACCGTTTGATAACGCTCGGGATCGTGCAATTTTTCGCGAATATACGGGGGTAAAGGCATCGTCCCCACGCGGGAAAGGACGTCTTCAAACGCACCTTTGTACGCAAATTTTACAATACGTTCTCCACTTTCCGTGACAGACTGCACCGTAAGCGACAGTTCGTCGTTGACGACGAGCCGCACCCCCGGCTTGCATTTTTTTCCGGGGCGGACGAGCACTTCCCATTCGTCGAGGTTGACTCTTTTTAGAAGAAGCACCTCTACTTTTCCGCCGTTTTGCGTAAAGGCAAACAAGCGTGCAGGCAACACGCGCGTGCGGTTGACGACGAGCACGTCCCCCTTATGAAGATAGGACAGCACGTCGCGGAAAATTTTATGTTCCACCTTTTTTTCCGCGCGGTGATAAACGAGCATACGCGAAGAATCGCGCGGCTCCGCGGGAGTCTGCGCGATTTGCTCTTCGGGTAAATTGTACCAAAAATCGCTTTTTTTCAGTTCCATTTCTTATTCCGGATCGAACATCGAAATTTGTTTGCGCACCCGCTCGGTGATGGGAACGCCCATGTGTTCGTATCCGCCTTTGAGGCAAACGCGTCCGCGAGGCGTCCGCGCGATAAATCCAAGTTGCATTAAGTACGGTTCGTAGACGTCCTCGATCGTATTGACGTCCTCGTTGATGGTCGCGGCGAGCGTGTCAAGTCCCGCAGGTCCTCCGCCGAATTTTTCAATGAGCGCGCGCAGTAGATTACGATCCGTTTCGTCAAGACCGAGTTCGTCGATCTCCATTTGCGCCAACGCGCGTTTTGCGTCCGCTTCCGTAATGGTGCGATTCCCCGCAACCGCCGAAAAGTCGCGCACCCGCTTTAACAGTCTGTTTGCAATACGAGGCGTCCCGCGGGAACGGCGCGCGATTTCGAAACTTCCCGCCTCTTGCGCGGAGATCCCAAGCGTACGCGCCGAACGCTCTACGATGCGTTGCAGTTCGACGGGCGTATACATATCCAAGCGACACATGATGCCGAAACGGTCGCGCAAAGGGGACGAAAGCATTCCCGCACGCGTTGTCGCCCCGATGAGCGTAAACTTTTTCAGTGAAAAACGGATATTTCGCGCCGACGGACCTTTGCCCACAATGATATCGAGCGCGTAGTCCTCCATCGCCGAATACAAAATTTCCTCCACCGCGTGGTTGAGTCTGTGAATTTCGTCGATGAATAAAATATCCCCTTCGTTAAGGTTGGTTAAAATTGCCGCCAAATCGCCCGAACGCTCGATGGCAGGCCCGCTCGTCAACTTGATTTGCGTCCCCATCGTGTTGGCGATGATATGCGCAAGCGTCGTCTTTCCAAGCCCGGGAGGCCCGTACAAAAGAACGTGGTCGAGCGCCTCGCCCCGCGCTTTCGCCGCAGACATGTATACGCTCAAATTCGCCTTTACCTTATCTTGCCCGACGTAATCTTCCATCGTTTTGGGACGGAGCACGTTTTCTTCAAAATCGTAATCGCTCTTCGTACTCGAAAGCAATCTCTCTTCGCCGTAATCTTCAAACATCGTTTACATCCCCCTCAATGCGGCGGCGATGATCTGTTCTACGGTAACCGCACCGCTTGCCTTTGCGCGTTCCACGGCACGCGCGCTTTCCGCCTTGGTAAATCCAAGCCCCATGAGCGCGGCGACCGCGTCGTCGTCTTCTGCGGAAGAGGGCATCGGAACGCTTCCCGTTGCAACGCTTGATCCAAGTAATTCGTCTGCGGAAATTTTTCCGTGAAGTTCCAAAATTATGCGCTCCGCCGTCTTTTTCCCAAGCCCTTTTACCGCCGAAAGGCGCTTACTGTCCGCCGTGGCGATCGCTTCCGACACCTCGGAGGGGCGCATAGAAGAAAGGACGGATATCGCCATTTTCGCCCCGACGCCCGACACGGAAACAAGTTTCAAAAAGAGGGATTTTTCCTGTACGTCGGCAAACCCGAAAAGGGTTACCCCGTCCTCTTTTACCTGCAAATAGGTATAAACTTCCCCCTCGTCCGCACCGCTTAAACGAGAAAACGCCGCCCCCGAGCAAACGATTTCGTACCCGACGCCGTTTACTTCCAAAAGAACGTACTCCGGAGAGATATATTTTACTTTTCCTTTCAAATATCCGATCATAATTTTCCTTTTTTAGCGCACGCCGAACAGCGCGCCGAAACGACTTGTAAACGCATGACAAAGCGCGACGCCGAGCGCATCCGCCGCATCGTCGGGGCGAGGAATGGCGTTCAAATGCAAATGCGCCGCAACAACCCGTTGCATTTGCCCCTTATCCGCCTTGCCGTACCCCGTAAGCGCTTGCTTGATTTGGTTGGGCGTATACTCGAAAATACGCCCGCATCGCTTACAGCAAGTCATGAGCATCACTCCGCGCGCATGCGCAACGGCGATTCCCGTCGTGATGTTTTTGGAAAAGAACAACTCTTCCATTGCCACCTCGTCGGGATTATATTTGTCCAAAATACGGTTGACTCCTTCTTCAAGCATGCAAAGGCGCACGGCGAGATTTTCTTCTTTCGGCGTTTTGACGACGCCGTAATCGACGGCGCGGCAGTTCCCGCGGGAATCCTTCTCCACCACACCGTATCCCATTGTCCCGATTCCGGGGTCCAACCCTAAAATAATCATACGTTTATTTTATCCCATTCCGCAATTTCTGTCAATGGAAAAGAGGGTTTTTCCGAAAATCACGGGAAAAAAGCGAATAAAAGCGTAAACCGCTTGCTTTTTTACGGCAAATAGAGTAAGATGTTCAAGATAGATATTTTTCAAAAAGAGGCGAATTTTATGAAACTTTGGGAAGGAAGATTTGACAAACCCACCGCGGCGGATGCGGACGTATTTAACGAATCCCTTTCATTCGACAAAAAACTTTACCGCGTGGACATTACCGCTTCCATCGCGCATGCAACCATGCTCGGCGCTTGCGGAATGATTACGCAAGAGGAATCCGCCGTCATCATCGACGGATTGACCTCTATTCTTTCGGACGTCGAAACGGGAAGTCTTCCCGTCCAAGGCGCGGAAGACATCCACTCTTTCGTGGAAAACGAACTTGTTTCCCGCGTGGGACAGGTAGGAAAAAAATTGCATACCGCACGCTCGCGTAACGACCAAGTCGCAACGGATATGCGCCTTTACGTGCGGGAAAGTTTAGACAAGGTGCAGTCGCTCCTCGCCGCCCTTGTCGATACCCTTTGCTCCCTTGCAAGCGCCAACGTAAAATACGTGATGCCCGGATTTACCCATCTCCGCAAGGCGCAACCGATCAACTGCGCGCAATACTTCAACGCATATTCGGAAATGTTCCTTCGCGATTTGGACCGTTTTGCCGCTTGCCGCGCCCGCATGAACGTGATGCCTCTCGGCAGCGCCGCGCTCGCGGGGACGTCTTATCCCATCAACCGTGAAATTACCCGCGAACTGCTCCATTTTGACAGCATTTCGCAAAACTCCCTCGACGCAGTTTCCGACCGCGATTTTATTGCGGAATATCTCTTCTGCGCCTCCCTTACGATGATGCACCTCTCCCGCCTTTGCGAGGATACCATTTTGTACACGTCGGACGAATTCGGTTACTGGGTAATCCCCGACGAATATTCGACGGGTTCTTCCATTATGCCGCAAAAGAAAAACCCCGACATCCCCGAACTCGTTCGCGGAAAATCGGGCAGGGTGCTCGGTCATTTGACGGCGATTTTAACGGCGATCAAGGGCCTTCCCCTTGCGTACAACAAAGATTTGCAAGAGGACAAAGAAGGATTTTTCGATGCGGAAACCACCCTTTGCAACTGTCTTTCCATCTATACCGCAATGATGAGCAAGATGACGTTCAACGTCAACCGCATGTACGACGCGGCGGGCGAAGGCTACGCTACCGCAACGGACATTGCCGACTACCTTGCAAAGAAGGGAATCCCCTTCCGCGACGCACACGCAATTACGGGGAAGATCGTGCGCTACTGCATTGAAAAGAATAAGCCCCTTACCGCGCTTTCCTTGAAGGAATTCCGCGATGCGTCGGACGCGTTTGACGAAGACGTTCTTTCCGCGGTAACGACGCGCGCCTCGGCGGAAGCGAGAAATTCCGTGGGCGGCTCTTCGCGGAGCGCCGCAAAAGCGGGACTTCTTTCCATCAAACGCCGCTTGAAAAAATACTTAAACTAACCGTTTTCCCGTCCGCAAAAGCGGACGGGTTTTTGTATAAATTTTGCAATTATTTGCATAATTGTATAATTTTGTAGAAAAATTTCCCCTCTCGCGCAATCGATATATAATAAATCTTTCTAACCGCTTGACAAAACGGTTATTTTTTTATACAATAATAGGAACTAAAATTTTCGGGAGTATCTACTATGAAAAAAATCGGTGCGGAAATCCTGATCAACTGTTTGAAAGAACAAGGCGTCGATACCGTCTTCGGCTATCCCGGCGGAACGGTCTTGGACATTTACGACGCGCTTTACCGTGACGGAAACATTCGCCACGTCATCACCTCGCACGAACAGGGTGCGGCGCACGCCGCCGACGGCTACGCGCGCTCTACGGGAAAGGTGGGCGTTTGCATTGCGACGAGCGGCCCCGGCGCAACAAACCTCGTTACGGGGATTGCGACGGCGTTTATGGATTCTATCCCCCTCGTTGCCATTACGGGGAACGTCGGCATTCAAATGCTCGGAAGAGATTCTTTCCAAGAAATCGACATTACTTGCATTACTATGCCGATCACCAAGCATAATTTTATCGTCAAAGACGTAAACGAACTTGCGGACGTCGTCCGTGAGGCGTTCCTCATTGCAAATTCGGGGAGAAAAGGTCCCGTTTTAATCGATATTTTGAAAAACGTGCAAATTGCAGAAGCGGATTACGAAGAGGCGATCCCCGTGAAAAAGGCACGCAAACCCGTCGCAAAAGAAGCGGTTGAAAGCGCGGCGGAAGCGATTGCAAAGAGCACGCGTCCCTTGATTATGGTGGGCGGCGGCACCGTTGCCTCCGAAGCGGCGGAAGAAGTACGCCTTCTTGCCGAAAAACTCAACGCTCCCGTCGCTTGTACGCTGATGGGCTTGGGCGCGTTCCCCGCATCTCATCCCCTCTTTTTGGGAATGATGGGCATGCACGGCACGGCAACCGCAGCAAAAGCATGCATGGAAAGCGATTGTATCATCGCCGTCGGCACCCGTTTTTCCGACCGCGTCGCCTTAAACCGCGATCGGTTTGCAAAGGATAAGACGGTCGTTCAAATTGACATTGACGATTCGGAAATCAACAAAAACGTCCCCGTAACGCATTCCGTTCTCGGCGACGTAAAAGAAAGTTTGAAAACGCTCCTGCCCCTGCTCGCCGACGCAAAATCGCACGCGTTTGCAGACAAGGTTTCCGCTTGGAAAAAAGAGGAAGCGAAAAAGGCAAAAATGCCTGAACTCGGGCACAAAATTATTATGGAAGCGGCGCGTCTTGCACCAAAAGAACACGTCGTTTGTACGGACGTCGGTCAACACCAAATGTGGACGGCACAGTATTTCCCCTTTGAAAAACCGCGTACCCTTTGCACAAGCGGCGGCTTGGGCACGATGGGCTACGGATTCGGCGCGTCCATCGGCGCGGCGATCGGTACGGGAAAACACGTCGTCTTTATCACGGGGGACGGTTCGTTCAACATGAACTTAAACGAACTTTCCACGGCGGTTACCAACAAATTACCGATTACGATTTTGCTGATGAACAATCACGCACTCGGCATGGTTCGACAATGGCAAAAGATTTTCTACGGCAGACGTTTTTCGCAAACGAACGTCCAAAAGCAAACGGACTACGTTAAATTTGCGGAAAGTTTCGGTGCGGTGGGACTTAAAATTGAAAAGGAAGAGGACATCGTCCCCGTCCTTACAAAAGCGTTCTCCATCCAAGAACCCGTCCTCGTCGATTGCAGAATCAGCGAAGACGAAAACGTATTGCCTATGATCAAACCGGGGCAAACGTACGACACGATTATGACCGAATGGGAGGAATAATATGAACCACTACACGATCAGCGCGCTCGTTTCTAACAAAAGCGGTGTCTTGACGCGCGTTTCCGCGCTCTTTGCACGCCGCGGATATAACATCGATTCCCTCTCCGTTTGCGCAACGGAGGACGAAGCATATTCCCGCATGACCATCGTTTTGAACGGGGACGATTACATTCTCGGACAAATGATGAAGCAAATGGACAAACTCATCGACGTCAAAAAGATCCAGTACGTCAAGGACGACGCCGTATTCCGCGAACTTTTGCTCATCAAAGTAAAGACGGACAGCACGACGAGAAGCGAAATTCACGAACTCAGTCAAATTTTCCGCGCGAATATCGTCGACGTTTCCAACGAAGCGACCATTTTGGAATTGACGGGAAAACCGATCAAATTAGACGGCTTTGTCAACATGCTCCGCCCTTACGGCATTTTGGAACTTGCAAGAACGGGCGTTACGGCAATCTCCCGCGGCACGGCTTGCATCAAAGACCTTGCCGATTATAAAGAACTCATCTAAAGAGGCTTACTATGAACAATATTTTCTCCAACAAGAGCAGTATGGCGCCCCAACGCTCCCTGTTAAGAGCGCTCGGGTGGTCGGAAAGCGAAATGAACAAACCTATCGTCGGGATCATCTGCGCGCAAAGCGATATTATTCCGGGACATAACCACCTCGACATGATCGCACGCGCCGTTTCCGACGGCGTGCTTGCGGCGGGCGGAAAACCCGTTATCGTCCCTTCGATCGGCGTATGCGACGGCATTGCCATGGGACATAAAGGAATGCGGTATTCTCTCCCTTCCCGCGAAATTATCGCCGACAGTGCGGAAATTCTCGCGACGGCGCACGCGTTCGACGCCTGCGTTTTCGTGGGGAATTGCGATAAGATCATCCCCGGAATGCTCATGGGAGCGATTCGGTTAAATTTGCCCGCAATCTTCGTTTCGGGCGGTCCGATGCTCGCGGGGAGAAAGGACGGGGAAAAACTCTCCCTTTCCTCCATGTTCGAAGCGGTAGGCGCATACACGTCGGGTAATATCGACGAAGAAGAACTTTCCCGCTTTGAATGCACCGCTTGCCCTTCGTGCGGTTCGTGCTCGGGCATGTTTACCGCAAACTCCATGAACTGTCTGACGGAAGCGCTCGGCATGGCGCTCCCCGGAAACGGCACGGTTCCGATGGTACACGCCGCGCGCATCGCGCTTGCAAAAGAGTCGGGCGAAGCGGTGATGAAACTGCTCGAACAAAATATTCGCCCCCGCGACATTCTCACCCCTACCGCACTCAAAAACGCGGAACGCGTGGATATGGCGATCGGCGCTTCTTCCAACTCCGTATTGCACCTCTTGGCACTTGCAAGCGAACTTGGATTTACCAAAGAGCAACTTTCCGTAGACACGATGAACGAAATCAGCGCGGGAACGCCCAACTTGTGCCGTCTTGCGCCTGCGGGCAACTATTATATTGAAGAATTAAACGAAGCGGGCGGCATTTCCGCCGTCATTCGCACCTTGATCAACGCAAATCTTTTTGACGGAAGCGCAATGACCGTCGCTTGCAAAACGCAGGACGAACTGACGAAAAACGCCCGTGTTAAAAACAGCGATATTATCCGTCCCGTCGACGCCCCTTATTCTCCTTACGGGGGGCTTGCCATCTTAAAGGGCAACCTCGCGCAGGAAGGCTCCGTCGTCAAAAAGAGCGCGGTTGATCCGAAAATGTACCGCCATACGGGACCTGCACGCGTATTCGACTCGGAAGAAGAGGCGATGCAAGCCATTTCGAGCAATCAAATCAACAAAGGCGACGTCGTCGTCATCCGTTACGAAGGGCCGAAAGGCGGTCCCGGCATGAGAGAAATGCTCTCCCCCACCTCTTCGATCATCGGCGCAGGTTTGGGCGACACCGTCGCGCTCATCACGGACGGTCGGTTTTCGGGCGCAACGCGCGGGGCTGCCATCGGGCACGTTTGCCCCGAAGCGGCGGCGGGCGGCGTCATCGGCGTCGTGCAAGAGGGCGACCTCATTCAAATCGACATTGAAAACTGCCGTATCGACCTTCTTGTTCTCGAAGAAGAAATTGCAAAACGGCTTAAATCCTTTACCCCCAAAGAAAAACCCGTAGAAGGGTATCTCAAGCGCTACCGCGCGCTCGTAACGAGTGCGTCCGACGGCGCGGTATTCAAGAAATTTTAAGGAGAAATCATCATGGGAATGACGATGACGCAAAAAATTCTCGCCGCGCACGCAGGGCTTGCAAGCGTTACCGCAGGGCAACTTATCGAGGCAGAACTCGATATGGTTCTCGCAAACGACATCACCGCGCCCGTTGCGATCAAAGAATTTGAAAAAGCAGGCGCGACGTGCGTTCGGTGTCGGGATAAAATCAGTCTTGTTATGGACCACTTCACGCCGAACAAGGACATCAAAGCGGCGTGCCAAGTAAAACTCACGCGGGAATTTGCCGAAAAACAACAAATCGTTCATTTTTACGACGTAGGAGAAATGGGAATCGAGCATGCTCTTTTACCCGAAAAAGGAATCGTCGGCGCGGGCGATTGCATCATCGGCGCGGATAGCCATACCTGCACGTACGGCGCGCTCGGCGCTTTTTCTACGGGCGTAGGCTCTACGGACATGGCGGCGGGCATGATGGCGCAAAAGTGCTGGTTCAAAGTGCCGTCGGCAATCAAGTTTGAACTCAAAGGCGAACTTCCCCCTTACGTAACGGGGAAAGATCTTATTTTGCATATCATCGGCTTAATCGGCGTTGACGGCGCGCTTTACCGCTCGATGGAATTTACGGGCGAAGGAGTTTCTTCCCTTTCGATGGACGACCGCTTTACCGTTTGCAATATGGCAATCGAAGCGGGCGCAAAAAACGGGATCTTCCCCGTAGACGAAAAAACGCTTGCCTACATGGAAGGGCGTTTTACCCGTCCCGTTAAAATTTTTACGGCGGATGACGACGCGGAATACGAAAAGACGTATCAAATCGACCTTTCCGCCTTAAAGTCCACCGTTTCCTTCCCCCACCTTCCCGAAAACACGCATACGGAATGGGAAGAACTTCCGATTCAACAAGTCGTCATCGGTTCGTGCACAAACGGAAGAATTTCCGATATGCGCCAAGCGGCGGAAATTTTGAAGGGAAGAAAGGTTGCAAAGGGAGTCCGCTGTATCGTTATCCCCGCAACGCAAGAAGTTTATTTGCAAGCGATGAAAGAAGGACTTTTAGAAACGTTTATCAAGTCGGGCGCGATCGTATCTACCCCTACTTGCGGTCCTTGTCTTGGCGGACACATGGGAATTTTGGCAGATCACGAACGGTGCGTTTCTACGACGAACCGTAACTTCGTCGGAAGAATGGGACACGTTACGAGCGAAATTTACCTTGCATCCCCTTACACGGCGGCAGCCAGCGCCGTTTTAGGAAAACTCGCAACCGCAAAGGAGGTCATGGAATGGAAGTAAAAGGCTCCGTCCATAAATACGGAAACGACGTTGATACCGACGTCATCATTCCCGCACGCTATTTGAACACTTCTTCCGAGCAAGAACTTGCTTCTCACTGCATGGAAGACATTGATAAAGACTTTGTAAACAAGGTAAAAGCGGGCGATCTTATGGTCGCAGGCGACAACTTCGGTTGCGGCTCTTCCCGCGAACATGCCCCCATCGCAATTAAAGCAAGCGGGATTTCTCTCGTCATTGCAAACACCTTTGCGCGCATTTTTTACCGCAACGCCATTAACATCGGACTTCCCATTCTCGAATGTCCGGAAGCGGTGAAAAACATCTCCGCGGGAGATACCGTATCTTGCGATCTTTCCAAGGGAATCATCGTCAACGAAACGACGGGGCAACGCTTTCAAGCGCAACCCTTCCCTCCCTTTATTCAAGCCATCATCGACGCGGGCGGGCTTATGAAATCGCTCGCAAACAAATAATGGCGGGAAAACGGACAAAAGAACAGCGCGCCGACCTTCCCGCAAGCATGAAGGCTTTGTACGTATCCTTACTCGTACTTACCTTTGCCGTGCTGGCGAGCATCGGCGTATGGGGCGCGACGCAAAATGCCGTCGCGCTTATCGTCATGCTTTCGCTGTTCGGCGCCTTTCTTCTCGTCTTTGTACTCTCCCTTGTTTTTGGAAAGCGAAACGACAAAAAGGAAAACGATCCAATCGTAAAAGAATTTATCGAATCGGCAACTTCCGATTATACGAAGACGATCTTCCTTTCCGCCTATTGCACGCAAAAGCGGATTCGCAAACCCAAACGCAACCAAAAAGACTTTTACGTCGCGCTCTATGCCCTTTCGGACGCGGAGCGGTTAAAGGAAAAATACGCAAAGGACGAAGAGGACGGTGCAGAAGGCTTTCTTTCCACGTACGACGTCCCTTATTCCGCCCTTTTGAAAATCAAAGGAAAGCAAATCGTCCTCGATTCGTATTTTTACGAATTGCTTTCCGACTGTCCCCTTTACGAGGAATTATTACAAAACAATACCGTCTATCCTTACGACGGTGAGCAAGGAGAATGATATGAAAAAGCATATTGCCGTCCTCGCGGGCGACGGAATCGGACCTGAAATTACCGACGGCGCAATTACCGTCCTCAAAAAAATCGCCGAAAAATACGGCCACGAGTTCACCTTTGAACCGCTTCTTCTCGGCGGTTGTGCCATCGACGCATACGGAGAGCCACTCCCCGCAATCACGACGGAACGCTGTCTGAAATCCGACTCCGTTCTTTTGGGCGCAGTCGGCGGACCGAAATGGGATTCTCTCCCCGGCGACCGCCGTCCCGAAAAAGGACTTTTGGGCATTCGCAAGGCGATGAACCTCTACTCGAATATCCGTCCCGCAAAACTTTGGTCGGCGCTCGCGGACGCTTCCCCCTTAAAGAAAAATCTCGTCGAAAAGGGCATTGAAATTATCGTCGTGCGCGAATTGACGGGTGGAATTTATTTTGGCGAACGGGGCAAATACGTAGACGAAAGCATGGGCGAAACGGCATGGGACACGGAGAAATATTCCGTGGAAGAAATCAAACGTATTACGAAAATTGCGTGCGAACTCGCGATGAAGCGCTCCAAGCGCATTATTTCCGTCGATAAGGCGAACGTGCTCGAATCTTCCCGCCTTTGGAGAAAGACCGTACACGAATACGCCGAACAAAATTACCCTGAAATTACCGTTACCGATATGCTCGTCGACAATACGGCGATGCAAATCGTCAAAAATCCCGCGCAGTTCGACGTTCTTCTTACTTCGAATATGTTCGGCGACATTCTCTCCGACGAGGCAGCGCAAGTAACGGGCAGTATCGGCATGCTCGCGTCCTCTTCCCTCGGCGACGGCACGCGCGGGCTTTACGAGCCCATTCACGGCTCCGCCCCCGACATTGCGGGACTTGACGTAGCAAACCCCATTGCGACCATTCTTTCCGCCGCAATGATGCTCCGCGATTCCTTCTCCCTTACGGAAGAATGCGACGCCATTGAAAGCGCAATCGCGCGCGTTTTAGACGAAGGATACCGCACGGCGGATATCATGTCGGAGGGCATGAAAAAGGTCGGTTGCCGCGAAATGGCACGCCTGATTGCGGAACGCGTATGATAGAAGAAAACGTAAAAGCCCTTCTTTCCCGCTTGGAAAAAGGAAACTGTTTCGGCGAAAAAGTTACCCTCGTCGCCGCCACGAAAACACGCACGGTAGAAGAGATCAACCGCGCGATCAATGCGGGGATCACCGACATCGGCGAAAACCGCGTGCAGGAATTTAAGGACAAATTCGACGGCGTCATCGGCGGAAATCGGCACTTTATCGGGCATTTGCAGACGAATAAAGTAAAATATTTGATCGGAAAAACGGATCTGTACCATTCCGTCGACCGCGACGAACTCGTGGAAGAACTGTCCAAACGCTCGAAAAAAGCGGGAATCGTTTCAAACGTGCTCATTCAGGTCAATATCGGAAACGAAGAGAGCAAGGGCGGATACCCCCTTGATGATGCGTTTTCCGTCTTTTTGCGGTTGCGCGAAACGGAAGGACTGCGCGTTCGGGGCTTTATGGCAATGCTCCCCGCGCAAGGGACGGAAGAAACACTTTCCGCCCTTTGCAAAAAAATGCGCGCTTTATACGAACGCGCAAAAGAAGAAGATCCTTCCATTGATTACCTCTCGATGGGAATGAGCGGCGATTGGGAACTGTGCCTCAAAAACGGCGCGAACATGATCCGCCTCGGCACCGCAATCTTCGGCGAACGGAATTATTCGTAATAAATACCCCGCGTGAAAACGCGGGGTATTTATTATGCGGGCGAAGCCCTATATTACCAGCCACCCTCTACAAGAGTATTAATGATAGAGAAAAAACATCCTGCGCGCTCTTTTCCGCCCGCAAAAATCTCCTTGTCGCTTCTCCCTTAATTACAAAAACTTAAAAGCAATTTCTCTTTGATTGCCTCAATTACGCAAACGAATGCTTCATCGCCCTTGCCCGTGGGATCGGGCAAGCCCCAGTCGTCGTCAAATCCCCGTTCCGCCATCGGACAGGAAACGCCGCATCCCATGGAAATGAGAACGTCCACGTCGGGCAACGCTTGCATCGTCTTGCTATACTGCGTTTTTTCCATATCGATTCCGTACTTCTCTTTCATGATGCGCACGGCGTCTTGATTGATTTGATCTTTTACTTGCGTCCCCGCCGAATAAAACTCGTAACGGTCGCCGAACAATTTCTTTCCTAACGCCTCGGCGATTTGACTGCGGCACGAATTATGTACACAGACAAACGCCATTTTCCTTTTTTTCATAATTTGTATTGAAAATCCGTATACGTTAACGGTTATTCGTTACTGTCCGGTGCTTCGTGGCGTATTCCGTCGCGTTTGGAAAACCGACAACCACAGTAGTTTTGACGGTAAAGCGAATACTCTTTGGAAAGCGAAACGGACTGCATATAGCCGTTCCGTTTTTTGAAATCGGTCGGCAAATAGCGGACGCCGTACTCTTCTTGCAATTCAAATCCGATTGCATTGATGAGTTCGGCATTTTTTAACGGACTTACCGTAAGCGTCGTTGCAAAGTAATCGAATCCGTGTTCTTTTGCCATTTGCACCGTCTTTTCAAGGCGAAGGCGGAAACACATCTTGCACCGTTCTCCCCCTTCTTTCAAACGCTCTCTCCCTTTTGCAATCGCCTCGAACGCCTCCGGCTCGTAATCGCTGTCGAGCAACTCTGCCCAGCCCGTTTCGTGTAAAAAGCGCACCTGTTCGAGTTTGCGGCGACGGTATTCCTCCTCGCTGTCCAAGTTCGGATTGTAATAAAACACCGTCGTTTCAAAATGTTCATGCACCGTTTGCAAGCAATAGGAGGAACAGGGCGCACAGCAACTGTGAAGGAGCAATTTCTTCCCCTTTCCCGCCTGTTTCATCTCATCTTGCATCAACTTGTCGTAGTTAATTGCGTTCATAACCTCTTCATCCGTAGTTTCATTCATATGCGCTCGCTTTCATTCGTTCCCGATTTCCCCTTGTATGCGGTACACTTGCTTCTGAACGCATATGTGCCTTCCCCCATACCGTGTATGAGGTAAAATTTGTATCATTATAACAAGGAGTTTTCCGATTGTCAAGGAAAAATCGCTATAAAAGCGTACCATGTACGGGGTATTCGCTTTTTTGGGTGGAAATTTACTCTTTTTCTGTCCGATCGCGAAAGTCGCGGATAATTTCCAAAATCTTACTCTTGTACGTTACGTCCCCCGCCGCGCCCGTAAAGCACAAGGGCGGATATACAACGCACCACCAGTTATCCCCCACGCCTTCCCCCAGGCGAATGATGAGCGAATCGTAAACACCTGCCTCCAACGTATAGCCGTCGTAGACGCGGGTAGGGAACTCTTCTCTTTTCACCTCCGCCGCCGCGCCGTACGCATACCCGTTTTCACGCAAAACTCCTTCCGCTATGCGCGCAACTCCGTTCAAGTTTTTTTTAATCTTTTCCATCGCCTCTTGCTTTGTAAAACATTCGGCGACCGTCGGCGTCAAATATTCCACGACGGCATCGCGCACGAGATATTTCACCTCTTGATCTTCTGATCCGTTTGAATTTGCCCGAATATGCACGCGCAAATAGTCCCCCGTCGTTTCCGTTTCCGCAAACAGAATCGGAAGAATCAAACAAGGCACGAGCAACAGCGCGCAAACGATCCATTTTTTCATAAAAATAACCTCCGCAGTTGCAGAGGTTATTGCCTTATGAATACATTTTTATACTTATTATTTTTTGAAAGGGTTGCAAAACGCCCCCGTGATCACACCGCCGCCAAGACATTGCGTTTCATCGTAGAAAACGGCGTATTGCCCTTCCGTAACGGCGCGCTGCGGTTCGTCAAAATATACCGTGCAAGCGTTCTCACCCGTCATTTTGACGCGCACGCCTTGCTCTTCTTGCCGATAGCGCAACTTTGCCTTGCACGTAAATTCTCTCTCTTTGGGCGCAGACGGAATAAAGTTGATCCCTTCCACCGTACATCCGTCCGAAAAAAGCGGACTTTCATCCCCATGCGAAACGTAAAGAATATTATTTTTCAAATCTTTTTTCACGACGAACCAACGCCCGCTCTCCCCCTTCTTTCCGCCGAGATCAAGCCCGCGCCGTTGCCCGAGCGTGTAGTACATTAAACCGAGATGCTCCCCCACCTCTTCCCCTTCCAGAGAAAGGATTTTCCCCCGTTGCGCAGGTAAATACGTCTGTAAAAATTTACGGAAATTCCGCTCGCCGATAAAACAAATTCCCGTAGAGTCCTTTTTCTTTGCCGTCGCAAGCCCGTGCTTTTCTGCAAGCGCACGCACTTCCGCCTTTGGAAGCGAGGCAAGCGGAAAGAGTACGCCGTCAAGTTGTTCTTGCGAAAGTTGATTGAGGAAATACGTTTGATCTTTGTTTGCATCCTTCGCCTTCAACAGGCGGTGAACGCCCCCCTCGTGGGAAATTCCGCAATAATGCCCCGTTGCAATGTAGTCTGCCCCCAACTGCTTTGCATATTCCTTAAACGGACCGAATTTAATTTCGCGATTGCAAAGAACGTCCGGATTTGGCGTTCTCCCCGCGCGGTATTCTTCCAAAAAATAGGAGAAAACCCGCTCCATATACTCTTTTGCGAAATTGACGGTAAAATACGGAATATCGAGAAGCCCGCATACGCGGCGCACGTCTTCAAAGTCCTCTTCCGCCGTGCACGCACCGTCCTTGTCGTCTTCTTCCCAATTTTTCATAAACAGCCCGATGACGCGATATCCTTGCTCTTTTAATAAAAGAGCGGCAACGGAACTATCCACCCCTCCGCTCATGCCGATGACAACTGTTTTTTGCGACATATGCCACTTCCTCAAAAAAATTCGTATTTATTTTAGCATATTCGACTGAAAAATCAAAGCATTTTTGCAAAAGATATGTTATAATACCGTATGGAAAACAACTTATCACTTGTATCCGTAGCTCAGCTGGATAGAGCACAGGCCTCCGACGCCTGGTGCCGTTGGTTCGAATCCAATCGGGTACACCAAAAACAACCGCCTTTTTAGGCGGTTGTTTTTTGTGTATTCGATTGATGAGAAAGAACGCTTTCCCGTTGGTTCGCGCGAGGAGCGAGAAACGACTATTCCCTTTCACCCCGCCATGCCCGCGAGCGACGACGCTTTGTCCTTTGGGCAATATCCAAGGGTACGCCAAAAACAACCGTCTTTTTAGGCGGTTGTTTTTCGTGTATTCGATTGATGAGAAAGAACGTTTTCCCGTTGGTTCGTGCGAGGAGCGAGAAACGACTATTCCCTTTCACCCCGCCATGCCCGCAAGCGACGACCCTTTGCCCTTTGGGCAATATCCAAGGGTACACCAAAAACAACCGTCTTTTTAGGCGGTTGTTTTTTGTGTATTCGGTTGATGAGAAACAACGCTTTCCCGTTGGTTCGCGCGAGGAGCGAGAAACGACTATTCCCTTTCACCCCGCCATGTCCGCGAGCGACGACGCTTTGTCCTTTGGGCAATATCCAAGGGTACACCAAAACAACCGTCTTTTTAGGCGCGAGCGACGACCTTTTTCCCCAAATCAAACGTCTTTTCCACCGCTTAATGCAATTCATTCAAATTTGAAACACCATTTCATTTTACAACCGTTTTTTTCAACGAAATAAGCAATCAAATGTCGTCGTTTCACGACATTTCAAGGAGTACCGCTTTATCTTGATTGACTTTCATTTTCGCGCGTAGTACCCTATTTACGTAAGGATCAAAGGATATGAAAATTTACGGCGACATCATCTATGGAGAAGAATTCCACATCCGGTTAACAAAAGGCGCGCAAAACTGTCAAGCGTTATTGCAAACGGCAAAAAAACGAATTTCTCTCCTCAATAACTATTACGGCGATATCGCTACAATACGCCTTATCAATTACAGCGCGCACTACCCCGTCAGCCCCACGCAAAGTGCGCCGATTACCCTTTTTCAAGCATACAAACAAAAAGATTACGACAAATTAGACGAATATTTTGCTTTTCTTACGTTTGGCGAAGGGCAAACAAAACGGGTTTTTAAGAAAGAATGTTCCCTTTCCGATCTTTTGCAAACGGTCGACCTTGTTTGCGGAAGGGATACGCTCCCCGACCTAAAAACTTGGGCACTCTGCAAGGCGCAGGAAGAGGAAACCGCAAAACAAGAAGAAAAACGCAACAATCACATTATAAGTGCATGGCATAACGGTTTAGATTGTGAGCATCCTTCCCTCTTCCCCGAATATTTCCGCGCGTTGAAAAACCGCTATGATAACGATTTTTACGATGAGTGGCAGGCTCTCCCCTTTGAATACGTCGCACGCGGAAAATTTTCTCTTTTTGCAAAGACGTACGAAAACGACGGAAAAAACAGCCCTGGCGTTTTAGATACGCTTGGAGAGAATTACTTATACGGTCGACACGGAACACCGAACTTTGAAAAAGCATACCGCTGCTTTTCCCACGCGGAACGGCTTGGAAATTTGAAAAGCCGATACCATCTTGCCCTCATGCACAAAAACGGGTTACACGTAAAAAGGGATATCCTTAAATATGAAACACTCATTCGAAGCATTTACGACGAATGCCTCGCCGATTGGGAAGATTCCACCCTGCTTGTTTTTATTCACTTCGCCGTTTTAGAACTTGCGAGGATCGAAAAAGAACACGGCGAAAAAGAGGCGTTTTTCAAAATTATGACAAACTATAAACCGGCATTAGAGGCATTGTCGGAAACGGAAATAAACGAATCAGGAACTTTATGGCGAGAATTTTTAGAGTTGTACTATTCCGTATTCCCGTTTAAAGAAGAACTTGCGGAACTGTACGACGTAATCGTACTTCTTCAAAAGCCCGTTTGCATTCGCTTTCGCGTCCATAACCGCAAGACGTTCACCGTGGAAACGGTCGATTGCGACGGGGAACTGATTGTAAAATTCGGTAACAACTATTACCGTAACGCCGTTGAATTTTTCGACCGCGCGAAGATAAACGGGCAATCAATTCATAAGATGAGCGAAGAGATAACAAGTTTGGAGGTAATACATGTTTGAACTTCATGAACAAATTTATACGGAAAACTCGAATGATTTTAACATCTACCGTGAGTTGATTATCAATCGGGACGAATTGAGGCGGGAAGAAGAAAATATTTTGCGCCGATATATCCGTACTTTTGGACAATTACTTGAAAAGCGGTTGACTTTGCAAATCGAATGCGTAAAAAACAAAAAGATCATCTCCTACTGCCAAGCGCGCCTTAACCGCAACGAAACAATCGATCGGGAAGAGTTGAACTTATTTGTAGAAAGCGGATTGCAAGAATATTACGACAAACTGAACTTTATCATTGAAGAGCAACAGGATGATACGAAACGCCATATTTCCTCGCTCGCTTTGCTGAACATCAAAAAATTGTATCGAAAGTTGGCGGCGCTCCTGCACCCCGACCTTCACCCGGAACTTTCCGACGACGAAACGGCAAAAATGTTATGGGAAAAGACAAAAGACGCGCACCTTCGCAACGATATTGACGCCATGCGAGAGGCGCAAGTGCTCATTCTCGACTTCTTAAAGTCAAACGGAATACAAGCGGAAGCGGAAGAATTGCTCGAAATCCCCGATTGGTCCGAACGAATTGCAAAGATCCAAACGGAAATCGACGAGATCATCAACAACGATCCTTATCGCTACAAATTCATTTTGAAAAGCAAAGAGTTGGTCGCCGAAACAAACCAACAGTTTTTGGATGAGATCGAAGAATACGAGCGTTATCTTGCGCAACTTTTAGAGATCGTCGAAACGTTCCAAATTACGGAGGAAATAAACTGACGTGAACGATTTGATCATAACTTCCGCCGCCTTACAAGAGTACGGAAAAAACGGGCTTTCGAGCATCTTAAAACCGTTTATCAAGGAAATTTATTTAACCGAACTGAGCGTTTATCACATAAGCGATTATTGCGCGCCCTCGCAATTTCTTCGCCTGCGCGAAGGGGACAAACTTCTCTTGAAACACGAGAAAACACCGTATAACGGCCGAAACGTCAACGTCTACACAAAAGACGCAATCAAGGTTGGGAAAATAGGAGAATTCGATGAAGAGATTATTTGCAATCTTCTCGACGGCGGAAAAACGCTGAAAACGGTGATAAAAAGCGCGAACTACATGCTTGAAATTCCCGTCTTAATCATTTCCGTTTCCCTCGTCGACATCTAAAAAAAACCGCCCTTACGGGCGGTTTTTTATAAAATTCCCTTTAATGCGGGATAAAATTTACGATACGTATCGTATTTTTTTTGATATTTTTGCACGAGATCGGGTTCGGGAGAAATACGCTCCTTTTCTCTTGCAAACGCCTTTGCCTCGCTTGCATCCTTTAAGCGCCCCGTTCCGATCATCGCGAGAATCGCCGCCCCGTAAGAAGGTCCTTGCTCCGTTTCCAAAGAAACGATTTCTACGTTTAAGACGTTTGCTAAAATGCGCCGCCAAAGTTTGCTCTTTGCGCCGCCGCCGCACACCGTCGCGCGCGTAATTTGAAGTCCTTCTTCTCTTGCGCACTCCACGCAATCGCGAAGCGCAAAACTCACCCCTTCCAAAACGGAAAGGCACATCTCTTCCCTCGTCGTATTTGCACAAAGCCCCAAGAACGCACCCCGCGCGGTTACGTCGTTATGCGGACTCCTTTCCCCCATCAAATAGGGAAGGAAGTACACGCCCCCTTCGCCGAGCGTTACGTTTTTCGTTGCCCCGTCGTAATCGGTCGTTTTAAGAATTTCTTCCAACCACCATTTATTCGCGCTTGCCGCCGACAAAATGCACCCCATCAAGTGCCACTTTCCCGTCGCATGCGCAAAACTGTGCAGCGCGTTTGCCTTGCTCGGCATAAACGAATTCCCCGCGATAAACACCGTACCGCTCGTGCCGAGAGAAAGGTTGCAGTCCCCTTCTTCCACTGTACCCGTACCCATTGCCGCCGCGGCGTTATCCCCCGCGCCCGCCGTCATGTATGCGTTGGGAAGTAAGTTTACCTTGCCCGTTACCTCATAACTTTCGTATAACTTTGGAAGCCATTCTTCTTTCACCGAACAAAGTTCGAGCATCTCTTTGCTCCACCGCTTGTTTTTTACGTCCAAAAGAAGCATTCCGCTTGCGTCTGAATAATCGGTCGAATACACCCCTGTCAAGCGATAGGCAAGGTAATCTTTGGGAAGCATCAATTTTTTAATTTTGGAAAAGTTTTGCGGTTCTTTTTCTTTTACCCACAAAATTTTAGGCGCAGTAAATCCGGCAAACGCCACGTTCGCGGTATACTTGTTCAACGTTTCCTTCCCGACAACGCCGTTGAGATATTGCGTTTGTTCTTCACACCGACCGTCGTTCCACAAGATCGCCGGGCGAATGACCGCGTCGTTTTCGTCCAAAAGCACAAGCCCGTGCATTTGTCCGCCGATGGAAACACCGACGACTTCCTCTTCTACACCCGCGGAAAGTTCCTTTAATACCTTTTTCGCCGCCGTGTACCAGTCCTCGGGATTTTGCTCGCTCCACCCGCTTTTAGGATAGCATACGGGGTACCCCGCACTCCCTTCGCGTACAATTTCTCCCTTTTCCGAAACGAGCAAACCTTTTAATCCACTCGTCCCCAAATCAAGTCCGATATAATACATTTTTCATTCTCCACTTTTTGCGTTTGCGCAAAATTTTCTTTATTATAACATAAATCAACCGCTTTGTCCATACCCAAACCCCCTTTTACAAAAAAAGGGGGACGAGTCCCCCTTTTCTTTTTATTCAACCTTTGGTGCCCGCACTACGTTAGAATCGGTGAACACGTCCGTTTCATCCGTACTGCGCGTGGAAAACTCCGAAATGACCGCGCCGTCTTTTCCGCCACGGAACCAATGCTTTGTATACGGCATAATCGTATACTGTTCCCCTTCGTTCAAGACGACCTCGTGAAACGCCGTAACAGGCGTTGGAGGAAGTTGCACGCCTTGCGCGTTGTTTTCTCCTTCCACGTAAAGATATACTTTTCCATACCTGCAACGGAACGTTTCTTCCTTCCCCTTTTGCCCGTCCGTATCAACGTGCATGTGCTCGGGACACGTTTGTCTGGGGAAAAGCACCATTTCTTTTGCACAAACGCGGTCGGTATTGATATACGTGATCAACTGCAATCCCAACCGTTCGATATCGCCAAGACCAAAATCGGCGACCTCTAAATTTTCCTTTTCCTTGTCGGTCAAAACAATTCCCGCCCGTTCATACATTGCAAGTGCTCGAGCGCGAATATTCTCGTATTCTTCTCTCTTCATAACGTTTCCTCCGAAATTGCATAATTGTAAATGCGAATATTGTCAATCATTCCGCTAAACCCTTGTTGCAATGCGTTGTTCCAATATCCGGAACCAAAATACAAGTCGTGCGCACTTGCAACGAGATCCCCGCCCCAACTTTGCGACGCAATTTTTTCGCCATCCAAATATAAGCACACAAGACTGTTTTTACTGCTATACGTCATCGCGATTTGGTGCCATTCACCGTCTAAAAGCTCGTTCGCACTCGCGTTTACCCGCGTAATCCACCCGTCTTTTTTTGTGTTGAGTTTGGAAGAAATTCCAACCCCGCCGCTTTTGACGTCAATACAGATATCGTATTGAAAATCCTTGAATACCAAGCGATGCAACCCGTAAGAAAGGTTTCTGGAAAGCTTCACGTCGAGCACAACGGACACGGACGAGCCGTTGAGCGACGCATTGTTTTGCATATATGCAGCCCCGCCGTTTTCGGTGGGAACTGAAAGCACCCTGCCTTCCCCTTCGTTTACGAAAGCCGCATCTCCCGTCAAATAAGCGTCGTTTGCATACGAAGTCGAATCCATGGAAACCATACTGCCCAAGCGTTCGGAAAAGGTTACGTTTGCAACGAGATCGCCCGTTTCCGTTCCGCCGCCCTCCGACGCTTCCTCATAACCGTACATATCTTTTGTCGCAACGTTGCCGTCCGAAAGGCGAACGCGGCTATACCAACCATCACCTTGCCAATTATGGATGCTCCGCCCGACGAGAATCGGAGAATCGGTCATCGTAAACTGCGTATCGGAAACCGCCATATCCGAAAAGTTTTTTGAAATGACCTTTCGGTAGTCAATATATCCGTCCATCGTCATTGTCAACGCGTTATAATTGAGCGCAAGATGGTGTTCGTTGCCGTCGTAAATATTATAGTTTACGCACATTTGATTTTCGACACTGATTAGCCCCGCGTCCGCAATGTTCACGCGGAAGGTTACGATATAACCGAGTGTTCCCCCGCCCGCATCGTAAACGTAGGTACAAATCATAAAATCGTTTTCTTTGTACAAAATTGTGCCGTCAAGTTGCGTATACTCGTTCGGGCGATGCGTTTCATCCAACTTCACCACCACTTCTACGCCCAAATTTCCACTCGTGTAATCCGCTTCGTCAACCGTAAACTGTGCTTCCGTTACGCCTTGTTCCAAATACAAACCGTTCGACGTATACGAAGGCGTTCCCGTAATTTGACCGAGCGTTTCCGTTGAAACGTCTTTGATCTGCGCGCCGTTTTCTTCTACGAACGGAACGTCATTGATGAGTTCCCCTACCGTTTCCTCTTGCTGAATCCCCGTCAAATAATTGTCGTCAAGGGGCGCAGGTCCGATAAAATCGTACGCATAAAGCGCAGACGAGGATATTTTTAGCGTGTCGAAGGTTACCGTACTCGCCTGTTGCACGCGGTCCGCCCAAAATCCCGCACCGATATAGAGCGGATAATTTTTGGTAGAAGGCATAATCATCCCCGGCGCAAGATAGACGCTATCTTCACACCAATAGTCGAAGTATGCGCGCGTCAGCCCCGTTGTTCCGTCATAGCAAAATGCAATATGATGATATTCCCCGTCGAATACTTCGCCGTTTAACCGCACCTTTGCAGTTTCCCACGCCGTATTTGTTTCCGTATACAAGTTGAAAGAGAGGTAGGGCGTTCCCGCCGTTTCCAAAAATACGTTATACGCCCAATCCTTAAACAAAAGCCGTTGCAACGTGATATAACGGGATGCCGATTCGAATTTAACGATCATTTCAATGGTGATCGCCGAAGGGGACAAGTCGGGAGAATCTTCCACGTACACGTACTGATTGCGGTTCGTCTTAAATTCCAACGCATTGCCGTATTCCCCTTCTTCCCAACTGTCTGCGCTTCCGTTTACAAGTACCCCGTCGTGATCGCCCGTTTCATCGTGAATGACGCCGCCACTCCCTTCGTTAAACTTATAATATGCGACGCTCGACGCATTCGCGGTTGCAAGTTCGTCCGTAGCAGCGGAAAGCGTTTGCGCTCCTTCGCTTTCGTATTCGATCAAATAGTCTTTGCGCGCATTTTCCCCGCAAGCACTTGCAAAGCAAAGAACCGTCGCAAGCGCGAAAAGAAATATGCCTTTGCTTTTTATTTTCATAGTAACCTCACGTTTTTAATTTGCGGAGAAGTTCCGATTATACGGAACTTCTCCCGCACGTTAATTTGCTTGAATTGCAACGGGCGCCGTCTTTAACGTAAACGACTTGATCTGCGTACTTACGGGAAGTGCTTCGCCCCATGCAGCACTTCCGACATAAAGCGGGAACGCTTGATTGTGCATACCCGTAGGATTGATCAGCGATCCACCGAAATCTTTATAGCACCAGTCGATATAAACGTCGTTGACTTGTCCTCTTGCCCGTCCCGTAAACGCGTCGAACGTAATTCTCATCGTGTTTACCGTTACGCCGTCGCCGAACGTCGTAACGTATTCGTCGATTGCGCCAAAGTCAAGGAACGTTTGTCCGTATACGTTATTCGCTCCCGTCGTTCTTACGTAGCATTGCCCGAAAATATGCCCGTTGTCTTTGATCAAGTAGAGTTGGAAACTCTCTCCGCGGTTTGCAACCGTATAGCGAACGCCGTTCGTCATATCGGCAGCATTCAAAACAAAGGAGATTTCAAACGTCATAGAACCGTATTGAGGAGCTTGCGATATATCCGTCAAATATTGCAAATTCGACACGTTTTCAGCGGGCGCGAAACTCAAATCGCTCCCCGACGCCACGACGTATTCCGTCATCGCATAGAAATTCGTTAATCCGCCAACCGGTACGGCATAGTTGCGCACCTTAAAGTACTTATAGGATACGGACGAGTAAATTCCGATGAGATCGTTTTCTACGTCGTACAAGTTTCCCCATCCGCCGAAGAGGATCGAGTTGCCCGTATATCTACACACGTCCCCGACCTCTCTCGTCGCCGTGCCGATCTGCATGTAGTCCATATAATAACTGACTGCGCCCGTCGCCTCGTCGTACGTGATGGCGTAACTGTGATAATTTCCGTCCTCGATCGCCGAAAGCGGAAGCCAGAAATTCGTATCGTCAAACCACATTCCATCGTAGAAAACGTCTCCTTCGTTCCCGGAGAAAAGCACCATACAAAGTCTTGCCTTCGCGGGCTCCGTGTTGACCGTCCAGTATCCGATAAAATATTCGTTCGTCTTGTACACAAGCGGATACCACTTATCCCCGCTTGCAGGGACTACCAAGTCGTCCACTTTCGCCACCACTTCAACCGTGATGGAAGTCGCGTTGTCGTATCCGAGCGATTGCGGCGTATAAGCGACCGATCCCGTTTGCGTACTGTTGTCAATGACCGTACAATCCGACGTTACGTTTCCGCCGCGCACGGTAAGGTGCGCACCGTTTCCGCTCATATCGCGTACCTGCTCCCCTTCTTTCGTTACAAAGTCGTATTCCGTCAATACTCCCTCGACGTAAACGGACTTACTGATCGGATCGCTATCCACGTACCCGACACGGTCCGCAACCGCCTTTACGTAAACGGTAAGAGAGCCTACGCCCGTAAGCGCAACGCTTTGTTCCGTCGTATTCACGTAATCGATCCCGTCGTAACTGTATGCCCACGTATCCGAATTTTCGTCGATCAACGCCACGACGATCTCCCCGTCCCTAAACGAGAAGTTGGGCGTGGTGAGCGGCGTTCTTTCCTGCACGCAAAAATTCACTTGTGCGCTTGCAAGCGCATAGTTTGCGTTGTCAATTTCTACCGTCCCCACGTAATCGCCCGCGGCAACGACTTCTTGAGGTTCCGTCGTAAACGTATAATTGACCGTATCCCCCGCGAGAACGCCCGTCAGTTCGATTTCGACGGTGATCGCGTTCCCCGTTTCATATATCGCGTCCGCACCGACGACGGAAGCGGTAATCGTTTTGGGCACAACGGCAAACGTTGCCTCCAACACGATCGGTTCCGTAACGTCTTCGCCGTCTACCGTAAGCACGTATCCTTCTTGCGCGGAAAGGGTTGCCGTTGCATTCGCCGTCCCCGCGTTCGTCAAAACGTTGTTCGCATATACGACGTCTACGCCCGTAGGAACGTCCGCCGCGAGCAACGTATGCTCTTCGCCATTGTATTCGACCGAATTGCTTTCAAACGTAACGCCGTCGACCGCAATCTTCGAACCCGCAGGAGATCCCGCTTCGTTGACGGTTACGGTAAACGTGTCTTGGAACGTTTGATAGGTAACGGTTACGGTAACCGTCCCCGCCTGTTCGGACGTAAACCCGCTCACCGTCAAATCTTCCACGGAAATCGTTTCCGTCGATTCGTCGTCATAGACAAGTTCGGCGCTCATTCCCGCAAGGTCGAGTTCTTCCCCGACCTCATACTCCACTTTCGTGGGTGGAGTTACGGAAATTCCCGTCGCTTGTTTTTCTCCGCACCCTACCATTGCAAGCACAAACGCTACGATTGCAACCAGAAGCAAACTAACTCTCACAATTTTTTTCATCATTTCCTCCTCCTTAATTTATAATATCAACATGACGACTTCTCTTGACGGAAGCGTCATCTTTATATTTGCCTTTCCCTCTCGGATCTTCGCAATCTGTTTTCCATCTTGCGTAACTGTTCCTTCTTTCGTCCCGTAATCACGTCCCGCTTGAAGAATGAATTTCACCTCTAAATCTTCCGCCGTAATATTACTGAGAAAGAGAGCCGTTTTACCACCGTAGGTAAACGCGGAAGTTACGACTTTATCGACGATCGCCTTTCCCCTAAACACCGTTTCGCCGATGGCGCTCGTGTTCAAATAGGAATACTCGACCGTCCCCGCGCCCGTATCGGGAGCAGGCGCCATCTTTCCGTAGGTGAGATAGTTTTTCCCGTCCCCTGTCTTTACGGAACCGAGCGCATTGAGGAAGGAAAGCATTTCTTCCACCATTTCATTTTCATTGAACGCCGCCTTGATGTATTCGTAGTTATATTGCGGAACTCCGCCGTTGAGCGCTGTAAACGCCATAATCTGATAATACATATCCCCCGACTCTTTGAGCGGTTTCATGTATCCGTCCGTACGGAGAATTCCGTATTCGTGATAGACGTAATCAAACGCGCTTACTTTATGCGCCGCATTTTGCTCGACGGCAATGCGGATATCGTTGATATCCATAAATCCCATTCCGCCCGCATTTGCACGCGCTTGATAATACCCGACCGTTCCGACGAATACTTCCGAAATCAACTCTTCCCCGATGACCTTTCCCGATTCTTCGCGCAACCGATCGAGGAACGCAATCTCGTCCTCTACGATGTTCACGCGCGTTCCGTGTGCGTGCGACGTGTCAAAACAAGTTCTCGGTGCAACACAGTATCCGCAGTCATGATAGAGGAAGTCAACGTCGTAATCTTCCGTAAATACGTCTGTCTTTTCCTTTGCGAACTCATACCAACTGTCCGTCGGGCACATATACCACCAAGAAATCGAATTGTTTACGGAATCCCCCAAAATTTGCGCATTTCCGTATCGGTCTTTCGTCGCTTGAGAAAAACGGAGGGAGCGTTGTTCGCCGATTTCCGCCGCCCGCGTATTGTACATATTGCTAAATTCAAAGAACGCCGTATAATCGTCCTCTTGCATTTGCGCATATAAATTCTCGTCTAACACGGCTGGGAAAATAGTATCGAATTCCCCGTTCATCTTTTCGTCCGTATGCAGAAGTTGCCAATCGTTTCCGATAATATTAAATATTTTTCCGCCGCCCGCATTTTCTTTTAATGTGTTGTACACGTTTTCCCAATCCATCCATGCGGAGGCGGCATGTCCGAGGTGCGGCGCAAAATTGACAAGCGTCGTTTGTTCGTAGAATTCGCGATAAGACACCTCTTCCTCTTCGAGTTTTCCCCGCTTTTCCGCCCAAGGCGTTTCTTGCGCAAACTCGTAATATTTATCGCAACTTTCCGTCCACGTGCCTTGCGTAAGATTAGAAATTCCGATTTTGTAAAACTCCTTATCTCCACTGCAAATATCGTCAAGATAGTGGCGTATTCCAAAATGCAAATTGTTTCCCGTTCCGACGGCGGTAAAACTCTTGATGGTGTATCCCTTGTCGTACGTTTGCAAGTGGAATCCGCCGTAATCTTCTACGTAATAGGACATAAATTGCATTGTCGATCCAAACCCGTACGGATACAAACCCATATACCACTGCACGCCGTTAAAATCGTCGCGGTTGAACAGTTTTACGGGATCGTCGAAAACGTACCCGTTCGCGTAACTGTGGAAAAATTTATCCGTTTCGGCCGAATACAGTTGCCCGACGTCTGAAATATAAGGATACTCAACGGAATACACGGAATCGGACTGTACGTTGTTGAATAGATCAAGGCTAAACGTTACCTCGTCCGCATTCTTTTTTAGCGAAATCGTCGATTCCACCCGCAAATCGCGCGCATACGTCCAAGTATATTTGACGGCGACCTCTTCCGCGCTGTTCGTCAAAAGAGTATGCTCGCAATCTTCAAAACCGTAAGAAAAGCGTCCTTCGACGTACTCGATTGCAAGGGGAATATCCCCGCGTGCATTGCGGACAAGATATACGCCTACCTCCTTGTTTGCAAGTTCACGAATAGAACCCGACTTCTTGTTGAGGACAAGCCGCACGTTTTCATTTTCAAGCAAAAACGTATCGGCATTCTCTTCCAGCGTCAGCGTTTCGTTTCCGCCGATATCCCCTACCTTTTCCGCTTCACGCAACGAGTCGTCAAAATAACCGTCCCCGCCGCAACCGACGAGCGTCCCTCCTAATAAGACCGCACATGCGGTACAAAATATTCTTTTTGCCTGTTTCATATTATCACCCTTTTACGCTTCCGACAATTAAGCCTTTCTCAAAGTATTTTTGCATGAACGGATAACTGAGCACCATCGGTAACATCGCCACCGTGATGAGCGCTGCTTGCGTGTTCCGATCGGAAATTTTATCCGAAAAATCACTTACCCCCGACGTAACGTTTCCGCCCGCAATGACCGACTGCACGTACGTTTGCAAGGGATAATCTTCGGGAAGTTTCATAAACATCATGCCGTCGAGCCAAGCATTCCAGTGTCCGACCATGCCGAAAATAACACCCGTTGCTATCGCAGGCTTTGCGACGGGAACGATAACCTTCCACAAAAGAAGCGCATACCCCGCGCCGTCGAGCATGGCGCTTTCTTCCAGTTCTTTCGGCAACTGCTTAAAGAAGTTGAGCAAAAGAATAATGTTAAACACCTGAACGGCACTCGGAATGACCAAAGAAAAGAAACTGTCGAGCATGTTCAGTTGTTTGACCATCATGTAAAACGGAATAATTCCGCCGTCGAAAATCATCGCCAAGAAGAAAAACCACGCATAAACCGTTCTTCCGCGGAACAGGGAGTCGGGTTTTGAGAGTGCATATGCCGTAAAAACCGTTACCACCGTTTGTATCGCAGTCCCTACGATTACGCGGGCAACACTGATAAAAAAGGATCGAACAAGGAAACTCTTTTGGAATACGTACGCGTACGCATCCAAAGTAAATCCGCGCGGAAAAACGATGACCGAACTGACGGACGCCGCATCACTTAACGAAACTCCTACGAGATTGAGTACGGGGAATACGGTAATAAACGCCAAGACCGTCATAAATACGTAAATCAAAACGGACGGAATATTCAGTTTTCTCTTTTTTCGTTTTAGAGTAACTTTTTGCATTTCCTCTCCTAAAATACTACGTAATTCGCTTTCTTGTATGCAATATAGTACGCCGCCGCAATGAGCACGGCGGATATGGTCGACTTCAAAAGCCCCATCGCTGCGGATAAACTGTACTCTCGACTGTTCATCCCCATCGTGTAGATAAGGGTATCGAGAATCTGCCCCCTCTCCGTTACCGCGCTGTTGTACGTGTTGTAAATTTGCTCAAACCCCGCATTAAATACGTTTCCAAGACTAAGTACCGTCATCAAAACAATAATCGGCGTAATGTTTGGAAGTGTAATGGAAAAGATCATGCGGAACCTTCCCGCGCCGTCGATCGTTGCCGCTTCGTACTGCTCTTGGTCAATCCCCGCAATCGCCGCGATATAAACGATACACGAAAAACCGTACTCTTTCAGCACGTCGCTGAAAATGACGAAATTGACGTACAGATCGGTGTCCCCGAATACAAGTTGCTCTTTGATGCCAAGCGTCCGCATGATGACGTTGTAAAATCCGTCGAGGGACATAAAGTTTTTGTACACGCCCGCAAGCAACACCCACGAAATAAAGTGCGGCAAAATGATGACCGTTTGCAAAAACTTTTTATATTGCAAACTGCGCACTTCATTCAAGATCAAAGTAATTGCTATGGGCACGGCGAGCAGGAGCACGAGTTTCCATACCGCAATGTACACGGTATTCCAAACAATTCTGCCAAAATCGGGAAGGGAGAATATATAAGCAAAATTGTCCCACCCAACAAACTCCTGCACGCCGAAAAACCCGACGGATATTTTGAAATCCTGAAACGCCATTTGGATTCCCCCAAACAGCGGGATATATTTGAAAAGAAGCAGTAGCACAATCCCGGGCAAGACGAATAAATGTAAAATCCACACCCGTTTGAACTTACTTGATTTCTTATTCATGTGCTCCTCCGTCAAGAAATATAGCGACTTTCAAACCAAGCGTTATACTCCTCAAGTTGTTTTGTTCCGCCACGGGAAGCCCAGTTGTTGACGAAACTCGCCCAAACGTTATCGACCGTAACGTTCGATTTGGTAATCAAATTGATATAGGTGTCAATTTGAAGAGATCCGATCGTCGTGCGCACCGTGGGCTTATACACGTAACTTACTTTGTAATCCCCTTCGTCTTCATATTGTGCAAGCACGGAAACGGAACTGTTCGGGCCAAAATTGTTGTAACGCTTCCATTCGGCGAGCGTGAGCCCTCCGTTTGCGTACGTTGCGCCCCCTTCTACTTTTTGATGAATGTCGTATACCATCTTGCTCATGTAGTGCGCATCGTCGTAGGCAAGCGTGCCGTTGATGATGTCCATACATTCGCGGTAGTACACGGTACATCCGTATTCGCGGGAATCGACAAATTGAATGGGCGACAGATGCCAAAGGTTGGGATATTTTTCATTCATGTAATATTCGTCGAATTTGTCGTTTTCGCCAAAGCACATCTCGTGGTAGAGGTTGATCATCTCGATCACCTTTTCGGGATGCTTGCAGTCTTTGTTGATTGCAATGTAATGGCGTGCAAAGGAATCGGCATGAACGGTCGCAAGCCCGTCTTCGTCGTAAATAGGACAATAAACCCATTCCATGCTGCTGTCGCGCACCCAACCCGTATGCAACGCATTTTCAATCATCCAAGAAGGCGCATAGATAAGCCCGAGTTTTCCCGATGCCATATCTTCCACGAGATCGTTACAGTCCTTTTGCACGAATTCGGGATCGATATATCCGCCAAGATACATTTCGCGAAGGAATTTTATCCCTTCGAGCGCGCCGTCCTGCGTCCCGCCGTAGACGATTTCACTTCCGTCGTCGTTTGAAATCCAGTCGAAAGGATATCCGCCGAACATTTCCGTATACCCGTTGATTTCCCCTTGATATTGTACAAAGTTCCCCGTAATTCCGATGCCCCACGTATCCTTTTGTCCGTTCCCATCGGGATCGTTGTCGCGAAACGCCTTCATGACGGCGATCATCTCTTCGCGATTTTGAGGCACGCTCATACCGAGCGCGTCCAACCAGTCTTTACGGATATACGCAAGGGGAGATTGATTGAGAATATGCGTAAATCCCGGAATCGCAAAGAGATTTCCGTCGTCCGACGTACACGCTTTCATCATGATTTTTGAAGAATCGCTGTTTGCTTGCTCTTTTACGAGGTCAGACGCGTATTCATCGAACAATTCGGTCAAATCAAGCGTGTATCCGTCTTCATATGCGGACTGCGCCATATCAAGCGTATCGAAAGTAATGACGTCCGCCAAATCCCCCGAAACGAGATCAAGAGAAAGTTTTTGCAATTTTTGGTCCCAACCGGTCGCAACCCAATGGTATTCGACGTTAACTCCGAGTTCCTCTTTGTAAAGTCGGGTATATCGGTTGTCGTAATACGTTTCCTGCACGCCGTCCGCTTCGAACGACTCGAACAAAATATCGAGGTCGGTGTCGATAACGCCCGTAAAAGTAAGCGTTATGCCGTCCGTCGAATCAGGCTCTTTGCACGCCGCCATAGGCACGAGCATACAACCGGCAAACGCGAGGCAAAGCGCGCTCTTTAATTTCCGATTCATAATTTCCTCCTCAATGTCAAATTTCCAGCCCCGCACGATCGGGCAAAGGTTTTAACGGGCACGAAGGCTTATCGAGATAGAAATACGCGACGGAAGAAAAATCATCCCTTCTCGGCTTATATTCCGCGTTGGGATACCAACCGAGGTCTTGCATTTCCACTCGGATGTCCTTTCGGAAGCGAATCGCGTCCGTTACGTGCCAACGGTACATTGCAAACCGCTGCTGGCTATTGTAAAGTCCGTCCGGGGTATTCAAATAGAACATGCCCGAATAGGGAGTGGAATAAGGCGTGTATTTCCCCCCGACGTCCCAATCGTATCCGCCGCAAAAATAGTCTTCCGTTCCCGTCGTGCAAAGGGACGGATATTCCCCGTCGCCGTCGAGGAAGAATTTGACTTCACCTTCCCCCCACCAACCGCCGCTTCCGTTTAATCCGACGCTAAGCGCCGTACCGACGTATAATCCGTTTCCTTCCGTCTTTTCCAAAACGACGTAGTTTTCCTTAAACGGTACGGGATTTGTTCTGTTAAACCGCGCGAAAAAGTAGCCTGCATTCTCGGAGATCTTCTTTTCGCAAAAGTTGATTTGGTAAAAGAAATTCGCAGTACGTTCCCCGATATTTTGTATCGTAACCTTGCAATGCTTGCGGAAAGGCATTTCCCAATAACAGTTGAGCGCGTTGTTCGGATTGATACATACCATTTGGGAATTGAGCGGATAGAAAGGACTCTTGAACGGTTGATCGATGTTGTTCAAAAAACCGTTTCCGAAAAAGTCGGGAAGCGGACAGCAAACGGCGGGCACCTCTTCCCGCTCCCAGTAAATGCGGAGAATGAGGTCGCGGGAAAGCGTTCCTCCCATCCACATACTTTGAATCATTCCCTCACACGCAACGTCCATAATCGTCGCCGTTTCGCCCGCAAGAATATCGATGCAAGGCGACATCTTCCACCCTTTCCCCAAATTGCGGGTAAAGTGCTTGGTAACGCCGTCCTCCGCCTTGCAAGCTTCTCCTTTGAGTCCTTGCGGATTTTCCGCCGTAATCATTCTCGAAACGATTTCGTTCAATTCGTATAGTTTCATGATTCCTCCGTAATCGATTGATTCCCCGCCGCCCTCTTTATGAGGGCGGCGGAATTCGTAGGATTGTCTTTACTTATTTCGTCCAGCGTTCCTCGTCCCAGTCCGCGAGAAGTTTGACCGCCGTATTTTCTCCGATGAGCGTAGCACCCTCTTCGATCACCGCAAGCGCGTCTTCGATGTTGGTGATTTGCGCCGCCGCCTTAATTTTTACGTCGTCCCCGCAAATGCGCTTCATGAGGCGAATATCTCCGATACGGCAACCGCCCGAACCGGTACCCGTAGACGTTTTGATGTAATCCGCCTTGCTCGCTTTAACAATATTGATTGCGCGAACCTTTTCATCGTGCGTCAAATAGCAACATTCGATGATAACTTTGATGACGACGGAAGGATCTTTTGCCTTCATCGCCTTGACAAACTGCGTCAATTCGTCGAGCACGTATGCGTCTTCACCCGATTTGAGCATGGAATAGTTGATGACAAAGTCAAGCGCAGCCGCCCCGTCTTCGATACATTGCAGCCCTTCCGCAATTTTGATCGCGGGCGTGTTCGTGCCGAAGGGGAAACCGATAACCGTACCGACCTTTGCTTTGCCTGCGGAAAGTTCCGCCGCATATTTCACGTGGCAAGGCTCTACGTACGTTGCGTTAAATCCGTATTCGATGGTTTGACGAACCATTTCGGCAATCCCCTCTTTCGTTTGATACGGCTCGAGAATCGAGTGGTCTTGCATTGCGGCAAATTGTTCTCTGGTAAGTTTTTTCATGATATATTCTCCTTTTTTTGATTTTTAGATTATTTTACTTCCCACATATTAAGAAGCATTTGGCGAACTTCGTCCGCCGTGGGAACGCGGGGATTGACGTACGTATCCGGGCACGCCATCGCGTCGTTGACAAGCCCTTCAATTTCTTCGCGCGGAACTTTTAACTCGTTGAGCGAGGTGTAAATTCCCGTATCCTTTTGCAGTTTGATAATTTCCTCCGAAAGGTGGGACGCCGCCTCCGCGTCGGAGAGCGATTGTAAAGCGGGATTTGCAAATCGTGCGACTTTTGCCGCCTTTTCCACGCAATAGTCCTGCGTAAATTTCAAGAATTCCGGATATACGAGCGCAAGCGACTGTCCGTGAGAAACCCACGGGCACTTTCCGCTAATCGGCTGACCGATGGAGTGGGGAAGCGTCGTGCCAACGTTGGCAATTCCCATACCCGCAAGCGTGTCCGCATACGCCATTTTGGTACGGATTTCAATGTTCTCCGGTTCCGCAACCGCTTGACGCAAGTTTTGAAGAATGATCTTCATCGCCTCTTCCATGAGCATGTCCATAAACGGATTGCTGTTAATATTCGTATACGATTCAAACGCATGTGCGAATGCGTCGAATCCCGTCGTCGCCGTAACGAATGCATTCATGCTCGTCATCAGTTCAGGATCGACGATGGAAACCTGAGGGAATACCGCCTCGTTTACGATTGTTGCTTTTACCTTGATGTCAGGATTCTGGAAAACCGCATACTTGGTTGCATGCGATCCCGTTCCGCTCGTCGTCGTTGCTACGATAATCGGCAGCGTTTTCTTTTTGTCCGCCACTTTCGTTTCGGTATAAACGTAATCCCACGCAACGCCCTCGTGCGTTGCGCCGACGGCGACCGCTTTTGCCGTGTCCATGCTCGATCCCCCGCCAACGCCGACGATCGCGCCCACCTTTTCCTTTCGTGCGATTTCGGACGCTTCGTTGATCGTCGTGGTGGTCGGGTTTGGAACGACTTTATCGTAAACGACCACTTCCACCCCCGCGCGCTCCAAACTTTCCTTTGCCTTTTGGAAATTATCCTTTTCCGCGTCGCTCCAAGGACGGGTTACGAGCAATACTTTATTCGCATATTCTTTCGTTACCTCGCCAAGTTTTTGAATGCTTCCGCTTCCGAAAATAACTCTAGCGGGCATATATTGTTGCAATACTTTCATAAAAATCCTCCTCCGATTTTCTACCGCCATGGTAACATAAAACAGTCGGTTTTTCAATAGAATTTTTGTTTTTTTCACAAACGGATTTTTGTAACGTTTCAAAATTCAACTTTTCACTTTATGCCAAAAATGGTACAATTTTCCAAGTGTTTTATATTTAATAAATATAGTTTATGTGAAAAATGATACAATTCCCTCCGCGCCTATCCATATTTTTTCTTCCAAAAAAATTATTGAAACGTTTCAAAATAATTGACAAACCCCCATCGGTTTTTTATAATAGATGGCGGAGGAAAAAATAAAATGTCAACGATCAAAGACGTAGCAAAACTTGCAAAAGTATCCGTTGCAACCGTATCCAACGTACTCAATAAAACGGCAACCGTCAGCGAAGAAAAAGTCAACCGCGTACTTTCGGCTATGGAACAACTTAAATACGCGCCCAACGTCTACGCTAAAAATTTGCGTTTTAAGCGACGCAAACTGTTTGCCGTGCTCGTTTCGGAAATCGACTTTACCACCCAACGCATTTTGGAAGGGATTACCGACTTTTGCAAAGAACACGACTATCTTTGCAATCTTTACGTTACTCATCATAACCGCGTGCAAGAATCGAACTATTTGCGAGAAATTCAGTCGTCCGGGGTAGAAGGTATTTTTTTACAAACGTGCGACGACGGAACGAATGAGGCAATCAAATCGGTGTTAAACAAGGAACTGCCCATTGTTTTCATCGACAACTATTTGCGCAACACACTCAATTCCGCAGTTATTTTTAACAACACCTCCCTCATGGAAACGGCGCTCGACGAATATCTTTCCTCGCACAAACTGACCGATAAGCAAGACGTTTTTTTGGTTACTGCGGATAACCGCTATCAAAACGATACGGATGCAAAAATCGGGGTGGAACGCGTAGTCGGCGACAATTATACGCATTTTACCGTTCCCGCCGCCGAAGAGGAGGCGTTTTACCGCCTTATTAAATACTTTGGGGAAGAAAAACGCTTTCCCAAACTCTTTCTTTCTCCAAGAGAGAGCATTACCTCCGCTATCTCCCAACTCGTCAAATATTTCCGCATTGACGCGGACGTCATGTATTTTGCAAGCGAATCCGACGCACCCGCCCCTCACCGTATCCCCCTTCATCGGCGGGCGTATCATTTGGGACAAACGGCTGCACAAACGATGTTCCGCTATTTGAAATCCCCCTTGCAGTTTGACAAAGTACTCACGATTATCAGTAACAAAAAAACACATAAAGAATACAACCCGATCCTCCCTTCACAATCTACCCGCCTGCATCTTACCCTATACGACGGACCGACCGCCTCCGCTCTCATTCCCGCAATCCGATCCTTCCGCAAGCAATATGGGATCGACGTCGAATATACGCTATTAAACTACGACAATCTCTTTGAGCACATCGAGGAAATCGGAAAATGCTGCTCCGATGAAACGGACGTCATGATGATTGACCTTCCGTGGTTCGGGACGTTTCACCGAGAAAATTATTTATACCCCCTCAACAGATTTATCGCAAACGACAACGATGGGTGGCTAAACAACTTTACCGACGAAATCAAAAAAATATATTTTTATACCGATTCCGTCATCTACTCCGTTCCCATTCTCGCAAACATGCAATTTTTGTTCTATCGCAAGGATCTATTTGAAGATCCCGAAATCATGCGGAGTTTTTACAATAAATACGGAATTGAACTGACTCCTCCGCAGTCTTGGTTAGAATTTGAATTTGTTGCAAGGTTTTTTACGCGGGAATACAATCCCTCCTCCCCCGTAACGTACGGAACGACGCTTCAAGGCATGGATCCCGTTTCCATTTCGGAAGAGTTCTTCCCCCGTCAATGGGCGTACGGCGGGAAATTGCTTTCCTCTCGAAAAATCCCTATTTTGAACAGTCAAGCAAACGTCCACGCCTTTCTTAACTTGAAAAACATTTATCAGTGTACGCCGAAACATCAAATTGAACATTCGTGGCAAAAGAATTTTACCAAAATGACAAACAACGAGATTGCCATGTATTTTAACTTTTCCACGCACATCGGGCACGATTCCAACGATTTGCACTCCATTGACTTTTCTAACATTGCCGTTACAAAAGTCCCGGGGAACTATTCCATGCTAGGCGGATATAATCTTGGGATCAATGCCCACAGTAAAAATAAATTGCTTGCTTACCGCTTTATCAAGTGGCTGACCTCGGAAGAGATGGCACTCAACAACACGCTGATGGGATGTTGCATTCCGCACAATGCCGTATTTGCAAACGACAAATGCACGAAAGCGTTCCCGTGGTTGAAAAACATGCAAAATTATATTCTCTCCGCACGCTACCGCGAACCGATCCTCGACGGCAATCACCGTCCGATCCCGCCCAAAACGATCAACCGCATTATCCATGATGCTGCGCTTGAAATTTTCCGCGATCGCGATATTTCGGAAACGCTTACCGAAGCGGATCGGCGCCTTTCAGACGTCCTGAACGCGTAACAATTTGAGTGAATAACGTTTTTGCTTGACAAAATGACGGCGTTATAATAAAATAAATGTCTAAAATTGTAATCGCGGAGATTGTTTATGAAAAAAATTATTCCCATCGCATTGTGCGGTATGATGCTTTTCTCGGCAGCCGCTTGCGGAGAGTGCGTTCACACGTTTGAAAACGGCATATGCACGCAATGCGAAGAAGCATGCACGCACAATTTCAAAGACGGAAAATGCACCGTTTGCGAACTTCCTTGCACACATGATTATAAAGACGGAGTTTGCATCGTTTGCGGCATTGAATGTACGCACAACTACGTAGAAGGCGTTTGCTCCGTTTGTGAGCAAAATGATCCTACGTACGTTCCCGCCGACGGCGGCGTTTCCCTTTACGACGAAATTATCAATAACTTTGAATATCTCGTCCGCTTTAAGGATGAATTTGCAACTCTTCCGCAAAGGGTGGAAGGCGAGCCGGAATATTTCGACACGCTGTACGCCGTTTTGGAATATTACGGTGCGGCAAGCGATATCGGACACGCGCTCAAAGACATCAACGGCGACGGCTGGAAAGAACTTCTTATCATGGATCCCAGTTGCTACATCAGCGCGATTTTTACCATCGTCGACAGACAACCCGTTACCGCAGGACTTTTCCCCAACTTTACGGGGCACTTGGGTCCCGACGGATTGATTTACTACGTTACCTATAAGCGGGACGATCAAGGGCGCCAAATCGGCAACTACCGCCATATGAAATATTTGGTGAACGGCGAACTCGTCGGCTACGAATACGGCTATTACGACGTAGACGAAGTTTTTGATACGGAAGGCAACCTCTATTACGTAAAATACGACGGAGAAGAGGCGCAATATGTTACCGAAGAAGAATTCGACTACTACGTAGACACGAACGACTATTATTGGAGTTACGCAACCCGCGTCAGCAGAGAAGCAGGTTTGTTCTACCAACCCGTATATTCCTATTTGATCAACCCTACCCTTCCCACAGTCGATTTTAGCACCATCGACTCCGTCATTCAAACGTATACCGACATGTACGAATATGCGGCAACGAGTACGTCGTACTACAAAAAAACCGATTGGACCGGCGGGGACTACGATACCTGTATGAACTTCGCGTCAGACGAAGATTATTACCTTTACCAACGCCTTCTTTGCGCGATTACGACGATCAATCGCCCGACCTCTTCTACGACGTACGGCTACGCTCTCAAAGATTTGAACGGCGATAACGTCGACGAACTCATTTTACTCGACAGTAACTTTACTGTATTTGCCATCTTTACGGAAGTGGACGGAAAAGCCGTTCTCCTTGATATTTTCAGCGACTGGCGTTCCGCATGGATTGACGAAGACGGGCTTGTTCACGTCAAGGATAAGACGGTTCCCGGGCACAAAAAAGATTATACCTATTCCGTTTATACGATTGAAAACGGAAACTACGTCAGTACGCTTACGCTTGGAATCGGCTACGAGAGCAGCGTATACGATGCCGTCGCGAACAGATGGTATCAAGTGGTAAACGGCGAAGAAGTCGAACTTGAACAAGCGGCGTGGGAAACGCTTTACGCAGATTGGGAACTCGATTTGGAAGATTTGAAATTCCACGAATACACCCAACAAAACGCAGGGCTTACCCTCGTTTCCATTCACGAAGAATCCGCCGAATAAAAATGAAAATTGTAAATAGAAACCCCGCCCACCGCTTTTTGCGGTGGGCGGGGTTTTTCTTACCGTTTCGCTCCAACAAATGCGCTATATTATAGCCGTCAACCGCATACCGCGGTGGGTTTTTTTACCATTTTTTATCCCTAACCTTACAATATTTTAGAATAAATATCCCCGCGTGAAAACGCGGGGTATTTCATCTGCGGGCGAAGCCCTATGTTACCAGCCACCCTCTACAAGGGTATTGAGGTCTGCCATTTGCATATTACTCCTTGAACGGGCTATCTGGATAATCTAT
>JAGASM010000007.1 GCA_017621735.1 Clostridia bacterium | reverse complement strand
GGACTACGTGGAAACAGTGCGAACGAGAGCATCGGAAAGCATCGTTTTCGGACTAAAAAGCACCAAAAAGTCAACAAAAGTAGTCAAAAAACAATGGCGTATTTGTTCGGGACCAAGAGGTCGTGAGTTCAAATCTCGTCGCCTCGACCAAAATGGCGGATAGTCGGTAGACTGTCCGCCATTTTTCATTTACGAACCCGCGACGGGATTTGAGGGTGGGAGCCGATTGCGGGAGCAATCGCTTTGCCTTGATAAAGTTGGTTTCCATAATTGTCTGATGGCAAAGTCGACAATTAATAATTGTCGAGCGGGGCGCGCCGCAATCTTGCTTACATATGGCACCAAATCACATCCCCTCTCATCGTTTCATATTTTATATTCCTGTATACTCATGCCCTTTTCATCCGCATTTGAGCGGAACATCATTCGTCAGCAAATTGTTAAAATTTTTTTCAAAAATATTATTGACAAGCAGGCAGTTTCGTGATATGATATAAATAAGAAAAATGTGAACGTTCACATTTATTATGATTTCTTTGCTGGCTATAGATAAAGACCGCGACACAATCAAGGCTCTTATAAATTTTTTTTCGAGGTTTTATGATGCGAAGACTTTCTCTTTTTTTACTCGCTTTTGCGATGCTCTTTTGCGTCGGATGCGGCGAAACACCGCCGCCATCGCCTAACCCAACACCCCAACCGAACGAACCCACGACACCCCCTTCCAGCGAATCGGAGATCCCTAATATGGAATCGACATATTCTATCTTATTTATCGGTAACAGTGCCACTTATTACAACAATATGCCAAATGATATTTTCGAGAAGTTTGCCGTAACGTCGGGATATCAGGTAGAGGTCGACTCTATCACGCAAGGTGGATGGACGCTTGCTCAATTTGCCAACCCTACAGACGCGTTCGGCGCAAAGGTTGAAGAAGCGCTTACGGGAGAAAAGAAATACGATTACGTAATCTTACAGGGGAACGGCAGTTTGTTGGCAACCGGAGACCCTGCGCAATTTTACCGCGCGGTGCGCAATCTTTCTCAACGGATCAGAGCCACGGGTGCACGCCCCGTTTTATACGCTACGTGGGGACACAAAACGGGATCCCCTAGTTTTTCTACCAACGGTTTGACAAACGAAAGTATGACGTGGAAATTAGCGGCGGCTTACCAAGCGATCGGCGATGAATTAGATATCCCCGTCGCTTACGTCGGGCTTGCCTTTTACGATATCTATACCACGCGCGACGATATCAATCTTTACGCCTCGGACAAAGCGCACCCCTCTTATGAAGGAAGTTATCTTGCCGCGGCTACTTTATTTGCAAAGATTTTTGTCGTCGACCCCGTCGATCTGTCTTTTACGGGAACCGTTCCGCCAAGAATCGCCCCCGTTCTTCTTGAAGCAGCGGGAAAGGCAGTTTTTGAACCGTTTGAAATCCCCGATCAATACAAGACGTCCTCCGAAGGAATCGAATAATTACAGTAAATAGCCCCCCTAAACCAAAATAAAAAAGTCCCGCACCGCCGTTTGGCGGTGCGGGACTTTGTTTTATTCTTCTGTTTGCGCGTCTTCAAATTCGGGATTTGCAACTATTTTGCCCTCGCCCCAGTCGTTATTATTTATCGTATACGCAACGCCTTCCGCAAGCGTCGTCGCCTTGATGACCTCGCCTGCCTCGTCGCCCGAGTTCGTCGCAACGTTGCCTGTAATGGTAATAGACGTTCCGCCGAACGTGTTAAACCGAATAACACGGTCGCCGATATTTGCAAACTCGTTATCGCAAATGACCACTGCACCGTGGTCAAACGCGGTATCTCCGTGCGTTTGAACGGCAACCGCATTGTGTCCCGTCGTGTTAAACGTACATTCTCTTACCGTGATATCTTTGACGTGTTGGGTATAAACCCCTTGATAGACGTTGGAGAATTGACAATTTTCTACCGTAACGCCGACGATCAGTTGTTCCGTCGAATACTCGCTATAAATGCGGATTGCTGCACCGATTTCCGATTCCGTGCCGCCCAAATCAAACGCACAGTCGACAAAATACAGCCCTTCCATCGACGTTTCCGCCTGCGAAGTGTTGAAGTCAACGTTTCCGTCAAACGAAAGCCCGACAAACGTCAAATCCTCCACAACGTGCGTAAGGTAATAGCCGGAACCGTTATATTCTTGATTCAAAACGTAATCGTATCCGCTGCCGTGAACGTGCCCCGAGGACATCGTCATACCGGGAAGGACAACTCCTTCTTCCCCCGTAAACGTAATATCGCGCAACGTTCTCGTGTAGTGCCTTGTTCCCCACGTCATCGCTTTGATTTCATCAAGGGACGTGATTTCCGTTTCCCCCTGCATTCCTTTATAGGTCGTATTGCTCCCTTCGTGTACGGTCGGTCTGCCGAGAATAAGCGTTTCGGTATATTCTCCTTGCGTGAAATAAACCGTCTTTCCGTCAAGGCTTCCCGCTTCTCCGTCGAGAACGGATTGCGCGTTAGACGGCGTTACTACGTATACGTCCGTAGCGACAACGTTCTCTTGCGCACCGCACACGCATTCCATCGTATAGTAAGGAATCCCCTCTTCGATGAAGAAATCGACCTGCTCCGTATAAGAATGCTCGCCCGTCCCCTCAATTTCGCGCACGTCTTCGTAACCGCAATCGGCACAAACGCGCACTTCGCGTCCGCCTGCAGAGCAAACGTTTTCGCCGCCTTCCCATTCGCCGAAGGTATGTTCCGCATACCCCAAAACGCGATCGGTATCATCGCAAGTTGCCGCATGCCAATGGTGCGTTTCGTCCGCACTCCATTCGTCCGAATACGTATGTATATGAATCTCGCACCCCGTCATCGCTACCGTCGTGATTGCCGCAAATAAACCCGTTAAAAGTAGGTTTTTCTTTTTCATGCCGTTACACCTCTTTGATGTGATACTATAAGTATACCATCACTCCCCTTTTTGTCAAGCGATTTTCCGCATCCCCCTCCAAACCCCCTATTGACAAGGCATAAAATGTAGGTTATAATGACAATATACGAAAGGAAGGGATGATATGGAATTGTTTGAAAAAATAGAGGGAATCTTTCTCCTCGTCGTCAATTATTGCGTTTTAATCGTCGAACTCATCGGCGTTGCCATTTTGGTTTGGGCAGTTGTTCGCGCAATCCTCGGTCTTATCCGCAAACAGGAACGCGTTCGCCTCGACCTTGCGGAAGGGATTGCCCTCGCGCTCGAATTTAAGTTGGGGAGCGAACTTTTGCGTACGCTTGTCGTGCGCGAATGGGAAGAATTGCTCATTCTCGGCGCGGTGATCTTGCTCCGCGCAGCACTTACGCTTTTAATTCAATGGGAAATTAAAATTGAAAAGAAAAACGAAGAACTTGCCGCCCAAAAGAAGGAGGAAGAAAAATCGTTTTCCCCTTCCCAAAAGGACGAGTGATTTGCCTTGTATCTAATAGCAAGAATATTGCTTGAAAACAATCCTCTAACCGAGCGAGTGGTTTCGAACGGAGGGCCACTTGTTTACCTCCTCCCCAAAAGGACGAGTGATTTGCCTTGTATCTAATAGCAAGAATCCTGCTTGAAAACGATCCTCTAACCGAACGAGTGGTTTCGAACGGAGAATCCGCTTGATTGTAGAGAAAAGTAACCCTCCCCAACAAAACGGGAGGGTTATGCTATACACGGAAAAATACTTGATTATCCCCCTCTCCGACAAGACGAGGTTCTATTGTATAAGATAGACAAAATGTTTGATTGTCCCCCTCTCCGACAAGACGAGGTTCTATTGTATAAGATAGACAAAATGTTTGATTG
>JAGASM010000001.1 GCA_017621735.1 Clostridia bacterium | reverse complement strand
TTTGTTTTTTACAGGTTTTTTCGGTAATTTTTTTCATTTTTTTCGTTCAAGGCAAGGTAAAATTTATGTTAGATTTTATAATTAACCCAAATGCAGGGAGTTTCAAGGGACGTAAACTTAAAAAGACGCTTAAAATTATTGAAACTTATCTTGCCAAGCATAATATCCCCTATACAATCCATAGGACCAATTACAAAAACCACGCAAAAACGCTTACTAGTAACCTTATTACTAACGGTGCTACGGATATTATCGGTATCGGTGGCGACGGCACTCTGCACGAAATTATCAACGGCTTCCACAGCTTTGATAAAGTTAATTTAGGGCTTATACCCTGTGGTACTGGTAACGACTTTGCAACGGCTATCGGTTTACCCAAAAAAAAGCCCCTTAAAGCGCTTGAAATTATATTAAACAACGACCCCGTTTATACCGATTATATGCAAATGCCCGGTATACGTGGGATGAATATTATCGGCGCAGGGCTTGACGTAGTGGTGCTATCTAAATACGAAAAATTAAAGCATAAAAACAAATTGAGCTACTACGTATGCCTACTTAAAGCATTACTCACCTTTGATAATATTAAATTTACCGCTACTACGGAAGAAGGTTCTACCGATTATACTTCTTTTATATCGTGTATTGCAAACGGCAAGCAGTTTGGCGGTGGTATGAGGATTTGCTCTGAAGCAGACGTTGCTGACGGCAAACTTAACTTTGTTGCAGTAAATAGCGTAAAAAGGTCAAAAATACCTGGGCTTTTGATTAAGTTTTTAAAGGGCAAAATTCTTGACGATCCCGGTACTACGATGATTAAAACTAGCCATATAAAAATTGATACCGATACCCCCGCTACCGTCAATATTGATGGTGAACTTTACGAGAATATCCCCTTTGAAGTTAGTGTAGTAACCAATAAACTTAAAATGTACAGATAACGTTAGCGCTTAAACCTAAGTTTAGGCGCTTTTTTGCAACGTTTTTGCATTGATAAATATTGTATAATTAAAAACCTTTTATTGTAAATTAAGATACGTAACAAAATATATCGCACAATGCGTCTTAAGCTTGTAACAGCCACACTTTTATTAAAACATACACCAATTACACAACTTAACCATAAAAAACAAACTGCTTTTTTGATATTGATTAAATACGCTAATGTTATTTTATTAAAAAATTTTTTATGAAAATGCAAAAATTTTGTTGACAAATGCTTTTTATTCGGTTATAATATCGTAGCATTATATGGCGGCGTAGCTTAGTTGGTTATAGCGGCCGGTTCATACCCGGCAGGTCGTTGGTTCGAATCCGACCGCCGCTACCACTTTCCGTCAAAAATGCTAAACTAAATACGGCCCCTTGGTCAAGCGGTTAAGACACCACCCTTTCACGGTGGTATCATGGGTTCGAGTCCCGTACGGGTCACCAGCAAAATCCTAAAGCGAACATAGTTTACTTTAGGATTTTTGCTTTTTGGTGTCCGTACGGGAATGGTGAAGAACGCGTCGGTTCGCGCGAGGCGATTTATCGCCGACGCTCTCCGAGGGTTCCCTTTTAAGGGTATCGGAGTTTCCCGCGAAAAGGTTCGATTTAGGTTGATTAAGGGTCACCAAGACAAAAAAAGAGAACATACTTTGGCATGTTCTCTTTTTTTGTTTTTTACGATAATCGGACGGGGCTCGAGGGCGGAGCCGCGAGCGTGAGCGAGCGCTTTGCCGCAAGATTTCACGCTCACGAAAAGGTCGGTCGGCAAAGTCCACCATTATCAATGGTGGAGCGGGGCGCGACGCTAAAGTCGCGAGTCCCGTACGGGTCACCAGCAAAATCCTAAAGCGAACATAGTTTGCTTTAGGATTTTTGCTTTTTGGTGTCCGTATGGGAATGGTGAAGAACGCGTCGGTTCGCGCGAGGCGATTTATCGCCGACGCTCTCCGAGGGTTCCCTTTTAAGGGTATCGGAGTTTCCCGCGAAATTGTATTCAATATCTATTTGATTTAGGAGCAAAAAGTGTTATACTATACGTAACGGCAAAGACAAGGGAAAGGTTATGAACTCAAACATTTCATTAAAACTTTATAACTTAATCAAAACAGGCGTTATAAAATCTAACGCTCACTTTTGGAAAACGTTTTATAATGAAGATGTTATAAACATGTATCCTTGCGATTTGCAAGCAATCAGACAAGAACTCGAAGAAAAAGGCATAGCCGTTATAAGTGTATTTGATGAAAACTTCCCTACCGTAGACGTTAAACTTAAAAATAGTGAAAAACCCTTTTTCTTTATGTATAAAGGCGATATAACGTTACTTAATAACACAGATAAAAACGTTACAGTTATAGGTGTTTTAACACCTACTAACGAAATTGCGGAAAGAGAGCAAAAAGTTGTAAAAAGTTTAACTGAAAAGGATTATAAGATAGTTAGTGGGCTTGCAAAAGGTTGCGATACGGTTGCACATAGCGAAAGTATTAAAAACAACGCAAAAACGATTGCCTTTCTTCCGTCAACAATTGAAAATATTTATCCGAAAGTAAATAACAGTTTAGCAAATGAGATGATTAACAACGGTGGGCTTATAATAAGCGAATACGTAAACGAGCCTAAAAACAAATACGAAAACATAAAAAGATTTATTGAAAGGGACAGATTGCAAGCGTTATATTCAAAAGCCGTTGTTTTAGTTGCAAGTTTTAGAAAAGGCGAAGGCGATAGCGGTTCTCGACACGCTTTTGAAAAGGCTAAGGAATACGGTAAAAAAAGGCTTGTTATGTATAGAGAAAGCGACGCTACCGATTTAACGTTTGGGTTAAATATAGATTACGTTACGCAAGGCGAAAAAATTTTATCACAAAAAGAAATTGAGGAATTATAATTGGTTTACGTTGTAGATTTAGACGATACTCTAGTTTTTACTAAACAATTAAATAACGATGCCTACAATTTTGCTTTAGAACAAAACGGTCAATGTCGGGTTAAAACGAGTAAACGCCTAACCCGAGAGAACTTAAACGAAATACCTAGTAAAAAACTAATAGCCGATAAGCAAAATTATTTTACTCAAAAGTGGCTTAAATATAGAGTGGTTGTTAATGAAGATATATTAAAGATATTGCAAAACCAAGAGAAAGAAAACTGCTATCTTTGGACAAGTGCAGATAAAATCCGAGCAGAGTATATATTAAAAGAACTTGACTTGTATAAATACTTTAATAAAATTATTTTCGATGACAAAAAAAATTTCAATGATTCATTAAAAATGTTAAAAGACGTTACCAAAAGTAACGCCTTTTTCATTTTTGAAGATAATCATACAGTATTTCTATCCTTTTTGATAAGATAGGATTTTATGTCAACCGAAAAAGCAACGGGGCGAAAAAATACAAAAAATAGGCTTTTCGTCGCTATTCTCCATCGAAATCTACATAAGTTTCTCTCTTTTTCCTTACGTTCCCTTGCGGTTATTCTGAAAGTTCCTTTACGGTGTTGCGGAGTCCGTTTGCTAAAAGAGAAAGTTCGCTTCCCCTGCTGAACATGGTAATTCCGCACGCTTTTGCGCGTTCGATATACGCGGCGTTCTCCGTGATAATCCCGCAAAGTTTTCCGTGTTTTTGCCCACTCTTTGCAACCCTTTCGATTGCTTGCAAAATGACAGGGGCGCACTTTTCGCCCGCGCAACCGTAAGAGTCGGATAAATCGTTCGGTCCGATAAAGCACCCGTCCACGCCTTCTACGGATAAAATCTCATCGATGTTCTCCACCCCTTCTTTCGTTTCGATTTGCGCATAAACCTTCGTACGGGCGTTTGCGGCTACCATGTATTCCTTTAAGGGGGGCGGCGCATAGAGCGTGTGCGCGCGCATGGTGGAAATTCCACGTTCTCCAAGCGGAGAATATTTTGCGTATTTTACCACTTGACGGATATCTTCGGGACAGTTGGTCATGGGGAGCAACAGCGAATCCGCCCCCATGTCCATCATTTTGACGATGTCTTTTCTCGCATTGCAAGGAAGGCGCACGATCGTTTCAATCGTGCCCAAAATGCGCGCGGAAGAAATCATGCCGTACAATTCGCGGTAATCGAATCCGCCGTGTTCTCCGTCAATGATATAAAAATCCAACCCGCACCGTTCAAACAAAACGGGAAAATTTGAAAACGGAATTTCGTTTATCATAATCCCCGCACGAATCTTTTTCATAAATTCACCTCTGCAATTTTCTTTAATCCGATCAAAGCGTCCGCTTCCGTGTCCACCGTATACGAAACGCCCATGAGAGAAAGCACTTCTTCCAAAATCGGTCGGTAATAGCGAAAACACCCGCCCGTAACGATGAGTTTTTGTCTTGGAGGAAGTTTGCTCAATGCGCGCGTATACTCTTCGGCAAGCAACGCCGCACGCGCGTTTCCGCCCGACAGTTCCCTTCCGCCCGAAAGCCCCGTAACCGTGCAAAGGGTATTCCCGCCGAAATAAGGGCGCGACTCAAACGCTCCGCAAACAAATCCATGCGCGGGGGTGCAAGCCTGTGCCGCCGTCCCCAAATTCAAAACGGCGGAATTCTCGTCGCATCCGACGCCGAATACGGCGCATTGCTGATCGCCGAAGGGCGGATAGATGCGTTTTCCGCGATACGTTCCGATCGGCGCGACGTGATAGTACGCGTTTGGCAATTCAAACGGCTCTTTTGCCGCCGTTCGCTTTTTTACGTTGTAAAACCCGCTTGCAGCGGCGTCCGTTACGTGCGTCGCGTTGACGCCCAGCATACAAAATACGAGATAGGATCCAAGCGTAAAAAACCGTTTGATGCGTTGATAGCAAAACGGGTCTTCTTTTTTTATGGAGAAAACGCTTGCGCGGGGCAAGTTCCATTTCATCGCCGAACCGCTTTCCGCACTGATTTCTACCGCCGTCCCGCTTCTTTTGGCGCGATTGTCGCGCCAAGAGATATAGTTGGTGAGGAGTTCCCCCTCTCGATCCGCAAGCAAATATCCGTGCATTTGAACGGAGAGGTATACCTCGTCGCAATCCGTTTGATTGATTTTTTGTAAAATAGGCAATACGATTTGTTTGGCGTTTACCTCATAGAAACAACCGTCGTCTAAAACGGGCATCGGAAAGGGAACGCTTTCCCTTTCCTGTTTCCCGTTTATTTCCGACAAGAATTTGACGTTCGTACTGCCAACGTCGATAAACAGTCTATTCATTTCAAATAATCGGAGACGTCGCAATCCGCATAATACACGTCGTGGCGGTTTACTTCAAAGGAAAAACGAATTCTGTTCCCGTCTGCAAAGCCGTCCGGATAAGAAAGCCAACCGGGAAAATCAAGCACCTTTTTGCGATACTCCCAAGTCCTCATGTCGTCGGTCGAAATCCAAATTTCGAGGGGGTTTCTGTATTTGAATCCGACCGACGCATTCGGCGTATTGATGAGTGCGATGGCGCCGTTTTCCAAATTAAGAAGTTTGGGTTTATTGTTCGGGTTGGGAATATCCGTCCGATACGGCTCCGACCACACGGTGCCGTCCGCCGAATCGCTCCGATACAACGCCCCCGCGCCGTTGACGCGCAAAAGCATTGCATACGTTCCGTCTTTTAAGACGGCAAACGTCGGCTCCGGCCATTGCCATAACCGTTTTTCCGCATACGTATTGTAAATTTTGATATCGTTGCTCTTTGTAATCTTTTCGCCGTCAAGAATCAACGTTCCGCAATTTACAGCGGGCAAACTGCTGTTTAATATATTTTTGCCCTCCCGTATGAGCGAAATGCTCTCTTCGGCGCTGATGGGATAGTGTTGATACGCGATCATTTTTTTGCCGCTCGGGAGGAAAACCGTCCCGCGAAACAGTACGAACTCGTCCTCGTGAAAGTAGGGAACAGGCTCCGTCGTCCAACTGTTTCCGCCGTCAAGACTGACGCGCGTATACAATCTCGGTGCGAGAAAGTTGCCGTCGTGTTCTAAAATGTAAGCGGTGATTTTATCTCCCTCCACCGCGATATCGGATACGTACGTCGCTCTTCCGTTTTGTTCGCATATATCGACGGGCTTACTCCAAACTTCCCCGTCGACGCTTTTGAATGCTACGACGCGGTTATCCGTGCTCGGTTCCCAAACCCCGCCGCATTGCGCAAGAAGGAAAAGAGTGTCGTCGGAAAGTTTTCTGACGATCGCTTCGCAACTAAACAGATCCCGATGTACTAACGTTATTTTATCCATGTTTTTTCATCCTATTATTTCCCCTCCGCATTAAGCGGAGGGGAACGCTTGCTTATTTACGTTTTCTTGCAAACACGACTGCTCCTGCGCCCAAAGCGAGAAGAACCGCGCTCACACCGCCGATGACGACGGAACCGCATCCACCGTCTTCTACGGGATCTTCTGCGGGAGGATCTGCGGGAGGGGTGTCGGGCGCTCCTGCACCTTCCAAACTGAATACCGCAATGAGCGTGAGGTCGTTTTCCACTTCCGCCAACTGCGTTACAAGTTCCGTTTCTCCTTCAATTCTCCAACCGTCGAAGACGTACCCGTCGCGCGCAACCGTCTTCAAGGTTACCGTGTCGAAGTAGGTAACGGTCGTAGGATTGCTTTCGCCGTTTGCATACGTGCCGTTATTCAAACGGTAGGTAATCGTATATTCGACGATCTCAAAGGTAACTTCAAGCGTAAACGCGCCGTCAACTTGGTAATAATACTTTCCGTCCTGTGCGGCTTCGATTGCGACGACCGTGTCTTCGCCGCCCTCTTCTTCCGCTGCGTAAACGGCATTTACCGTCGCCGCGTAACCCTTTTCCGCTACGGCATCAATGGCGAGCGTCTTGAAGAAGTTCGTCGCGTACGTCGTTCCTTCCACAGCCGCGCCGTCAATCGTAACGGTGCCGCCTTCTTCCGCCGCGTCGATTGCAAGTTCGACCTCTTCGCCGATTCCGAGCACTTCCGCCGAGCCGTTTGCCGCAAGGGAAATTTTATAAAGCGCAACTTGAATTTGCGACGTCGTTTCGTTTACCTTCGTTTCAATGGGGGTAAGATCGGTGCCGTTGAGTTTCAGCCCCGTGAAATCGTATCCCGCCTGAGGAACGACGATAACCACGTTTTCTTCATTTGCCTTTAAGTAGATTTTTCCGTCCGCATTGTCGTCGGGCAAATCGCCGCAAACGCCGTGTTGCGTTGCAAGTTCATATTTTGCAATGGTGTTCAATCTGGAATAATAGATATCCGCCTTGTCTGCGTTTTCACCCGTAAGCGTAAGCGCAACCAAAGGAGCAACCGTAACGGAAATCTTTCCGTTCAAAGGCGCTTCGCCGAGCGTCGCCAAATCTTCGGGGTTGCTTGCCAAGCCGTGTCCGCCGAAACGGAGATAATACCAGCCTTCATGCGTATAACCGCTCGTAAGTGCCGTACGGTTCTTGTTGTAGCCGCCCGACGCGAGGTTGTCCCCCGCTTCGTCAATTTGAACGAGATCCTTCCCTTCCGCGCTCGTAGCGACTCTCGTGATGCCGTAGCCTTCCGCAAGATCAGACGTAAGTTTGATGGGATCGTATGCAAACAGTTTATCGGAAGGAACGCTTACCTTCCCCATTTCGCCAAGATCGACTTCCAAATTTCCGTCTTGCGTTTTCGTCGCCGTTTGTCCGTTGACCTCCAACGCAACGTTGTCGTACCATACGTTTTTCAATTCAAGTCCGGAAGAAATTGCTTCCGCTGCCAAGGGCAATACTTGCGTGGTAACCGTATCTTGCGCTTGGCGGACAAGCGCAATTTCACCGAACGCGAAGTTCCAGCGGTGCGCGCTGTACGTAAATTCGATATACTCGATTTCTTTGTTTTGATAGCCGTCGGTATCCGTCAAACGGTTTCCGAGTTCTGCGTTCATATTCCCGTCGCGAATTTGCGTAAGCGGAATGTAAACGGTGCCGTCCGTGCCAACGCTCACGTTGATCTGTCCGCCGATTGCATTGTCGCCGCCGTTGGAAATACGAATGGTGCCGACGTCACCCGTGTACGCGTCTACAAACGTAAAGCGCATATCCTCTTTCGTTACGCCCCAAACCGTATCGCTTCCGACGAATTTTACACGGATATAGCAAAGTCCCGACCCGAGATTCGGGCGGTTGGTTTGTCTGTGCAACGTCTTAAAGCGAATTGCAAGATCGGTTGCGTTTGCAAGCGTATAATCCACCCCTTCCTCTTCGGACGGCGTATAGTGAACCGTTTTCGTCCCCGTGCTCGTCGAGTAGGCGATCTTCCCGCTTGCAATCGAAAGTTGCTCTAAGCTTTCCGTAGGAACGGTCGTCGCCGAAGGCACTTCCGCTGCCGACGCTTTGACGATTGCAAGTCCGCCTACAAACGTCAAAAGCGCACATGCGCCTGCCAAAATGGCAAGACAAGTTCTTCTGATTGTTTTCATCTTATTTCCTCCTTATCCGTTTTACGGATTATTTTTTCTTTTTTATGATGACAATAACGATCGCGATCAACGCAACTGCTCCAACCGCACCGCCGAGCGCAATCCACAACGCCGAACCGTTTCCGTCGGGCGTCGGATCGTCCGTAGGCGCCGTTGTAGGCGGTAAGTCGTCTGCGGGCGGCTCGTCGTCTGCGGTCGGCTCGTCGTCTGCGGGCGGCGGTTCCTCCTTTGCGACGGTAACGTAAACGGTCAAAAGTCCGTATCTGTCTTGCGCCTTTCCCGTTACCTTTTCGGAAAACTCAAACGCGTATCTTCCCTCGACGTTTTTTGCATACGTCGGGCAACTCCATTCGCCCGTGAGGGGAAGGGTGCTCCCGTCCTCGCCGACGAGGGTAACCGTGTTTGGAAGTTCCGCTAAAATTTCCGACTTCTCCGTTCCCGGAAGAACGGTTACGTACTTCTCGTAATCCTCTTGCGTATCGACGTAATCGAGATATCCGCCGAGTTTGTTGATGCTCATGCCCAACTTACAGTAAGGGGTAACGGGTTTTCCCGCCTTGATATCCTCTTCCGTAACGACGCACATGCGGATTTCTTTCAAGTCGTACCGTCCCGCGTCGTAAGCGATGTAGATTTCGCCGTTTTCTCCCTGTTGCGCCGCCGCCTCGGGATAACTCACCCCGAAATCTCTCCAACTCCCGCGAATGTCCGTGTCGTCGAGCATTAACATATACGGATACGTCTTTCCGTCGTCGTAAGAAAGGTATGCCGCAAGTTTTTCGCGGTCCGCCGTCGTCGCATGCGTTACGAGCAAGATCGCCCCGCTGTTTAGCCGCTGAATGTGGAATTTGGAACTCGGCGTAATATAAGGAACGCCGTTATCCGCTTTACACTCCGACCAAGTCGTTCCATAGTCGTAAGAATAAGAAATTTCCATTCCCCCGCCGCAATCTCTCGGAAGACGGGAAAGCATCATCAGTCCCCCGTCGTTCATTTCGAGAATTTGCGCTTCGCCAAACGTCTTTTCGTCGGGATACGCGGTCGCCGTTTGCCCCGTATTCGTCGTCCAAGGGTATTTTCCGAGTTCATCGTTCGGCTTGCAGATATACGTTTGCTGCGTTTTTGTGTTTACTTCGACGGGCGCGATCCAGTATCCGTTGGAAAGAATGGTCGGACGGTGCGCGGTAGGCGCCTTCATCCAACTGATCGGTTCTCCAAACTGCAATCTGCTCGAAGGAGAAACGCAATCGGGATTTTTCATTTCCATCGCGTACATGCCGTTGAGTCCGCCCCGAATGAGGACGAGCCAAAGTTTTCCGAATTGATCGTAAAACAATCGCGGATCGCCAAGACGAATGTTTTCGTTGGGGACGTCCCACACCATGTACTCCGAACTCCACGTTTCTCCGCCGTCGTCGCTGTAATACATGACGTTGTAGTTGTTAACGCCCTCGGACCCTTCGACGGCGTCCCCCGTTTGCCAAGCGCACCACATTCTTCCCTTCGGCGTTACGGCAATGGAAGGAAGCCCTTGCCACATTCTATCCTCTTCCGCATACGTTTCCGACGCCCCGCTTGCTACGGGCCTATCCACAATCCCCTCTTCCGTCGACCAATGACCGACGACGGGGGCTTCTGCGGCAAACCCGACTGCAGTAGAGAGCGCGGGGGACAATGTCGATGCTAAAATCAGTCCCGCCGCCACCAAACTTATCTTTTTCATACTCCCTCCGTCAATAGGAAATTTCCAACGTGTGAATCATTTGCGAGAAGCGGTATGCGTCTTCGCGATCGGCGGGAAGTCGAGGGTCGCCGTCGTTTGCCTGCGTGGTAAACATGACCTCCATTCTTCCGTATTCGATCATTCTTCCGTACGCGTCCCCCACGATGCACGGAGAGAAAATCCGCGTATAGCCGAACAGTTTGCTCGGATCGCTCATATCGGCGGTCGCCTCGTCGTCGATCGTGTCGCCGACTTTCTCCCACCAAACGCGAGGCTCACCTTGCGCAATTCCTTGATCGACCGTGTAGAGAACGTCCATGGAGGAGCGGAGCACTTGCACCTCGTCCGCGACTTTCGGTTCCGCCGTTGCCGTCGTACGCCCTTCGCGAATGGCAAAGAGGAAGTCGGAATCGGAATCGTAAACGTAGTCCGCCCCGTAAAGAAGGGGATTGCTCGTTCCCAAATCGGTAATGCCCGTGCGCTCGATGATCTTCCGTCCGCCCTTTACAATCGAATCAAGGTTGGAACAGTCAAGTTCGTACGCATAATTCGATTTGAATACTTCCGACTCTTCATAGAAAAGATATACCTTCCCCTGCATGTCGTAACTGACAAGACTCGGCTCGATTGCCCCGGGATAGTAGGTAAGCCCTACGCTGTCCCACTCCGAACTCGTAAAGGTAACGATCGGTTCGTCGCCCACCTTAACCCATTCCGAATCGGGCGTTTTTGCCACGGCAAAGCCGATATCCGCGTCCTTTCTGTCCGCGCGGTCGCTTCCGCTATACGCCATGAGGAAGGAATAGTCTTCCCCTTGATAGGAAAACGCGCCCTTTACGACGTCCGCGTTATAGACGCTCGCGCTGTCCCACTTTCCGCCCGTCGGCGTGATACACGTTATCGGATCTCCATACGTCCACGTTCCCGAAGAAAACGTCCCTTTTCTGACGGCGATACTGTCTTTCGCCTCGTATTTTGCGGTATTGCGCGTGTAAAAAAGCCAACGCGTCGCTCCGTCTTGAATGACAGAAGGATGCTCGTTGTAATAGCCGAGGCTCTCGTCGAACACCGCGTCCATACCGTCGAATAATTTACTTTCGTACGTTTCGTCCGTTCCGCCATCCCCACCGGGGGTGGGCGTAGGATCCGGTTCGTTACATGCCGTCAAAGAAAAGGCAAATGCCGTTGCAAATAAAACACAAATTATTTTTTTCATGTGTCCCCTCCTCATACGGAAACGCTGCCGTTTTCAACACATTCGCGAATGGACGGCACGCTATCGTCAAACAAACTACCGACGCCGAAGTCGCTGTAATAGAGCCCGACGTTGTCGATGATGAGCGTCATTTCAAGGTTGACGTTGAAAAGACGCGTCATGGAAATTTTTACGACGGGGTTGACGTCGAAGTCAAGCACCCCTTCGTTTCCGTACGCGGGCGCCATAGACCAAGCGGGCGCCGCATACTGCGAGAAGGGAATGCGAATCCACCCCTTAAAGTTTGCGGGAACGCGCAAAAACGTTTGCGTATGGTAGGAGAATTCTTCTCCCGTTTCCACGTTGTAGGCGTAAGCCGTTTTGTACTTTTGCCCGACGTCGTTGAGGTTGTACTGTTCCAAAAGTCCCGTGCTCAAATTGTATTGGAAAACTTCCAGCGCGAAACTTGCAAGGCAGGACGATGTGTTTTCCACGAAAACGGTAATTCCCTTTGCGCCCGACCAGTCGGTCGCCTCTTTCTTTGCAAAGTTAAAGTGCAATCCCGCATAAGAGTTTTTGCCCGCGTCGTAGTCGCCCGAATCGATATGATATGCGAGCGCGCCGTTCCCCGCTTCGAGGACTTGTTCACACCCTGCAATTTGTCCGGAACGGTAAAACTTTTTCAAAAATTCCGCGCTCGCGCGCTCCGTGCCGACCGACGAGAATCCGCTCCCCAAAGAAAACGTTTCAATAAGTTTGATATCGCCCATTTGTTCACATTCGGAATTGTACTCGTTGACAAACGCGCGGAAAACTTGCACGTCCTCTTCCGTTGCTTTTTGCAGTTCGCCAACGCAATTTCCTCTGCTCGTTTCGTGCGTCAGCGCGGTGGGCTGCAACTGCGTAAAATCGACAATCTCCTCTCCGATTGTAACGGAACCGCCTTCTACCGTGGCAAAATTTGCCTCGAAGAGGTACAAACTTACCCCGTCCACAATCCACGTGTCGCCCGACGCGAAGTTACTGTTTACCGCTGCCGTTGCCGTAAGCGAAATTGCCTCAACCGAAGAAATTTCCGCTCCCGCTCCGTAATTGAGCGCCGAGAAGGGCAACACGATTTCCCCATAGAACAAATAGGGAATTTCTAACGTGCCGAGTTTGTTCCACTGTAAATTCGTCTGCTCCGTCGCCTCTTCCGCGTCCGCCGCAGAATAAGCATACCCCTTTAAGGTCCCCGCCGTTTGACTCCAAGAATACTCGTGTCCGTCCGCTTGCATAGAAACGGTAACGGGAAGACTGTAATGGTAGGTGCTTTTCAAAAACACTTTCAACGAAATGGCATTGCCCGCCGCCGCTTTTTCTTCCGGCAACGTGTAACCAACCGTTTCGTTCCCTTCCGACTTTCCTTCTATTTCAAAAATAATCGGGCGGGCGCTTTGCGCCGTCGCTTGAAGAGGGAGCGCCGTAAGTCCCGTTGCCAACAAGACGGCAGTACATAACGTTGCAATTGATTTTGCTTTCATCTTTTTCCTCCTATTCGCATTTTATTTATTCAGTAACGTGTTCATGAAATCATTCATGAATTTTTCCCTTTGCAGGGAAACGGCATATTCTACGACGGGATAATTCCCTTCCTCCGTGCATACCGTGTACGCGCGCCGCCTTCCGAAAAGCGGAATGGCGACCTTCGATGTTTCATAGTCGCAATAACCGCCGATAAGTTCCGCAACGGTAAGCCCGTCGTGCATGGTCGGCTTTCTGCCCGGATGCGTGTCCATCCACTTGTGCATCATCTTGCTGAGCAGTTGAAACGCCTCGCCTTGCTCTCCGTCAATCCGATCGATCTCGCAATCGGTAAACGCGGTATACGACGTAACGTCTACGCCGATCAATTTCATCGGAACTCCGCCGTTTAACACCTTTTCCGCCGATTCGGGATCGCAGCGGATATTCCACTCCGCCCGCTCCTTTGCAAATGATCCGCCCATGCACACGATCTCTTTGATCTTTTGAAAGGAGTTTGGATATTTTTCCACAACGTCGGCAAGGTTGGTTAAAGGGCCGATGGCAAGGACGGTAATCTCCCCTTCGTACGCATCCGCTTGCTCGGCGATAAATTCCGCCGCCCCCATACCGCATACGGTAATTTCGTCGAACTCCGGAAGATAGTGCGGAATTTGCGGTCTTCCGTCCGAAAGCGTCTGCTCGAACGGTTCGATTGCGAACTTTTCTTTTCGGGGATAATCGTTTCCGATAAAAACGGGAACGTCCTCCCGCCCAAGCGCCCGCAATAGCCCTGCGGCGATTTTTCCGCGCTGTAAACTGTTTCGATAAACGGTCGTTACGCCCAAAAGGTCAATGCAGTCCATTTTGACCGCAAGCGCAAGCGCGAACGCGTCGTCGATATCGTCCCCGATGTCCGTATCGATGATGATTTTTTTCTTGTCCATAGGTAGCCCCTTATTTTAACCGCTCGGGAATTTCCTTATAGTAAGAAACGTCCCCAAATACAGACGTAATCGTTAAGTCGGAATAGTCGGACGAAGGATCGTTTGGTTTCCAAGCATATTCGATGCCAAGGCGCTCTTTGTGTGCTTGGAAGCAAGCGTTGTTAAATTCGACAAACTTGCTAAGCCCCGCGCTTTCGCACCATTTCAACAAAGTTTCGATCTCCTCTTTGACCTCTTGCGCGGAGGAAAGTCCGATGACTTCCGCATACTTTTTATACCATTTCGAGCGAATATTGCTCTGTGCCGTAAGGCTTTCTTTGTATCTTGCATCCGACGAATCGAGCAAGAATTCAAACCCGCGTTTGTCGTACGAATAGGGAATAAGCGCGGAACGGGAATTCCATTTTACGTAGTCGCGGTAATTGTTCAACTGCGCGCCGTAAACGCTCGTCAAATTGACGTACATCGGGTTGCAAAGGAACATACAGAAATAAACCCCGTAATTTTCTACGTTCGTCTTAAACGCCTCTTTTACTTCGTCGATATAGTCGATTTGCCCGTACTTATAGACGTACTCCTCTCCGTTTTCAAGCGTTACGCTCGTTCCCGGTTGAACGGTGTAGAAATACGTTCCGTTTTCGGGATCGTCTTCCGTGTTGATCCCGTAGTAAACGAGGCGTTGTCCCTCTTCGGAATAGAGGTAGTCTAACAACTTGATCACGCGGTCGGGGCGTTCGCACTTGGCGGAAACCATGGTAAACAGTTCCCCCGACGTACGGCAAGAAAGTTGTGGAATTTGCCCGCTTTTGTTGGTAAAGACGATCGGCACGTAAGCAGCGTCTTCGCCCTTTGGATTGTTTCCGTTGACGTTCGTTTCCCAGTTTCTAAAATAACTGGACGGGGTAATCATCTTTCCGATATACATAATCGGCTCGCCCGTTTGAATGTATTGATTGATTTGCGATTGCGTTGCCCCCAAACAACCGGACGTTAAAAGGTTGTTCCGATAAAGTTCGTTGAGCCACTGCATCATTTCTACAAAGTTATCGCTCGCTTGCGGGTAAACGTAATTGCCTTGCGCGTCCTCTTCCTCACAGGCGAAATATTCCATCAAAACTTGAATTCCACGGCTTCCGTTCGGCTCGTTGCTGTCGAATGCGGAAAGAAGGACGGAGTGGTTGCTGTTGCTCAATCCGTACTCTTCTTTTGCCCACAGGAGGAATTCCAAAACGCCGTCCGAGGTCGCCATGTCGGCGTCCACCCACGAAGCATCCTGTTCCTTTTTATGCGCGCAAAACGCTTCGAGGTAGTCCTTTCTGACGACAATTCCGTCGTTGGGTAAAAGGTCTTCGCCGAGCGCGCGGTAATCTTCCATTTCTTCGCTGTTATAAAAATTGTTGACGACATAATATAAATCGTCTTCCGCATCTTTGTAGGTGTTGTACATCTCCCCCTCTTCCGTAACTCTGCGCCAAAGGGAGGGCGCCCAACGGCTTGCAAGTTCGTTAATGGGGAAAACCTTTTTACTGCCGACGAGGTCGTCCATCCCCGTCGTCATCGATACGAGATCGGGAAGATCGTTCCCTGCGATCATCGTCGTCAGTTCCGTTCCGTCCCCCGTCGTCGCTTTTTTGAAGTTGATGCGTACGCCCGTCTTGCGCAGTATTTCTTCCATGACCTGCGAGCCCTCTTTGGGCAACGAATAGGACGTATTATCGATAAACCAGTCGATGGTAACGATATCGTCTTCTTCCCATTGCGTCCAACTGTCAATCGTGTTATCGCCGTTTGCAAGAGGAAAATCGGGGTATTCGTATCCGCCGAAATCAAACATCGGGTTGTTGCACCCCGAGAGAATTACCCCTCCTAACATCGCTACACCGAGCGCACAGGATACTGTTCTTTTGTTTCTCATTCTTTTCCCTCCTTTTTATCAGCCCTTCAACGAGCCGATCATAATTCCTTTCGTAAAGTGTTTTTGAATAAACGGGTAGAAGCACATAATCGGAATGAGCGCGACGATAATTCCCGCATAAGAAATCGTCTTTGCCGTAACGAGATCGGAATATTCCGAACCGGAACTTGCCCCGCTCGCATTGTTGATAAGGTGCTTTAAGTAATATTGAAGCGTAATCGTCCATTCGCCCGCTTGCGTGTAGAGCATCGTGCCCATGTAACTGTTCCAGTGGTCGACCGCTACCCAAAGCGCCACCGTCGCAAGGACGGGTTTGGAAAGAGGCATGTAGATAAGCGCCCAAATGCGCAATTCCCCCGCGCCATCCAACTCCGCCGCTTCGTAAAGGCTGTAAGGAATTCCCTTATAGAAGTTGGAAATGATAATCATATTGTAGACGGAGAACATCGAGGGCAAAATGTATACCCAAAACGTATCGTAAAGCCCGATGATCCGAAGAACCAAGTACATCGGTACGATTCCGCCCGAGAAAAACATCGTAAAGAGGAAGATCCAGTAATACGCCTTTTTACAACGCAAGTGCTTACTCGTCATGCCGTACGCAACGAGCGCGGTAAACAGCAACTCGCACACGACGCCGACCGCCGTTCTGACGACCGTATTGCGGAACGCCGTCCAAAATTGCGTATCTTGGAAAATTACCTCATAGTTTGCAAGCGTAAACCCTTTCGCCCAAACAAACACGCCGCCCGAGGCGTATTCCTGTCCGTTGGAAAAAGATCCGATGATGACGTACCAAAGAAGATAAAAGGTAATGATTGCAAAGAGCACCAAAACCGTATAAATGATATAATCGGGCCAACGCATCCGCGTTAATTTGCGTTTTTTCTTTGTCGCTTCCATTAGAAAATCCCCCTCCCCGCAACTTTTTTACTGATAAAGTTGCTTGCAATGAGCAATATCAAACTGACGAGCGAGTTGAAAAATCCGATTGCCGTTGCATATCCGTATCGGCGGGAAGAGAACCCGAGCCGATAGACGTAGGTGGACAATACTTCGCTCCTGCTCAAGTTCACGGCGTTTTGTAACGAGTTGAACTGTTCGAAGGAGTTGGAAAGCAAACGTCCGATATTGAGGAGCAAGAATACGGTGATCGTCGGCGCAATCGAAGGCAACGTGATATAAATTGCCTTTTGCAAGCGGGTTACGCCGTCTAACTCCGCCGCTTCGTAAAGTTGCACGTCAATCGACGCGATCGCCGCCATGTAGATAATCGAGCCCCATCCGACGCTTTTGATGACGGAGGAAATAATAATGACCATCCACACGTGCGCAGCGTCCATCAAATAGACGGGATCCGCTTCGGACGAAAGCCCCAAGACGTTCATGATCGGATTCATAACCCCCGTCGTTTGGTCGGTCAATGCAATGACGATCCCGCCGTAAATTGCCCAAGAAATGAAGTGCGGGAAGGTTGTAATGACGTGAATGGATTTTTTGAACGCCGCGTGGCGCACCTCGTTCAAAATCAACGCAAAAATAATCGGCGCGGGGAAGTTCAGCAAAAGCAAGATTAAATTCAGCAAAAGCGTGTTGGACATGACGTTCCAAAAATCAACGTCATGTAAAAACGCCGTAAAATAATCAAACCCCACCCAATCGCCAAATAACAGCGTTTGCAAGAGATTCGCGGAATAATCGGAATCCTTGAACCCAAGGACTAACCCCACCATGGGCAGATAATGAAAAACGAGAATGGACAACAGTCCCAGCGTAGCAATCAGAAAGACCGTCCAATTTCGCGCGTCCCATTTTTTTCTTCTTTTTCGCTTTGCAGCAAAAACTTGACTCATTTTTTCTCCTTATGATTTTACGATATACGTTTCCTTATCATCTATTCTAAAACTTACTTTATAAAATGTAAATAACAAAAGACGATAAGAATTTATACTTTTCCCGATATGAGGGCCGTAAAAATAAACCGTATTTTCCAAAAAAAGGCGAAATATCCTTATAGACGATTGCTTTTTATCGAAAAACGATATTGACAACCACCTTCCCCCGTGTTATACTTTTTTTGATATAAGGAGGAAAGCGATGATTCGTTTACAATACGTTTGGATCCGCAATTACGAGTCTTTGCGCACGATCGTCGCGCATCAACATTCGTGTTGCGAATTGATCTATTATTTGAAAGGGGACGGGGACGGAGCGATCGGCAATAAACCGTATCACTACGAGCCGAGCACGTTTGTTTTTGTCAATCCAAACGTTACCCATCGGGAAACGCACGCCCACCAAACGAGCATGATTTCAATCGGGTTTACGACGGATTCCCCCCTTCCGGATAATTGTTTTTACAAAGACGCCTCTTCGAAAATTTTTAATTTTGTACAAACGATTCGCCACGAATTTAAGAAGAAAGACGCATTCCACCAAGAATATATCGAGAGTTTACTCGCGATTGTCTTGCTCGAAATCCAAAGAAAAAATTTGGAAGAGGTAAAATCGTTCGCCTCCCCAAAAGACGGCAACATCGATTATGCCATCTCCTACGTCAACGAATATTATATGGCGGATATCAACCTGTCCGACCTCGCGCACTCTACGGGATATTGCGACGATCATTTCCGCATTCTCTTCAAAAAGAAGACGGGAATGGCACCCAAGGAATACATCTTGCACGTGCGACTTTGCGCCGCACAAAAAATGTTAGAAGAAAACGAATTGAGCCTTACGGATATTGCAACAAAGTGCGGATTTGAGTATTACAGTCGGTTTTCCCTCTTTTTTAAGACGAAAACGGGACTTGCCCCGTCCGAATACCGCGCTCGGTTTTTACAAAAAAACGAGTGAACTTTCAACCACAAGCGGTACACGCGCGGAATAAAATTGCCTCTACGAAAACGGTACGCTTTTTAGCACCTTCGCGCAGGTTGAGAGCAACGGTAAATCATATAAGCCCCTGCGGAAACAAAACGCTTTTTTGCCCCCGTGCAAATACCGAACTTTAAGCCGCGCGGGTTCAGGTAAACGGTAAATCATATAAGCCCCTGCGGAAACAAAACGCTTTTTTGCACCCGCGGAGATACCGCGCTCGATTTTTACAAATATTGTCTAAAAAAATGGCGCCCCGTGCAAGCACGGGGCGGTTTTTTATAATTTGCAGCGCAATATGGCGTAAAAAATAAAATACGTATTCCTTTTTTGAAAAATACGGCGTAAAAAAAGAGAACGGATATGCGCTCTTCCCATAGGGATTTTTTAGGAACTATAAAAGGATAGCAAAAATTTTTTGCTATCCTTTTCTTTTTGCTTTGCAAACACACGACTTAACAGGGTTAAGTATAGTGTCATAAACCAACGTTATGGACAAATAAAATAATTCACAAAAGCGGGCTAATTCACGAATAAACTTAAAGGTTAGGACAAAAACGTTCTAACCTTTTTTCTTGCTCAAGAATTAACTCGCATTATAAAAACTTAAAATAATATAAGATTTGAGAGTCAAAGTAAAACTTTGGCTCTTTTTTAATGCAAAAATATAAAATTATAATAACACGAAAAGGAGAAAATTAATGAAATACAAGGAATGGTTAAACACTTGGCTTGAAAATTACGTCAAGCCTTCGGCAAAGCCGAAAACTTACGCTCGGTACAGTGAAATCGTACATAAACATTTAATTGGCGGTCTCGGAGAAACGGAAATGCAAAACATTACGCCGTTGACTTTGCAAAAATACATAACGGAGCTTTTGACTTCGGGTAACAAGAAAACGGGAGCGGGTTTATCCGCAAGTTCGGTGAATATAATAATTACGGTTATACAAAGTTCTTTGCAAACGGCGTACAATCTCGGCTATATCGAAAAAGAGGTGGCAAACAAAATCAAAAGACCGAAATCGAAGGAAAAACAAGTAAGTTCGTTTACGGTTGCGGA
>JAGASM010000006.1 GCA_017621735.1 Clostridia bacterium | reverse complement strand
TTATGCACCCTGCCCGTGAACCCGCGGGCGTTTCTTTGCCATATAGTAACTTGGCATAACCGCGCTTTCAACGTAAAGGTTATGCACCCTGCCCGTGAACCCGCGGGCGTTTCTTTGCCATATAGTAACTTGGCATAACCGCGCTTTCAACGTAAAGGTTATGCACCCTGCCCGTGAATCAGCGGGCGTTTTTTCCCGTATAGTAACTTGACATAACCGCGCTTTTAACGTATAGGTTATGCACCCTGCCCGTGAACCCGCGGGCGTTTCTTTTATATCTCCCGTACACTGCGTATCCGCGCAAATACTTTGTCATACGCAAAAAAAAAAGACAAACTTTGCAATTCAAAGTTTGTCTTTTATGGTGGAGATAGCGTGACTCGAACACGTTACCTGTACGTTGCGAACGTACCGCTCTACCAGATGAGCTATATCCCCTTTGCGTATTATGATTATACCATATTTCCACAAAAAATCAAGCATTTTTATCAAATATTTTCAATTTTTTTACGGCAAGATAAAAACGGACGGGAAATATCCCGTCCGTTTTTCAATTAAAATTTACCTTCCGTGAGATCTTTTACCTTTTTCACGTCAAACTTGGGCGCGCGCTCGGGCGTAAGCAAGCCGTTTACTTCTTGCTGTACGTCGGTAAGTTGCGTATAGCAGAAGCCTTGGAACTCCGTCGCATACACCCCTTCCATCAAATTGCGATAGCGGGAAAGGAATTCTTTCTCGTCCGACGCACCTTCGCCGTAGCCCCAGTTGCCGTCCGTCGCTTCCTTCTTCATTGCAATTCCGCCGAACTCGGTAAAGAGAACGGGGAGCCCGCACGAAGTATTGCCGTACGCCATAAGTTTTCTACCCTGCGGGTACAAACCGTCGTATTTTTCCGCGGTGTACTTTTCCGCAAAGAGCGAACTGTCGTACGCGTAGTCGTGAATGGAAATAAAGTCGGTCGCGTCGACGTTTTCCCAACCGTCGTTCGTGCTGACAAGTCGGCTGCCGTCGATAGCTTTGGTCATGTAATAAAGCGAGCAAGCAAAGTTTTGTTGTGCACCGTTTACGAGAATTTTTCTTACCCCCCAACTTTCGTTTAAGGGAACGTAGCAAATGACGCTCGTAAAATTGCGGGCAACGGATACGATCTCTTGCCAGTCGCGCGTAATCGAGTTGATTTCTTCCGCATTAAAGTTATAGGCAGAGGGCATTTCGCACCACGTAAGGAAGCCCATCTCGTCCGCATAATAATAGAAATAAGGATCTTCAAACTTTTGGTGTTTTCTCGCGCCGTTAAAGCCTAATTCCTTGCTCAAACGGATATCCTCTTGCAAACTTTCTTTGGAGGGAGGCGTAATTCCGCTTTCCGCCCAGTAGCCTTGGTCGAGAATCAAGCGTTGATACAACTTGTGGTTGTTCAAGCAAATATTGCCCTGCTCGTCAATCGAGATTTTCCGCATTCCGAAACGGGTATGCGCAACGTCAACCGTTCTTCCCGCACGGAACAACTTAAAGTCCACGTAGAAGAGGTTGGGACGGTCAGGCCACCAGTAATGAACTTCGTCCACAAAGTCAAGTTCCATCAAGTTGACGGTATAGCGGGTGCGTTTTCCGTTCAACGTAACGCGCAACTTTTTAATTTGCTTGTCTTGATACGAAACGGTGATTTCCATTTCGTCCGCTTTTCCGTAAAGCGTGGTAATTTCGCCGCCAAACGAACAGGTATCGATATCGGGGGTAAGCGTATACTTGTCGATGCAGTCTACGCCGAAATATTCAATCCAAACGCTTTGCCAAATCCCCGTGTTGGCAATGTACCAGCACGCAAACCGTTCGCCCGTCCAACTTTGCTTTCCGCGAGGAATGGTCGGATCAAAGGGATCGACGCAACGCACGACGATAACGTTGTCGCCGCGGCGCAAAACGTCGGTAATATCCGCAGAAAAAGGTCCGTACGCACCGACGTGACGGCAAACGTGTTGACCGTTTACCCAAACGTCCGTTTCGTAATCGCTTCCGTTAAAGCAAAGAAGCGCTCTCTCTCCGCCTTCCGCTTCCGAACGGAAGGTGCGGCGATACCACACGCATTCGTGATTTTCCGTATCGCCGATTCCGCTTGCCTCGTATTGATAGGTAAACGGTACGTTAATGGTCATATCAAGAGCAATTTTACCCGTAGGGTACCCCTTTTTCACACCAAGTAAATCGTCGTCAAAGCAAAATTCCCACTCTCCGTTGAGTGCGGTCCAACGATCGCGGCGGAATTGCGGGCGGGGATACTCCATTCTTTCAAATTTCATTTCTAACTGTCCTCCGATGCCAAATCACATCGTTATTTATCTTATAATATTAACGAATAAAAATCAAGCACATTTTATTTTTTGGAAAAATTTTCGTCAACTTTTCCATTTTTACCGTTTGATTTTTGTTAAGTATGCCGTATAAAACACGACCTCCCTTACCGTCCGCCCGTTTGGGCGGACGGAGAGAGGTTGCCGTTTTAGTTTAAGAGTTCGTCCTTCTTCGCAGCGATGACCGTAGCGTCCGTCGTTGCGGAGTATTCTTTTGCTCTTGCACCCATGGTGAACGTCATAATTGCAGCCGAGCAATTATCCGATTCGCCAAATCCACGCAAGCCGCTTACCGTGAACACCAACTCGTCGTTGAGGAAGAGGTAGAAGGTATCCCCTTCGCGGAGCATTCCGAGTTTAGCAAAGTTTCCGTTGTTATAGTTTCCAACGCTTGCCATTTTTTCTTCTGCCAAGCCTGCTTGCTTCCACGTCCATTCGGTATCTTCGCTGTTTCTGCTTACCCAACCGATATTTTGTGCGGTAAAGGATGCGGAAGCGTCGATATAGAAGAACAACGTATTCCCGGGTACTTGCGCCGCAAGACCGAATTTCGGCCAAGGATCGCCCATATCCGTCGTCGCACCGATCATCGTTTCAACGTAGAAGTTCGTCGAGCTGAGGTTCTTGAAGAATGCGTACTGGTCGCCGCTAACCTTTTGTTCGATATAAGGATCATCTCCTCTGTCGTTGGTCAAATCCCAGCCGATGCCCGTCCAGAAAGGACCTGCGTCGCCGAAGTTTTCGCCCGAAACTTGCGCTTCGAATTCGTTCATCATTTCGTTGAGAACGCTTTCGTCCGTCGTCAAGGAGTAGTTCTTAATCTTCATCGGCGTATTGAAGGAACGGAACCCTACCGCGCCGTTTTGATGTTCGTCGAATACGTTGAAGTTATCGTAGAAGATAACGGGAACGTCTTCCGCGAGGAACCAGAACTTGTCGCCCATACGCAAAATGCCGAGTTTGACGTAATTGTCGTTGGTATAAGATACTTGACCGATTTCTTCCAAGCGTTCGGTTGCCGTCCAGTCCCAATCGCGGTTGTCGAGCGTTCTTTGTGCAACGCCGACGCGGGAAAGGGAGAAGTTGACTGCATCGACGTAGAAGAAAATGGTATTTTCATACGTGTCGTCGCAGGAAACCGCAAGACCGAACTTGGGATAAGGATCGTTGTTGAACGGCGAAAGCGAAGTTACGGTGAATTCCGCTTCTACGTAGAAGGAGGTCCCGTAGAAATCTTTGAAGAATGCCGATTGATCTTCGCACATCGTTTGTTCAAAGTATGCGTCTGCCGTACCGTCGTCGTGCGTCGCATCATATCCGTATTGCGTTTGCAAGTTGGTTCCTTCGATGGAGCCGATTTTGTCCCCTTCTACGATGATATGAGGAGAGCCGACGGGGCTGTTCGTGTAGGAGTATTCCTTAAATTGTGCAACGCCGTCGCACGCTTCGTCTTTGCCGAGGACGATGATTTCGCCGAGGGCAAGGTCGGAACCCGTAACCGAATCAACGGTAATCGTAATCGATTTTACGGGAAGTTCGTCAAATTCCGCCAACGCGGAGCCACCCGGACGGATGAATTCCCAATCGTCTTCAAAGAACCAATCCCAGTCGTATTGAAGATCTTCGATGACTGCCGTCGCCGTTGCGCCGCTTGCCTGCTTATACTCAAGTTCTACCTTTTTGACGGAGTCGAACGTCGTTTCATAGTCGTAGGAGTTGTAGATCATCAAGCCGCGTACCGTCTTGAAATCGTCCCAAGTAAGGGTGATGGTCGACGTACCTTCGTTTGCAAGGTATTCTACCGCCAAGTCGCTTTCGTGATACTTGATAATTTCGTCGTTCAAGAGCGCAACGTCGCTGCCTTCCGCCGTGTTGGTCGCCGTAATCGTCGCGGAGGTCGCAATGTTATCGTAACCGGAAAGTTCCGCAGGAAGAGGCTGAATGGACCACGTGGGACCGTTGGTGTGCATGACGGGAATGCCTTCGCTGTTTTCTACCCACATAACCTTGTCGATGGAAATCGCACGTCCGTTCGCGATCGAGTTTCTATCGCGGAAGGTGTGGTATGCGGTGTAAAGTTCATCCCCTACCGTAATAAAGCAGTGGTGTCCCGCGCTGACGATGTGCGACCAAAGACCGGGGTTCGTCCAAAGGACTCTGCCGCCGTCGTTTACGGAGATCTTTCTAAAATCGCTGTAGTGGTCGCCATCCTCGTCGCCCAAGGGGCTGTCGGAAACGGCTTGAATGACTTGATAGTTGGGATCGGTGAAGCCGAAGATGGACATCGTCAAGTAATATCTACCTTCGTGGTATACCATGTATCCGCCTTCGTTGACGTTCCCTTCTTGCAATCTGTTCGTAACGTTGCCTTGCAGCGCATCTTGTACCGTGGGATAGAAGGGTGCCGTGATCCGCGTGATCGTCGAATAGTCGGGGGTGTACCAGTCCTTCATCTTGACGCCGTATTGGAAAGAGCCGACGCCGTACGTATCGTAATACGACCAGAAGAGGTACTTATCGCCCGTAACGGGATCTTTGAAGGGGCTCGCGTCGATCGTTTGCTCCATGATGAGCCCTTCTCTTCCCTTTGCGTTTTCCTCCGCTTCGATTGCGGCAAGCACGGGGTTATCGCCCGAGAAGTCAAACACGGGTTCTGCCGCGCTCAACTGTTCGCCGTTTGCATTGCGTCTGTTCGGTGCTTTGAAAGGACCGTAAGGCGTTTCGGAAACGACGACGGAAAGATACTTTCTTCTCTCGCCGTTCTTTGCTTTCGGCTTATACGTGTGGTCCGCGTTGAAGAAGAGGTAATAAAGACCGTCGTCATAGATAATTTCGGGAGCCCAGTGGTTGAAAGAGTCCCAAGCGACGGAGAAATCGGGTTTATAGGCAATGCCCACCGTTTCCCAACGGGCAAGGTCCTTCGATCTCCATGCTTGAATTCCGTAGCCGCCGATTTCGTCCGACGTACCGTAGCAGTAGAAATACCCCTTGTCTTCCCCTTCCGTAATGTAGATAACCGTAGGGTCTGCTACTTGGAAGTCGAGCGTGTTGACGTAGAAGAGGTTGCTGTTAAATCCGTCGTTTACGTTTTCTTTTTCGGAAAGAAGCGTCGATTCGTAATCAAACGTACCGACTTCAACGGGATCCGGTTCGGGATCTTTACAAGCCGTCAAAACGCCGAATGCCGTACTCAATGCAAGAACCGCACTGAGCGCTATAACTGATTTTTTCATAAATTACTCCTTGTTTTTATTAGCCCTTGATTCCGCTTGCCGCAATTCCTTCGATAAAGAAGTCTTGCGCGAAGAAGTAGATGATCAAGGTAGGAACGAGTGCTACGAGCGTACCTGCCATAACGATATTAGGACGGCTTCCGAACATTCCCGTAAATTGTTTCAACGAAATTTGAAGCGTTTGCATGCCGGGGACGTTGGTGTAAAGGAGCGGCCACAAATAGTCGTTATAGCCGCCGATAAAGCCGAGAAGCCCTTGCGCGATGAGCGCAGGCGTAGAAAGCGGTACCATGATGGTGAAGAAAATTCCGACAAATCCGACGCCGTCGAGTTTGGCAGCCTCGATGATACTGTCGGGAATTCCCGTAAAGAATTGACGCATAAAGAACACGCATGCCGCCGAGCCGAACGCCCCGGGAATCATGAGGGGCAACGGCGTGCCTACCCATCCGATCGTGTCGAATACGGTGTAGGTGGAGGAAATGGTGATCGCGCCGGGGATCATCATCGTAGCAAGAAGTGCCGTGTACATTGCCTTACTTGCGCGGAAACGCAATTTTGCAAACGCGTATGCCGCAAGCGAAGAGGTCATAAGCCCTAAAATGGTGGGCGGAATGACGTACATCAGCGTGTTTAAGAAGGCACGCATGAGCGGCGTAGGAACGAGCGGGCTTGTAAGCGCTGCTTCGTAGCCTTCAATCGTAAACCCTTCGGTGGGCCACCAACTGAATTCGGGGTTGGACGCGTCCGCTGCCGTCTTAAACGAGGTGAGAATGACGACGAAGAACGGGAACAAAATGATAATCGCGTAGATAACCAAAAACGCGTAAATACCGATTTTGCCTGCAATCGACTTCGCCTTTGTCTTTTTGATGAGTGATTCGTCGCGTACGACGGTTACCGTATTCGTATCAGTCATAATTCACCCACTTTTTGGAGCCCCAGAACTGGAATACGGTAAGCCCGAGAATGATGATTCCAAGGATCCATGCACTCGCGCTTGCTTCTCCCATTGCTCCAATGTAATTGAAGATTCTGTTGTACAAATAGTAGACGATGGTAATACCGACGCCGTCCGGAGAGTTACCGCCGTTGAGGACGTTGGTTACCGCGAACGACTGCAACATGCCGATTACGCCCATGACGAGGAGATAGAACGTCGTAGGCGAAATGGACGGGAATACGATTCTCCAAAAACGTACCCATGCGTTCGCGCCGTCGATTTCCGCCGCTTCAATCATTTCTTTGTTGACGTTGGTAAGCGCCGCCGTAAACAAAATGATGCCGTAGCCCATGCCCGACCAAACGCTCATGATGATGACGGCAAGGCGGTAAGGTCCCGCTTCCCCCATCCAGTCGATAGCGTTTTCGCCCGTTCTGCCGAGCAGGTGGTTGATAATACCCCAGTTGGTGTTGAACATATAACCCCACATGAGGGTAATTGCAACGACCGAGCAAACGTAAGGAATGAAATAGATCATTCTGAACGCCTTTCTGCCCTTGATGTCTTTGCTCAAAAAGTATGCAACGACGAGCGCCAAAGCAAGGCTTATAAACGTGCTCAGTCCCAACAAAACGGTATTCCATACCGATTGCCAGAACATGTCGTCCGTCAAGACGGTAACAAAGTTCTTAAATCCGTTAAATTCCGCACCCTCAAAGCCAAAGCGGGGCATGTACAAAAATGCCATCGCAAGCGCCATCAAAAGAGGGATCATGCCGAAAATAACAAAGCCGACAAGAGGAATGGACGCAAGGAGCGTTCCTGCAATTTCCTCTTTATTTCCTTTTTTCCGTTGCGTTTCTTTGACGGGAATAGGATTTTCCGTCAAGACAACGTCTTCGGGAAAGGCGGTTTGATCCGCCTCCCCTACGTTGGTTGCAACTTCGAATTCGGATGCCATACACTTTCCTCCTAATCGAAGATTTTACGAATTTTTGTTCTTTTTGGTGTATTCGAGAAGAATTCTCCACGTATCCAAGTATTTTTCGTGCGTTTCAAATTGCGAAAGCGTCAATTCGCCCTTACGGACTTGACCGTTCAAAACGTCCGCCCAACCGCCGTTGCCTGCGCCCGTCCATTCTTTGTCGTAGAGGTACCACCAGTCGCCGGGGGTTTCGTATTCCGCCGCGCGGACGAATGCCATGGAGTTACGGGGATTTTGCTCCGATTGAAGGAACACTTCGGAGTTCGCACTGTCAATTTGCGAAGGAATTGCAAAGCCGGAAGCCGCTTGCGCTTCTTGTCCCGTTTTACCGCCGATGTATTCGCAGAATGCCCATGCAGCGTTCTTCTTTGTGGAGTTTGCGTTGATGCAAAGCGCAACCGAGCCGCTGTGTCCCGCTTCGACACCGTGTACGGTGATGTTGCCTTCGTTGTCGTATTCCTTGTATTGAGGAAGGGGTGCTACGTCCCATTCGTAAACGTCATCCATACGTTCACGGAATTGAACGACGTTCCATCTGCCGTCGACGAGCATAGAAAGTTTACCCGTTGCAAACGCCGCCGTCTTGCCTGCGTCCCCGCCGATCGACGTGGGGTTGGGGCAAATGCCGTAGCCCATCAAACCGTCGTCCACTTCAACGTTCGTCTTTTGACCGATACGGACGAATTCGACAAACGCTTCTCTTTGCGAAGGAAGTTCGTTGAGTTGTCCGCTTTGCGCCGCCGCAAGCACCGCGGGAGCGATGGTTTCTTGATCGGTTGCGCAGTTTGCAAGTTTGTCGTTCCAGGTAACAATTTCGCCTGCTTTATACGTGTTGCCGTTGATGGTGAAATCCGCCGCGTCGTCCGCTACGATATAGTTCTTCGTGGGATCCATAAGCGTAAATTCCCAGTAACCGCCATTGTATTCGGGATCGTCCGTGGGAATGTATTCGATACAGTCGCCGCCGACCGACCAACCGTAGTTGAACCACCATTCGGTGAAGTAGCCGTAGTGGTTGGGAAGACCGGAACCGTCCACACCGCCCGCCGTTTGAACGAGGTTTGCAAGGGTAACGCATTCGTCCCAGCTCATCGGAACTTGGTTGTTAAACCACTTGTTAGCGCCGTCTACAAAGTAGCCCTTTTCTTTGACTTCGCCCGTGATACCGTATTCTGCCTTCGTCTTGCCGCGCGAATCGGGTGCGCCGTCGTTGTTGAACGCGTCCAAATCTTCCGCCGCAACGGAAATGACGTTGACGCCCGCCTGCTTAAAGTGCGTTTCGTTGTAGTAGATTACGGTAGGACCGATATCCTTGGGGATTCCGTAGTAGTGCGAATCGGGGCCCTCTTGCGTCGTCGTGTTGACGTCGTACTTAAAGCGGTTGACGGACGTCGCCCACATTTCGTCGATGTCGATCTTGTTGTCCGTGTCTTGCTTTGCCGCGCTCATTTCGAGATACTCGTCGAGCGGCTCGATCATGCCGAGCGTTGCATAGCGCTTGAAGTCCGCGTCGCCGATGTACAAGACGTCTACGCGCGCACGGGAAGAAGACAACGCCGTGGTAACGCTTTGGTTGTAGTCGCCGGAAATTTGCGGTTCGTACTTGACCTCGATTCTGTCCTTGTACAACTCGTTAAAGTCGTCGACAAGGCTTTGGAATACGGAAATTTCGTAGTCTTCGCCATATCCCCAGAAGGTGATCTTCGTAGCCCCCTCGCCGGCTGCAGGGCGGTAGGTTCCGTCCGGATCATACGTACCGTCAGCAGGATCGTCGCCGCAGCCCGCAAAGCCCATTACGCCGCCCGTTAACGTTAACGCCGAGAGCGCAAGAGCCAAAATCTTGTTCTTTCTCATAAAATTCTCCTTTTATTCGATTTGTTACGGAATTCCCCTACCCGCTTGTTGCGGGCAGGGTTTCCGATATTTCCTAATTGTTCCCTACCCGCATAGGCGGGCAGGGATTTCGTTTTGCTTATTCAGCATCCGAGGTAGCGGTGATCTTTTGAATTGCATAGAATTGATGGAAGGTTGCTCCGCCTTCTACGCCCCAAATTTGTCCGCCGATTCTCGTTTCGAACTCGGTTGCACCAGTCGTCCAGCCCGTGATCATTTCGTACGTGAAGAAGATTTCAAACGTAAGCGTATCTTCCGTTTCGCCGTCGACGTAGGTGTAAGCCGCGTCGGTGATGCGTCCCGTATGCGTAAGTCTTCCTTCGTAGATCATGACGCGCGCATGTTCCGTATGTGCAATCGTCCATGCCTCGCCTGCACCGCCGTCGGGATTCATCAACTCGATGTTGGTATGTTGCCACCAAGCAAGATTAGGATCGGTTGCAACGTTGATGCTTGCATTCTTAATTTCGATTGCAAGGTATACGCCGTCTTCCTTCATGGTGATCGCCTTGCGAACGGTAGACGTGCCGAGCGATACCGTTTCAAGCGTAACGTCCGTCCAGTCGGAAATGTCGCCGTCGATTGCGTAAGCCGAACCCGTCAAGATACCGTTTTCGGTTGCAACGATGTTTCTCATTCCGGGATCTGCTTCGGGCGTGTACCAGAAGTCGCCTGCACGCCAGTCGATAATGTCGCACGTGTCGCCGCCCGTCTTTGCTGCGATACCGAAGTGAACCGACGCCTTATCGAAGTTTGCAATCGCCTTCTTGTTGATGAAGAGTTCGATGAGCGTATGGTTACGCGTTTCCTCGCCCGAAGGAGGCGTGTTGACAAACTGTGCTTGCGTTACGCCGTTCAAACTGCCGTTTGCCGACGCAAAATATTGAGGCTCTTGGTTGTTGATTCTCAATTCAACGTTGGTTGCAAGATACCATGCGGCGTTCGTCGCATCGTAAGTGGTGTGCCACAAGTCTACAAAGACGTACAAGCCGTCGTCCGCCGTCGTTGCATAAACGGTTGCTCCCTTGTTTCCGGAAGCGAGGATTGCCATAGGATTCGTCTTTTGCGCATCCGACCAGTCGGAAATGTCGCCGTCGATGGTGAGTGTTCTCGCCAAATCGCCGTAGATCTTGTCGTTGATTGCACTTTCTTCCGTGGTAACGTATGCGTCTTTTGCCTTCAATTCTTGGTTGAACGTGAAGATGGAGATTGCAACCTTATCGTCCGCCGTAAGAGTGGAGTCGAGCGTTGCAACGACCGAGTCGTCCGCGAAGAGGTAAAGTTTTGCGCCAACCTTTGCAACGCCCATCATCTTGAAGCTGTTTTCAACTTGCATGTCGTGGCTTTGGTTGCCGAGGAAGGTATAAGGAATAAGTTCAGAACCCCAGTTACGGCTGCCCTTTACGTCGGGACGGAAGAAGATGGAGCCGTACATGTCGGTATAATGCGTACCGTTGTTGTTGTTACCTAAATCGCGTGCCGTGTTGATAAAGTAGAAATACGTACCCTTTACGGAACGGATTGCGATACCCGTCTTTGCCCATCCGTCGTCTGCGTTGGTAGGACCTACGGAGATCTTTGCTTCCGCATAGACGTCCGTCGCATAAGCGCCCTTGAAGAACACTTGCGATTCTGCGCCGATATAGTTGAAGTACGTGCCTTGTTGGTGTGCAACGCCCGTATCCGCGTCGAACGTCCAACCTGCGGTGTAGTTCCAATCGGGAGCGTCTTGAACGTCCAAATCGCCGAGAACTGCGGTACCTGCCGCACGGGCAATGCCGAGCGATTCTTTGACTGCCGCGCCGAATGCTGCGTAGCCGTCCGCATTGTAGTGGAGCCCGTCGTTCATGTACCAGTGAGCGGTGGAGTTATTTACCTTGGTGATGACGGAAGCCATATCGATGACTTTGAAGAGTTCGTCTTCTTCCGCCTTGTCTTCTGCCCAAGCGTTGACCTTTGCGTATTCTACCCACTTTCCGGGGAAGAGCATGTTGTCGCAAATGTTTGCATAGTGAATGACCGCTTCGGGGAAGAGGGTATGATAGGTTGCGAGCATCGTTTCGAGACGTTCGATTGCCACTTCGCCCGTGGTGTTGCCGTCGTCGATGTCGTTTACGCCGATGTGTACGACGATGTTATCGGTAGCGTTGTACATTTGGTCGAGCGCGCCTGCCATGTTCGTCCAGTATTCGACCTTCGTTCCGCCGACGCCGATGTTGACGTCGTTGGGGAATTCTTCGCCGAAGGAATACCAGAATGCCTTATCGATGTAACTGTCGCCGATGAAGAGATTGTCTACGTCTTGAGGCGTGATTGCCTTGGATGCAAGTTCAGCCGCATCCGTCGTAACGAAGTAATCTTTTACGGTGAGGTTCATCTTGAACGCCGCAACGCCGACGTAAGCATCGTCCCCTGCTGCGATTCCGCCGCAACCGATCGTCTTAACGAGGTTGCCGTTGAAATAGAGGGAGAACGCCGCGCCTTGACGGTAAATGCCGAGCGTGATGAAGTTATCGTTTTGATATTGTGCGGAAGTTCCGCCCATCGAACCGATATTTTGCCAGCTGCCTGCCCAACCGCCTGCGCCGTTTTTGTAGTTTAAGCCGAGCGCAACGGAATTTGCCGCAATCGTTTGCGCACCTGCGTCCGTTGCAGCCGCGTCGACGTAGAAGAACAAGCCGTCGTTGCCGTCTGCGGACGATACCGTCAAACCGAATTTACGCCATTGATCTGCCCCTACGAGTTCGTCAAGACTGATCTTTGCTTCTGCGTACATCGTCTGTTCGTTGGAGTTGCGCATGTAAATTTCGTTATCGCCGTTGTCGCCGTTGCCGTTCATGACGATGATCGCGTTTTCCGTGCCGTCGTCGCCGTCAACGTTCCAACCGGGTTTCATTTGAAGAGCGTTGGTTACGCTGCCCCATTCCATGCTATACGGAAGCCAAGGGTTTTCGCCGAACGTGTCGGTATCCGTAACTGCCATATAAGTATGAACGTTTTCGTAATCCGCGCCGAATTCGTTGCCGTAAGCGTATTCGATATTCGCACCGCTTTGCGCATTGCAAAGACCGATTGCGATTGCCGCGTTCTTCGCGGTCGCGTCAACGCCTACGAGCGCATACGGAATGGAAATTTCAACTTTATAACCGTCGATCTTCGTTTCGTCCAACGTGAACTTTTGCGCCGTCGCTTCAACTCCGCTTTCGGCGACCATCGACATGTTTTTCGCGCTTTGTACCGCAAAGTCGCCCGTCGCGCTTACCGTGATGGATACGGTGTCGTCCGTGTAACCTTTTACACGTTGTACGGTGTCGAGGTTGAGGAAAATACCGTCGCTCGTGAAGACGGACGCTTCGGTATAAATTTTTTCGTCTTCTACGTATACGACGACGTCAAGCGTTTCCGTACCGTATTCCACAAACCAACTTGCCTCTGCCGTCTTTTCCGCCGACGTTGCTTCGAGCGTCAAATCGGACGCGGGAATTGCGTCGAGTTTAAGCGCCGTCGCAAGGTCGGGATCGACCTCGGGGGTTTCGTCGCCACCGCCGGGGGTTTCGTCGCCGCCACCGGGCGTTTCGTCGCCACCGCCGGGCGTTTCGTCGCCGCCGCCGGGCGTTTCGTCGCCGCCGGGCGTTTGCGTACCGGGACCGGGCGTAGGCGTAGGTTCAGGTTCTTCGCCGCATGCCGCTACCGTGAACAGAGAGCCTGCGCACAAAAGGGTCATGAGTGCTACTAAAAGTTTCTTTCCCTTACTTATCATAGAGACCTCCTTTTCTCTAAAATAATCTTATTTCACGACGGGATTTCCCCCGTTCGCTCCGAATATTTTACGCCGAAAAACGGCGCGCGGCAAACTTCCCCTTTACGAGAAATTTACCGAATGTTTGGGGCAGTCCTATCAATGCACTACCCCCCCCCCATTTTCAAGGAGGTATTTTATTTATTTGCAACGGTTTTCCGTTTGCTTTTGTTTTGGTATCGCGGTTGAATTTTACTTTTTACGCCTTGCGAAATTTTTCTACCGCTTCTTTGATATCATCAATTTGTTTCGATCAACGGTTTTTTATAACCCTCTTACTGCGTTTTACCGCAGCGGTTTTTCCCGTCCGTTCTATCATAATTTCAACGGTTTGATATCATCAATTTGATACTATCAATATGATACCACCGATCCCACACTTTGTCAAGGGGGTATTTTGCGATTTCCCGCTTGTTTTCGCCGTAAAAACGCCCGCTTACTTTGCGTAAATATTTACTTTTACGCCGTTTCTCCTTTTACAAGAAAAACCTCTTCTTTGAGCGCGGTTGCTTTTGCGTCCGAATGACGGATGCGGTTGAGTAAGATATCCGCCGCACGCTCGGCAAACAGTCGTTTATTCAGCCCCACCGTCGTAAGCCGACCGGGAATACGGATCTCCGACTGAACGTCGTCGTACCCCACGACGGGGACGGGCGGAATGCCGTTTTTTTCAAAAAATTCTTGCAGTTCAAAGGCAATCATGTCGTTGAAACAAAAGAATCCGTCGGGCGACGTTTGCAAATCGGCAAGCGCCGTTTTTAAGTGTTCGCCCAAATTCTCGTTATGAACGTAGATATATTGCGGATCGGGCAACCCGTTTTCCGCCGTTACGTTTTTCATTCCTTGAAAACGGTCGTACGCACAAGTGATTTCAAGCGATTCGGACAAAAACGCAGGCCGTTTGCAACCGCATTGCAAAAGGGCGCGCGCGCCGATCTCCCCACCCGTTACGTCGTCGCCGTAAATGCAATCGACGTGAGGAACGTCCGTTCGCCGTCCGAACAAAAGCACGGGAACGCCGTGTTGTTCGATCAATGCGGAAACGTCTTCGTTCGGCTCGATAAAACTGATAATCCCGTCCACGTTGTGCGACACGGCGGAAAGATACGCTTCCCGTCCCAACTTCGTTTCTAAAATCGCACTCGTCAAAATGGAATACCCGTAATCTTTTAAGCAAAACTGCAAATAGTTGATCATGACGGAGAAATAGAGATTGATGACGTTATCGTAAATGACGGCGATCAAGCCCGAGTTTCCCCTGCGCAACGAACTTGCAATGTTGTTTTTTACGTAATTCATATCCGCCGCGATGCGCAAAATGCGCTTACGGGTGGATTCTGAAATGTCGGGCGCGTTACGAAGCGCGCGAGATACCGTTTGCGGCGTAGTTTGCGCAACTCTCGCGACGTCGATAATCGTAACCCGTTCTCCCTTTTTCATTGAATGCCTCTTATACGATAATTTTCATTTTACCGTCGTTTGTAAACTGCACCTCACCGATGCACGCACGGCGGTTTCCGCTCGGCGCTTCGGGATGCGTGTGAATGTGGAACGCCGTGTAAAGTTTTCCGTCCTTGCCCTCAAAAATCGCGTTGTGCCCGGGGCCGGAGAAATCCCCTTCCCCAAAGGTTAAAATAGGGTTGTCGTCCGCTTTGATAAAGGGACCGAGCGGTTTGTCCGCCACGGAGTACGCAACCGAATATTCGCGGCTTGCATAGCAGTTGACGGAGAAATTCATATAATACTTTCCGTTGTGCTTTACAAGATAAGGTCCTTCGTTCCAACGCCATTCGTCCCCGCTCAAAAGTTCCCAACTCTTACAAGGGGTAGAAACGAGAACGGGCTCGGTGAGGAAGGTACGCAAGTCGGAAGAAATTTCCGCCGCATAAATTTGGCTCGTATGAACGCCGTCAATGACGTTTTCGCTGCAATCGCGGGAGTAGTAGATGTAATCTTTCCCGTCGTCGTCATGAAGAACGGTTGCGTCGATTGCGGCATACCCGAAATCAAACAAGGGCCCGTCCGTTACGTCCTTAAATTCGCCCGCAGGGCTGTCCGCCACCGCAAGCCCGATGCGAAGACTGTGATTCTTCTTCCAACGCGCGGTGTAAAGGAGGTAATATTTCCCCCCTCTTTCGTACACTTCGGGCGCCCAGAAAGAATCTTCTCCCCAAGGACTGTTTTTATAGCAGTAACCGCAGTCCGTCCAATCGGTTAAGTTTTGCGACGTGTAATAACGAAATCCGTCCGCCGCGTTCGTCGCGTACATATAATACGTATCGCCGACGCGTAAAATAAAAGGATCGCCAATGCCCGTGATCTCCGTACGAATCATAGTAAAAACTCCTCTTTCTCTCACTTATTCGTTCGCATTCCGTTAACGATAACGCTTTGCTAATCTATATTATATCATAATAAAATCATTTGTCAAGAGGGTTTGGAGTATTTTCACATAATTTGTCATAAAATGTTAAAAACTAACATCAATGTTAATTTCAATCAAACATTTTAGCCTTTTACGCCGTTTTTGGCGCGTTTGGAGATTGCAAAAACGCCCCGCCCGCCAAACGGCGGGCGGGGAAACCGCTTTATTTCTGTCCCGTCCAAGTACTGTCGCTCCACTGCGCGACAAGCCCCTCTATCGAGCAAGCAACCACGCCGAGCGCAGCGACCGTCAAAGCGATGCCGCCATCGCAAAAACGCCGCGCCCGCCAAACGGCGGGCGGGGGAAACCGCTTTATTTCTGCCCCGTCCAAGTACTGTCGCTCCATTGCGCGACAAGGACAATCGTTCCTTCCACGTCGGTATTCCACGTGCCTTCGGAAGCAAATTCTTCTCCGTTGTACTTCCAATAAATGAAGTCGTACTCAATGTGCGACGCATCCGCAAAAGAATATTCTTCGCCGTACGTTACGGTAACCGTCGGCTGAACGACGATACCGCCGTTCGTTTCAAACGTTACGGTGTACGTTTTTGCCCTTTCAACCGCGTTTACCGTCAAACTCTCCGTAACGCTTGTAAAATCGGTTACGCTCCACGTGATATTGTAACCCGTTTTGGATGCGGGCGTGGGAATATCCGTTAACGCAGTTCCCTGCTCTACCGTCTTGACGACGTCCGCTTGACCTTCTTGCTTGAAGGTAACCGTTACGTAAACGGGATCGGGCGTTTCGTCCCCACCGGGCGTAGGCTCCGGATCCCCGCCATCGGGCACTTGCGTCGTTCCGTCGTCGGGCGGCGTAGGTGCAGGTTCTTCTCCGCAAGCCGCCACTATCACAAGCGTACATGCGCATAATGCCGTCGTAAGTATCGCAATCAATCTTTTTAACATACCGTTTTCCTCCTTAAAGTTCCCAGATTCCGTTCTCGGTCAATCTGTGCGTCATTGTCGTTCCGTTGCCGCCCCAAAGCCATGCCCAGCCCGTTTCAATCCATCCGCCGACGGAGAAGGTTACCTCATCGCTTTGCGTAATTCCAAGTGCGTCGTAGTCGATATAATACTCGAATACGGACGTATACAAACCGTCCCCTGCCGTCGTCAAGCAATGCGCGAACAAATCTTTGGAAGCACTCGTATTGATCGCCGTCGAGAAATAGGACGTCCCGTTTGCGTTGATTCTGAGTTCCGGATTAAGATATGTATACCAGTTGGTCGAACCGTTCACGGTAACGTTGGGCGCTTTGCTGTGATTGATGAGGAAGGCAAAGAGAACACCCGTTTGCGTTTTTGTGCCGACAACGGCAATTTCCGCACCGTTCGCTGTCGTTGTAACGACGTTTGTTCTTACCGCTGTGGTATAAACCTCGTCGTCCATAACCCCGTCGATTGCGATCTCGCCTACGCGGAACGCCTTTCCGTTCTTTACAATTCCGTCCGAAGAAATCGTGCCGAACTTTTGATCGTTCCCCCACATGATATCGTTCCAACCGAAACATTCGCCGTTTGCATTCATTCGGAACTTGTACGCGTCGCGATCCCCTTTTACGTACAATTCGATCACGGTAAGGAATTTTCCGCTCGACGTTTCGGCGGTAACCGCCGCCCCGTCCGTTACGAATGCGGGAAGGGAAATCTTCCCGTTGAGGAACATGATTGACTCGTGCGCGTCGCCAAGCCAGAATTCAAAGTTATCGTTCTTGTACCATTCCCCGCCCGTATGGTAAGAAGACAGTTCGCCGTGCAAAAGGGTAATCGCCAAATAGACGTCGCCGTCGATAACCGTTCCTTTGACGTTGACTTGGATATTGCCCGAATGACTGATTTCGTTGATTCCGTAAAGAAGCGCCTCTTCCTCCGTAATTATGCCGTCCATCGTCATTTCAGGCGCTTTTTCCGTTTGCAAACCGTCCGTCGTTACAAACAAGTTTGCAACCATGTCGTTAAACCCGATCGCAGAGCCGCCCAAACGATGCATTGCATGCCATTTATCGTTGTTGCCCCATTCTTTCATGTATTGATATTGAAGCAAATCGTCTTGAATCGCCGCTTTTTCATCGGGCGTCATCCAAGCATAGTTGAATTGTAGATCCCCTTCATCCGTCCAACTCGCAATCAATTCTTCCCTTACGAAAATTTCGAACGTATGCAGAAGTTTTCCGTCCACTTCCTCAACACTCATATAATACGACTCGATTCCGTAATTTGAACCCGCTACGTTCAAATAGAACTGCGGTTTCGCATCAAAGCGGAACTCAAAGTTCGTCGAGTTATTCCAAACGGAATGGATTGCCGTACCGGGATCCCCCACAACGGAAGTGTTGAAAAGCCCCTGTGTATAAATGAACACGCCGCTTTCCGTTTTAACTGCGGAAATGGAATACCATCTATCGTCGTCCATTTCCGTTACGTCGGTAAATTCGCCGTATTCATCATCGCGCATCCCGTCCAAACGGACACCGTCCGCCTCAAAATAAACTTGAGTTTCGACTGTCGTATTCCATTTTGCAAACGAAACTTCAACCGTCGCTTTCCCTTTCGATTCGCCAACGACAAAATTTCCTAGATAGGAAAGATTAGAGGAAAGTTGCACTTCGTAAGGAAGGCTCACGTCTACGCATTCACCGTTTACGGTAACCGAAACCGTCAGTTCCTTGCGATCGCCTACGCTCATGGCGCCTTCCAGTTCGGCGGAAAGGGAAATCGGATTATCCGCCTTCATTTCGTCATACGTATCCCAAATTTGCGTTCCCTTTTGATAAGTTACCGTCGTAACGCCGCCTTCCGTCGTTCTCACTTCGCAAATTCCGTATTTTGCATAAATCCCCATCTCAACGTACTTCAAAAGGAGATTTTTGTCAACCGTTTCCGTTTCGTCAAGATAAGCGGAAACCGCCACGTCGAAGATACTTCTCACGTTGCTTGACTGCACGAAGGTAGAATACGTATACGCCGTATGCTCTCCGTCCGTTGCCGCGATATATCCGATTCCGATCCAGCGCGTTGTAAAATCTTGCAACAGCAAATCGGTAATCGCCCCTTTAACGTACCAAAAATCGCCTTCCCGATACAAATCGCTCTCGTCAAACGTCAAAGTGTATTTATGCGTGATAGAGGCGTAATCGCCGTTTGCGCTTGCAAGCAAGTGCTCGGGAAAGATGTACATTCCAAGCGTTAAACCGCTGTTTTCTCCAAATATTTCCGTCTTCTTCGCATCGGAAAGTTGCATCGTAAAGCGAATTCCGTTCGTCTTTCCGACACGGATCGACGCCCCGTAAACGTTGCCGAATTCGTACGAGGTAAGTACCTCTTTGACTTCGTGCCCGCATTCGCAAGTCTTTGTGCGATACCCTTCCGCCGTCGCTGTCGCGGGTGTTACAACCCATTCGCCGTACGTATGACCTTCCATTGCGTATTTTGCCCCGCAGTCCGAACAAACACACCAATGCTTTTCGCTATCGTAAGAACAATCCCCTACTGCGTGCGAAGTCGTCGTCGCATCCGTTACGTCAACCGTGTATTGATTTTTGTACTTGAAGAACTGATCTTTTACCGTGGAATACCATTCCACTTCGATCTGTGTCCCGTCTTCGTTAAAGTAAAGCATGCAGATCATACCGACGCAACCGCCGCTGCCGTGCCCCGTACTGTCCATCGCTTGCGGGTCGATGAGCATTTGCGTAACCGTGTTTCCGTGCACCCCTTTCGTTTGTCTTGTAACGACGTCTTCGCAAGGATCGTGCCCCGAAAGGACAAGGAAAATATTGCCGTAACGGGAAATGAGTTTTTCCCACATCTGATCGCCGTTGTTGTAAACCTTGTAAGGGTCCACGCTCCAGTCGTTGGAGTCGGCAGGCGAGCAAACGTCGTTGATGCTGAGCGTCGTCCCGTCGCGGTACATATACGCGTGCGTCGTAACGATTACTTTATGGTTCGGGAAAGATTCGATTACTTTTCCCGCCCAAGCGAGTTCTTCATCATCCGCACCGTAATCAAGAATCACGTGGAGGTAATCATGCCCGCCGACGGTAAACGTTTGCCATGCACTGTCAATTTTATCTTCCTCATAGAACCCCGCAAATTGCGCTTTGTACGCTTGCGTATGAAAGTGCTCGTTAAAAAGTACCGTATCGTCGTGATTTCCGCGAACAAGGGAATAAGAAATTCCCGCATTCTCTAATTTTTGAATTACTTCAACCGCTTTATCCCATTCGACCGCCGCACTCTCGCTGCTAATCGACTGCGTGATATCGCCGAGTCCGAATACGTGTGCAATTTTTTTGGATTCCGCATTATCGACGATCCAATCGTACATTTCCGCAAACCGTTCCGGCTCAAGTTCGTTGATACATTGCGTATCGCCGACAACCGCAAACGAATACGCATAATCGGTTACGGGCGTTTTATTGACGGGATCGATCCAAAGTCGTTCGTATCTCGCGTCGTATCCGTTCCCCGTTAAATCGGGAACGTCTTTCCCCGTCGCGGACGCAAGCATTTGGTAATGTGCCAAAAGCCCATCCGCGCCGTTGACTCCGTTTTTCGCATCCAAGGCAACCTCTTCCGCCGTTCTCGCATCCTCGAAAAGCGCAACGGAACGGATAAATCCCTTAAAGTTTTGTGCGTTGTTCGTGCGGTGATCTCCACCCAAATAGAACGTTTGCATCGCGTCCGTCGGATAATCGCTATACGCAACCGACTGCAATTTTACGCCATCCAAATAGCACGCCGTTTCATTGTTGTTTTTATCGTGAACGACGGTTACGTGCGCCCAATCGCCCGTACGAACGTCTACGCGATCAAACGAATAATCGTTGACGACGCCCGTCGCCGTATTATAACGGAAACGGGGAACGCCGTTCGCCGCAATCTCAAAGCCAATCGACGCGACACTGTCGCTCGACCAATTTCCGACGATAACCCCCGCGCGCGCCGAAATAAACGTCGGAAGGAACACTTCCGCCTCGATCGTATTCGGCAACGTCGCATACATCTTGTTTACCTCGTAAAACGTTTCCGCGTCCGTAAACGACATACCGTCTACGTCGTCGTATGCATCGCCGGAATAAGCAAGATTGTAGCCGTTTTCGGATAAATCGGTAAGATAACCGCGTCCCGCCTGCGTGAAATCGTACGCACAAATGAGATCTTCGTCAGAAACGTCGATCGTCCCCGCGTTATCCCCCACCCATTCGCCGTAGTCCGCCGCAATCTCTTGCGCCGTACGGACGTCCGAATAGAATTTCAAGCCTTTGATATTTCCCTTAAAATTTTGCGCGTTTCCGCTACGGAAATCGCCGCCGATCGCAAGCGCGTTGCTGCTTGGCGAGTAATCAAAACTTGCAACTTTCGTATTGTTTGCATTGACCGTCGTACTCGCCACCCCGTTCAAATAGCAAGTCGCCGTGCGATTTTCCGCATCGAGCGTAACGGCGATATGTACATACTCGCCCACCGCGACGTCTTCTCCGCTGAACGTAAAGGTCGTACTGCCGCTTCCCGCATCGAAGTGCAGTTTCGGATAAATTTTATCGCTTCCCGCCTGCATTTCAAAATTGAAAAGTTTTTTATTTTCCCCCGAATAATTCCCGTAAAGAATCCCCGCGCGCTTCCCGGCATAACTTTCGGGTACCATCACGTACGCCTCGTACGTTTTGGGAACGAACTGCGTTTCCGCATATTTCTTTACCGTAACGTACTGATCCGCCGCCGTAGGAAAAGAAATTCCGCTTTGCGCGCGAACCTCATCCGAAATCGCCGCTCCGAGCGCTTCCGTTTGTGCGGGAAGGATTGTGGAAAGCGCAATTCCCGAACAAACAAGCGACGCTACCGCAAACAAAGAAGCAAGCAGCTTTTTGCCTTTACTTTTTGCTCTCATCATCTATTTTTTCCTCCTTATTTTGCACTTATACCGTAACTTGATAGGGTGTCTCGATTGCATTCTCTGCACATTGAATGCAAATTTGTTTGATCTCTTCACTCATTCCGTCAGGCGCGTACGGCAAGTTTACGGGAATGGCCATATCCATCAGTGTGAAGAAGAACGTCAAGCCCGCAATGTATCTTCCATACGTCAAATTCAAGTGGTAACCGTCCCGCGTGAGCGTATCGCCGAGCGAGGTTGCGCGTGCATTTTGAATTGCCGTACCCGTAGGAGAGATTTTTGAAAATGCATACATCGGCACAACCGTGTTTTGCACTGCGGAAACGATGGAGTCGTACATCGCCTTTTGACTGTACCCGTAATGGACGAAATCTCCGTGCGTCGAATCGCTTTGGTACGCCCAAGTCATGTTCCAAACGAGTTCCGCATTCGCATTCGCAAGATCCCTTACGTTTGACCGCAAATTTTCAAGAGCAGAATACGAACTTGCAATCCCACTCTTTCCGCTCGCTTGTTGGAGGGAAATATAATCCCAGTTTTCCGAAAGAATCGCGTCGCGCATTTTATAATTCGCAACCGTTTTCCACCCTCCGTTGACATACGTTCTGTACTCGTATGCCGCAGTATTGTTTCTCACGTTATCCAAATGCTTTTGCAAGTCGCATGCGGCGATATACAAATTCCCCAAAACAACCTTGAACCCCATCGACTCCGCGATTTGTCCGACGTATTCCATCGTATCATCGGAAAAACTGTTCCCGATGGTAAGAATTTTTACAACGTCGTCCTCGATGAAGTTTCTATCAAGAATTCCCTCTTCCGTAATGATATGCGTCGGCGTGATATCGCTTCCGAAAAAGAGCCAATCCCAGCCCTTTTCAAACCATCCGCCAAACGCAACGTTTAGCGTATCTTCTTTCGATACTCCGATATCGGCGTACTGAACGTAAATTTCAAAATAAGAGGTGTACCCCCGTTCTCCTTCTTCCGTCGTTTTACAGTAAGAATAAACCCCGTCGCTGTTTTGATTTAAGCAAGTTGCAATGAGCGACGCCCCGTTGTTGATGCGCATTTCTATACCCATATATGCCCACCATGCATTTTGATTTCCGATAACCGTATCGGGCGCCGCTTGATGAACGACCTTCCCTCCAACCAAAATGCCGCGTTCCGTCTTTCTGCCGAATACCGTAATGCCCGCATCGTGCGCCGCCGTGCCATGCTCGTGCGACTTCGCCGTTTCCGTCCAAGCCGCTTCGTCGTACACGCCGTCCAAGACAATTCCGCCTTCAAGCGCAACGGGTTTGGAAGAAAGGATCCCGTCCTCCGTCACGTAAGCATCCGACGACCATATCGGCGCAAGCCATCCGAACTGCGCGCCGTTTAAGCCGACGCGCAAGCGGTAAACGTCGCAATCGCCTTTGATATACAACTCGACGTTCGTAACCGTAAAGCCCAGCACCGTGCTCGTTTGCACCGCCGCATCCGTTACGTATGCGGGCAAGACGATCTTGCCGCCGTAAAACATCGTAACAAGTTGATCCGTCTCCGTCTTCCCGTCCCGATCGTTCACGTGCAATTCAATATTATCGTTGCGGTGCCACGTCGTCGTATAAGACGACCACGCACCGTGCGTAATGGAAAGCGCGACGTACAAATCGCCGTTTGATACCGTTGCACCGACTTCCACGCTCGAATTATCGTTTGCAGCCGAACTCGTCAAGTCGTATTCGCTTAAATCGCCATCCACCGTAAAGCCTTCGCTCGTCGATCCGTCCGTGCGCAATCCGTCTTCCGAAATAAAGAGGTTGGACGGCATCGGAGCAAAGTAGGTGGACAGTCCGCCCAGCCGCTGGTAACTGTGCCAATTCGTGTTCCAATCGATGTATCTGTGATCCATCATATCGCTCAAAACGTATGCGTTTTCCGTAGGCGATTTCCACGCGTAATTGATTTGGACGTCCTCCGTTTCATTCCACCCGTAAATAATCGATTTGTCTACAAAAACCTCAAACGTATGTAAATATTTATCACCTTGTTTTTGAACGTCCGCCACGTATTGCGTTACGCCGTTCGCTTGATTTCCAAGCGCGACGTAGCGCTGAGGCCCACCTGCGTTCAACTTAAATTCAAAGTCGGTACTGTTTCCCCAAGCCGCTGCAATTTCACTCGTAAGAAAGAGCGCTTGCGTATGAATCACTACCCCGTCGTTCGTCTTGACTGCGGAAACGTTATACCATCTTCCCCCGTCTAACGTAACGGTATCGGTCAATTCGCCGTAACCGTCGTCGCGAACACCGTCGAGAGCAATTCCGTCTATCACAGGATAAGATACCGAAACGGAAACTGTTTTGGTAATCCCCATGCACGTAACGTCAACCGACGCATTCCCGACGCCAACGGGAGTAACAAGCCCGTTCTCGTCAACCGCAACGACGTTTTCATTCGCCGACGAAAACTTGACCGCATACCCCATTTGAGGCGCTTGCACAACTCCGATCGATTGCGCGTCTACCGTCCCACAAAAATCAAACGAAAGCGTTTGCGGAACCGTAAAATCAAAGTCTGCATTTGCGTACCCGTTTTCTTCCGCTACGCCGTTCTTTTCGTTAATTGCGCCGATTGCATACTTCATTACCCCTTCGTAAAGAGGATCGTTTTCTTCATAGTCGAAGAGTGCCGCGCTCGCAACGTAGGAAACACTTCTGCTTTCTTCCGCCGTCGTATAAAGATACCGATCGTTTTCGCCGTCGTAAACGTAACCGATTCCCGTGTACTGCGTATTTAAATCCTTGTACTCAACGTCAATCGCGCCAAGAATATACGCCTCTTCTACGCCGTTCCCGTCCGCGTCGCCAACGCCGACGCCGGATGGAATTTTTGCATATTCGACGCCGCTTGCATCAAACGCCGCCAAATAATTGCCGTTCGCAGCGCGAATTTGCGCCTCTTCTTCTACAAGCGTTTTAGTAGGAAGAATTATCATTCCGTACTCATACCCGTTTTCGGGGTTATAATCGGAAATTCTCGCGCTGAACCGCAAACCCGCTTGATCGGAAGTACGAATTGCGGCACCGGGAAGCAAAGAGATTTTTTCCGCGAAAGACGCAACGGCTCCTTCATCGAGTGCATTTACCTTTGCTATAAACTGCTCGCCCAAATATTTTTGACTTTCCGCGTCAAAATGCCACGAGTCTTGTTGCGTAAGCCCGGCACAATCGACGTAATCGACGTTAACGATACTCCCGTTTTCCGCCACTTTTTTCATATTTGCCCGAACGTCGTTCTCGTAAGCAGGTTTTCCCGCCGCTACGCCGTCGTTCCAATCAGGAAGTCCGAGCACGAACGGCATTTCCGAGTAATCCGCGCGCATAATTTTGGAAACGTCGCCGCGCACGTCGGAAATCAGCGCCGTCAAAAGTTCATCATAAACAGAGGACGTAGCGGCTGTAAACATTTCCGCTTCTCCCTGCATCCACCACATCCCCTTGATTACGGGGGTATACCCTTCCGCAATCAACAGTTCCACTCCCTCTTTGACCGTTTGTACAAACCGCGTGTACATGTTACCGATCATCGGATTTGCCGCAAAACTGACGTTATTTTCCTCGATATACGTCGGAGACGTCCACGTCCCCTGCTTTTTAGAAATATCGTACGTACTGTCGGGGTAAAGGTGCGTCGCGCCCCACGCGCATTTAATGACGGCGTTCATTCCCCCATCATCCGCAACCGAAGAGGCGATTCCGATTTCCGCCCCCGAAGCGCCTTCCCAAGATCCAAGCCCGAGTTTAACAAGCTGAAACCCTTCCCCGACGGAAGAATCGCCCCGCTCTTGATTTCCATAATATAATACGTTGGAAAAGCCGTTTGTAAACCGCGCGTCCGTTGCGGCAACTCTTCCGCCCGCGTCTTCCCCGTAACCGACCGCATTTGATTGACCGCCGATCAAATATACGTCGACCGTCCCCTTTTGTTCTACCGCGTTTTCCGCCGCCAGCGCGCCCAAAGAAAACGCACCGAAAGAAGCCGTCAAGACACTAACTACCGCCATTGATACCATCAGCGATTTCTTCATATTTCCCTCCTCGCTGTTTAGTTTAACGTTAAATTAAAATAACTGAAACGGAAATTTGCGTTTTTATCCAAAAACACATTTTTCCGTTATTTTATGCCGTTACTCCGTGGACAAACTTGACGGGCACCATTCGTTCAATCCGAAAAGCGCGCCCTGCAATACGCTCCAACAAAAGACTTACGCCCTCTTCCGCCATCGCAAACTTCTCCGCCCCAACCGTCGTCAATCGGTAAGGAATCGGCACTTGCTCTTGAATATTGTCATATCCGATGACAAGCGGAATTTTGTATCCGCCCGATGAAAGAATATTTAACGTTTCGAACGCAATCATGTCGTTGAAACAAAAAATACAGTCGGGAGTATTCTCTCCTTGGAAATAAGATAAAAAACAATTCAAAAAATCGCCGTCTTTTAAGCACGTTCTCACCAAATTCCCTTGACGAGAAGAAAAAGTTTCGTAAAAACCGTCAACGCGATCCCAAATATAAGCCACCTCGTCGGGAAACGTTACAACCAGAGCGTTTTTGCACCCCTCTTCGAGAAAATGCTGCGCCGCAAGACGCCCACCGTTTCGGTCATCAGAAAAAATACAATCGATATTTGCAATCGGAGTATACCGCCCGAATAACAAAACGGGAACGCGATACCGTTCGATCAACTCGCCCACTTCCTCTTTCGGATCGAGGAAACTGATAATCCCGTCTACGTTATGCGATATGGCGTTGAGATATGTTTCTTTGGTTAAATAGGTATATCGGTAAGAGAATACCAAAATCGAATAGCCGTACGCCTTTAAGCACGATTGAAGAAAATCAATCATGACCGAGTAGTAAATATTTTTCAGTTCATCATAAACGATTGCGATCGTATTTGTGGAACCGCTCCGCAACGCGCTTGCCGATGCATTTTTACAATATCCCAACTGTGCCGCAATTTCCAAAATTCGCATTTTCGTTACTTTGGAAATATTCGGCGCGTCGTTTAGTGCCCTTGAAACTGCTTGAGGCGTTACGTTCGCAATTTTCGCTATATCTTTGATCGTCGCCCTTGCTTTTTTCATTTTGCACTCCACGACTATGTGTTACATAATAATTTTACACTCACTCCCCCATTTTGTCAACCCTTTCTTAAAATATTTTTGAAAACCCTTATTATGAAACGAAACCCCGCTTGTTTTGTTCAAATCCGTTCATTTTTTTCTTCTATATAAATTTTTTTCAGCCGTTGCTTTTGCAACGGCTGAAAAAATTGCTCTACGCCAAATGATATTCTCGAAAAGATTTTGAAAAAAGATTTTCGAGAAAAAGGAGAAGCCCGCCATCAGTCGTACCGTTTGCCTTTGCAAACGGTTGACGTAAGGCGTTTGATTACAAAAAAATTCCCAAAAAGATTTTGCAACGCAAAAGATTTTTGGGAAAAAGGAAGGGCAGGCTCATAAGTCAAGCCGTTGCTTTTGCAACGGCTGAAAAAATTGCTCTACACCAAATGATATTCTCGAAAAGATTTTGAAAAAAAGATTTTCGAGAAAAAGGAGAAGCCCGCCATCAGTCGTACCGTTTGCCTTTGCAAACGGTTGACGTAAGGCGGTGCTTCGACGCGGTGGTGGACCTGCGCAGAATTGAACTGCGGTCTTACAAGGTTCCTCCGCGGATACTACACGCTTAGTTTGTGATCGATCTCGTCAAACGAAAGTCCACAAACAACCTGTCGTTTGACATACTTCCCTAAATGCCTCCCACGGAAGCGGAAGTGTTCCGCCGCGGGACGTACCCTACTTGATTGACGCCCTGTTCTCGACCGTAGGCAATCGAGGCAGGACGGAGCTTAAACTGTTAAGCCGCAAGTGCTACGCGGCCAGCACGGCGCGCAACACCGGATCTTCTGCTTTTATCAGCATTTAAAATTTTTCCGTTTTGACAGAGCCGAGCCTCTGGCGTGCATCCGACAAATTCCGCTTGCAATCGAATCCGAAACAGGCCCATATTGCATTTGTCTTGTTTATCTTATACCACCTTTTTGAAAAAGTCAATCAATTCAAGACGACGTCCTTCAAACTCTCGTATTTTTTCATCGCGGCAATACGAATCTCTTCCCGACCAAGTCCCCGTTCAAACGCTTCGTCCGACAATTTCTTCGCCGTAAAAATACACTCCGTCGGATATTTTAAGTTTTTGATCTCCGTCAAAAAGCGTCCGCTTTGACGCGTTCCGAGAAAATCTCCCCCTCCGCGCAACTCCAAGTCCTTTTCTGCAAGGCGGAATCCGTCCGTCGTATGTTTTAGCACGGAAAGCCGTTCCATCGCACTTTCCGTTTCCGTTCCGACGAGAAGGAAACAATAACTCTTTTCGCTCCCGCGTCCGACGCGCCCGCGCAGTTGGTGTAACTGCGAAAGCCCAAACCGTTCGGCGTTGTAGATAACCATAATCGTCGCGTCGGGAACGTCGATTCCGACTTCGATCACCGTCGTCGCGACAAGACAATCGTACTCCTTTTTCTTAAATGAGGACATGATCTCCGCTTTTTCTTTTTCTTTCATGCGTCCGTGCAAGAGCGCGAACCGCACGGTAGGAAGCCTACTTTGCAATTCTTCGTACAGTTCGGTAACGCTCGTTACCTGCCCTTCATCGTCGTCGATCTTTGAACAAACAAAATACGCCTGCTTGCCCGCTCCCGTTTCTTTCCGAATATATTCGAGCATGTCGTCATACTTGTATTGCGGAATTACGGACGTGGAAACCTCCTGTCGCATCTTGGGCTTATCGGGAATGGTCGTAACGTCCAAATCGCCGTAAAAAATGAGGGAAAGCGTTCTCGGAATGGGTGTTGCCGACATGACTAAAACGTCAACGCCATCTCCTTTTTCACTCAATATATTGCGTTGCGCTACCCCGAAACGATGTTGTTCGTCGCATACGCAAAACGCAAGATTAGAAAAGAGTACGTCCCCTTGCAAAACGGCATGCGTTCCGCATAAAACGTCAATTTCACCGCGGGCAACGGCTTGTTTTACCTCCCGCTTCTCTTTTGCGGAAAGCGCTCCCGAAAGGTACCCCACTTTGTATTCGGGAAAAGTTTTTTGCAAGAGCGCGGCGTTTTGCGCGGCAAGCACTTCCGTCGGCGAAAGATAAACCGCTTGATATCCGCTCTTCACCGCCATAAAAATACCCGTCAATGCAACGGCGGTCTTTCCGCTTCCGACGTCCCCCTGCAACAGTCGGTTCATGCGGACGGGAGAGGTAACGTTTTGATAAATTGCCTCGACGGCGTCCGATTGCCCCTTGGTAAGCGGGAAAGGAAAACGGGTTAAAAAGGTACGAACATCCTCTCTTGTTACGGAGTATTTCCGCAAACGCGCCTCATTTTTATCCCCTTTTATCAACCGAAAGGCTGAAATAAGTGTAAAATACTCCTCAATCGCGATTCTTTCCGCAGATTTTTCCACGGATTTTTGCGAATCAGGCGCATGAATTTGAAAAATAGCCTCGGAAAGCGAGGATAACCGATATTTTTTTTGCAACTCTTCCGGAATTGCGGAAGTAATTTTTTCTACTTTCAACGCCTGCGAAATACAGTCGCGAAGCGCCCGTTGCGTCAAAGTTCCACGAAGAGGATATACGGGAATCAACCCCTTCAAGCGGCGGTTTTTGTCCAAAGGCTCAAAGGTAGGATTGACGAGCGTAACCTGACCGTATTTATTTTGCACCCGACCGTAAAAGAGGTATTCGCCCTCCTTTAAGCGGGTTGCAAGATAGGGCATGTTAAACCAAATTGCAGTAAAAACATCGCCGTTTTGCTCCAAAAACGCCCGTATATATTTCACCCGCCCCGTATAACGAACGGGCTCTACCGCGGTAAGACGACACGCCACAAGTGCGGTATCGTTATGAAACACGTCGCGAACCGAAACGCGCGACGTCAAATCAAGATAAGCGCGCGGATAATACCGAACGAGCGATTCCACGTCGAAAATATTCAGTTTATTCAGTTCCTTTTCACGTTTTTCCGTAACGGAACGAAGCGAAGTAAGTTTCATTATTTTTATCCAATATATTGAACGAATGTCTTTACCAAAAAAGGAGCGTTTTTCCCGCTCCTTTTTCTTTTGCAATCAATTTATTCCAACGAAAGAATATAGAAATACACCGGTTGACCGCCGTAATGGCAATCGACGTCGCAGTCGGGGAATGCTTCCGCAACCTTTTCGCAAAGGGCTTCCGCCTCTTCCTCTTTGACTCCCGCGCCATAGTAAAGGGTTATAACCTCGTGCGAATCGTCCTTCAACCGATCGAGGAGTGCGAGCACCGTTTCGTCAATCGAGTTGCTCTTTGCAAGGATCTTTTTATCGTCCAAACCGATAATGTCCCCTTCCTTAATATCAAACCCGTTGACGTTCGTCGTACGGACGGCATGCGTTACCTGACCTGCGCGAACGTTATCAAGCGCGTGAATCATGTTCGTTTTATTTTCTTCCGAACTTGCGTCGGGGCTAAACGACAATGCCGCTGCAAACCCTTGCGGGATATTTTTGGTGGGAATTACGTGGATATTGCGGTTTTCCACAAGCGCCTTTGCCTGTTCTGCCGCAAGAATGATATTTTTATTGTTGGGGAACACGAAAACGTTTTCCGCATTGATCTTTTGCACCGCAGACGCAATGTCGGACGCGGAAGGATTCATCGTTTGTCCGCCTTCGATTACTCTGTCTACGAACAAATCCTTGAAGATATCGCTAATTCCCTCGCCCGCACAAATTGCGAGCATGCCTTGATCTTTCTTTTCCGCCTCGATTTTTGCCTTTAACGCGCGATTTTGTTCGAGCATGTTCTCAATCTTCGGACGGTCGAGTTCGCCGAGTTCAAGTGCATAGGTAAGCGCAACGCCGGGGCAGTTGGTATGAACGTGTACCTTGACCATTTCCAAGTCGCCGATACAAATTACACTGTCGCCGATGCTCATCAAGTTTTCACGCAACTTATCGATGTCGGCAAGCGTGGTGCTCTTTTTTAAGTTGATAACGAAGAATTCGGTGCAATATGCAAACTCAATATCGCCCAAATCCATGTTGATAATGTCCGAATTATCGCCAAATACGTCCTCGGGGTTTTCTTCCGCCGCTTCCGTTTGCACGTCGGAAACGTCTTCTTCCCCCATCAAAGCCGCTTGGAACCCGCGCATGATCGTCATAAGTCCGACGCCGCCCGAGTCTACAACTCCCGCTTTTTTCAATACGGGAAGAAGTTCGGGCGTTTGCGCAAGCGCCTTATCGCCCGCTTCGATAACAGCAGGAAGGAACGTTTCAAAATCTTTATACTTCCCCGCGGATTTAACGGCAAATTCACTCATCATACGAACGACGGTCAAAATCGTTCCTTCTTTGGGAATCGCAACGGCGTTGTACGCAATTTTCGTTCCCGCTTCCATTGCACGCGCAAACGTTTTTGTATCGACGTCCGCCTTTCCTTCGCGCAAAACGGAGCAAATGCCTCTAAAAATCTGTGAAAGAATAACGCCCGAGTTTCCGCGTGCACCCCGCAAAGCGCCTTTGGAAACACAGTCGCACACGTCCATAAAATTGTTGGACGTACAAGCGGAAAGTTCTTTTACCGCCGATTGAATGGTAAGCGACATGTTTGTACCGGTATCGCCGTCGGGAACGGGGAATACGTTTAACGCATCTACCTTCGCGCGGTTGATTTCCAGCATCTTTGCGCCGACGAGCACCATCTTACGGAACTCTGCGCAATTTATCGTTTTCTGCATGATTCATGCACCCCTTTACGAATTTAAGCAAGTGAAGCGGTTAAAGTTTCAGCCCGACGACGTTGACGTTTACGGTATCGACAATCATTCCCGTAAACTTTTCAACTTTATATTTGACGGATTCTTTTAACGATTCCGCCACGGCTTCAATGGACACCCCGTATTTTACCAAGACGAATACGTCGATATAAATACGGTTTCCGGAGGTAACGATTTTAACTCCCTTTCCACCTGCGTCTTTATTGAGCAAATCGGCAATCGTGTCGGTAAAACGGCGCGAAACGGTATCTACGATCCCGTAGCTTTCGATCGCAGCCTGAGACGCGACTTTGGCGATTGCCAAATCGGATATTGAAATTTTACCATATGCGTTACTCGTGCTTACTGACATAATGTTCTCCTAAACTGCCTATCTTATTGTACCTTATTCTATTATATTTTGCAAGCGTTATAGAAAAATTTTTTCCTTTTTCCGTAAAAAAAATGTATTTCAACCCTCTTTTTGATTGATTTTTTTATTTGAAAATGATATGATATCTCCGTTAGTCGTGCGCAAGCGTTTTTGCGCGCAAAAAATTTTCGGAATTTCCCATCGGAGGTGTCTATATGTCGAGAGTATGCAGCGTTTGCGGTAAAGGTCAAACGACGGGTAACAACGTCAGCCACAGCCATCGTAAGACGAGAAGAACGTTCAAGGCAAACGTTCAGAAGGTTTCCTTCGTGAAAGAAGGAAAAGTCGTAAACGATTACGTTTGCACGAGATGCTTGAAGAGCGATAAAATCGAGCGCGTATAAAAACGGAAAAAGGACTGCTTGTTGCAGTCTTTTTTTATTTCTCACACAAAGCGATTTGCCCGCAACCATACGCAATAAAAAAAGTATACGCAATCGAGCGCGATATAGCAAAGGACTGCTTGTTGCAGTCTTTTTTTATTGTTCGCACAAAGCGATTTGCCCGCAACCCCTGTGCAATAAAAAGCGAATACGCAATTGAGCGCAATATAGCAAAGGACTGCTTGTTGCAGTCTTTTTTTATTACTCACACAAAGCGATTTGCCCGCAACCCCTATACAATAAAAAGCGAATGCGCAATCGAGCGCGTATAAAAACGGAAAAAGGACTGCTTGTTGCAGTCTTTTTTTATTGCTCGCACAAGGTGATTTGCCCGCAACCCCTATGCAATAAAAAACGAATACGCAATCGAGCGCAATATAGCAAAGGACTGTCTTAAAACAGTCCTTTTTTCTTTTATCCGCATGCGTCTTGGAATACACGCAAAAAATTTTGATAGGCGATCTTTTCCGCAACGGAAACGGAAAACACGCGGCAAAGTTCCTCAAAGAACGCAGGTAAATAAGACGGATTTTTCAGATAAGGATTGACGGGAATTCCGTCAAAATCACTCCCGATCGACAATACGTCCTCTCCGCCGACGCGGATCAATTCCTTTGCATGATATAACATTGCCTCTTTTTGCCCTTCCGCCGTTTGATTGAAAGAAAGAAAGTCGGCACAAAAATCAAGTCCTATTACTCCGCCGCTCTCCGCGATAAGCCGCACCCCTTCGTCCGTCAAATTGCGACTGCAATCAAACGCACGGCGAATCCCCGAATGGCTCGCGACAAACGGTTTTTTGCTCTCTTTTGCAACGTCGCGCACCAACGCGTCGCTCCCGTGCGAAACGTCGATTATTACGCCGAGTCGATTCATCCGCGCAACCGCTTCTCGCCCAAATTTTGTCAAGCCGAGCGTGTTTTCCCTCGCTTGTAACCTTCCTTTTCCGCACAAAAGCCCCTCGTAATCGGGAAAATTCGGAAATCCAAGTTGATTCGGGTAATTCCACGTCAACGTGATCATGCGCACGCCGAGCGCATATAACGTGTCGAGTTTTTGCAAGTCCCCCTCTATCGCCCCCGCATCCTCCACCGTAAGAAGCGCGTTTATTTGAGTTTCTTTTACGTCAGAGGCGCGCGTTACGGGCACATACCCGTTTTCTTTGCAATACGAAGAAAATCGCTCCGCATGCTTACGGACAAACTCCCACGCGTTCTCTCGACGCCCCGGAAAAATCGCAAAGCACTGCAACAGGCAATCGCCCTTTTTTAATGAAGACGGCGCAACTTGCAAAACGCCCTCCGTCGTGAGGGCGTCGCAATGAAGATCGCAATATTTCATTTCTTTTTGTAAAACAACCGAAGTACCATCCGTATCGCATACGGAGGCTTGATACAAACGATCATGCACTCTCCTTATTCGTGATTGATAAAAACGAGCAATTTTCCTTGCGCGACAAACCGCGCGTCCTCCTCCGTAACGACGTTGGAAATCCCCCTCGTCGTCCCGTAACTGAATTGATTCGGCATGGGATAGTAAAAACCGCTACATTCTAATATATGCACCGTTTCGCCAAACGGAACCACGGACACCGTTTTTCCGCGCGCCCCGCGTATCACCGTTTCCCCTTCCGCCACGAAAATCCGCGCGTAGTTGGTCAAAAGTTCCGCGTGCACCCCGCGCTGTCTTGCCGCGTACAAAAGGTGTAAATTACCGAGAAAATGATCCTCCCGCTTTCCGCCGCCCCCGTACAAAACAATTCGGTTACAACCCTCTTCTATCGCGCGGAAAAGCGCGATCTCCCCGTCCGTTTCGTCCTTTTGCGAGGGATAAATCTCGCTTGGAGGAGGATCGGGAAGATAAGAAAGCGAATCAAAATCGCCGAGCGTTACGTCGATCCGACAGGCTCCTTTTGCCCAGTCGTACGCGCCGTCGCAACAGTAAACGCGTGCGTTTGTATCGTCTATTTTTCCTCGATACGGTTCTCCGTTGAGTAAAATAATCCCTTTCATTCTCCCCTCAACGCGCGAATGGTCGACGCCATATCCAAAGAGCGGAATACCGCGCTGCCCGCGACAAGGACGTTTACCCCCGCAGAAATAACCTCTTTTGCGTTTTGTTCGGAGATCCCGCCGTCCATTTCGATATCGAAATCGGGTTTTCCGTTGCGGATACAAAACGAACGCAACGCTTCCGCCTTTTTTAACGTGTCGGCAATGAATTTTTGCCCGCCCCAACCGGGAAACACGCTCATAATCAAAATCATATCCGCATCCTCTACGCAATCAAACACCCGTTCAATAGGCGTATCGGGATTGACAACCGCTCCGCTCTTCATTCCCATTTCGCGGATGCGGCGCAAAAGGGCGGGCGTTTGTTCTTTACACACCTCTTTGTGAATGGTAATAAAATCTGCCCCCGCCTTTTTTAACTCTTCAAAATGCGTTTCGGGATGCAACACCATCAGGTGGCAATCGAGCGGCAATTTGGTATGCGGGCGAAGACTCCCCACAAACTGATGCCCAAACGTGATCGGCGGAACAAAGTTCCCGTCCATAATATCGCAATGGACGTAATCCGCCCCGTTTTGTTCGAGCGCTTTTACCGTTTCCGCGCCGCGCGAAAAGTCGGATGCAAGAATAGAAGGTGCAATTTTAATTTGAGGCATTTTGTTTCTCCTTTGCAAATTGATTGCTATTTCGGTTGTGTTTCGCTTAAATAACTCGCACGCAACTGTCCGCACGCGCCGCCGATATCCGCGCCCATTTGCCGCCGCAGCGTCGCGGAGATCCCGTTCTTTTCCAGCACGCCCAAAAAACGGTACGCCTGCTTTTCCGACGCGGAAGAAAGCGCACGCTCTTTTACTTCGTTTAACCGAATTAAATTGACGTGGCACGGTTTCCCCTTTAAGAGGGCGCACAGCGCCAGCGCATGCTCTTCGTCCGCATTTTCCCCGTCGATCAAACTGTACTCGAAAATATACCGTCTTCCCGTCTTTTTGAAATAATTGGAACACGCTTTCAAAATTTCCGCAATCGAATAGGCGTTTGCAATCGGCATCGTGCGTTTGCGCGCCTCATCCGTCGTCGCGTGAAGAGAAATGGTCAAATTAAGGGGAATCCCCTCGTCCGCGAGGCGGTACATTTCCGGCACAAGCCCGCACGTAGAAAGGCTTACGTTGCGCGCACTGATGCAAATTCCGTTCTCCTGCGAAAGGTTGCGCAAAAATTTAATCACGTTGCCGTAGTTGTCAAGCGGTTCCCCGCTCCCCATCAATACGACGTTGGTAACCTTCCGATCTTTGAGCGTCCCCCCTTGCTCTCGATTGACGACGAGGATTTGCGATAAAATTTCCCCCGCCGTCAAATTGCGAATCAGCCCGTTTAAGGTAGACGCGCAAAATTTACAGCCCATACGGCAACCGACTTGCGTGGAAACGCATTGCGTATTCCCGTACTTATAAGACATCAACACCCCTTCGACGACGTTCCCGTCCGCGAATGCAAACAAATACTTTTGCGTTCCGTCCGCCGAAGTAAATTTTTCCAAAATACGAACGGGTTCATCCTCAAACCGCTCGAGCAAATATGCGCGGAGAGAGGGCGATACGGGAAGAGAAGAAATCCGCTTTCCGTGCATAAGCCCTTCAAAAATTTGCGTCGCGCGAAAGGGTTTTTCGCCCGCTTGCGCGACAAGGTCTTTTAATTCATTGAACGAAAGATCTTGTAAAATCTGTTTCATACCCGCCTCATTTTTACCACGTAAAATCCTGCGCCGTACGCGCGGTCGGGTAAAAACTGTAATCCGTATTTCGTCCTTTCAAAGATGAGCGGACTTGCTATCGCGCAAACTTCAAACGTCGGATGTTCCCGTAAAAACGCCTCGACGATATCGTCGTTTTCCTCTTTCAAAATAGAACAGGTGGAATAGTATAAATATCCGCCTTTTTTGACGTAGCGCGCGCAATTTTTGAGAATTGCCCGCTGTGTTTTAGACAATTCTTGCATATCTTCTTCCCGTTTCCGCAAGGGAAGATCGGGATTTTCCGCCGCCGTTCCAAGCCCCGAGCAGGGGACGTCGCACAAAACGCCGTCAAACGATTGTTCCCATTCGGGACGAAACACAGAAGAATCCGCTTGCATTGCAACCACGTTTTCCGTCTTCATGCGGGCGCAATACTGTTCAATCAAACAAACGCGATGCGCATGCAATTCGCAGGATACGATCTCTTTGCATTTTTTTGCAAGAAGGACGCCTTTCCCGCCGGGGGCTGCGCATGCGTCGAGAAGACGATCGCACCCTTCCACGACGTCGCAAATTGCAATACTGCCCACCGATTGAAAGGTATAATCCCCCGCAAAAAAGTTTGCGTCCCTTGTAAAATGCGGGAAAAAGTACGCCTTTTCAAAGGGCGACACTTCGTGAGGGCGGTTGAGATATTCTTCTTCTCCGCGTTCAAAGCGAACGCTCACACCCTTGCTTTTCGCCGTCAAAATTGACTCCGCGCGTTCCCCGTACTCCGCGACGACTTTCTTCACGGCAAACAGAGGAAAGGACGAACGCACCGCAAGCCCTTCCTCCCCTTCGGGAAGTACAACCTTTTTCTCGTCGAACTTGCGCAAAAAGGCGTTTACAAAGCCCGCCATACCGCTCTTTCCCAGCCTCTTTAATAAATCGACTGCGGTATCCGTTACCATGTACTTGGGCTTTTGCAAAAACAATAGCCAGTAAAGGGCGATCTTCAATAAAATACGCACGCTTTGTTTTGGATTTTTTTGCGCAAACGTGCGAATACACAAAGAGAGATATCCATCTTCTTCCAACACGCCGTACACCGTTTTTACCGTTCGGGAACGGTTCAGTTCCTCGATCGGCGTTTCCGCAAGCGCTTGCTTTAAGTGTGCCCCTTCCGCGTAAACTTTTGTTAAAATTTGATAGGGATCATAAAACGGATTTGTCTTCAAAACGCGTCCCCTTTCCGATTTTTCTTCCGTTCATAAAGTCGGAAGCGCGCATCCGCTTCCCGCCCGCAGGCTGCAATTCGGTGATGACCACCGCGCCTTCCCCGCATTTTACCACTAACCCCTCTTTGGGCGATTGCGTCAGCACCGTTCCGTACGGCTCGTTCCCGTCGTATTCTTTCGTCGATGCCATAAAAAAGTTAAGTTGAATCCCGTTCGCCGTCGCATAAGCGAGCGGAGCGGGAGAAAGAGAGCGAATCAAGCAAGAAACTTCTTTTGCGGATTTGGAAAAATCCACCTCCGTCCGTTGTACTTTTTTACAAGTAAACCCCTCGCCTTGCGGAGTAAGCGTCGCCTCTTTGATTCCTTTGAGCGACCTCGCAATGAGTTCCGCGCCGAGAAGGGATAATTTTTCCGAAAGCGTTCCGCACGTGTCGTTCTCTGCAATTTCCACCTCTTGCGCGCACAAGATATCCCCCGTATCAAGCCCAAGTTCCGTCTTCATAACGGTAATCCCCGTTACCCTTTTTCCGTCCATAATGGCGCGGGGAATGGGCGCAGCGCCACGATATTCAGGGAGCAAACTCGCGTGAATATTCCAAACGCCGAGCGGGAATAACCCCAGCACCTCTTCCGTTAAAATTTGTCCGTATGCGCACGTTACCATACAATCGGCACCGATGGAGGCAAGTGCGGAACAGTCCTCTTTTAACTTTGACGGCTGTAAAACGGGCAAAGAAAGTTCTTCCGCCGCAACTTTGACGGGGGAAGGCGTTAAAATTCCCTTTCTTCCTTGCGGTTTATCCGGTTGGGTTAAAACGGCGACAATTTCATATCCCGCTTCGTATAATTTTTTTAAGGGAGCGACCGCAAATTGTGGCGTCCCTGCGTAGACGATCTTCATAGTTTATTTCGGGCGCTTTGCCCACTCCGTTAGTCTTCTGAATTGCGCACGTTCGTCGCTTTATCCGTTTCTAAAACCGCGTCCGCGAAGAAGATTGCAAATCGCGGTTTTATCGTTTATTTCGGGCACTTTGCCCGCTCCGTCAGTCTTCCGAATTGCGCACGTTCGTCGCTTTATCCGTTTCTAAAACCGCGTCCGCGAAGAAGATTGCAAATCGCGGTTTTATCGTTTATTTGGGGCGCTTTGCCCACTCCGTCAGTCTTCCGAATTGCGCACGTTCGTCGCTTTATCCGTGTATATAATACCATCCAAATGGTCGAGTTCGTGGCAAATTGCCCGCGCCAAAAAGTCGCGCGCGACGAGGGAAAATTTATCGCCGTTCCGATCTTGAAACAAAATTTTTACCTTGGAAGGACGAACGACCGTTCCCTGCTTTCCGCGGACGGAAAGGCAACCTTCCGCACCGATTTGCTCCCCTTTTTGCCAAACGAAAACGGGATTCACAAGTTCAAAATACCCCTCGTCGACGTTGATGACGACTACGCGCAAGTTCACCCCGATTTGCGGTGCCGCAAGCCCCGCGCCGTCGTAGGCGATCACCGTTTCTTTCATGTCGTCGAGCAAAGAGGAGAGTTCCTTTCCAAACTCCGTTACCTTTTCGCATTTTTTCCGTAAAATCGGATTGCCGATTTGCACAATATCGCGTACCATAATCACTCCTTAACTGAGATTGCTCGGATTTTCTTCTACGTAAATTAACACGTTTTTTCCTGTTTCTTCCGCCACGCAGGCATAAATTTCTTTGAGAACCGCGCCGTCCAAAAGGCGCATTAAAACCTGATAGCGAAACTTATTTTGAATGCGCTTGATGGGTGCGTGCATCTTATGGAAAAATAGAAACTCTTCCGCGTGTTCCGCATAGATCTTTTCCAACTTCGTATACACCCGTTTTAACCCGTCGAGCGTTTCTTTTTCGTCCGTTCCCGTTACCATAACGCGAACGATCTTTGCAAAAGGCGGGAACATGGTCGCTTGCCGCATCGCAATTTCATGTTCGTAAAAACCCAAATAATCGTACTTTGACGCAAAGCGCAAGACGGTATTTTCGGGATCGTACGTTTGCAAAACCACCTCTCCCTTTTCGTCGGCGCGACCGCTCCTTCCCGCAACTTGCGTAATCAGTTGGAAGGTGCGCTCTCCGCTTCTGTAATCGGGAAAATGCAAACTCATATCCGCGTCTAAAATTCCTACGAGCGTTACGGACGGGAAATCGTGTCCCTTTGCCACCATTTGCGTTCCAACGAGAATATCCGCTTCCTTTTGCGCAAACTGTCGCAAAATGCGGAAATGCCCCTCTTTCCCGCTTGTCGTATCGTTGTCCATTCGTAAAATACGGGCACCGGGATACAGTTTTTTCAGTTCACCGACCACCCGTTGCGTTCCCGTTCCAACGTAATTGATGTGCGTTCCGCCGCACTCGGGACACCCCGAAAGCATATGGTATTTCGTCCCGCAGTAGTGGCATTTCAAACAGTCTTCTTCGCTATGATAGGTGAGGGCAACGTCGCATTGCTCACACTTTGCAACGTATCCGCACGCCGTACAAAGAACGTTTTGCGAATATCCCCGCCGATTGAGGAAGATAATCGCTTGGTTGCCCTTTTCAAGACATTCTTCCAACTTTTCCCGCAGTTGTAACGAGAATGCGGAGGCGTTTCCCCTGCGCACCTCGCGGCGCATATCGGCAAGCGTAACGTCGGGGAGCGGCTTTCGGTTGATTCTGTCGGGAAGCGTGATCAATTCAAACTCGCCCGTCTTGGCACGTCGGTACGTTTCTACCGCGGGCGTCGCGCTGCCGAGCACCAACTTACAGCCGTTGTATTTTGCACGTAAAAGCGCGACGTCGAAGGTATTATACCGAGGAGAAGTTTCGCTCGAATAACTTCCGTCGTGCTCTTCGTCGATGATGATGATTCCTATTTTTTCAAGGGGTGCAAAGACCGCCGAACGCGCGCCGATGGCGATTTTCGCACTGCCTTCACGCAAGCGGCACCATTCGTCAAACCGCTCGCCCGCCGAAAGCCCGCTATGCAAAATCGCGGCGCTTTCGCCAAACCGCGCGCGCAGTTGCGCAAGCATTTGCGGCGTCAAGGAAATTTCCGGCACCAAAAAGATTGCGCTCTTCCCCTTTTTCAACTGCTCGGCGATAAGGGTAAGATAAATTTCCGTCTTCCCGCTCCCCGTAACCCCGTGCAAAAGGGTAACCGTTTTTTGTGTTTCTTCCACACGGAGAACGGCTTTTTCTTGCGCGGGCGTAAGCGTGCGCTCCACTTGTTCTCCGACCATTTCGCGGAACGGCGCGCGCAAAAGCCGTCTTTTTTCAAACCGAAGATACCCCTTCTTTTCGAGCGCCTTTACGGCGGAAGCACCAAACTGCTCTCTCAAAAGGGTGGCGTCGTATTCTCCTTTTTCTTCCAAAAACGCATAAGCCGCCGCCTGCGCCTTTGCATTTGCGGAAAAGACGGGCGATACTCCGTCGCACGGCAATGCAATTTGGCGGTACCGCTCGCTCGTTTTGCCCGTACGCATCTCGGACGGCAAAAAGAGGCGCAATACAAGCGCTTTGGGACAGCGATAACGGGAAGCAATTTTGTCGGCAAGGGCAAGACACTCCGCGTTTAATGCGGGAAATTTCTCCTCCGCGCGGTAAATTTTGCGGAGTTTTTCCATCGGAAAGTCGCTCTTTTCTTTTACGCGCATGACAAAGCCCGTTACCGTCGTCTTTCCGAACGGAACGGTAACGCGCATTCCCGCACATATTTCTTCCCCGCACGCATAATCGAAGATCTTGTCTACGTCGCTATGCGCGATATCCACGATAACTTCCGCTACCATAACCTCTTCCCTAAAAAGTGAAAATGCCCCGTTTTACTTCGGGGCGGTTTCTCAATCCTTTGCGCTCGTTACTTTTCCGTTGAGAATTTCTTGACAAGCAAGGACGATTTCCTTTTGCTTGCCGAGCGTTTCTCCCGTACCCAGATTTTGCACTTGCTCAATAATCTGACGGGTGCGCTTTGCGACGACAACGCACAGTTCGTATCTACTGACGGGAGCGTCTTCCGTTCCGAGTTTGCGGATCAAAGCGTCTACAGAGGGTTCGTTAATCATAGTGTTCTCCTTTCTTCTATCAACCTTTATTTCTTTCCGTTTGAATGATTTCCTGCAAACGTTTTTTTGCCGTTTGCAAATCGTCGTTCACGACGACGTAGTCGTATTTGTCTTGTTGCGCAAGTTCGTACCGAACGCGGCGCAAACGCTCCGAACGTTCGCACGCCGATTCCGATCCACGCCCGCAAAGGCGGTCTTCCAACTCTTCCATGTCGGGCGGAACGATCATAACAAGCACCGTCTGGGGCATCAACCGCTTCGCGTTTAACGCGCCGACGACGTCGATCTCCAACACGACCGATTTCTCTTTCAGCCTTCGTTCGACAAAGGAACGGGGTGTCCCGTAATAATTGCCGAAATGCTCGTCGTATTCCAAAAAATCGTCTTCTGAAATGCGGGAGAGAAATTCTTGCTTACTAATAAAAAAGTACTCCCTTCCGTCCACTTCCCCCTCACGCGGGGCACGCGTCGTACAGGAAACGGAGAGCGCCAAGTTTTCGTCCTCTTCCATCAGCAATTTGACGAGCGTTCCCTTTCCAACGCCGGAAGGTCCGGATATTGCAAGTAAAACGTTTTGCATGATTACTCCAAATTTTGAATTTGCTCGCGCACCTTTTCGATTTCGTTTTTCATGTCAAGTGCGTAAGCGGTAATTTCCGCGTCGTTGGATTTACTGCAAACGGTGTTGCATTCGCGGTTAAACTCTTGTACGAGAAAGTCGAGTTTTCTCCCCACCGTATCGTTTTTGCAAATCGCATAAAATTCTTTTACGTGGGAGGAAAGTCGGGTGAGTTCTTCATCGATATTGCACTTATCCGCAAAGAGAGCCGCCTCCGTCAAAATACGCACTTCGTCCACCTTTCCGTCCAAAAATTCTTGCATGCGGTCGGTGAGTTTTTTGCGATATTCTTCCGAAACGAGCGGAGCGCGGGACGCAATCTTTTCCCGCAACAAACTGATCTTTTCCATTCGCGAAAGAATATCTTCTTTCAAGCGTTCGCCTTCCGTTTTGCGCATTTCTTTTAAGGCGGAAAGCGCACGGGAAAGCGCCGAGCGAAGCGCTTCTACAAGCGTTTCGTCCGCACCCGCAACCTCTTCTTGGCGGGTAACGTCGGGCGCACGGAGTACGGATGAAACCGTAACGTCGTTGGCAAGTTCGGGGAACGCGCAAGCAATCTCCTTTGCCGCCTGCACGTAAGCCTTCGCCGCGGGCATATCGACGAAAAGCGCCTTCGCCTTCTCCCGCTTATCCGTAAACGTTACGTAAACGTCGACGTGCCCACGGGAAAGCCCTTCGCGAACGAGGGAACGAATCACTTCTTCGTATGCAGCAAAAATGCGCGGGCTCTTTACCGAAACGTCCAAAAACCGATTGTTCACCGTTTTCACCTCAACCGTGAGTTCTACGCCGTTTTCCCGATATTCGCCCTTTCCGAATCCCGTCATACTGTACATCGCGCCATCTCCGTCCGAAGAACGTAGTTCTTCGATTGTTTTATTGTACTATTATACCATACGAAAACGGGATTTTCAAGTGTTTGGGGAAAGTTTTCTGCACGAAACAAACAAAAAAAACGCGGAACAAAATTCCGCGTTTTTTCCATTTTCGTTTACAAAAGAATGACTGCGCACCTTTTATCCGTTTAACTTTGCAAGAAATTCCTCTTCGTTCAAAATGGGAATTCCCGTCTTTTGCGCTTTTGCAAGTTTGCTACCCGCCTTTTCTCCCGCGACGAGAAGCGTCGTTGCCGACGTAACCGCGCTTTGGCACACGCCGCCGAGCGCTTCGATCTTCTTTTGCGCTTCCCCGCGCGACATTGACGAAAGACTTCCCGTCAAAACGACGTTTTCCCCCGAGAATATCCCCGCATTCCGCGCCTTAACAAACGGCGTTACGCCGCATGCGAACAAGCGGGCAAGTTCTTCTTTATTTTCTTCGTCCGCAAAATACGAACGCACGTTTTTCGCCAACACTTCGCCCACGTTTTCAAGTTGCAACAGTTGTTCTTCCGTAAGTGCCGCAACCGCCTCTACGCTCGCAAACTGCGCCAAATCGCGCGCGGCAACCCGTCCGATCCCTTCAATGCCGATAGCGTATAAAAACCGTTCGAGCGGAATGCGTTTACTCTGCTCGATTGCCGAAAGAAGGTTGAAAATCTTCTTTTCCTTAAACCCTTCCAACCCTTCAAAATCCGCCTCCGTCAAGCGATAAAGGTCGGAAAAACGCGATACGTTGCGTTTTTCTAATAACAACTGCAACGTCGCTTCCGACATTCCTTCTACGTCCGCGGCATTTTTTGAACAGTAATGCGTAAGCCTTGCCACCACCCGCGGAGGACAACTTTTATTGCTGCAAAACAAGTTTGCCCCCACCTCTAACACGGCGCTTCCGCACGCAGGGCATTGACACGGTTTTTCCACAGGCACGCTCCCTTCTACGTGAGAAACAGCGCCTAAAATTTCCGGTATCACCTCGTTAGAACGGCGAATGAGCACGCTCGCACCCACCTTTACGTCCTTCCGAATAATATCGCCGAAGTTATTCAACGTCGCGCGGCGCACCGTCGCGCCGCCTAAATCGACGGGCTCCACTTCTGCAAGCGGAGTGAGTTTCCCAGTTCTTCCCACCTGCCAAAATACGCGTTTTACCGTCGTTTCCGCTTCTTCCGCCTCGAACTTGTACGCCATTGCCCAACGGGGAAATTTGTCCGTGTGTCCCATTTTTTCCCGCGTTAGAGCGTCGTTTACCTTGATGACGGCGCCGTCCGTCAAGACGTCGATCTTTTTCCGTTCCAAGTCAATTTCGTCAATGGCGGAAAGCACCTCTTCTCCGCTCTTGCAAAGACGGAAATAGGGATACGTTTTGAACCCTTCTTGACGCAAGAATTCCATTGCCTGCACCTGCGAAAGTTCTTCCCCTTCCGAGCGGTAATTGACGTCGTAAAATAAAATTTCGGGATTGCGCGCTTGCGTAATTTTCGGATCCAAGTTCCGAATTGCCCCCGCCGCCGCGTTCCGCGCGTTTTTCAGCGGTTCGTCGGGATGTTCTTTGTTGTATGCGTCGAGTACAGAAAGGCGAATGACCGCTTCCCCGCGCACTTCAAGCGTTCCTTGATAGGAAATGGCAAGCGGGAAAGATCGAATGGTAAGCACCTGCGCCGTAACGTCCTCGCCGTCTACGCCGTTTCCGCGCGTCGTTGCGCGGACAAACTTTCCGCCCTCGTACGTCAAGCAAACGGTAAGCCCGTCGAACTTATACTCCACGGTGTATTCCGCTTGCGGATTGACCTTTTGCACCCGCGTGAAAAAGCCCGCCAACTCATCGTGCGTAACCGATTTATCCAAACTGTACAGCCGCGCAACGTGCGTGTGTTTCACAAACGCCTTGATGGGCTCCCCGCCTACACGGCGGGTGGGCGAATCGTCAAAGACGACGCCGCTTTCCCGTTCCAACTCTTTCAGTTCGTCGTAAAGGCGGTCGTATTCTCGGTCGGATACGCTTGGATTGTCGAGCACGTAATACTCGTACGCCCAGCGGTTGAGAATATCGCAAAGTTCCCGTTGTCTACTCATACTCACTCCAAAATTTCCAACGGGGCAAACCCCGCCGCGAGGTCCTTATTCCCCGCAACTTCAAACGCCACCGTTAAAATGACGTTTTTTCCCGCGCCGCGCATAGCCGTTACGATGCCGTCCCCAAATTTCGCATGGCGAACGCGCGTTCCGACGGCAAAACGGGAAACGTCCTTTTCGCCGTTCTTTTGCATGGGAAGTCCCCTTGCGCCCACGTTTCCAAACCGCGAGGCTCCCCCGCTCGACGGACGCGCGGGCTTTGCGCTCCCGCCGAACGTACGGTAACCGCCCTCTTCTTCGCTTGCCGTCGAATATTTGCGCACGACGGTATTCCCGCCGCCGTACCCGCCGCCGTACCCGCCGTAAGGACGGGAAGGATACCGCCGCGTTTCGTAGCCGTCCTCATAGTCGTCGCCAAAGCGCCGATAGCGAGGCGCGTCTTCGATGCCGAGTTGCTCTTTGATCTCTTCCACAAAGCGGGAACGCCCCGTCGGCTCCCTTCTTCCGTAGAGAAAACGGGAGCGGGAACGCGTCAACCAAAGTTTTTCTTTTGCACGCGTTATAGCGACGTAGACAAGCCGACGCTCCTCTTCCAAGTCGTTGGGATTGTCGATTGCCCGTCCCGTCGGAATAATACTGTCCTCTAATCCGCAAAAAAAGACGCAACGGAATTCAAGCCCCTTCACCGCGTGAATGGTGGCGAGGGTAACGTAGTCGCCGTCGTCCATGTCGTCCGTGTCCGAATAGAGGGTAATTTGTTGCAAGTAATCGGAAAGCGTCGCGCCTTCGTTCATGCGCACAAACTCGTCGACGGAGTTTTGAAATTCGTCGATATTCGCGCGTTTTGCCACCGATTCGTCCGAATCGTCCGCATACATCTCCCGCAAGCCCGCCGTTTTGATGAGGTATTCCGTCAACTTATCGACGGGAAGTTCTTGCGAGCGCATGATAAGGTCGATCAAAAACGCCTTAAAAGACGCGAGTTTTGCCTTTGTGCTCGCATTGAGCGGAAGGGTATCCGCGTCGAAGATCGCGTCGTAAAGGGTAAGATCTTCCCGCGCGGCGTATTCGTTGAGCGTTTGAACGGTCTTTTCGCCGATGCCCCTTCTCGGCACGTTGATAATACGGGCGACCGCCTCGCTGTCGCACGGGTTTGCGATGACGCGAAGATATGCAAGGATATCCTTTACCTCTTTCCGTTCAAAGAACTTAAACCCGCCGAACACCTTATGCGCGATGCCGTATTTGGTAAACTCCTGTTCGTAAGAACGCGTCAACGCGTTGACGCGCATGAGTACCGCAAAGTCGGAAAGCCGATACCCCCGTCTACGGTATTCGGAAATGATTCTCGCGCAGTAAAGCGCTTCGCCCGCCTCTTCGTCCGCTTCAAACCAAACGGGCTTATCCCCTTCTTCGTTTTCCGTCCAAAGCGCCTTTGCCTTGCGCATTTTGTTGTGCGCGATCGACGCGTTTGCAAGGTCCAAAATATGTTTCGTCGAACGGTAGTTGCGTTGCAGTTTATACGTTTTCGCCTTGGGGTATGAGCGTTCAAAATGCAAAATATTTTCAATTTTGGCGCCACGCCAACCGTAAATAGACTGATCGTCGTCCCCTACCACGAACAAATTCCCGTGTTTTGAGGCAAGCATCTTGATAATATCAAATTGAACGGCGTTGGTATCTTGAAACTCGTCGACGTGAATATAACGGAATTTTCCCGCAAAATATTCGAGCGCTTCCTCGTCTTCAGCAAGCAGCGCCCGCGCCTCCAAAAGAAGGTCGTCAAAGTCAAGCGCGTTGTTTTGCTTTAAGTGGAGAATGTATTTTACGTAAACCTTGCAAATAAGGTCGATATTCTTCTCGTAGTCGTACTTTTTGCGGTACTCCTCGGGAGTAAGCCCAAGCATCTTCGCGTTGGAAATATGCCATTTAACCGATTTTAAGTCATCTTCTTCCTCTAATCCTTCACACTCTTTGTACGACTGTTTGATGACCGCGCTGCGTTCTTGTTCGGAGTAGATAGAAAAATTTTCGGTAAGCCCCCTCTTTTCCGCAAACATGCGGAGCATTTTTACGCACATGGAGTGAATGGTACACACCCACATTCCCTCTACGTCCGTCATGGAAGAAAGACGGTCTTTCATTTCTTTCGCCGCTTTGTTGGTAAACGTGATGGACAAAATGGAGGAGGGGTACACCCCCTTCTCCTCGATCAAATAAGCGATGCGCGAAGTAAGCACGCGCGTTTTTCCGCTCCCTGCCCCCGCCAGCACGAGCACAGCCCCTTCCGTTTCGAGAACGGGGAGAATTTGCTCGTCGTTGAGGGAAAACCGTTCGATTGTTGAATGAAAAGTTTGCATTCGTATTCCTAATGTTTGTTTGCAATTATTATACCGCAAACGCAACTTTTTTTCAATAGAATTTGCCCGTTTTTATCATTTTCCGTGCAATTCCCGCCCTGCGCTTTTGTATTCAAACTCATACTCCCGCTTAAACCGTTCTAACGCGCGCAAATACCGTTCGGAAAGGTCTAAACTGTAACGTTGCTTTTCCGAATAAGAAAGCGTCGAATAATATTCTTTGTCCGTGAGCCGTCCGATCGCGTCGGACACCTCCCCTTCGGTAAGAAGCAGATCGCGCACCTTCAAATAGAACTCGTCCGCCTTTTCTCCGCGAATTTGCGTCGTTACTTTTTGTGTAAAATAGCGCTCCATTTTACTTTCGTTTATGCCGCATTCTTTCGCTTTTTTGCGCTCGTTGTCGAGCTGTTCGCTACATTCCGCCCAAAATCCGCGCTTCATGCGCATTTTTGCTTCTTTTGCAAGCGACTTTAACGTGCGTTCCATATTTCTACCTCATTCGACTTTTTTTGCAAAGAAAAATCCGCAACTTGCGTTACGGATTTCTTTGGTTAGTTTTTGCTTCTTTTTCTGGCAGCTTCGGACTTCTTTCTCTTTTTTACGGAAGGTTTTTCATAAAACTCTTTCTTTCTGAGATCGCCGATGATGCCGTCGCGCGAGCACTTTCTCTTAAAACGGCGCAATGCGCTTTCCAAGTTTTCGTTTTCACCAACACGGATCGTGGACATAATACTACCCTCCTTCGCCTTAGCACTTATTTACCGACTTATTATAACAAAGCAATCGCCGCTTGTCAATTTTTTTCGCCTTGATTTTGCAAATTTTTCTTTAGATGGAACGAATTGCCTCAACCGGCTTTTTGCGCACGTTCAAAACGACGGGAATGAGCGTAGCGACAAGCGCGGAAACAAAGGAAATTCCAAGTACGATGAGCGCGTTCAACCAGTCGAAGAGGAAGAATCGGTATCCCAAAATTCCCTTTGCCGTAAGCACGTTATTGACGATCGCACACGCCGCCATACTGCCGATACAACCGAGAATGAAACAAATGAGCGTAACGGCGATCCCCTCAACCATAAAGATTTTGAACACGTCGATTCCGCGCGCGCCGACCGCACGCAAAATACCGATATCCTTTTTCTTCGCATTGATGCTCGCCGAAATAAAGTTGAAGAGAAGGAGCGCCGCAAATACGGCAAGCACGCTCGCCGCGATCCCCAAAATAAGGGAAATTTGATCGAGCATTTGACTGTTGATACCGATATCGTTGACAAAGACGTAGGGCGCAACGTACACCAAATCGTTCGTTTCATCTACGATGTCGTTGATCTTATTCATGAGAGTGTTGCACTTCGCCGTTCTCCCCTCCATAATCGGAGCAAAGAGATATTGATGGTACCACTCGATGTCTTCGGTATAATTCGTCCCTTCAAACGTCGCGCGCCACCAACCGCCCTGCATGCTTTGATAGCGATTTAACAAGTTTTCTAACGAATTATCTACGTCCGCGTCAAATTGCTCGTATAATTCGTAAAACCCTTCGGGAACAAACGCAAGGGACGCCATCGAATACTTGAACACGTCGCGCAATTTTTCTACGCGCTTTTGAATGTGCGCCAAATCGACGTTGCCCGCCTCACGCGTCTTTAAGTCCTCAAAAGAAGGAAATTCCTCGTGCGTATCGAGAATTCCGACCACTTGAATGCGAATCTTCGCCGTCGAATTGAGGACGGGAAGAGGGATTTCCTTTCCGATCAAATCGGAGTAATTTTCAATATTTACGTTGCCCGCCCCGACGTTATAGCCAAATTGACGGAACGTTTCAAACACTTTTTTGGATACGAGCGCCTCGTTATTCCGTTCGGGATATTTCCCCTCTACGAGCGTAAAGTTTTCGTTGCCGCGAATGTCTTCCACGCTCGCAAACGCCGTAAACGACGACATTGCGTAATAAAAATCGCTCTGCTTATAGAACTCGTTCGTGCTTCCGTCGCGCGATTGCGCCGCCTGTGCAAACGAAAGAGTTTGGTTAAAATCGTACGCGGGAATAAAGCCCATCGTCGGATAATTTCTGTTGATGACGTCGATTTCCGTCGGTGAGAAGTGTGCCCCCGCATTTTTGGAAGTCGCCATCTTGACCGTATACTTGCCCGCGTCGTTTTTCATGTGGAAGATGGCGTTTTTGGTGAGAACCGCCGCGCCGTAATCGGACGTTTGCAACGTTTTCGCGCCCACCTTTGCCTCCGAATAGGTCATGAGCGTAGAGAATACGCCGAACACGATAAACGCGATCGTCGAAAGGAGCATGGTAAACACCAAGCGAAGCGGCTTAAACTTCAACCCCGAAATGCCCATCTTCACGGCATGGCGCAAGGGGAATTTCGACTTGATAAACTGACTCTCGTCCTTCGTGTAAGAACGGGCGGGCGCTTCGACCGTTTGGCAAAAGCCCGCGCTTTCCTTTTGCTCTACCTCGACGACGTCTTCTACGTCGCTTGAAATGATAAAACTGCCCTTTCCATTTTTGAGGAACGCGCAAACGCGAGCGATCTCCTCGTCGGAAAGCGTTGCTCCGCACGTAACGCCGAGTTTCTTTTCGGAAATTTCCGTCAAATTACTGCGAACGACTGCCTCTCCTTCCCCGCGGGTTACGTCGGAAATGATGTTCCCGTCCCGAAGTTCAATGATTCGGTCGGCGTATTCTTCCGCAAATTCGCGATCGTGCGATACGATGACGACGAGTTTTTCTTTCGACAACTTTTTCAGCGTATCGAATACTTGTTTTCCCGTCGCCGAATCGAGCGCACCCGTCGGCTCGTCCGCCATGATGATCTCCGGATTTTTTACGAGTGCGCGTGCAATCGCGACGCGCTGTTTTTGCCCTCCCGAAAGGGTGTTGGGACGGCGGTCGCCAAGACCTGCAAGATCGACTTGTCGCAAAAGATCGGCAATGAGTTCCGGATCGCGCGGTTTTCCCTGCAATTCAAGTGCCAACGCGACGTTTTCCGCAACCGTAAATTCGTTCAAGATGTTATATTCTTGAAAGATAAATCCAACGTATGTGTTGCGGTAAGAGTCGAAATCGTCCTGTGAAAAGTCCTTCGAGGACTTCCCTTTGACGATAATTTCCCCCGCGTCGGGCGAATCAAGCCCGCCCGATACGTTGAGCAAGGTGGATTTTCCACTCCCCGATTTTCCAAGCAGAAACACCATTCCGCGTTCGGGAAAGTTGACGGAAACGCCGTTAAGGGCGTATACCGTTTCCCCCTTCGTTTTGTAGCGTTTGACCAAATCTTTTACTTGTAACATTTCATCCCCCGATGATATTTATTTATACCGAATGCTTATAGAGCAGTTCGGACAGATACTCGTACGACGCTTTGATCTCTTCAACCGATTGATAGTCGGTTTGATAGTTCTCGATGAGAAGCGGACCGTCAAACCCCACGTCCTTCAATCGGACGACGAGTTCGTCAAAATCAAACGTCCCCTCCCCGGGCAAGCACATCTTTCCCCGTTCGTCCACGTCGCTGACGTGTACGTGGGCAAGATCTTCCCCCATTTCTTTGAGATATTCTTGATAAGGATACCCCGTGATCCGCGCCTGTTTGACGTCGAGAACCCCCTTCAAGCCCTCGCATCGAGCGCGCAGTTCGCGAAAAATCCCCGGTCGGTTGTAAAACGCCCATTCGACGTTTTCGTAGCACAGCGTAACGCCGCGCTTTTTGCAAAATTCAAATATTTCTTGCGTTCCTTTTCCCACCCGTTCAAAATCTTCCCGAAACGTCCGCTTTAAGCGGGCAATTCCGTGAAAGGTATAATGTTTTGCCCCCAGCACGTTCGCCGATTCCATCACCTTTTCAAGCCAAAAAAAGGCGTCTTCCTTCGCGCGGGGATGCGCGTTGTAAAGTTGCGGTTCGAACTGCGTATTCAAAACGTGGACGGAGTGAACTTCCGTCTTCCCCTTTCTTTGCGCGAGCAGTTTTGAAAAAGTTGGATCGTATTCGGAAAAAGTGGTAAAAAACACTTCCGCGCAGGCAACGTTCCACTCGGAAAGAAGGGAAATCGCATCTTCGTTTAATTGTCTTAAAAAAAGTGAGGCCGTAGAAATTCCCGCTTTCATCTTATCTTCTCACAAAATTGCAGACGATTCCCTCGTCGTAATCGCCAAACCCCTTTCCAAACAGGGAAAAGCCTCCGCGGTGCACCGCGTCCTCCGGGACGAAAATGCGGAAGAGAATTTGTTTTCCCGCTTGAAGGTCCAAATCGCTCAATTTGACGTCGGACACTTTCATCCCGCTGATAAACGAACCTTCGTTGTTGACGACGATGAGAATTTTTTTGCCGTACTGTCCGAGATTCCCAAACCACCAAGAGGGGTTGCACGTACCCGTTCGGTCGTTATTTTCCCCCTTGCTCGTATAGTAGCCGAGCGTGTGTCCGTTGACGGAAAAGTGAATATCGCTCGGATAATATGCGGAATAACCAGGCGCTTCCGAAGCGATTTCCATAGAAAATTGCAATTCTAAAAGTTCGGAATCGTCCGTCAAATAGTTGGGAACGAGGTACTCTACGTACCCCCAAGAAAGCCACAAAAGCCCCGCGCGGATGCGCTCGGGATAAGAAAAGCACGCGGGATCGTCAAACCGACCGATGATGTTTTCCCTCGTAACGAGCCCGCAAGTAGGGTGAATGTCGTATCCGACGTAATGCCCGATATCGATATGCGCCGCCTCAACGCGCCCTTCCGTGTGTGGCGTTTTCATGAAATCGACGATAATTTTATCCGTCGCAAGGCAGCAAATTTTTTGCGTCCCGCGGATGCCAGATGAAGTGGTAATGTCGATCAGTCCCGCCTCGTGTAATTTTTTGATATGCGCCGTGATCGCGCCGTTAGAAACGTTAAATTTGCGCGCAAAATACGCCAAGTTGAGTTCCCCTTCGCGTAAAAGTTCTTCCAAAATCCCAAGTCGGACGTCGGAATCGAGCGCTTCGTAAAGAAGTTTTCCTTGCTTAAAATCTTTCAGATAAATCATAGCAAATCTCCTTTCGTTAACTTTTTTATTATACAATACCCATGAAATAATGTCAAATCTTTGCTCAATTTTCTTTCTCTTTTACATCCGTCTAAATAATACGCCTGTCGTTTTTTAGTTGCGGTCGGCAAACTACTTTATTATAACACAGGGGGATTCCTTTTGCCAAAGCTTTTTATACCACCGCTTCAAGTGGTGGTTCGCTAAAGGCTACCGTCATGACGAATCCTCCTGTGTTTTTTATTTGCGGTCGGAAACCCCACCTTTTTATAACACAGGGGGTTTTTGCCAAAGCTTTTTTATACCACCACTTCAAGTGGTGGTTCGTTTCCGCTAAAGGCTACAAAGAAAGGGTGCGGAAAAAATTTCCGCACCCTCTATGCTATCGTTTTGCTTAATTTTTTACTTTTTCCAAAAGTTCGCCGACGGCAACTTTGCACGCTTCCAAAGCGATTTTCGCCTCTTCTTCGGACGACGCCTTGACGGAGTAGTACAATTTTAACTTCGGCTCCGTTCCCGAAGGACGGACGCAAACGAACGAACCGCCCGCAAGCTCGTAATACACGCAGTTGCATTTGGGAATGTCGAGCGTTTCTTCCGTGCCGTCGGATAAACGGCGAATGGACGAAGAATAGTCGCGCACCGCTTCTACGCGGAAAGGTCCGATGGTGGAAACGGATACCCGTTTCAACCCGTCGACGACGGCGTTCATTTCCTTCATCGCATTCAGTCCCGAATACGTAATCGATACGTTTTTATCAAGAACGTACCCGTAATCTTTATAAATTTCTTGCAATCTTCCGTATACCGTTTTACCGATATAGGTATAGTAACAAACCATTTCGGCACAGAGCATGGATGCGACGACGGCATCCTTGTCGCGCGCATGCGTTCCGCGCAAGTACCCGCACGACTCTTCAAACCCGAATACGTACGTATGCGCGCCGTTTGCTTCCCACTGCTTGATTTTTTCGCCGATGAATTTGAATCCGACGGGCGTTTCGTAAAGCGCAACGCCAAACGCATCGCAAATCGCCTTTGCCATTCCCGTCGTAACAAACGACTTAACGACCGCCGCATTTTGAGGAAGTTCCCCCTCCTCTTTTAAGCGCGTCAAAATATAGTCGAGGAGCAAAATTCCCACTTGATTTCCCGAAAGCGCGGTAAATTCTCCCTTGTCGTCCTTGATTGCAACGCCCAAACGGTCGGAATCGGGATCCGTCCCGAACACGACGTCCGCGTCGATCTTGTTTGCAAGGTCGATGCCCATGGAGAGCGTTTCCTTAAACTCGGGGTTGGGAACGGCAACCGTGCTAAATTCCGTATCCTCGCTTACCTGTTCTTGCACCACCGTTACGTTGATGCCGAGTTTTTTCAAAATGCGCATGACAGGCACGTAGCCCGACCCATGTACGGGGGTATAGACGAGTTTAAGATTTTTTCCGCACTCTTTGACCGCCTTTTCCGAAAGGGTAAGACGGGAAAGTTCTTCTACGTACGTTTCGTCCACTTCGGAGGGAACGGGCAAGATGAGGTCGCTGTTTTCATCGCCGGAAACGGAGAGGTAGTCGGTGATCGCATTGATGTACGAAACGACTTCCGCCGTCGCCTCGGGGGACATTTGCGCCCCGTCTTCCCCGTATACTTTGTATCCGTTATATTCCTTCGGGTTATGCGACGCGGTAATCATGATTCCCGCGATCGTCCCAAGATAACGTACCGCGTACGAAAGCATCGGAACGGGATGCACCTCATCAAACAAATAAGCCTTAATTCCGTTTTTTGCAAGCACCCCCGCGGCAGCCAAAGCAAACCGCTTACTGTTTCTACGGGTATCGTAAGAAATGACGACGCCCTTTTGTTGATCTTCCTTGGAAAGGGTAAGAATGTACTCGGAAAGTCCTTGCGTTGCGCGCATAACGGTATAGACGTTCATCATATTCACGCCGTATCCGATAATCCCGCGCATGCCCGCCGTACCGAATTCCAACTCGCCGCCGAAACGGTACTCCTTCTCCTTTTCGTCAAGAGAAATACATGCGAGTTCTCTTCTCCCCTCTTCGTTTAATCTTTTGTCGTTCATCCACTGTTCGTACGTTTTTTGATATCCCATAAGATCTCCTTACACGTTTCGGCTTAATGCCGAAGCCTACAATTATTCTCCAAGTACGGACGGCTTATCGTGGCTATCCGCAATTTTATGATAGGAAAGGAAATACTTTTTCCCTTCGTCTTCGTTATAATGCACGTATTGCAAGCAAAGCAAGAATACGTAACTCGTCGGAACGGAAAGAAGCAATCCGCTTCCAAGCGTGCAGATCGTCGCGATCACGTTTACAATGATAACCAAATAAATGGTAACAAGATAACTTGCAAACCGCTTGGAGAATCCGCGGAGTGCGCGGAAACTCTTCTTCATGGCGGGGAAAACTCTTTGCTTATCCGTTACGATTGCGGGCATCCAAGCCGACACAAAAGAAAGTTTTACCGCTTGCAAACATACGAGCGAAGTAACGACCAAGATGATCGACATCAAAAGCGGCAAAAACGAAAGCGCATAGAAGAAGAAAAACCAACACGCCAAGATGCTCAATACGTCGTAAACGAATACGAGCGGAACGTAAACGACCTGATAGAGCGCCGCACGCCCGAAATCCATAAAGAACGAAGAGGAAAATTTCGTATGCGCATACGTTTGCATTCTATCGTCAATGGCGCTTCCAACCGTAAATACACCAAGCCCGTTAAAAAACCGACTTAAAATATAAATGAAAACAAGCCCGACAACCGACCATACGATCGTTCCGATCCGTCCTTGCAACATAATGAGGAAATTTTTTACGGCGGACATAAACGTCTCGTTAAACCCTTGCAAATAATCCGTTTGCCCGCTGGTAAGCGCAGATAAAAACTCCTTAATAAGCGCAATAACCTCTCCCGTTTCAGCGCTGTTTACAATCCCGCGAAGGTTCAAACTGACGATAACGTAAGCAAGACTGAAAAAGACGACCCCCGTAATCAAACGGTACAAAAGCAACTTGAATACGTTGCCGTAGTTATCGATCAATACGGAAAACGCGTTTTTGAATCTCATAAACGAACCCCCTTATAACTGTGTTTTAAGTCCTCGCGTTCCAAACGGTCGGTTGCAAAGTAAAGCGTTTCCATACGGATGCAAAAACTGAGGAAAACAAAGACAAACAAGACGAAAAGCCCCACGCGGAAGACGATTTCCGAGAGAAGCACGACCATTGCGATCAACCCCGCGGTAAGTAAAAGGAAGGACACAAAGAGCGTAAAAACAAGTTTTACGCGCACGTTGATGACGAGTTGGTGAGAATAGCGCAGCGCCTCGTAAGGTCCGAATCCCGTCAACTGTACGCACGGATACCACAAATAAAAGGTACTGATGCAATAAAGCAATACAAACGTACAAGCGATAAACGCGACGACGCTCAACAAGACAAGCCCTGCCGTTCCCGTAATAAAACTGCCGATCGCATACATTAACGCCGAGAGGACGACCGCCCAAAGTTCATAGAGAAAGAGAAACAAAAGGGTGATTGCAAGCGAAGAAAAAAGATGATGCCAAAGTTGCGAGAACGCACCGTTTAAGGTACGTTTCCCGATTCGCATATGCTTTTCCACCAGCGAAAGCATTCCCGTCATAAAAATCGCGCAACTCAAATATACGCCGATCCCCGCGACCGCGCCGATCCATGAATCAAAGCGAATAATGCTCCATGCGCGGAACAGAAGAACAAAATCGACGACGGGAATTCCCGCAGTTAACGATTCCATGAGCACCGCAAGCGCCTCGTAGTCGAAAGAAAAGGCAAAAAACGCCGCAGGCAACAGCGCAAACGGTAAAACAAACCAAAGATTTTTGAAGATGTATTTCCAATTTCCGATGATCATGTCCGTATTCCCACTCCTTCTTCCTTTTTATTATATACTAAAAAGGCTTTTATGTAAAGAGATTTCAAAAAATTCCTTTTTCAAAAAGCCGTCCGATCGGACGGCTTTTTCTTATTTTACAATCTTTCTCCATCCGTAAGGATCCGCAGTTTTGCCGTATTGAATCCCCGTGATCGTTTCGTAAAGCATTTGCGTGATTTTACCCATCTTTCCGCCGCAAATTTCGTAATCTTTTCCGCGGTATTGAATGAGCCCAACGGGCGAAATGACCGCCGCCGTTCCCGTGCCGAACGCCTCTTCCAACGTTCCTTTTTCCGCCGCTTCCACTACTTCGTCAATGGAAATACGGCGTTCGCTGACGGGAATCCCTTTGTCCTTTAATACTTGAATGCAACTTTTTCTCGTAATACCGGGCAAAATCGATCCGACGAGCGCAGGCGTTACCACTTCCCCGTCGATTACGAAGAACATGTTCATGCTCCCCACTTCCTCGATATACTTCTTTTCTTGCGCGTCCAACCAAAGTACTTGGTCAAACCCCTTCTTTTCCGCCTCTTCGCCCGCCTTCATCGATGCGGCGTAGTTTCCGAGGCACTTTGCCTCTCCCGTTCCGCCGATGCTTGAACGGACGTAGAAATCTTCTACGAGAAGGCGCGTCGGCTCTAACCCGTGCGCATAATAACTGCCGACGGGAGAAAGGATGATAAAGAAGAGATATTCCGTCGAGGCGTGTACGCCGAGCATGACGCGCGTTGCAACGATGGTCGGACGGATATAGAGCGCGGTACCGGGCGCGGAGGGAATCCAATCCTTTTCCAACTTCAAAAGTTCGTCAAGTCCCTCTTGCACGACGTCCGTCGGAAATTGCGGAATGCACATGCGATCGGCGGAACGGTTCATTCTCGCCCAGTTTTCTTCGGGACGGAATACCGAAATCGTGCCGTCGGGTTGCAAAAACGCCTTCATCCCCTCAAAAATCCCTTGCGCGTAATGAAATATTGTCGTTGCAAGGTCAAACTGCACGGGTTCGTTCGGTTGAATTTTTGCATCGTGCCAGCCCGCTTCTTTCGTGTATTTCATCGTGAACATATAATCGGTGAAATATTTTCCAAACCCGAGCGTATTGTCGAGCGCGGGCTTTTGTTTGAGTTGTTCTCTTTTGATTATTTTCATAACGCACCTCTTATTTCCGTTCGACGGGGAAGGGATAAAAATATTTCTCTCCCTCCTCAATCGATACTTTTCCGTTTAGATAGTTTACAAGATTTCCGCTAAAAAGGTCGAACTCCACCTCTTTCACCGCAACCGTGTACTCCGCTTTTTCGCCGTATTCTTGCGAAAGCACTTGCGCGCTTTCCCCCGCAAAAAAGCGCAAAATTGCGTCGATTTGCGCATAATCTACGCGAATTTTTGCCTCGACGCACGTTTCGTACCCACGCTTTTGCGCACCGTCAAGCCCCTCCGCCGCCGCAGATGAATAGGCGCGCGTCAGTCCTCCCGCGCCCAACTTGATCCCGCCGAAATAGCGAACGACCGCCACCGTCGTTTCAAACAGTTTTTGTGCTTTGAGGACGTTTAAGATGGGCATGCCCGCCGTCCCTTGCGGTTCGCCGTCGTCGGAAAACCGTTGCTCGTTTCCGATTTTATCGGAAATATAGGCAAAGCAAACGTGCGTTGCAAGCGGATGGCTCGCGCGCACCTCCGACAAAAACGCTCGCGCTGCGTCTTCCCCTTCCGTATGAGAAACGTACGTTAAAAAGCGGGATTTTTCTACAATTCGCTCGCAGGAATACGTTCCGACGACGCTTTGGTAATAAGCCATTACGCGCGAACGACCTTTACGTGTACCTTTTTCCCTTTATGGAGAATAAACTCTCCGTCGGGAATCAGAGCGTTGCCGTCCGTTACCTTTTCTTCGCCGATGGAAACGCCGCCCTGCTCGATCAGTCTGCGCGCTTCCCCGTTCGACTTACAAATTCCGCACGCAACGAGCGCTCCGACGACCGTTTTCGTATCCGCGGGAATGACCTTTTCGGGCATTTCTCCGCCGCCGCCAAACGCCGCTTTTGCTTGATTTTGTGCGGAAACCGCCGCTTCTTCGCCATGTACCATCTTGGTAAGTTCGAATGCAAGCACTTCCTTGGCGCGGTTGATGCGTTCGTCCTTGAATTCGCAAAGCGCATAAATTTCTTCCAAAGGAACAAACGTAAGAAGTTTTAAGCATTTTTCCACGTCTGCATCCGCCGTGTTCCGCCAATATTGATAAAACTCGTAAGGAGGCGTCTTATTTTCGTCAAGCCACACCGCACCCTTTTGCGTTTTACCCATTTTCTTCCCTTCGGAAGTCGTGAGAAGGGTAAACGTCATTGCAAACGCGGGCTTTTGTTCCTTTCTGCGAATGAGATCGGCACCCGCAAGAATGTTGCTCCATTGATCGTCCCCACCGAGTTCAAGCGAGCAGTTGTACTTTTGATGCAAGACGAGGAAATCGTACGCCTGCATGAGCATGTAGTTGAATTCAAGGAAGGAAAGACCGCGTTCCATACGCGAACGGAAACATTCCGCCGTCAGCATTTTATTGACAGAAAAATGAACGCCGATGTCGCGAAGGAAATCGATATAGTTTAAGTTTAAGAGCCAGTCGGCATTATTGACGATAATTGCACCGTTTTCCCCCTCAAAGGAGATAAACTTGCTCATTTGTTTTTTGAAACACTCAACGTGATAGGAAATCGTTTCTTTCGTCATCATCGAACGCATATCCGTTCTGCCCGAAGGATCGCCGATCATCGCCGTCCCGCCGCCGATGAGAATAATCGGCTTGTGCCCCGCATCTTGCATGTGTTTCATTGCAATCAGTTGCATAAAATGCCCCACGTGCAAACTGTCCGCCGTGGGATCGAACCCAATATAAAACGGCACGCTTTCTTTGCCGAGTTTTTCGTACAATTCCTCTTCGTAAACCGTTTGTTTTACAAACCCGCGCGCACGCAGGGTATCCATTACGTTTGCCATACCTTCCTCCTGTGATAGAAAAATAGCTTGCGCCCCGCGCAAGCCGTCTTAAAAACTTCGGTTACGCGCAAAAAACCGTATTGCCGATACGGGAATACGCATAGACGTAACTTAAGTTGTTCTTCCGTTGACTGAACATAACACTATTATAACGCCACACCCACTTTTTGTCAACGCTTTGCAATTTAGATTGAACAATTTTCCGTGCTTTTCCGCAAAAAAAAAACTGCCGCCCGCTGACGGCAGATCTTTTGTTTCTTATTTATTCCACTTCACCTTAATAAATTCTCCCCCGTTCTTCCATTCCTTTAAGTAGCCGTCCTCGTCAAAGACGTAGTAATAATTTTCATCCGTGCCGTTTGTATAGACTTTCAACCCGTTTCCGCCAACGCAGTAGCGGTAATTTTCTTTTTGCGTCAATTCCCACGCTTGGCACGCAATTTTACTTGCAACGTATGATTCCGCACCGAAACTTTCCGCAAACGTTGCAGACGCCCCGCTCAATCGAAACGAAAGATCATCGGCGGAACAATCGGCGTTATTCGGATGAACGAACAAGGTTACCTCACCCGTCATATAAAGTCCGTCGTTCGATTGCATCACGATTGCTTCTTTGATATAATCGTCGTACCCGACCTCTTCATAACCGCATGCGGTAATAGCAAAAACGCTGACCGCAGCGAGTGCCGTCGTTACAATTTGAATGGCTTTTTTCATCATTCACCTCTTCATTTTTTCTCTATTATATTACCCCCCCCCGTTGTCAAGTGTTTTACTCAAAATATTTTATGTTTTTCACCTGAACAAGAAAGTGCATTTTCATTTTTTTCTCTATTATATTACCCCCCCCCGTTGTCAAGTGTTTTACTCAAAATATTTTATCTTTTTCACCTGAACAAGAAAGCGCATTTTATGCAAAAACCCGTTCTCTTTTTTGCAAAGGGCGAAGAGAAGAGAGTTTCTCCATCATTTCTTCCGCCGTACGCGGGCGCGCAAGCACCATGACAAGTTCCCGATCCATTTTTCTCTGTTTTTGTTGGCAAAACTGCAATACTTTTTCTTCGTAAATGCTGTATTTCATTTCCCTTTCCTCCTATTTGAAAAGATTATAGCAAATGATACTTGACAACTGCTGTCATATTTGTTAAAATATTTTTGCAAAATCGGAGGTTTTTTATGAAAACGGAAGTTATTTTTGGAATTTTGTTCACCCTTCTTTCCCGTCGAAGAGTGAGCGCGCGGTATTTCGCGAAAAAGTACGACATTTCCGTCCGCACCGTATACCGATACGTGGACGACATTACCATTTCCGGAATCCCGATCGACGTTACGCGCGGACAGCACGGTGGGATTTCTATCCCGGACTCCTTCAAACTTCCCACGGGATTTTTGACGGCCAGCGAATACGACGAAGCGCTTGGCGCCATGCTTGCGATGCAAGAACAAAAGCCGGACGACGCGCTTCTTTCCGCCATTGAAAAAATTTCCGCGCAACGGAAAGAGAATAAAAAAGATTTGAGTATTTCCGGAAACATTCTCGTCGATAGCGGTTCTTGGGGGGATACGCACAAGTTTTCCGACAAACTTTCCCTCGTAGACAACGCCATCGACGAAAAGCAAACGCTCTTTATCGACTACGTTTCGCGCGAGGGAGAACATTCGCAACGTAAAATTAAACCGCACCTTCTCGTGTACAAACAAAACGTTTGGTACGTATATGCATACTGCATGCAACGGGAAGCGTTCCGCCTTTTCAAACTCGGACGCATCCGCTCGATTATACAGACGGGAGAAACGTTTGAACGAATTCCCTTCAAAAAGGACGACGTTCCTCTTCGCTTTTGGCACGACGAAACGGATACGATCGAAGCGCGGTTTGAAATTTCCCCTTCCGCCCTCCCTTTTGCGGAAGAATGGCTGGGCATTGAAAATATCATTCATAAAAACGGCATATGCCAAGCGGACGTTACTCTTCCGGACGACGAATCACTCGTCGGAAAAATTCTTTCTATGGGCGGCGGGTTAAAAGTCCTTTCTCCGCAAACGCTCGTCGACCGCGTGAAAGACGCGCTCGATCAAGCAACCAAGAATTACACATAACCCGTTCGTTGAGCCATACAATACTTTCCCGCAAACGCTCGTCGACCGCGTGAAAGACGCGCTCGATCAAGCAACCAAGAATTACGCATAACCCGTTCGTTGAGCCGTGCAATACCGTTCCCGCAAACACCCGTCGACCGCGTGAAAGACGCACTCGATCAAGCAACCAAGAATTACGCATAACCCGTTCGTCATAATAAATAAGGCGCGGGCAACCGCCTTCCCCTCACACGCTCTTTTAATGGCTTAATTCTCTTGTTGCACCGTTTATCAATAAAAATCCACAAAGAGAATATACTGTTATCATGAAATATATTCTCTTCACGGGCGGGGGAAGTGCGGGACACGTCGTTCCAAACCTTGCCGTTATGAACGAACTGAAATACTCGCACAAAATTGCTTACGTAGGAACGGGCGGAATCGAAGAACAGTTGGTGAAAAAGTACGGATATCCCTTCTTTCGCATCGACTGCCCCAAACTCATCCGCAAAGTTACGGCGAAAAACCTTGCCATTCCGTTCCGCCTTAAAAAAGCCGTTTCTCTTGCGCAAGATCTATTGCTTCGGGAAAAGCCCGACCTCATATTCAGCAAGGGCGGATATGCAAGTTTTCCCGTTGCATGGGCGGCTAAAAAAGCAAACGTGCCCCTCATAACGCATGAAAGCGACTACACCCCGGGGCTTTGTACCCGTATGATCGCCAAACGATGTAAATGCGTCTTGACCTCTTTTCCCGAAACGGCATCTCTCTTTTCAAACGGGATCCACGTGTCCTCTCCGATTCGGAAAGAATTGTTCCAAGGCGACCGCATAAGGGCGCGCAAAAAATATTCTTTTTCAGATGAGAAGCCCGTTCTTCTCGTGTTGGGGGGAGGCTCGGGGAGCCGCGCGATTAACGCCGCCCTCCGCTCTGCCCTTCCAAGGCTCTTAAAAGAATGGAACGTATTGCATCTTTGCGGAAAGGGAAACCTTTCGTCGGACGCATTTTGCGGGTACGTCCAACGGGAGTTTGAAGGAGATATGGCAAGCGCATATGCGGCGGCGGACGTTATCCTCGCTCGGGCGGGAAGTAATACCGTATTTGAACTGCTCGCCCTGAAAAAGTCGGCTGTATTCGTCCCCCTTGAAAAGAGTTCGCGCGGAGATCAACTGCTCAACGCCCTCTATTTTCAACGGAAAGGGCTTTGCCGTATTTTGCGAGAGGACAATTTGACGGCGGACTCCCTTCGCCGAGCGGTAATTGCAGCGCTGCACGACGAAACGGTACGCGCCAACCTACAAGAGTGCTCCGTCGAAAACGGAACGCCTAAAATCTTGTCTATTTTGAAAAATTTTGTATAAAATAAAGCGCCGCGCGCCCATTTGGGCGCGCGGCGCTTTATTAGTTTCGGGGAATCAAATCGTATCCTCCACCGAAAATATCCGTCTGCAAATAGGTACTCGGAACCTTGCCGACAAGCACGCTTTCACAAATTAAAACCTCCGTCAAAGAGGCAAAATTGCTCGTTTCCGAAGGTAAAATAATGGAAATATCGGCGACGATTTCCAAATAGACGGAGTGTTTTGTTTGATTGATCCCCGCAGCCTCAAACTCGGAAACAAACCGACATTCCACGTTGGAAATGGGTATAATTTTAATGTTGACTTTCGGACCGAACCCCGCCCAAGCCTCTACGCCCGTAAACGCGCCGAGCGGCACTTCGATTCCGTCTTCGCTCATACTCTTCAAATTTTGCTGGGACATGTACGCGGTATCCCGCGCGATTCGGTTGATTTGAAAGGCGTTCGACGTAATGGCGACGATCTCCCCCTCATCGTCCTTTGTAACGGTAACAAGATCTTCGTAACGGATGCGGTCGGAGAGCGTATAATAAATCGCATCGTTTACGGCGACGGTCGTAATCGACCGCATCGTCGCTTCGGCAATCGATTTTAACACGGTCGTAACGTTCCATTGCACGTACACGACGAGCGCAATACATAAAAAAGAAACAAATGCCCACGCAACGCGTCTGCGCCGTTTATTTTTGCCATTCCGCCTATTCACGCCCTATTGTATGCACGGCGCGCCGACAATATTCGTTTTTTGTAAATTGCAAGAAAAAACGAACCCGTACGTCAATTTTTTTTCCACTTAATTATATTTGGTATGCGATTTGAAGATAAGCGACATCAAAAACGAAAAGACGATCGCCGCCGAAACACCCGCGCTCGCCGCGGAAAGCGCGCCCGTAAGCGCCTGAAAAAGTCCTACCTGCGCCCCTTTCATCGCGCCGTTTGCAAGCAAATATCCAAATCCGGAAATCGGGACGGTCGCCCCTGCGCCCGCCCATTCCACAAGCGGTTGATACAGACCGAGCGCCGTTAAAACAACGCCGACAAGCATAAACGTTACGAGAATCTTCCCCGCAGTCAAATCGGTAAAATTGATGACCACTTGCGCAACTGCGCATATCAAGCCGCCGACGAGAAACGCCTTTGCGAACGCAAATAAAATTTCCAAATATTCCATCGTTACCCCCTCTTTAAGACGACGGCATGCGCGATGCAAGGAATGCTCTCCCCCTGCCCCGCGGAAACGGTGGAAAGCAACGCACCCGTCGCAACGAATAAAATTTTCCGAAGTCCCCCCGTCATCATCTTTGCATGAAGATAGGAGTTGAGGACGACGGCGGAACAGCCCGCGCCGCTTCCCCCTTGAAATTCGTCTTCGATTACCTTGTAGATGATCTCCCCGCAGTCAACGTGGTTTGAAGAAATATCAAGTCCCTTTTCCCACGTTAAATCTTTTAGAATTCGACTTCCAAGCGCACCCAAATCTCCCGTTACAATCAAGTCGTAATCGGACGCATTCTCCCCCGTCGCACGAAAATGCGCCAAAATGGTATCCGCCGCCGCGGGCGCCATCGCCGCGCCCATATTATTGACGTCGGAGATACCGAAATCAACCACTTTGCCGAACGTCGCGCACGGCACTTCGATCCCGTCCCCCTCCTTTGCAATCAGGCACGCTCCCGCGCCCGTTACCGTCCACTGGCTTTGCGGAGGGCGCGTACACCCGAGTTCGAGCGGATAACGGTATTGCCGTTCCGCGCTCGCGAAATGACTGCCCGTCGCCGCGACGACGCGTTTACAGTAACCGCCGTCCACGAGTGCGGAGGCAATGGCAATGCTTTCTGCCATTGTCGAACATGCCCCGTACACGCCGAGGAAGGGAATGGAGAAATCGCGCGCGGCAAAGGACGCGGAAATAATCTGATTGAGCAAATCGCCCGAAACAAGCATATCGATTTGTTCCCGCTTTAACTTTGCGTTTGAAATCGCCCCGTCGATGACGTAAGAAAGCATTTTGCATTCCGCCTTCTCGTACGTCGATTCCCCGAACATATCGTCCGATAGCGCATTTTCTACGTATCGACCGATAATCCCCGCGCATTCTTTTTGCCCCGCAACCGTACTGACCGCGACGATTTTCGGCTTTTTTTGAAAATATATCGTTTGACTTCCCATATCTTACGATTATTTTGGGAAACCTTTTCCGTTTTATGCAAAAAAAAGACGGGGAATCCTCCCCGTCCGTTTTATTTTTGATTCGCATTTTTTAACATGAGGCGAATGATCTCCTCATCCGTTTCCCGCATGCCGATCCGCGCCAAATCGCCGACGTTATGAATGGTATTCTCAACGCCCTTTTCCAAAATTCCGTCCCCGCCGTAAAACTGACTGCCGTTTCGGTACATTTCAAACCCGAGAAGCCCCGCATCCACCGCCGACGCAATTTTCGCCGCGCACGACGATTTCGCGCCGTCGCAAATCATGCCCGAATCAATGGCAAGCGCATTGACGACGGTATGTGCAATTTCGTCAAATTTTCCGCCGTGCAAGTAACACACGCCCGCACCCGCACCGCATCCCGCGCTCACCGCACCGCAATAGGCGGAAAGGCGACCGATTCCCGACTTTAAGTGCACGGTAATCAAGTTGGAAAGAACGAGCGCGCGGTATAAAAGTTCTTTGGAACTTCCCAAATGCTTTGCATAGACGATGACGGGAAGAGACGCGGTCATGCCTTGATTTCCGCTCCCCGAAACGATAACGACGGGAAGCCCGCATCCATTCATGCGCGCATCCGAGCCTGCTGCCGCCGTCGCCCGCGCAAGATTGTGCACGTCCTTCCCGTATGCGGAAAGAAGCACCTTCCCTACGCGCGCGCCGTAATCCTTTTGCAGTCCCTCTTCCGCGATCGCCGTATTATATTCAATTTGCCGCTTAATGACCTCTTCGACGTCCTTTAAGTCTACCGCGTCCGCAAACGCAATGATATCGGATACGTTAAGAAGGTTACGGTTTGCACCCCCTTCCGAGTTTTCTTCCCGTTCCTTTTGCGAAAAGAGAATTCCCCCGTCCCGCTCGATCAAGACGACGTTGGTATGATGCCCCGTGATGCGCACCGACGCGGTATGCCGATCACCCGTAAGGCAAACGCCGATATCGAACACGCATCCGGAATCGGACTGTTCTACCGTAATTTCCGCTTCCTTCAAAAAGTCGCGCATCTTTGAAAACTGCGCTTCCGTTACCTTGGAAAGCACTTCAAGTTTTAAGTCTGCGTCCCCCGCGACGATTCCCGCCGCTGCCGCCGCTTCTACGCCGCGCAACCCGCCCGTATGCGGAACAACGACGCTCTTTACGTTTTTTAAGATGTTCCCACTTACGGAAATTTGTACGCGACAAGGCGTTTCATCGAGTGTTTTTCGCGCAAGCGCCGCGCAATAAGCAAGGGAGATCGGCTCCGTACATCCCATTGCAGGGAGTAATTCTTCCCGTAAGATTTGAACGTAAGCGCTATAAACCGTTTGATCCATGACATTTCTTCCGTATAATTTTATCCATTATAGCATACCCTTTTTTTCAAACGGTGTCAAGCCCATGCAGTTCAAACAAACAAAAAATTGCTTTTTACTTGACTTGTCCCTTACCTTATTGTATAATTATACAAAGATTGTAAGCGATGCTTACAATGGAGGATCTTCATGACGCAAGAACGAAAAAACCTCGTCCGCTTGATCTATTCCGTCTTTCTCGCCCTGTTTACGGCGGTAATCGGAATTTTATTTATCGTGCAGGCGGCAAATATCTATCAAACGGCAACGAACGCAGGCGCGACGTCCATCTATACGCCCGAGATCATTGCGGAAAAATTTGCTCAAATTGCAATTCCCGTATGGCTTTTCGTGGCGGCGGTCGTGGCAGGCGGCGTGCTCTTTTTCGTTTTTCCTCCCCAAAAACAACCGTTGAAAGCGGAACGGGACGCAAAAAAAACACTCGCCCGCCTTTCTACGCACGTCGACGTACAAATGAGCGAATCTACGTTTTTACCTAAAAAGGCAATTCAAAAAGAACGGCTTTCCCGTAAAATCGCTTGGGGGATTTGCCTTGCCGTGTGTGCGATCGCGCTGACGTTTAGTCTGATTTATTTGTTAAACGGAAAAAACTTCCCCGCGGAAGACGTAACGAAAGAAGTCAAACAAATGCTCCTTCACGTACTGCCTTGGGTAGTCGCCTCCGTCGCCGTATGCCTTGCCGCAATCGTATTCGAAGGCATGAGCGTTAAGCGAGAAACGGAACACGTAAAAAAACTCATTGCAATGGGCAATCGCGCAGCCGCTCCTTACGTCGCGAAACAACGCCCTCTTTTGAGCGTCCTTTCTTCCGATTTGACGGTCAACGTCGTCCGCGCGGTGCTGTTTGCTGTCGGCGCGGCGTTCGTCGGCATCGGAATTGCAAACGGCGGAATGCACGACGTTCTCGTCAAGGCAATCAATATTTGTACGGAATGTATCGGGTTGGGGTAATATGAAGAAGTTTTTCAAAAAAATCGGAGATTGGTTCAAGCGTCATAAACCGACGAAGCGCAGAATCATTCAACTTTATGCAGCACTTTTGACGAACGCCAACCTGAAAGGGTTTAAGACGGGGAAGATTTACACGGGCGGTTCGAAAAACATGTGCGTTCCGGGACTGAACTGTTATTCTTGTCCCGGCGCGATCGGCTCTTGCCCCTTGGGCGCATTGCAAAACGCATTGGCACAATCGGGCACGCGGTTGCCCTTCTATATCTTTGGCATTATCATTTTGTTCGGGCTTATTTTGGGACGGACGATTTGCGGATTTCTTTGCCCGTTTGGACTCATTCAAGAACTCGTCTATAAAATTAAAACGCCGAAATTGAAAAAGAGTAAGGCAACGCGCGTTCTTTCTTACTTAAAATACGTCGTTTTGGTCGTATTCGTCGTCGCATTGCCCCTTACGTATGCGGCGGGTGCATTGCCCCTCCCCGCATTCTGTAAATATATCTGCCCGTCGGGAACGCTCCTCGGCGCAATCGGGCTTTTGAGCAATCCAAGCAACGAGGCATATTTACCGATGCTCGGCAGTTTGTTTACGTGGAAGTTCTCCCTCATGATCGCTATTTTGGTCGCGAGCGTATTTATCTTCCGCGCGTTTTGCCGTTTCCTTTGTCCGCTCGGCGCGATCTACGGATTTTTCTCGAAGATCTCCCTGCTCGGCATTAAATTAGACAAAAACAAGTGTACCGACTGCGGTCTTTGCGTCGCGCACTGTAAGTTGGATATCAAGCGCGTCGGCGATCACGAATGCGTTCAATGCGGGGAATGTATCGACGTTTGCCCCGCAAAGGCGATCTCTTGGAAGGGAAGCAAACTGTTCGTGCATCCAAACGCGGAAGAAATTCCCGCACCCGTAGAGCCTCCCCGTCCCCTCGGCGCATTTCTGAAATCGAGCGCGGAAGGCGCGCAACCGAACGAGGGTTCCGCACAACCTACCGAGCAAGAAAATGCAACAGGACAAGCGGTTGACGCGGTTGCGGAAGTTCCCGTTTCCACCCCATCCGCAAGCAAAAGAGCGCGGAAAATTAAGTGGATCTCCCTCGCCGCTTGGGGCGTTGCGCTCATCGTTCTAATTTCGGCGCTCGTGTATTATAACTTTATTCACGAAGAGCCTGCCCCCACTCCCCCGCCGGGTACGGACGGAATTGGGCACGAGGTGGGCAATCTTTGTCCCGACTTTACCCTCTCCGTCTACAACGAGGACGGAACGACGGGCACGTATTCCCTTTCGCAAGGCGAAGGAAAGGTGGTAATCCTCAACTTCTGGACGACCTACTGCACCCCGTGCGTGGGAGAAATTCCCCACTTCTTAAAGGTTGCAAGCGACTATCAAGATCAAGTTGACGTCGCCATCATTCACGGCAAAGGCGTTGTAGAGGACGTCTATTCGTACATTTACGAAATTAAAGAATGGGGCGGAACCCCTGCCTACTTCTTGCAAGATACGGCGGAAGTCGATTTGTACGCACAACTGCAAGGCGGAAACGTTTGGCCCGTTACCGTTATTGTAGATGAGGAAGGAACCATCCTTTATCGCCGCCTCGGCTCCGTTCAAGAGGGCGATTTAGAACGCCTTCTCGACGCTTACTTCCAAACGGGCGAAATGCCACAGGAGTAACGACACAAACAAATATACAACGTAAAACGGCACGCTTACAGCGTGCCGTTTATTACTTACGTTACATGTTTTCTTTTCCGCGTTTGCCTTTGGAAAGTTTTTTGACGGACGTGCGGTGTTCTTCCCCCGCAAATAACCGAACAAGGTTTTTCCGATGCGCAAACCACGTGAGAAAGTTCAATGCAAGCAAGAGTACGAACAAGCAAATGACGTACCCGTTTTGCAAAACGCCTTCGTAACGGAAAAAGAAAATAACCGCTTGCCAAATGCTAAATCCGCTTACCCCAAGAAGCGAGCCCATAGAGCCCCACTCGGTAAAAGCGATATACGCCACGACGAGAAGAAGTCCCCCAAAGCCGATGAGCAAATACCACGGATCTTCACACCCTAAACTCAACCAAAAGAGTCCGAGCGTAGAGGCAATTCCCTTTCCGCCGTGAAAGCGCATCGTAACGGGATAAATATGTCCGATGATGACAAACACTCCGCACAGATACCGCGTAAAGTCGGACACGGCGATTTCCGTCCCCGCGAACACGAATCCGCGGAAACAAAAATAACTGACGACGGCGGGGATCCCCCCTTTCAATGCATCAAGCAAAAAGTTCGCAAGCCCTACTTTTAACCCAAATTCGCGGCTGATGTTCATTGTGCCGGGGTTGCCGCTTCCGATTTTTCGGACGTCTTGATTCCGCCGACGGGCGATGATGATAGCAAAGTTAAAACACCCGATCAAATAGCATACGACGGCGCAAAGGACAAACCAATACCAACTGTTTGAAACGTACAATTCTTTCATTGATCTTCCTTTTTGTTGCGTACCTGAATGCGAATCGGAGTCCCCGTAAAGTCGTACGCGTCCCGAATGACGTTTTCCAAATACCGTTGATAGGAGAAGTGCAACAGTCTGTCGTCGTTGACGAACAAGACGAACATCGGCGGACATACCGCAACTTGCGAAGCGTAATACATTTTCATACGGCGACCGAGATAAGACGGCGGTTCGCTAATGCGCATTGCGTCCATCAACAAGTCGTTGAGCGCGCCCGTCGGGACGCGGAAGTTTGCATGCGCGTACACCTCTTCGGCGAGCGAAAGCAACTTTTCCGTGCGTTGTCCCGTTTTTGCCGAGATGTAGACGGACTTATAGTAATCCATAAATTTCAAATCCTGTTTGAGTTTTTCCTCAAAGCGGAGAATGGTATGCGTATCCTTTTCGATGACGTCCCACTTATTCATGACGATAAGGGAAGGTTTTCCCTGTTCGTGAACGTAACCGATAATTTTGACGTCTTGCTCCGTCAATCCCTCGTTGCAATCGACGACGAGCATACAGACGTCCGCACGGCGCACCGCGTCGAATGCACGAAGCACGGAATAGTATTCCACGTCGTCTTCTACCGACCGTTTACGGCGAATGCCCGCCGTGTCGATAATGGTGTACTTTTTTCCGTTGCGGTCAAACGTCGTATCGATGGCGTCCCGCGTCGTTCCCGCAATATTCGTTACAATGCTCCGATCTTCCCCGAGCAACTTATTGACAAGAGAGGATTTGCCCGCGTTCGGCTTTCCGACAACGGCAATTTTCAACGACTCGACTTCTTCCGTTTCCCCTTTCTCAAAATAAGAAACCGCCTCGTCCAAGACGTCGCCGATTCCTTGAGAATGTTCGGATGATACGGCGTAAGGCTCGCCCAAGCCGAGCGAATAAAACTCAAACAGTTTGTCGGGAGAATAATCGTCGATTTTATTGACGACTAAGACGACGGGTTTTTTACAACGGCGAAGTTTGTCCGCCACGTCGTAATCGGACGTGGTAAGCCCTTCCATTCCGTCCGTAAAAAATAAAATGACGTCCGCCGTTTCGATGGCAACCTCCGCTTGACGGGCGATGTGAATCCACATCGTGTCCTCGCTTTTCAGTTCGATTCCGCCCGTATCGACGAGCGTAAACGGCTTTCCGCGCCATTCGCAATCCACGTAGATACGGTCGCGCGTAACGCCCGGCCGATCTTCCGTAATAGATATTTTTCTCCCTGCGACCTTATTGAAAAAGGTACTCTTGCCCACGTTGGGGCGACCTACGATCGCAACCAAAGGATTTGCCATATTGCCTCCTTATTTTCCGCGGGAAAGGAGGCGGAAAAGCCCCTCCCCTCCGTCCGCATTGACGCGGATTTTCTTAAAACGTAATTTCTTTTTTAATTCTTTCAATGTCATTCCGCAAAGGAACACGTCCTCAAACGATTTTAACGTATCCGACGGAATGAGCACCTCGTCGTACGTTCCGCGCGCGCGAGAAAGCGCGGCGAAAATGTCCTGTCCCGTCAAAAGCCCCGTACAAGTAACCGTTTCCCCAAAAAAGGTGTTTATTACGGGGAAGGCGCTCGCCTGTAAATTTTCCACAAGGTCGTTCGCCTTTTTGCAAAGCGATTCAACGACGCCCGACGCGCTCATACCGCATACGCACAAAACGCGCGTAGGTTTTTTACGACGGGCGGGACGCGCCGCATTTTCAAACTCCGAAAGCAATTTGCTCGTCATGCCGATCCCGTTTTCGATTTGCGAAAAATCACCGTAAAATTCGACGGGCGGGAATTGCCGTTTCGCTTTGATAAAGTATTCGTCGGCAGGGAGCACGAAGTTTACGCCAAACTCCCCGTTTAACCGATCTATCTCGTCCAAAAGGGACGCGCTGTATTCTCCGTCGACGTCCGATATCGGCGTAAGACCTTCGCGATACTTGGTGAGCCCCGTGGGAACAACTGCCAAATCTTGCACTTGGGGATAATAGGAAAAAAGTTTTCTCGCCGTCCGTTTTAAGTCTTCCCCGTCGTTTTGTCCCGGCACGATCACCGCTTGGCAATGGAGGGTAATTCCCGCCGACGTAAGCCGTTCGATTTGCTCTACGATTTTACCTGCAAAGCGGTTGCGGAGCAATTCGCACCGCAATTCCGGCGTCATGGTATGCACGGAAACGTACAGCGGAGAAAGATTTAAGCGAATAATGCGGTCGAGTTCTTCATCGGAAAGGTTGGTAAGCGTTACAAAATTTCCGCATTCAAAACTCATTGTATAGTCGTCGTCTTTGACGTAAAGGCTTTCACGCATGCCGTACGGCATTTGGTCGACGAAACAAAAAACGCAATGATTGTGGCAGGTGCGCACGTCGTTTTCCGACTTGACGGACAACTCGTCCGTGCAAACGCGAAACGTCCCTTTTTCTAAAATTTCAAGTTCGACCTCTTCCCCTTCGCGGAATAAAAAATCCAACTCGTCGACGGCGGGTTTTCCGTCGATACGAACGATTTCGTCCCCTGCTTTGATCCCCGCGCTCGCCGCGGAAGATTTTTTTCTCACTGCGCTAATTTTCAACATGACTTTATTATAATGTCTTTTCTCTTTTTTGTAAAGAAAAAAACGGCGTTTCCGCCGTTTTCCTCTCTTTTCAACTTTAGAACAATCCGCAAATTGCGCTTGCGACGTAAACGACGAGCGCAATCCAAAAGACGATCTTCGCCGCCTTTCCGTGCGAAGCGGCAAACGCATACGCGCCAAACCCGATGCCGAGCAAAAGCGCAATGTCTTTGACGAGAGAAAGTGCGCCGATAACTTTTCCTCCGATATTGACGCCGATGAGCGGGAGCACGTTGTACACCAAAATCAAAACTGCCGCCAAAATAAGCGCCACGTAACAACAAATGCGGACAAGACTGTTCTTTGCCGCGCCTTCCGAACGTTGTTTTTTAGCCATAAAATATCTCCTTTATAACGTTTCGTTTTCTTTAAGAAGGTAAACGCCTTCCTTTCCGTCCGTTTCTTTGAAATGAACGACGATTTTTTCGCGCGAGGACGTGGGGACGTTTTTCCCCGTTCCGTCCGCACGGAAGGGAAGTTCGCGATGCCCCCTATCGACGAGCGTATAAAGACGGATATTCTTTGCCCGTCCCATTCCGTTGAGCGCCGAAATCGCCGCGCGAATCGTCCGCCCCGTGTACATGACGTCGTCGCACAATATCACGTTTTTCCCGTTGACGTCAAAGTCGATCTCGCTTCCCTTAAACACGGCGCGACAAGTTCCCGACAAAAGATCGTCCCGTTGCAATGCAATGTCCAAGATCCCGACGGGAAGGAGCACCCCTTCCTGTTTTGCAATCGCCTCTTGCAACCTGCGTGCGACGATTACCCCGCGCGTGCGAATGCCGATGATGACGAGATCTTGCACCCCGTCGTTGTGTTCAACCGCCTCGGAAGCGATCCGTGCAATGGCGCGGTCGATTCCTTCTTTTTCCATAATCGTAATCATACTTCCCTCCTTACGATTTGTAAAATTCGTTCAAAGTAGGCGGGAAGCGGCGCCGAAAACGTCATTTCCTCGCCCGTTGTCGGGTGTGTGAGAGTGAGGGAAAAGGCATGGAGTAATTGCCCGTTCAACTCAAACCTCTGCTTTTTATATCCGTATACGGGATCCCCCACCACGGGGTGCCCGATATGCTTTGCGTGAACGCGAATTTGATGCGTGCGTCCCGTACAAAGGGAAAACCGCATGAGCGTATTGCGCGCAAACCGCTCCTCGACAAAAAAATCGGTAATGGCAATCTTGCCCCGTCCTTCGGGAAGTACCGCCATTTGAAGACGGTCGGAAGGATTCCGTCCGATCTCCGTAACGATGCGCCCGCTCTCTTCTTTTACCACTCCTTCTAAAAGGGCGAGATATTCCCGCTTACACGTTTTTTCGGCAATTTGCTTGGAAAGGGAAACGTGCGCTTTGTCGTTTTTGGCAACGACGAGAAGTCCCGAGGTGTCCTTATCGATGCGGTGAACGATCCCCGGACGAATGGCGCCGTTAATTCCGCTTAAACAATCGAGATGATACAACAGCGCGTTGACGAGCGTCCCGTCCGCGTTGCCGTTGCCCGCGTGCACCGTCATTCCTTGCGCTTTGTTGACGACGGCAAGATCTTCGTCTTGATAAACGATATCAATGGGGATATTTTCCGCCTTGGCGCAAATCGGTTGCGGTTCCGGTATTTCCACTTCCACGCCGTCCCCCGTCCTTACGGACTGTCCCGCTTTTACCGTTTTCCCGTTGATGCGAACAAGTCCGCCGTCCGCGAGTTTTTTGACCGCAGAACGAGTCATTTCCAACTGTTCGGCAAGAAAATTGTCTACGCGGGAACATTCGCTTTCAGCAGTAAAATACCGTTTGTTCATTGCTTTTTGGCTGCCTTTGCCCTTTCTTTCTCTTCCGCTTCCGCTTTTGCCGCGTCCCGCCACTTCTTTTTTAAGGGAAGTACGGCGTCCTTTCCGATAAACATGATGACGAAGATCAAGAAAACCGCGCCGCCCGTTATGTAGAAGTCGGCAAAGTTACAAACCCCAAATCCGATGGGCGAAACGTCTACCATGTCGCGTACGTAACCGAGAATGAGTCTGTCGACCAAGTTCCCGATCGCGCCCGCCTCGATGATCGCAAGCCCCACTCGCGCGGGTTTATTGTGTTTGAACGCGGTAAAGAAGAGAACGACAAGTCCGATGATCATGACGACGGTCAATGCCGTGATGACAATCATGCCCGTGCGGTTATTCGCGAGCATTCCGAATGCCATACCGGGATTTTCTTCAAAATTCCAACGGATAAATCCGAGAAAATAGTCCGCCTGATAAACGTTGACCGCTTCCGCCCAACCCTTGATGACAAGGTCGGCAAAGAGCAGTACAAGCGATATAAGTGCACAAACGAGTACCGTCATTCCTGTTCCTCCATTACGCCGAGATCTTTACAAAGTTGCTCTAAATCAAGCGGGTACGTCGGCGCAAGTACGTCTTCCATATGAAAACCGCTTTCTTCTTCCAAACCGAGGCGAGCGTTCAATTCGTCGGTAAACGACGCAAACTGCCTGCAATCTTCCTCGTCGGGATATTTTTTAATGAGTGCGCCCGACAGCGCACGGCATTTTTCGGCGAGCAGTTGCAACTCTCTGCGTTCGTTTTCGAGCGCCGCCGCCCCTTCTTTTATCACACGTTTTTCCGCCGACTGAATTTTTAAGACGGCGTCGGTTACGTCTTCTCTTTCCCCTTCCAACTTACTTAAACGGGCGCGAAGGGCAACGTTTTCCTTTTTGAGTTCTTCCGTTCTCTCCCGTTGCTTATGCAAAACATCCGCATACTCTTCCTTTAAGCGGGATATTAAATTACGGACGTTTTTTTCCGTAAACAGTTTTAACATGTCATTCCCCTTTTCGGTACTGATCTACCATTTGCGCTTTTAATCGGTAGAGTGATTCGGACAAGTCCACTTTATAAATATGCGGAACGTCCAACCGCGTATACTCTTCCCAAAAACGCGCGTACTCTTTTTTGAAATATTCCGCATGCTCTTTGATCGGGCGCGCCTTAACGAGCCGTTCTCCTCTTGAAAAGAGTTGTTCGCGCAATTTTCTCACGCGGAAATCGGTTATCGTCATGCGCTTCCACGTTTCGATCGGATGAAAGAGGACGAGCGGCTGTTTCTCGTCGATCTCTTCCCCAAATAAAACGACCAAATCGGCAATCGCTTTGTCCGTGTTTTTATCGTAAATGCGATAAACGTCCTTAAATGCGGGATTCGTAATTTTTTCCGTCGTGTTGGAAAGTTTGATTTTGGGGATTTCCTTTCCGTCTTCGTATACCGCGGCAAGTTTATACACCCCGCCGAGCGCAGGCATATCTGCACTCGTAATGAGTTTTGTTCCTACGCCCCACAAATCGATCTTCGCCCCTTGGTTTTTCAACGAACGGATACTTCCTTCGTCCAAATCACCCGAAGCACAAATGATCGCCCCTTCAAACCCTGCCTCGTCGAGCATTTCGCGCGCCTTTTTGGAAAGATAGGCAAGGTCGCCCGAATCAAGGCGAATTCCCTTTGGCTCATAACCGCGCGCGCGCAATTCTTTGAAAATTTTAATTGCGTTTGGAACCCCGCTCGAAAGGGTATCGTACGTGTCTACGAGAAGTAAGCAATTTTCGGGAAAACTTTCCGCGTAGGCGCGGAAGGCGCTCTCTTCATCGGGAAAATTCATCACCCAACTGTGCGCCATCGTCCCCGCAACGGGAACGCCGAACGCTTTGCCCGCGTAGACGTTAGACGTCGAAGTGCATCCGCCGATGATTGCGGCGCGCGCACCGTAAATTCCCGCGTCTGCGCCTTGCGCGCGACGAAGCCCAAACTCCATCACGTTTCCTTCCGCCGCCGCGCAAATTTTTGCCGCTTTGGACGCAATGAGCGTTTGATGATTCAAAAAGGTCAGCAGCGCCGTTTCGATTATTTGCGCTTGAATCATCGGCGCTTTAACCGTTACGATCGGCTCGTAAGGGAATACGATTTCCCCGTCCCGAACGCTATACACGTCCCCCGTGAATCGCAAACGGAGCAAATACGTCAAATACTCTTCGGAAAAAAGCCCCAAAGAACGCAAATAAGAAACGTCGTCTTCGGTAAAACGGAGGGATTGCAAATAGTCGGCAACCTGTTCCGTTCCCGAGGCGACCGAATAGGTAATCAATTTGTTGGGACGGAAAAACACGTCGAACACCGCTTCTTGCTCGTGCTTCCCCTCTCGGAAATATCCGTATCCCATCGTCAGTTGATACAGATCGGTTAAAAGGGTTAAGTTCCTCATTTCTTTTCTTTATCTTTCCCTTTTGCCTTCGGCGTCTTTGCGGGCTTGGGCGGATAGTTCGCCCCTAAAAGATTGATTTTGCTAAAATAAGGCACTTCGTCCTTATACGATTTTGCAAATTCGGTAATCGCGCACGGATCTCCCTTTCTGCTTCCGATCAGCGAACCTTCCTTTTTATAGTTGACGGCAAGCAAAATAGCAATCGCCACAAGCGCCGCCGCCGCCATAATGATAGAAGTTACCTGCGACCACATAATTCCGTCGCCTAAAATGTATTGACTGTTGCGGAGAGGCTCCATCAACGCGCGCACCGAACCGTACCATGCAAAATAGAGGAAGGCAAACAAGCCGTTCGGCTTTTTTGTAAAATTCCACGCCGCGCCGTAAATAAGCAAAAACCCGATCGTATTGATCACGCTTTCGTAAAAGAAGAGTGCGTGATAATAATTTCCGCCGATCTCTACCGCCCACGGGAACCATTGCCACGCAGGATCGGTAATCAAAGATCCGTATACTTCTTGGTTAAAATAATTCCCCCATCTTCCGATTGCCTGCGCAATTAAAATGGTGGGAACGACGCAGTCCGCCGCGCGGAAGAAATTCGCCCGCTTTACAAGGCAAACGATAAGCCCCGCAAGCACTCCGCCGAGCACCCCGCCGAGAATGGAAAGTCCGCCGCTTCGGATACTCTCCCAACGGAACCAGTCGGACACGTGCATTCCGTCCGTTACGCAATAGTAAAGGCGTGCGCAAATAAGCGCCGACGGAATACAAAAAATAAAGAGCGTAAACACGAAATCGGGCGACATGTTTCTACGTTTCATCATGAGCGCGGAAAGGCAGGTTGCAAGAACAAGCCCTACGACGATGACGATAGCATAGTAGTATATCTGAAACCCGAAGATCGTAATGGACGGATTAAGCAGTTCGTTCATAATTCCCCTTCTTTGCAAAGTATTTTCTACAGTATAATACACAACGAAAAAAAAGTCAACCCGATTACAAAAATCGGGCTGACGGAAAAAGCAATTTTTACTCAATTTTCACGCGAAGTGCCTTGACGGAATTGAGAATCGGTACAGTCAAAAATAAAAGCGCGTAATTTAGCAAACTGTTTAGAATTTGCAACTTGAAAAACAAGCGGTAACAAAGGTAGGCAAAGTATGACGCGACGCCGCCGAACTCCGCCTCAAAATACTCGATGACCGCAGGGGAAAACGCCCCTTTGTTATAAAAATAAAATCCGAGCGTGTTGATCCCCGCCGTGCAAACAAGGAAGGAAAGCACGCACACAAGTGCAAGTTTTACGTACGTTCCCCCACGGAAAGACAGGCGGACGCCGTTCATCAAAAGCCCCGCAATCTAGGCGAATGCCGCCGACGAAAGTCCCACCCACGGCATATAGACGAACCCCCAATTGTTCAAAAGATACCCGACGAAATCCCCCAAAAAGACTGCTCCGAATCCGAGAAACGGCCCGATGAGGATTCCCGAAAGAATGGAAACGTATATGGTAAAAGAAAATTGCACGTCGGAAAACTTAATTTCCAAGAACGTATTTGCAACGATACATACCGCCGCGACGATCGCCGTATACGCGATGATCTTCGACCGCGTTTTACCCTCCAAAAAGGGGGAAAGCAACGTTCGTTTTGCAGAATGGTGTTTGAAACTTTCTTCTTTTAACATAAAAAAACCTCCCGATATGGAGAGGTCCGCAAAGTTGAGCGCATTGCGCGTTTTGAGCGGACGCGCCATGGCACCGCAGGAAAACCCTTTCGTTTGCGAACAACGTCCCGTTTCGCAACACTTAACGCGCCGATGGCTACTCTTCGTTTTTTTTATTATACGCCTGTTCTTCCGTAAATGCAACTGTTTTTGCATACTTTTTTGCAAACGCGCGCAAACTTTTGACATGCTGCTCATTGTAATACGTACCGCCATCGTCTTTTTACTCCTTCTTGTCGTCATTCGCGCGATGGGAAAACGGCAAATCGGAGAAATGCAACCGTTCGAACTCGTCATCACACTCGTCGTTGCAGACCTTGCCTGTATTCCGATGGCGGACACGTCCATTCCCCTTTTATACGGCGCCGTCGCCGTTCTCACGATTTTCGCATTACATGAAATCATTACCCTCGTCGACTTAAAAATGAAACGGTTAAAACCGTTCATCAGCGGAAAACCCAGCCTCGTGGTAAACAAGAACGGAATCGACGAATTTCAATTAAAAAAGAATAACCTCGATATCGCCGACCTGATCGAATCTCTTCGCGTGGCGGGGTATTCTTCTCTCGACTGCATCGACTATGCCCTTTACGAATCCAACGGCATGTTTTCCGCCCTTCCCAAACAAGGATTTTCGGAAATGAATACCTCACTCCCCCTCGTAATCATCAATAACGGAGAATACGATACAAACAATCTTTCTCTAACGGGACTTTCCCGTTCTTTTTTCGATGGGATTTTGAAGGGTAAAGGAGTTTCTTCATATAAACGCGTTCTCGTGTTGACTGCGGACGGCGAAGGGAAAATTTATTTACAGGAAAAAGGAAAAAAATACCGCACGTTTACCGTTCCGCTCCCGCACGGAATTGCTTGGTAGTTTTCGCCGACGGAATAAAACAACCTCTACTTGAAAATTCGCACGGCAGTTTCTTGTCTTTGCACAATAAAATATCAATTACGGAGATACGTTATGATTAAATCTTTGATTAGCATTGCAATCGCTTTGGTTGCCGTATTCGGCATAACGCTTACGGAAACAACCCTCGTTCGTTCGCAATTTCATCAATTTGAAACCGCGCTTGCCGCAAACACGCAAAAGGTAGAAGAAGAGCGCGCAACGGAAGAGGACTTAAACTCCCTCAAAACGCTTTGGGAAGAAAAGAAGCGCGTGCTCTACGCGCTAATCCCACACGAAGATATTGCACGCGTGGACGACTATTTAGCGGAAGCGAAGATCTTTGTTGCAAAAAAAGACTTCCCCTTGGCACTTTCCAAGTTGGAAGTCTTAATTCAGTTGTGTTCTGCCGTTCCGGACGCCTACCGCGCCACCCCCGAAAACGTATTTTAACCGTTCAACTTTTCCCGCGCGGAAGCGAGCATGAGTTTGATGCGGTTCTCCTGATTGACTTTCGTCGCGGAAGGATCGTAGTCGACGGGAACGACGTTGATATCTTCATATAACTTTTTAAGCGCGCGCACGGCACCCTTCCCCGCGATATGGTTGGGTAAACACCCGAACGGTTGCGCGCATACAACGTTTTCCGTTCCCGTTTCGTAAAGCGCCGCCATCTCCGCGGGGATCAGCCAGCCTTCCCCCATCTTTACCCCTTGGTGAATGACCTTGTCCGCCGCCGCGCGTAAATGCTCGAAATCGTGCAACGGCTCGTACCTGCCCCCCTTTTCCGTCATGCGGATGAGGTTTTTTTGCTTTTTGTAAAGCCAACGGTACACAAAGGAAAAGATGACCGTTGCCAAACTTTTGCGCCCGTAAAACTTTGCGTCGTTCAAGTTATTGACGATACAGTAAAGGACAAAATCCATAAGCGCGGGAACGACGGGTTCACACCCTTCCGAAAGTAAAAATTCTTCCAAATGAGAATTGCCGAGCGGAGAATATTTGACGTAAATTTCCCCCACGATTCCCACCTTGACGCGCTTTTCCGTCCGCACGGGAACGGCGGAAAACGCCTCTAAAATGAAAGTTACGTGTTTGCGGAATTTGCCTTGCCGTTTTTTACTGAACGCTTCCTCTAACCGAGAAAGGCATTCGTTTCTCACCCGATCCGTTTCCCCTTCGTTTTTTTCGTACGGCTTCGTTTGATTGTAAAGACTCATCACGAGGTCGCCGTAAAAAATCGCATAAGCGAGTTTGAGTAACAGAGGGGCGGTTACGTCCAAGCCGCTCCCCTTTTCCAAGCCGGAAAAGTTGAGGGACACGACGGGGACTTGCGGAAATTCCGCCCGAAGCGCCTTTCGAATGAGCGGAACGTAGTTGCTGGCACGGCACCCGCCGCCCGACTGCGTAATGAGCACCGCCGTGCGGTCGACGTCGTATTTTCCACTCTTTAACGCGTCCAAATACTGTCCGATGACGCAAAGCGCGGGAAAACACGTATCGTTATGGACGTGTTTGAGTCCCTCGTCGATGACCGCGCGCGAGTGATTTTCCAGCACCTCCGCACGGTACCCTTCCAGTTTCAAAACGTGAGAAAGAAGGCGGAAATGATGCGGGAGCATATCGGGAATCAAGAGGGTATATTCCCCCTTTTTCTCCTTGGTAAAACGGGGAAATTCGTCCGTATAATCGACAAAACTTAACGGTTGTTTTTTCATACGTCCCTCCTCGCGTTCTTTTGTTCATCCATAGCGGCAAGCATAGAACGCAATCTGATTTTAACGACGCCCAAATTGTTAATTTCGTCGATTTTGATTTGCGTATACAGTTTGCCGTTCTTTTCCAAGATCGCCCGCACCTCGTCCGTCGTAATCGCGTCGATTCCGCACCCAAAGGAAACGAGTTGCACGAGATTGACGTTTGGACGGCGGGAAACAAATTCCGCCGCACGGTAAAGGCGGGCGTGATACGTCCACTGATCGAGTACGTTTACCTTTACCCTCTCCGCGCGTTCGAACACCGCGTCCTCCGACACAACGGCGATCCCAAGCGAATTGAGCAACTTGTTGATTCCGTGATTGATTTCGGGATCGACGTGATACGGTCTTCCCGCCAAAACGACGACGGGACGCCCTTCTTTTTCCGCAAGGGCAAGAATTTCCGACCCTTTTTCAACCACTTTTTCGTGAAAAGCCGATTGCCGTTTCATTCCTTCGCGCAGTCCCTTTTTGATGAGGCGCGCGGGAACGCGATACCTTCTCAATGCGCGAACAAGCGCTTTTACCGCCGTTTTTTCGTTGCAAAGATCCAAGTAGGGAGAAATAAAATTCTCGCTGTTTAACCGTTCGTTATTCGCTTTTAACAGTTCCGCATAATAGGCAACGACAGGACAGTTATAGCGGTTTACCGTTGATTGCTCGTCGAAATTGTAACTTTCGCACGGATAGAAGATAAAATCTACCCCTTTGTCCAAAAGGGATTCCACGTGCCCGTGCATGAGTTTTGCGGGATAACACGCCGTATCGCTTGCCACCGTGTGCTGTCCCTTAAAGTATAATTCGCGCGAACTTTGATCGGAAAACACCACTTCAAACCCGCACGTTTCAAAAAACGCCGTCCACAAAGGAAGTTGTTCAAACGTTACAAGTTGAACGGGAAGCCCCACCCTTCCCCGTTTCCCGCACTCGGCGCGGGGCGTCTTTTCAAGCAGTTGATATTTGTAGGCGTAAAGATCGGGCGCGTCCGTAGACGGTTTTCCGCCCGCACCGCGCTCGCATTTATTGCCCGAAATAAACTTTCGTCCGTCCGAAAAGGTAAGAACGTTGACGTTACAATGGGACGTACATCCCTTGCACACGACGGATCGGGAAGAATAGGTAAACCGCTGCAATTCCGCCTCCGTGATGAGTGAACTCGTCAAATCGTTGACGGAAGAATTTTCCTTTGCGTAAAGCGCCGCACCGAATGCCCCCATCAATCCTGCAATGGCGGGACGGACGACTTCGCGCCCCGTTTCCTTTTCAAACGAACGGAGTACCGCGTCGTTTAGAAACGTTCCGCCCTGTACGACGATATGCTTACCCAACTCCTCGGGCGTCTTTGCGCGAATGACCTTATAAATGGCGTTTTTCACGATGGAAGAAGAAAGTCCCGCGGAGATATCCTCGACGGTCGCCCCTTCCTTTTGCGCTTGCTTGACCGAACTGTTCATAAATACCGTGCAACGGGATCCAAGTTCCACGGGGTGCTTTGCAAACAGCCCGAGCCGAGAGAAGGACTCTACGTCCATTCCCATCGCCTTTGCAAACGTTTGAATGAACGATCCGCACCCCGAAGAACACGCCTCGTTGAGCATGATCGAATCGATTGCACGGTTTTTTACCTTAAAGCATTTGATATCCTGTCCGCCGATGTCGATGATAAAGTCGACGTTCGGATTAAAGTGAAGCGCCGCCTTAAAGTGCGCGACCGTTTCTACAACGCCGAAGTCGATTTTCAACGCCGCTTTCATCATATCTTCTCCGTATCCCGTTACGCATGCGGCGCGAATATTGATTTTTTCTCCGATCATGTGATAAATTTCGCGCAATTTGTCCGCGACGATCAAGAGAGGTTGTCCGTTGTTCGATTGATAGTGAGAATAGAGCACCTTATTCTCGGGCGTGATCAACATGAGTTTGGTCGTCGTAGATCCCGAATCAATGCCCAAATACGCGTCCCCTTGATAGGTGCGCACGTCTTCAAACTGTAAATCGCTTTGCTTGTGCCGCTGAATAAACGCACTGTATTCTTCTTTTGAAGAAAACAGCGGTTCCGACGTCGTTACTTCCCCGCCGTCGGGCAGGGACGTAAGGCGAGAAAGGATATCTTCCAAACGCTCCTCTTTCCCCTCTTTCGCGGACATGGCTGCCCCGATCGACATAAAGCAAGGAGCATTTTCGGGGAAAACCGCGTGTTCGGCATCCAAGCCGAGCGTATCGCAAAACGCTTTTCGCAACGCCTTCAAAAAGTACAAAGGACCGCCCAAAAAGAGAACTTTCCCCTTGATTTTACGCCCTTGCGCAAGCCCCGACACCGTTTGATCGACGACGGCGCGGAAGATGGACGCCGCGATATCCTCCTTTTTCGCCCCTTGATTGAGCAGCGGTTGGATATCCGACTTTGCGAATACCCCGCAGCGGGAGGCAATGGGATAGACGCGTTCCGCTTTGAGCGCAAGATCGTCCATCTCGTTTACGGTCAAATCGAGAAGAGTTGCCATTTGGTCGATAAACGCGCCCGTTCCGCCCGCGCAACTGCCGTTCATACGCTGTTCCGTTCCGCCCGTAAGGAAGATGATCTTTGCGTCTTCCCCGCCGAGTTCGACGGCGACGTCCGCGTCGGGATAATATTTTTTAATTGCGCCGTAAGCCGCTTGCACCTCTTGTACAAACGGGAGGTTTCCGCGTTGGGCAAGTCCAAGCCCCGCAGAGCCTGTAATACTCACGCGAAACGCCGTGCCGAACGCGCTGATTTTGCGGAGTTCGCCGAGCAGACATTCCTTTACGCGAGAAAAATGCCGCACGTACGAGGTATAAACGATTGCGCCCGTCCCGTCGACAACGCATACTTTTACCGTTGTCGATCCGACGTCAATTCCTAATAAGTTCGCCATAACGCCTCCTATTTTCGATATGATTATATCATATTTTGAAGCGATTGACAATCTTGGAAAAGTGAAAATCGCGGGAAATTTTCCCGCGATTTTCAAATGTTTTTCGTTCGGTTTCTTTGCTTTTCGTACTTTTCTTTCGTCGCGCTTCCGCCGCGCAAGTGCCGTTCTTTTAAGTTTACGGCAAGAATTTGCTTTACCTTTTCGTACAATGCGGTATCGACGTAGAAAAGCCGTTCCGTAACGTCTTTATGAACGGTAGACTTGCTCACCGCGTAATGCGCCGCGCAAGCGCGCACCGTGCACCCCGTCGAGGCGATATACTCCCCGTTCTTTCTCACCCGCTCTTCGATATACTCCCACACGGACAAACCTCCATGCCGTTTCGGCTTTTCGCCAAAAACGGTTACATAGTAGGTTTATGTCGAAAGAGGGCGGATTATCACTCTTTTGCAAGTTCTTTCAATCGCTCTACAATACAAACGTACGCTTCTTCGGGAGAAATGCAATCGCGGACGGCATGTTCGATCGGGCACGGCCCGTCCCCTTTGCGGTTGAGAATCCGCTCCACCCGTTCCCGTTCGCTGACGGAAATGCCAAAGGTGAAAAGCACCGTTCGCGCCCCTTCGCTGACGACGTCGGCATACACCTCTTTGACGCCCAAAAGCACGTACAAAAACGCCGCGCCCTTTCCGACGACTTTATCCGCCACGGAAAATCCGCGTACGTCCTCCCCGTTTTCTATCAAACGCAAAAGATAGCGCACCCCGCGGACGTCCGTCTTATATTCACGATCTTCCCCGACGAGCACGCAAGTTAAGTTTTCTTCCCAAAGGAGCGTCTTTGCCCGTTCTAACCGATTCACCGCTCAAACTCCCTTTTGACTTTTGCAAGCAATTCCCGAATCGGAAGGTGTTGCGGGCACGCTTTTTCGCACTTTCCGCAGTTGATGCAATCGCTCGCTTTTCCTGCATTTTGCGTCATTTCTTGATATGCTTGTAAGTAATTTTTGCTTACGTTTCGCGTTTTTTCGTTCTTACAAGCAAAAATTTCAGGAATCGGAATCGTCTTGGGACACCCGTCCACACAGTAGCGGCATCCCGTGCAAGAAATCAGTTTCTTCTCCCGTATGATCTGTGCAACTTTATAGATCGCGGCGGTTTCTTCCCCGTCGAGCGATCTGAATGCAGTAAACGTTTGCATATTGTCCCGCATCATATTCATATCGCCCATTCCCGAAAGCACCATCGCAACCCCTTCGAACTGCGCTGCAAAACGAAGTGCATAACTTGCGGGGCTTCCGCCGTGCAATCCTTCGAGAAGTTCTTGCGCTTCTTTGGGCAAATTGACGAGCGCGCCTCCCTTTACGGGTTCCATAATCAAAATCGGCTTATTGTGTTTGCGGCACACTTCGTAACATTTCCGCGACTGGACGTCCACGTCCTCGTAATCGAGGTAGTTAAACTGAATTTGCACCACTTCTAACTGCGGATACTCCGTCAAAATGCGATCGAGCACTTCCGCATTGTCGTGAAAGGAAAACCCGACGTGTTTGACTTTCCCCTCTTCCTTTAAGCGAAACGCCGTTTCGTACGCGTTGCAGCGCTTATATTTTTCAAATAAATCGGCGTTTTGCGCGTGCATTAAATAGAAATCGAAATATTCCACCCCGCATGCCTTGAGTTGCGCTTCGAATGCGGGACGGATATCCTCTTCCCGTTCAAACATGTGCGGAGAAAGTTTATCCGTCAAAAGATACTTTTCTCGCGGATAGCGTGAGGTAAGGCAAGAACGGAGCGCCGTTTCGCTCTTTCCGCCCAAATACATTTGCGCCGTGTCAAAATAGCGGAATCCCCCCGCCATATAGGCGTCGATCATCTCGCAAAACGCAGCCTCGTCTACCTCTTCCCCGATCATAGGAAGGCGCATACACCCAAATCCCAACTTCTTTTCACCCTGTAACATACCGTGCCCCTTTTTCATTTTTTTCATTTTATCAAAAAACCAACGCAATGTCAACGATAAAAAAATCAGACTGCAAACGCAGTCTGATTTTTTATTATTTTAATCCCGAAAGGGTAATTCCCGCGACGATCTTCTTTTGGAAAATGGAAAAAACGATAAGCGGACATGCAATGGTGATCAACGTTGCCGCAATGACCTTTCCGTACTCGCGCACGTCGCTTGTACTCAACATGTAGACGAACTGCATGACTTGGCGCAACTCTTCTTGCCGTTCGGTGATGGCAAGCGTCGGCCAAATATACGAATTCCAGTGCCCGATAAAGCACCCCACGCCCGTGATAATCATCGGCGTTACCGATAGAGGCAAGAATACGCGCAAAAATATTTGAATGCGCCCCGCGCCGTCCAACTCCGCCGCCTCTTCCAACGAATCGGGAATCCCCAAAAAGAACTGCCTGAAAAAGAAGATATTATACGCATTCGCCGCCGTCGGCAAAATGAGCACAAGTAACGTGTTGATCAGGTGCAACTTTGTTACGACTTGAATGGACGTAATTTGCACGGTAATCCCGGGAACGAACATCGTAAACAAGAACAAAGGCCAAATGATTTTCTTTCCCCAAAACTCGTGCCGAGCGAATCCGTATGCGGCAAGCATGTTGATTGCAAGATTGAGCGCCGTTGCGACAACGCCGACAAAAAACGTTACCCCAAACGAACGGAAGAACGATCCGCCGTTGATATCCGGTTCCGTCAAGACTGAAAAATTGCTCCATTCCCAAACGGAAGGAAACCACTTTGGCGGAATACTCCAAATGTCCGTTCTCCCCTTCCATGCGGACGGTACCATCCAAATAAAGGGGAAGACTATGACGAACGCCACGCAAAGTGCGCCGAGGATAAACGCTCCGACGGTTGCAATCTTTTTAATTTTTGCTTTCAAAAGAACGCTACTTTGATCCATATTAACTGTCCTCCGATCGCTTTGAGCGAATGCACGTAAACGCTATAACGTTTAGAAGCGTAATCGGAATCATGACGAGGAAACTCCCTGCAATGGTAATATTTCGATCGCGCATTACGTCGTTAAACGACTGGAATAGATACATGCAAGGGGTAATAGTCGACTCGTTCGGTCCCCCGCCCGTGATAAACATGGGAATTTCAAGCATTTGCAAGTTGCCCGTTATCAAATTGACGAGCATGAGAATAAAATAATTGCTCATGTTTGGAATGGTAATGGACATCATTGCGCGGAATGCCCCGGCACCGTCAATCTTTGCCGCTTCGTAATATTCTTTGGGAATACTCAACCGCCCGGAAAGCATCAAAATGGTGTTATATCCGAACCCAAGCCATAACGTCGGTACGATAATGCAAATAAAAGGCCAAATTCCATCCTGCGCAAAATAAATGGGATCCATGTTAAAATGCAGCATTAAACTGTCGAAAAAACCGCGATTGTAACGCAAGAACAAATTGAAGATAACCGACGTAATAACGCCCGACATCATATTTGGAATATAAATCGCAATTTTGATGGCATTCCCCACCTTGGGGGGGAGTTTTAAGATGAGGTGTGCCATCAAAAAACTAAACAGCGTTTGCAAGATCACGACCGCGGCGGAAAGAATCAAGACGTTTCCGATGGACTTTATAAACGTCGGCGTTTGCAAAATAAACTTAAAGTTGTTAAACCCGACGAACGTCCCCTGAAAATCTTGAAAACTGCGCACGAACGACATAAATAACGGCGTAAAACTGAACGTTACGAGGAAAATCATGGCAGGAAGGATAAACAAATACCCCCACAATGCGTTTCTGTAAACGAACTTCTTCCGCTTTTTATCGGCGTCGCGATGGAATTGTATGAGTTCTTTTTCCATTTTTGCTCCTTATTCAACGGTAATCATATATACCGAACGTGCGGAAAGGTCAATCGAAACCTCCGCCTTTCCGTCCGCAAGCGAGGAAAGATTTTGTTTCGTCCCGCCGTCGTTTACAAGAGAAACGCTGCCTTCCGCCTTGCCGTAAAGGTTATTTGCGTCGAGCGTAAACGAAACCTGCTTTTCTTCTCCCGTAATATTGCAAAGGAAAATCGCTATTTTTCCGTCGGATTCAAATGCGCTTGCAACGACGGGATCGAGCATCGTTTCTCCGCGTTTTAACCCGCCGTTATTGCCCCAATTGATGACGATCGGCGTTTCGTAAGTAAACTCCTCTTTCGCCAACCCAAGATCGGGCACACGCGTCATTTTGCCGTAGACAAGATACTCTTTTCCGTACGTCAATCGCGCCTTTCCAAGCGTATCGACAAAGCGGATCATATCGACGTCCAAATCGTTTACGAGCGTTGTAAACGCGGAAGCGGACAAGCACTCGTAGTTAAATTCGGGAATTCCGCCGTTCAACGCAACGTATGCCATTGCGTGATAATAAGGCACGCCGATCGACGCAATCGGCAACGTAAATCCGTCCCCGCGCACGCCCGCATATTCGTGATACACATATTCGAACAGGGGAATTTTTATCGCCACGTCGTTTTGCACGAGTTTCATAATCGCATCGTGTTCCATTCCGCCCATTTCTCCACTCGCCGAACGCGCTTGATAAAAATCGACGTAAGGAAGAACTTGTTCGCTGATCATTTCCTGTCCCGTAAACCCGCAGTTTCCGTTCTCATCCACGACGTTACGGCGGGAGATCTCCCACGACGTTTGCATGAGCGCATGATAGTCTTGTAAGACGTTAATGCGCGTTCCGTGCTCGTGGTTTGCGTCGTAGCAGTTGAGCGGATGAACGGCACAAATTCCCAAGTCGTTGTAGATCCCCTGCGCACCGAGTGCGGTAAACTGCTCTTGCTGACGATCGGTTACCATCGTACGCCACTGCGTGCTTCCCGCGCAAATATACTGCCAGTTTTCCGCAAACATAATGTCGTAATATCCGCCCTGCGCGTTTTTCATACGGGCGTCCGTAATCCACTTGGGAAGCCCGCTCATTTTTGCCTCGCGGTGCAAATCGGTATACTCGAAATGAGCAACCGGCTCGCCGTTCCGCGCAATCGCTTGATAAAACTCCGTGTTTTTATGCGTGTTGAAATATGCTTCTACGTTATCCGTAGGGCTTACTTCTTGCGGAATCGAGTAGTAGTAAGGAATGGTTAAAATCTTCGACGAGGGCGTCGTAATATTGCTGCGGATCTTTTCGTACAGCGCCGCGGCATAACTTTGCGTGCTCTTTGAAGGTACGATAAAATTCGCAAGCACGGCGTTTTCGTACAAATCTTTGTTGAGATCCGTCCGACCGTCGTTTTTCCCGTTTGCCCGCGCCCAAGGCGTCTTTAACGCCCAGTCGCGATACTTTTCCGCCGCCTCGTACCAGTTTCCTTCGTAGAGGTTGGAAATAACCGTTTCGTAACCAAAGTTTTTGGACGAAATCCCCAAATCGGGAACGTAATGTCCGACTTCCATCGTAAGCGATCCGCCTGCGTTTTTGAAGGTGAAATCTTTGATCGTGTCCCCTTCGTCCTTCGTTTGCACGTAAAATCCGCCCTTATCCTCGGCATAATACCCCATAAACTGCATGGTGCTGCCGAATCCCGACGGATACGCCGCGCTTTGCCCGCTTAAATCCTGACCGTAACGGAAGAAGTTTTTGACGGGGTTTTGGAAGAGATATCCCGTCGCCATAGAACTTACGAGATATTCTTCGTCGCCGTTTTCCGTCATACCGCTCACGCTTTCTACAATGGGATACTGCAACGAAACCGTATCCCCTTCCAACCCTTTTAAGGAAGAGGTAAAGACGATTTCATCGTCAAACCCTTTGAGCGATACCGTTGCCGTCGCTTGCGCGCCGTTTTCAAAATCCCAAGAAAACGCAAACGTTTTTTCTTCCTTCGTATCCGTTTCCACCGTGTATTCAAACGAATTGTTCTCGGGTGAAATGGTTTTCAACTGCGTTTGTCCCAAGACTTTCAGCGAAACCGCCTGCGCGTCGTCCACGTCCTTTACAAAATAGAGTTCCTCTTCTTTGTTGTAAATTTCCCGCACCGATCCGTTCGTCTTGTTAAAGACGATACGGATACGGTCGTTTTCAAGGGTAAGTTCGTTTTTTGTATCGGACAACTTTAAGGAAGGATCCGTTTTATCCGTGGGGGAAGGATCGGAGCATCCCGAAAAGGTAGTCAGCATGAGCGTTCCCGCAAGCGCAACGTTCAAAATTTTAGATTTTTTCATATCGGCTCCTTCCCCTTAATTCAAGAAGGGATTCGTTTCTCCGCGTTGAAGAATCGTTTGCATTTTAGAGTTTGCCGCCGCAAGAATTTTTGCGTATTCCGTATCAAACACCGAACCTTGCGCACATCCCATGCTCGAAGCAAGCATGTCGTTTACAAGGTTGATGACGTCCCAACTGTATCTGGGTTCGGGAACGGCAAGATTTGCTACCGCCGAAACGGTGTCAAGCCATTCTTGAGGCGTTTCCTTTTCTTGCGCGTCAAGATATGCTTGAACGGTCGCACGCGGGGCAAAACGGCTGTAATATCCGTCGATAAAGTATTGTGCCGTACGCTCCGTGTTTTCCGTAAACATAAACTTGATAAATTCAATCGCCGCCTGTTTTTTTGCCGTACTTGCTTCGGAAGAAACGCAAAGATTCCACCCGCCGTTCGTCGCCGTTGCATAGGTATAGCCGTTTCTCTCCGTAGTTGAAGTGGGAACGGGCACAATTCCGATTTTATCTACCATGTCCGGATAATCGCGCATGATGAGGGAAATATCCCACGATCCGCCAAAGTTCATCAACCAATATTCTTCGGCAAGCCCCGCCGTCGCGTCTTCGTACCCGCGCTCGGTCATATCCTGTTGCGGGCACCAACCGTTTGAACCGACGGTGTAATAGAACTTGTTGAGATCTTTCAAACCTTGTTCGTTCAAATTGCTCGTCGTCCAGTCGTCGCTGATGGCGTATTTCCCGTTCATGCAGTTATACTGCATTCCGATCGTCGACCACCCTCTGGGAATTCCGACGGGAATGTAGATCGGGAATCCCGCTCTCGGCACCTTTCCTTGGCTGACCATTTGACGGCAGACCTCGTAAATTCCGTCGTACGTTTTCAAATCGTCCTTCGTGAAGCCGAGTTGATCTTCCACAATATCCTTCCGATAGTACAAGAAAGAAGAAGGCTCCATGTACCAAGGGTACGCATAGATATTTTCGCCGAACTTGATTTGGCTCATCGACTGCGGAATAATATCGTCCCACTGCTCTTGCGTAAAGTAGTCGTTGAGCGGTTCGACGTAACCGTTTTGCACGTGTGCGGCAAGGTTGGAATAGGAGATCGTAAACAGTTCGGGGCACGTTCCGTTTTCGATTGCAGACGCAAGATTTGCATTAAACTGCGACCCGAAATAGTAACGGATATCCAACTTGATTTGTCCTTGATGCTCCTCGTTAAAATCCTCTTTGACCGAATTCATATACGCAACCGCCCAGTCTTCCGGTTGATATACGTACATCGTGATCTTCGTCGCATTGGGATCGTCCGGTTCTTCTCCGCATCCCGCTATCCCGCATACCATTGAGAGTGCAGTAATAGCAAGAACGCACCCACGAAACAGTTTCTTCATAATTTACCTCCGATTATTTTCTTTTCTTTTTGAGCAAGACGATTGCCGCAACGCCGCCGCCAACAAGTGCGACGCCGCCGACGGAAAGCCCGATAATCAGCCCTGCGTTGTCCTTATTTTCCACTTGGAACGTAAACGTTGTCGTTCCTGCTCTCGTCGCAATGACGAGCGTCGCTTCTCCTTCTTCCGTGAGTTCGGAGAATGCGGACTCAAACAGCGTAAGCGTTCCGCTCGCTTGATCGTACGCATAATCGACGTCCTCTTCCAACTCTCTTTCGTTGAGTTCGATATAACTGATCCCCGAATCTTTGCAATCGACGGAAAGTTCCGTCTTTTCGGGAAGCCGCGCGATATTTACGACAAAGTTTTCTTCATTGACAACGGGTGCAACCTTGCTGACGTAAACGGTAAGGGTGATTTCTTCCGTTGCCGATGCAAGCACCACGTCGAACGTCCCGTTCGGGAGCGTGGAAAGATATTCCTTTTTCAACGTAAACGCGTCGTTATTAAGCGAATAGTCGGATGCGGAAAGCGCTTTTTCTCCGCACGTAACCGACGTGATTTGCGTTCCGTCCGTAATCAAATCCCACGTTAAATCTCCTGCCGAAGTTGCAACGTAGTTCCCGCTTGCCTGTTGCGATTTACTGATTACGTTCACGTCTTTTATGAACAAATCGCTATTTTCAAATCTCGTTTCTACGAGAATCTTAATACTGTCGATCGCTTTGGGAAGATAGATATCCGCGGAGTACGTAACCCATTCTCCTACTTCCGCCTCTGCAAGTTCTTGCGTGAAGTTTGCAAGTTTCCACCAAGGCTCGCTGCCCATATATCCTTCCAAACTGAACTCGGACGTCCCTTGGAAGTTTTCTCCCTTCTTTGCCGTAATTTCAAGGGTGAAATATCCCGCGCTTACAGGAGCGGTTACGAAGAAGTGCGACTTATCCGCCGGCACGTAGTACGTCCCTGCGGGCCAGTTGTACATTGCCTTTGCAACTTCGATTTCCGTATTCGTACGGCGGTAAATTTGCATGACGGGCGTACCGTCTTCATCGCGTACGACTTTTTGTCCTTGCGAACGGAGATCGGGGAAGGAGTCGGACCAGTTTCCGATTTCGGGGAACCCGTTTTGCGAGAAGTCGTACTCGTCCATTCCCATATTATTGAGCGCCGTGAAATCGCGCGTCAATACGTTTGCAACGCCAAACGAACTGTCCTTTTGAATATACTCTTGCGTTGCAACGAGGGAAACGTATTCAAGAAGAACCGTTTCCGTTCCTTCGCATGCGATTGCAATCGCGTCGACCGAACCGTTTTTCACTTCAAACTCTTGTGTTTCCACCGTCGTCCATTCTCCGACGTTCGCACTTGCGATCGCCGTCTTTAACGCGTATTCGGACACCGCCGCATTCCCCTTTTGCGTGATCAAGTCGAACGCAAACGCATTGCCGACCTCTTCCGTTTTCATAAGAGAAACGACCGCCTTGTATTTTCCGTCAGGCAAATTCCCTACGGAATAATTCGCCGTAATTTCGCCTTCCGCTTGCGCAAGATCGAGTTCTACGTATTCTTTCGCCGTGTAATCGCTCTTGACTGCAACGCCTTCCGCGCTTGCAAACGTCATGCCGCTTACCGTTTTATCCGTATCCGAAAGGGCGTGCGTTCTATCCGCTCCGCATTCGTCGTAGTACATCGCGACGTTCTTCAAGCGGATTGCTTGATCTTCCGCACCCGTACATTCTACCCAAATACCGAGGCTGTCGAACCCGGAGGTCATTCCCGAAAGATCTACGTCTTCAAAGTGATACGTTACCCATTCTCCCGCGGGAACGGAACTCAATCCTCCGCCTTCGGGAATTCCTTGCGCGTTAGAAAGAACGACTGCTTTCGTTCCCACGCCGTCTTTTCCCAAAAACTCGAATTTCACTTCTTGGCAATCGCCTACGACTTCTTTCATCAAAGTAACACTTAAATCGAGCGTTCCCGTCGTCAAGTCGAGGGGGAATTTCAACCAAATCCCCGCACAGTTGTTGTCGCCCTGTCCAAAGCGGAGATATTCGCCGTCCTCATCGTTGTGCGCGGTAATCGCCCCCTTGTTAAACCCGTAATCTCCGTGCCGTCCCGAATCGTACGCGCCGAAGTCCGTCGAGAATCCCGTAAGGGGCATCATATCGTAATTCTTCGTCGTGTTTTTTCTTGTCAACTTATCAAAGACGACGTTAAATCCGTTTTCCAAACCGCGGAAATACCCGTCCGCCGTCGCGATTTCCGTTACGCCCCACTCAACGTCGATGTCGGTGATCGCGAACTGAACTTCAGCGCTATCCGCTTTGGTGGAAACGATCATTGAATCCAACGAGCCGATATAAGTGAGGTCGGTATAAAGGCTGATCGTCTGTCCGTTTCCGACGGGAAGCGCGTTATACGCCTCGGTAAAATCGGTAAAGCCGACCTGTTTCGAAGAAACGACGTCCCAAAAACAAACGGTCAAATCAAGGCTTTCCCCCGCTTGCAACTTATCCACCGTGAGGGAGATCTTTGCAAGGCCTTTGGCGAAATTGCTGATCATCGTATAGAAACGGGAAATGCGGGAAGGTCCGTTTTCTACGCCTTGATAGTCGTAGCGAATGCCGCCGTCAACGAGCGCCGTCCATCCGTCGTAACCGCCCCAGTTTCCGATCTTGTTGCCGGACGACGTAATTTTGTACTGTCCGTTGAGTTGCCAGTCCTGCGTTTCAAGCGGGATATCGTAAGTAACGTTCAGCGATTGCTTTAATACGTTATACTCCGCCGCTTCTTCTACCGTAGATGCCGAGGGCGAAAGGCTTTGCGGCAACGTCCCGACCGAGCCCATAACGAGAGCCGCGGTTAAAACGGGAAGTACCCATGCGTGCATTTGTCTTTTCTTCATAAATTTTCTCCTTTTCATTCTCCCCCTGCGCTTTGAACGCAGGGGACGATTTGTTCTTTTCTTATCTCTTTTTGCGAACGATGGCAACCGCTGCAACTGCCGCCGCCATTAAGCCTGCGGAAACGCCGCCAACGACCGCTCCGCAACCGCCTTCTTCCGGATCCTCTGCGGGAAGCGCGGGGATTTCTTCCGTTTCAACCGTTTCGCCGCAGACGGTGCAATCTTTATGCTTGCTGCCCGCTTCGTCTACGGTCGCCTCTTTGTCGATTTCCCATTCGCCGGGCGTATGTCCTTTTGCAGGGACTTCCGTTTGTGCCGTCAACGTCTTTCCGCAAACGGAGCAGTGCGAACCTTCCGTCAAACCCGTTTCTTCACAGGTTGCTTCAACCGCTTCGTCCGTAACGGGCGTGTGCAAAATTCCGAGCGTCGTACAGTCGGTATCTTTTGCAAGATAAGCCGTTTCTTGAACGAGAGCAACCTGCTTTACGTGCAATACGTCGCCGACTGCGCCCGAACAGGTATAGCCGATTCCGTCGATTGCGCCGTCCATTACGTCGAATACGGGCGTTTCAACCGTTACCCATTCCCCGACTTCCGCTTGTTTGATTGCAGCCGCCAAAGCCGCCGTCGCGCCGTTTACCGCCGCGCCGTCCTTCGTGCAAACAAGGTCAAACGCAAACGAATCGCTGAGCGCTGCCGTCTTGCGGAAGGTAACGACACCCTTATAACTTCCGTCCGCGATGGCAAGCGTATCCGTCGTCCCTGCGATCGCTTCTTCGCCGAGCGTGAGTTCGACGTATTCTTTCGCCGTGTAATCGCTCTTTACGACGATTCCTTCTTCGCTTGCGTACGTGATTCCGTCCACCGTCTTTTCATCTTGCGTAAGCGCTTCTTCCCGCACCATACCCGCGTCGTCGTACGTTACGGAAAAATTCTTTATACGAATCGCTTGATTGTCCGCTCCCGAACATTCGATCCAAATACCAAGGCTGTCAAACCCGGACGTCATACCCGATACGTTCACCGTATAATCGAGGGTAACCCATTCCCCTGCGGGAAGGCTGCTCAACCCGCTTCCGTTCGGAAGTCCGCCGTCGTTGTTGATGATAACGGGCGTCGTTCCCGTGTTGTTATTCGCCCCGATAAATTCAAATTTTACCTCTTGGCAGTTCCCCTCTACCTCTTTCATGAGGGTTACGTTGAAATGAACGCTTCCGCCCGAAACGTCGAGAGGGAATTTCATCCAGATTCCCGCGCAATTATTATCGCCATGCCCAAAGCGCATATATTCGCCGTCCTCGTCGTTATGTACGGTAATTGCGCCGAGGTTAAATCCGTAGTTTCCGTGCCGTCCCGAGTCGTATCCGACGCCGTATTCGCCCGAATAACCGGTAACGGGCATCATGTCGTAATTCTTCGACGTATTTTCCTGCGTCATTTTGTTGAATACAACGTTGAACCCGTTGCTTACCCCCGCAAAATATCCGTTTGCGGAAGAGAGGTAGGACGCGCCGAGTTCAACGGTAAGAGCGTCGATTGCAAATTGCGCCGTCGCCGTATCCGCTTTTACCCACGTATGAACGCTATCGATATTTTGCGCCGCGCCGAGGTCGACGTAAACGGTGATCGTTTGATCGTTGCCGACGGGGAGCGCATTATACTTATCCGTCAAATCGGTAATGCCGACTTTTTTTGCAAGGACGGTATCGTAGAACGCAATTTCGTAATCGAGCACCTTTCCCTCTTGCAACTTGTCCACCGTAACGTTTACTTCGACAAACCCGCTGATTCCCGCAGGCATCATCGTATAGAATTGCGAAATACGGGGCGCGCCGCCTTCCACTCCTTGATAGTCGTACCGAATCCCTCCGTTTTGCCGAACCGTCCAACCGTCGTAACCGCCCCAGTTTCCGACGTTCAGCCCCGTTACCATCGTAATGCCGCTTCCGTTCAGAGCTGCGTCTTCCGTAAGTCCTACCGCCGTGTAGTTGACCTCTGCAGTGCGGTTGTAAACGTTATGCGTTTCCCCCGCCACGTACGAAGACGCGCCCGCGACGTGCCCGACCATAGGCGCAAGCATCATGCCGCCGCCGATTGCTACCGCAAGCGCGGTAGAAAGTGCAACTGTTTTTCCAAGTTGTTTTTTCATCTTTTTTTTCTCCCTTTATTTTTCCCGATTAATATCGGTTTTTTCATACGTTATTGTATTTTGAGTGCAAGAACTTCTTCTTCCGTCGGAATGGATACGGACGCTCCCGCACGGGACACGGCAATCGCCGAACATGCGCTTGCAAACGGCAACGACGCTTTGATTGCCTCTCCCCGCGCCTTTTTCATCGAAAGTGCTCCGATAAAGGTATCGCCTGCGGACGTACTGTCCACCGCCTTTACTTTGCAAGCGGGGCAATGCGTTGCTTCGCCGTCCGAATGGTAACACCCCTTTGCGCCGAGCGTAACGATTACCTCTTTTACCCCCAACGCGGAAAAGTAAGCGTATACCTTTTCCATGTCCTTTTTCGATTCGCACCGTACGTCGGCAATGAGTTCCGTTTCCGTTTCGTTTAGAACGATAAGGTCGGTAAACGCGAGCAATTCCGCCCCGATTTTACGGGCGGGCGCAGGGTTGAGCACCGTGTACATTCCAAGCTCTTTCGCCCGCTTTAACCCGCGCTCAACGGCGTCGACGTTCACTTCCAACTGCGTGATAAAGACGTCCCCTTCCGCTCCGTTCCGTTGCAAAAACGCCTCTACTTCCTCGGCGTTCACCCGTTCGTTTGCTCCCGTATCCACGACAAGAACGTTGTCGTTGCAACTTTGGTCGAGTAAGATCATGCAGACGCCGCTTTTTGCGTTTTCTACCGTTCGCACCGCGCGCGTATCCACGCCAAACGAATTTAACGAGCGGAGAAGTTCCTCGCCGAACGCGTCCTTTCCGACCGCACCGAGAAAGAAAACTTCCTTTCCGCCGAGTTTTTTACAAGCAACCGCTTGGTTTGCGCCTTTTCCGCCTTGGTTGGTCATAAACCCGTAGCCTTTCATCGACTCGCCCGTCATCGGCATTCGATCTACTTTGACGACCATGTCCGTATTCACACTCCCGAGCACGAAAATCCGCTTCATTCGATCACCTTCCGCAATCCGTCGATTCCTTCTTTCAGGGTGCGGTCTTGACGGAAAATACTGCTCGTGCCCGCTACAAAGAGGTCGGCTCCCTTTTCGCGCATGATTTTTGCGTTTTCGTAACTGACGCAACCGTCTACTTCCAACATCACGTTTTCGTATCCTTTACGGTCGAGATACTCGCGCGCCTCTTTGATTTTTTCCAGCGTGGCGGATACGATTTTTTGCCCCGCAAACCCCGGATTGACCGTCATGATCAAAAGAAGGTCGATATCGTCGAGCAAATACTCGATATTACAAAGCGGAGTCGCAGGATTGAGCGCCAAACCCGCTTTTGCCCCGCTCGCCTTGATTTTTGCAAGCGCACGCTGTACGTGCGGGGTGCTTTCGTAATGAATGGTCATCACGTCCCCTTCTTTCAAATCAAACCACGAAATTTTATCTTCGGGGGAAGTGATCATCAAGTGATAATCAAACGGTATGTCCGTCAATTTGCGGATTTGCCGCATCGTCGTATCTGAAAGCATGAGGTTGGGCACGAATACGCCGTCCATTACGTCGACGTGAAGATACTCGATCTTACATTTGGAAAAAGTGTCGAGCACCTCGCGTATTTGCGTTACGTCCGCGCACATAAGCGACGGGGAAATTTTTCCTTTTAACATCTTTGCCTCCGTCAACGGTAAAGCGCGCCGAGATCGCGGCAAGCCATAAAGTCTGCGCTTTGCTCGTTTTCTTTTCCGTATGCCGACCAAACGTGCGGGCGGAAAATACGGGAGGACGGGACGTTATGTAAACTGACGGGAATACGGAGCATACTTGCAAGCGTAATCGCTTCCGCACCGATATGCCCGTAGGTAATACAACTGTGGTTTGCGCCCCAATTCGCCATGACGTCATAAACGGTATCGCACCCGCCCTTGCAAAGGTTGGGCACAAAGAAGGTCGTCGGCCATGCCGGATCCGTCCTCTTTTCCACCGCGTCGGAAATATCTTTGGGCAATGCAACGGTGTACCCTTCGACGATTTGCAACACGGGACCGATCGTCCCGATGCGGTTTAAGCGCATCATCGTAACGGGCATTTCTTCTCGCGTAACGAAATGGCTGCTAAATCCGCCCGCCTTAAAATATTCGAGGTTCGCGGGATGGTAGGTAACGGCGGAAAGCGTTTCTTCCACATCTTTTTTGGTAACCTTCCACCATTGTTTCATACGGGGAACGTCCCCCTCGAACATTTTCGCAGCGCCGTCGAGCGCCGCCGCTCCGCTGTTGTTTAAGTGAATAAACCCGTTCTTCGCCTTTCCCGTCAAGTCTTTCCCCGTAACGCGTTTGATTGCCTCGGGGCTCCAATACGTTCTTACGTCGGCAAATACGCTTGCCTGCTTGGTCAGTAAATATTGAAAGAGCATCGTAAGCCCGTTCAGCGTATCGTTTTCCGTGGCGACGATATACGGTGCGCGCACCCCGTTCCAGTCGAAGGAAGAGTTCAAAATACTTTCTGCAAAATCGCAGTTGGGAAGATAGTCCGTCCATTGTCGCTGCCCTTGGAACCCTGCCGCAATCGCGCCCTTTCCAAGACTTTCTTCGTAGTATCCGCGCTCCGCAAGGCGGGGATTGCCTTGCATAATGTCTTTGATGATCACCGCCATTTTTACGGAATATTCCCAGTCGCGCTTTCTCTCTTCGGCATTGTGTCGCAGTTCGGGAGGATTGTAAAAATCTTCCCCTTCCGTAATATATTTTTTCACCCAAGCAAGCGCGCGCTCGTATTCTTCTTGATCGTAAATTCCCTTTTCAATTCTACGGTTTACCTCGGACATGTCCGTCCATTCCGCGCGCATTCCGAGATAATTTTGCAACATCATCGGTTCTTGGAAACTTCCCGGAATCCCCATCGATACGCTTCCGATGGAAATATAACTTCTGTTGCGCATTTCGGCAACGGCAGTTGCCGCCTTTGCAAAGAGCAAGATTTTTTCTTTGACGTCGGAAGGAACGCTATCGTCGTCCAAATCTTGCACGTCCTTTCCGTAAATGGAAAAGGCGGGTAAGTTGCGCTCGTTGTATGCGCTCATCGCGCAAGCGAGATAAACGGCCCCCGGACGCTCCGTCCCGTTAAATCCCCAAACCGCCTTCAAGGTGTGCGGATTCATATCGATGGTTTCCGTCCCAAAACAAAAGATAGGCGTTACGGTAAGGGTTGCCGTTACCCCCTGCCGCGCAAACTCTTCTTCAACGCGGATCGCCTCCGCCGCACATGCGATCGTCGTAGACGCGATGACGCATTCAACGGGCGTTCCGTCCGAATAAAATACGTTTTCTTCTATGATTTTTTTTGCTGCTTCCGCCATTTTCATCGTTTTTTCTTCAATTTTGTAGCGGACGCTGTCACGCCCGTCGTTGACGGGGCGTATACCGATTTTTCCTTTCATAATTCTCTCCTTTTAGCGGTCGTACCGACGGTATACGTCGGGAAGTTCTGGAAACTCCCCGTGCGGTTCCACTTGATACCAGTATGCAACCGACGCGACGTCTTCCGACAAATGCTTGTATTTTTTATAATCACGGCGCCATCCTATGGTGTCGACCGTTACTTTTAAGTCTTGTTCAAATCCGATACAGTCTTCGATGTGGAAACGGTACATGCTCAACTTTTTCGGCCCGTCCTGATCGCACACGGACACAAGCGGAACGCCGAGAAAGGGCGTATGGAACACTTGTTCCGGCTTATCGCCCAAAATTCCGTATCCGCCGAAATTCCATGCGCCTCCGAAGTAATCCTCCGTGCCGTTGTCGCAAATCGTGGGATATTCCTGATCGCCGTCGAGGTAAAACTTCACCTCACCTTCCCCCCACCAACCGCTATTGAGCGCCGTCCAAGCGAGATACGTTCCCACGTACACTCCCTTTCCCTTTACGCCGTCTAATATCACGTGCACGGGGTTTTCTTCTTTCGTAACGGAACGGCGGTATTGTGCGTGGAAATATGCCGCATCCGACGCCACTTCCGTTTCGTGGTAGAGTACTTTATAGGCAAGAATTTCCGCCGATTCGTCCCCTTGATTTTCAATTTCAATTTTGCAATGCTTACGAAAAGGCATTTCCCAGTAACAGTTACACCCTCTATGCGGCGCAACTACGACGGGGAGCGAGTGTACCTCGTGCGGCTTGCTGTCGTGCCCCATGCAAAAGAATGCGCCGAGCGGGGCTTCAACGGAAGGAGTCTTTTCGCCGTCCCAAAAAATGCGCAACACAAGTTCGGAAAAACGAGGCTTATCCGACGTCAAAAAGATTTGCTTGATAACGGCAGGTCCCTTAATGTCCGCAAGCACAACCGTCGTTTTTGCATCAATGCGAATGAACGGATTGACCTTCCAACCCTTGCCAAGCGACTTATTGCTATGCACCAAGCGAGGATCGGTATCGCTCGGCTCCGCTCGACACCCGCCTCCTTTTTCGCCCGTCGGGTTTTCCGCGGAAATCATGCGCGTTTTTACGCCCGCTTTCGAATATAAATTTTGCAACATTCTTTTTTCCTCCTTATCTTATTATGATAATTTTTACTGTTTTTTACAAAAATGAAACGTTTCATTTTTTGCTATCATAAAAAGGCACGTTACTGCCTTTTTAATTGATGTCCGCTACCGTCTTTCCGATAATCAACTCGTTTTCGAGAAGATGCGTTTTGTATTCTTTATTTTCTTCCGATAAAAGTTCAAACAGCCGATCCACCGCAAGTTGCGAAATTTTTTCGATCGGTTGATTGATAATGGTCAGTTTGGGACGGTATAAACTTGTGATGAGAATATCGTCGAATCCCAAAACGGAAATATCCTCCGGAACGCGAATATCCAACTCGTTCAAAAGATACACGACGCCGACCGTACTGATATAGTTGGAAGCAAAAATCGCCGTACTGTCCGTTTCGGTTACAATTTGTTTTGCCACCGCGTAACCCGAATCAATGCTTTCGTTGATGCGGTAAATGCGATAATCCTCTTCCTCCATTCCGTTTTCTTTGAAGGCTTGCTTATACCCTTCCAAACGGCGTTCCGCCGTATACGGATTGTCTTTGTCTAAAATGATAGAAATTTTTTTATGTCCTTTGGAGATCAGCCAGTCGATCGCATGGCGACTGATTTCTTCGTTGTCCGTTACAATACTCTCGCACCGAACTCCTTCGATGTAACTGTCCAAAAACAGGACGGGAACTTCCGCCTCATTCAAAATTTCGTAATCTTCTTTTTTGCGTCCGACCGGAATGATAATCAACGCGTCGACGCGACGGGACAAAAACCACTCGATCCCCTTGATTTCCTTGGAAAGATCGTATCCGCTCTCTTTTATGATCGCCGCATACCCCTTTTCGTACAACTTTGTTTCAACGTCCGATATAATACTCGAATAGAAAAGGTTATCCAAACGGGTTGTGATGATGCCGACGGTACGCGTGCGGTTGGTAATCAATCCACGGGCGTATTCATCCACTCGATAGTTAAGCCGTTCAATCGCCTCATCGAGTTTTTTTCTGTTTTTCTCCTTCAGTTGCCCGCCGTTTAAGTATTTAGAAACCGTCCCGAGAGAAAGTCCCGTCTCATCGCAAAGGTCTCGCATCGTCGCTTTTTTCATCTTTCATTCCCGTAAATGAATCGTTTCATTTTTATCTTATTATAGCACGTATTTTTTATTTGTCAATACTTTTTCTAAAAAAAGTTTAAGAGCGTTTCTTTTTGAAAACGTTCATCAAAACGTATACCCCGACAAGCACGAGGACGGTAACCGCAAGCACGAGATACATTGCGGAAACGCTTACTTCGTTTCCAAAAAAAGACAAACTGCAATCGAGCGACTGCTTCATTCCGTCAATCGCTTCGGCGGGAACCCCTATCCGCTGCATCTCCGCAAAAGCGCCTTGCAAAGAGTGGTTGCGCACGAGGGACGTGCCGTACGTTCCCGGTAAAAATAAGAGCGCCGTTTGAAGTCCTTCTCCAAAGGACGAGATAGGCATGTATGCGCCGCAAATAAATCCGTAGCCCGCGCTGACGATGGTTCCGACAGCGGAAATTTGTCCTTGCGAAGACAAAAAGAAATTGACGACGGACGAAAGCGCCGTGCCGAACAAGACGAGCAAAAGCACGTCTAAAAGGAGCAAAAAGACGTCCGAAACCGTAAAATACCACCCGACAATCGCCACGTATCCAAGACATAAAAACGCCGCGGCGTAACACACGATCAGCGTGGAAAGCAAGTTTGCAAAATAGTACCCCAGCGAAAGCGCGGTGGGTGAAACGGGCGAAATGGTAAAATCTTTCAGCGTGCCGTTTGCTTTATCTTGCACGGATAAAAAATTAGAACAAAACGCAACCGTAACGCACGATACCGCCAAAATAGACGAAACGAGTTGCCCGCCAACGAGCGCGTCAATAATATCTTCCGAAAGCACAAGCCCTGTAGGAAGCGCAGACAAAAAACTGTCGCGGTAGATATTCCCGAGAAAAGTCGCGTATAACACAAGCAATATTGCAGGCGTAATGAGGGAAGTAAAAAACATTCCCTTATCCTTAAAAAATAGCGTTAAATTACGTTTTATAAGTTGAAGTACCGTTTTCATAGTTCACCGTTTTGCAAAGTATGCGGCTGTTCCCGCTCCGTTCAATTCTTCCCCGTTGATGAGTTTTTCTCCCGTTTTCTTTGACGAATGGGAAATCCGTTTCCCGTTTTTGCGCGTTTACCGCCCCGTTCGGTTTCCCGCTTTTACGCTTGTTTACCGCCCCGTTCGGTTTCCCGTTTTTACCCGTTTACCGCCCCGTTCGGTTTCCCGCTTTTACGCTTGTTTACCGCCCCGTTCGGTTTCCCGTTTTTACCCGTTTACCGCCCTGTTCGGTTTCCCGTTTTTACGCGTTTACCGCCCCGTTCGGTTTCCCGTTTTTGCGCGTTTACCGCTCCGTTCGGTTTCCCGTTTTTGCGCTTGTTTACCGCTCCGTCAAGTTCTTCCCCGTCGCGGAAAGGAACACGTCGTCCATCTTCCCCTTTGTAATTTCGTAATCGCGGAACAGTTCGGGATGCGCTAATACGAGCGCCGTTGCCGCCTCGGTATCGGGTACGGAAATGCGATATGCGTCTTTGCGCGCCTCGTATGCGCAACCGAGCATTTGTACCTCTTCTTCCGTAACGCCGTAAAGGGTAACGTAGTCCCCCGCGTACGCGTTTTTTAATTGCAAGGGCGTTCCTTCCGCCGTAATCTTTCCGCCGTCTAATATTACGACGTAATCGGCATCCGCCGCCTCTTCCATGTAGTGCGTCGTCAAAAAGACGGTCATGTTCTCCTTCTTTCGCAAGTCGGACACGACGTCCCAAAGCGTTTTTCGCGTTTGCGGGTCAAGCCCCGTCGTCGGCTCGTCTAAAATGAGAATTTTCGGTTTGTGGAAGAGTGCCCGCGCCACGTCGATTCTTCGCCGTTGCCCGCCCGAGAGTTTTCCAAGCGGTCTTTTTAATAAGTCGGAAAAATCAAGTACTTGCGCAAGTTCTGAAAGGCGCGCTCGAAATGCATCGCCGTAAATACCGTAAAGCGCCGCGCGGCTCTTTAAGTTCTCCGTTACGGTCAACGCATAATCGAGCACGGACGACTGAAATACGACGCCGATCTTCTTTTTTAATTCGTCCGCGTCTTCGTCTAAATTGTGTCCGTCGATGACGACGGTCCCGCCGTCCTTTTTTAATTGCCCGCACATGATGTTGATGGTCGTCGATTTTCCCGCGCCGTTCACGCCGAGAAAGGCAAACAATTCCCCTTCTTTGACGCGGAAACTCAAATCTTGCACGGCACGTACGCTTCCGTAATTTTTATTAAGATGATGAATGGTAATCACGTCGTTCACAATTCGTTTCTCCTTTCAAACGCAAGCATTATAGCACATCCCCCCTCAAATTTCAACCCCTTAACAAAAAAATACGGAAACCCACCCGTTAAAGACCTCAACTGAACACCTATTGAAATTCTTGATATTCTTGCACCCTTGCACTCTTGGAATATTGAGAAGGAAAGAGAGATTCCCTACCTTATTCGCACTTTTAATTTCTCCAAAATTATTGCCTTGCGTTTGTGTCGTTGTATCACAGATAAAAGCGAACGCAGGAAAAGGTCATTTCAATAGATTAAAAGCACAGAAAAAGCATTGCCCGGATGATACGTCATCCTCTTTTTCGTTAAATAAGTATTTGTTTTCATCTTGTTTTAGTCCCTTATAACCATTACACTATGGCTAAGGGGAAACAAATGAAAAAACAGAAAATTTTTTATTTGCTGAAAAGGTATCCGTATATCGCGGATGCCATTTTCAGCAACCGTTCCGTTGCCGACTTTTCGATCAGCAGAAGAAAAGAACAGATCACGATTGACAGCTCCGTAACAAAAGTGATCAGCCTGTTTGAGCTTGCCTATTCGACTGAAACAAACAAGTTTACAAAAGAAATTATCCGCTCCTCTGTAATGGAAGGAAATACCGATCTGGAATCGCTGCATTTGCCAAAGCTAAATCAACTATCTTTGAATACATACCGAAAACTGAAACAAGACTTCCTTGATAAAGTTTACGCGCTTTGTATCCTTCACGGGCTTGTTTCACAGGATGATATCCTGAACGGTTAATGATTCTTACATATAATTACTTCTTTTGCCGCTAACACGGTTATTTTCGCATGTCAAATTTTTTCATTAATTGACAATTCGCCATACTTGCCCACATCAATTATGAAACAGAATATAAAACAATATAATAAGGAGTGTTCAGAAATATCTGAACACTCCTTACATGTGATGAAAAACATATTATATCTTCTTATACACAAGAAATTGTCTTATCAAAGTAAATATCAAAAATACTAGGGTTACTTCAAAGTTTTTTCAATTGTCCAAACATGATTATCGTTTGCATTCACATTATAATCTTTAAGTTTTATGATTTTTAATTTATTGTTTTTTTCACAAAAAGCATACTGATTTGAGAAAAAATCATCGATTGTATCTTTTATATCTTGCCAATCTACATTATAATAAAAAATATCATTAAAATAAATATTGAAATAATTTTGTAAGGAAATCTTCATTTCAAATTCATCATGAAACTTGATTATAATATCTTTATCAGTATATTTTATTTTCTGGTACCTATCATACTTACTCTTTATATACTGATATATAGTAATAATATCTTGCATAATCCTCTTAAAATCCTCCAAAAACTCCTTTTACCCCATTGACTATTCCCAAATAACTGAATAATGCTATTCCCGTTCTATGAAGTCTCATCAATGCAGAAGTTGCACCATAATGTAAATGCCATAAATGCGTAATATCAGCGTCAATTCTAAAAAGTTGCTTTCCTGCTTTATTTACTCTAAGCAGTGTGGTAGATTGTGAATTTCTATTTCCAAACAACCAATTAAAATTATCTGAGAAATTAACATTTCTACTAGCCAATAATTTTGACATCCCTCCTAAAATTTGTGCGCTTCCAGCGAAGATACCACCCCACATAAATCCGTCGGCTAGCCCATTGCTAAATCCTTGTAATGCACCTTCCCAACCTCCGGTTATACCTCCAACAACTGTTCCAATACCTGCACTAACTGCCATACTAATACCCACAGCTTTTACTGAGGCTAACAATGCACTTCCTGCCGCTAATAATCCCGCTGTTCCCATTCCTGCAGTAAAGAATGTAACTACAGCTCCACCTACAATGAAAGCAGCGCCTATCGTAATTTTCACCCAATTATCAGCAAACCAATTACCTACACCATTCCAAAAGTCAGTCCACCAATTCGTTCCTTGTGAATCCATTCTCATCACAGGATTATTCCCGCAATAAGCGTAGAGGTTCAGCCCATTTATCGTTTCGGGGTCGATATAAGAGATGTCATCTATCGTTATAAACCGACCGATTTCGGGATCGTAGTAGCGAGATTTCAGATAGTACAGCCCTGTTTCTACGTCGTAGAAATACCCGCGGTAACGGAACGGATTAAGAACGCCGATATGATTGACGTCGGTAATATCTGCACCATTCGCATCCAACACTGCATGATTGCCCCATGCATCGTACTTATATTCTACCACAACATCCCCATCATTGTCAAGAAGGGCTATGATATTTCCCTGCGCATCCTTGCGGTAGAAATACGTCGATTCACCGTTCTTTACCGCAAACACGCCCGTATTGTCGTACAGGTACTCCAACCCGTTGCTGCTTGCGATCAGACGTCCGCTCCCGTCATATGTATATGTAATGCTGTTCTTCGCGATTCTTCTGCCTTGTCCGTCGTAGGCAAACGTAATTCCGTCATACGCCGTCATCTGCCGTCCTTTCGCCCACGCTACGGTCTTCCCGCGGTAGGTCGTAGGATTGCCGATCTCGTCATACTCGCATACCTCGTTGCCGAACGAGAGCAGCTTGTCCCCGTCGTAAGAATACAGCGTTTCAGTGAACTCGCATTCTTCCACGTTTTCTTTCAGCGTGAACGAAGTCTGCCGCCTGGAAATGATATTCCCGCAGTTATCATAGGCAAACAGCACGGTAATGCCGAGCCGCTTATTATCTTCCCTTGTCAGACGGTTGATGCCGTCGTATTCGTACCGCACGGCAAGCGCTCCGTTCTCAAAAATTTTGCAGATATTTCCGCTCTTGTCGTATTCGTACTTCACATTGTCGCGGATGACATACGTCCCGCTCTGTGTATTGCCGAAGTACACCGCGGATGGCATGTTCGTGGCGTGATCGCCCACTTTGCGATAGTACACATATTCACCCACAATCTTGCCGTCCGCTCCGCTGATCTCCTTTCCCTTATTCCTGCCCAAAATATCCGT
>JAGASM010000005.1 GCA_017621735.1 Clostridia bacterium | reverse complement strand
CAAGCAAGAAAAAATTAATTCCCTTGTCCTCGGCGACGTCTTGGCAATCGACGAAAGTTCCCCCGTTCTTTTGCAATCGTTAAAAAATACGGCGATCGGCAATTTTGATCAAGCGGTAACTTCTCTTCAACTGCGGGACATGATGGAAGGACTTGAGGACAATCAAATTCTTTCTCACCTTCAATACAGTACCGTAGACACCCTTTCTTCCGATTTGGAATCGCTTACCTTCCAACAGGTATTCCATAAAGAGGTATACGGCTATTACGATCCCGCGCACGTTACCCCGCGCGACGACGAGGAGCGCGTCGAAACGGATAAACCGACAAACGTCCTCTCGGGCGATGAAGTATTTGAAATCCGCACGTACGGCGGGCACGAACTTTCCGACGGATACTTTACGGAAATGAGCGGCGGAACGCTTATCACAGACGCGGACGTCAAATACGACGCAGTTATACAAATGAACAACCGCAATGCGCAAAAGGCGTACGACGATGCGGTTGCCGGCGGAGAAACCCCCGCGCCCCCCGTTTGGAATACCCCTTACTATTACGTCAAGCAAAACGTCGTTCTCTCCAACTATACGTTCGGCGTTGTAGACTATGACAACGGCGGAGCGATCGTTCCCTTGACTTCCCCTATTTTCCCCGCGGAAAACGAGGACGGAACTCCGATGACGGACGGCGACGGCAACCCCGTCTATGCATATGAAAAGGTTGTCGGTACAAACGAAGACGGTACGGACGCCATCGCCCTCATGTATCTTTCCGAGGACGCAAGCGGAGATTACGCGCAATCGGCGGATAAACGTTATAGGGACGATTTGGAACGCGTCTATTCTTACTACTTATCGGCGGCGGATATGGAAAGCGGAAACGCCATTCCCGAACGCCCGCAAGATCCTTCTCTTGTCCAAGAAGGCGTCGTATACTTAGACGACTTGCGCCACTTTAAGGGGGACGGAACGACGGACGCATATTCCTATTACGAAGAACGCGTCCCCGTCTACGAAGGGCACTACTACGTCGACGGCGGAACCGTTTATCACGTAGACGAGGAGGACATCGACTGGTCGTACTACCGCCTCATCGACGCGGAAACGGGAGAACACGATACCTCCGTTGAACTCATCCGCGAACTCAAAGATATGTGGTATTTGTTCCTCACCGACGACGAGGGGAACGAGGTGGAATTCTCCCTCCTTGAAATGGACGAGATCGTCGCACACGTAACCGACCACATCAACAACGTCGATTTGTATACCCTTTGGGTACACGACATTTTGCAAGGCAGTATGCCGAACGTCGACATCGAAGGGCTTAATTATCAAGTAAACGGCGTCGTGATGAAAAACATCAACTACTTAAACATTTATCAAACGATCCACCTTGTCGATATTTTAACTGCGAGAACACTTTCGGTAGATTAATGACAAAAAAGCGGAACTTTTTCCGCTTTTTTTGCTCTTTTCAAAGAAAAACTCGTTGACTTGTCCATTGAAAATCAGTATAATAGAAGAACGGTGAAATTTTGTTCGCCGTTTTTCCCTTGCATACCTGCGCGGTATGCCGAATTAGACCAGGAGGTGAAAGTTATGACTAAGTATGAAATGCTCATTTTGCTTGACAGCGAGTTGAGTGAAGAAGCGAGAGATGCGGAACTTAAAAAGTACGCGGACATCGTTGCTTCCATGGGCGGTTCCGTCGAAAGCACCGATAAGTGGGGCGTTAAGAAGACGGCTTATCCCATCCGTTACAAGAACGAAGGCTTCTACGTTTTGATGACGTTTGTTGCCGACGGCGCAGTTGTTACGGAACTTAACCGCGTAGCAGGTATTTCGAGCAACTTATTGAGATACGTAATTTGCAAAGTTGCGTAAAGAGAGGGTAACATGAACAAAGTTTTTTTAATTGGAAATTTGACGCGGGACCCTGAAATGTCCGAAACTTCGGGCGGCGTAAGCGTATGCCATTTTTCCATCGCGGTAAACCGTAATTATTCTTCCGCAGACGGAGAACGTCAAACGGACTTCTTTAACGTAACCGCATGGCGTGGACTTGCCGATACCATCGGTCGCTTTACGAAAAAAGGACACAAAGTTGCCGTTGTCGGCAGCATTCAAATGAGAAACTACGAAGACAATCAAGGCGTCCGCCGCACTGCGGTCGATATCATCGCGCAAGATATCGAATTTTTGACGTCGAAGTCCTCTAATTCGGGCGACGATTTCTATGACACCGGCGTGCAACCGAGCGCACCCGCAAAGAAAAAGCCCACCCTTCAGTCGTTTGACGACGACGGAGATATCCCCTTCTAAGGCGGAAAAGGAGTAAAAGGTTATGGAAGAAAAAGTTGAAAAACCTGTAAGAAAGAGTTTCAAAAAGCAATCCTATAAAAAGGTATGCTTGTTCTGTCAGGAAAAAATCGCTGTGATCGATTATAAGGACACCGCAAAACTCCGCAAGTTTATTGCGGAAGGCGGCAAAATCCTTCCTCGCAGAATGACCGGCACGTGCGCAAAGCACCAAAGAGAACTTGCGAGCGCAATCAAGCGCGCAAGAGTTGCCGCTCTTCTTCCTTTCAAGGCAGACTAAAAAAGAAAGCAGTATCGAACCGATACTGCTTTTTAATTTGTTGTTATTTTTTTGCCGATTCGTAACGGGCATTTGCTCTTTCCGTCCGTTCCTTTGCGTCGGCAAGTTGCTTATCTCTTTCCTCTTGCGTTTTTTTCATGCGCTCGGACGGCGACGCTTTCGCATTTTCCCAACTCTTTTGCGCATCAGCTTTTGCCCTTTGATAGGAATTGCGTCCTCTGTTTTCTTCCAACGTCGCGCGCGATTCCGCCTTTACCGCCTCAAAATTTGCTTTATCAACTTCCCGTTGCGCTTTTGCGCTTTCTTTCATGTCGCGAAACGCTTTTTTGAAAAAATTCATCCCATTCCCCTTTATTCCGCGGCGGATATCTCGTCCGCAAGTTGATAAATTTGCTCCGCGTACTTCTTCTTTCTCTTGTTTAAGATTTTTTGATAGAGAAAATACGTTGCAACCATCATCCCCATCCCGACAACGCCAACCGCAATGCCGAGCGGCATAACGTCGCCGATTATCTTCATTGCGAAACACATGCCCGTTCCGAGAACAAGCGCCCCTACGCTGCCAAACGTATAAGCAAACGCCTTTACGGGACGATGCACTTTTGCATTTAACGCTTTTAACGTTTCTACCTTACTCTTTTCCTGCGGCATGTACTGCGCGCGAATCTTTTCTACTGTCGTTTTCATATTTTTTTCTCCTTTCCTTTTGATACTCATATCATACCGCACGAATATTGCCAAATTGCCAACGTTTGGTTAAAAACTTGAAAGGATTTTGTAAGGGTATTGTAAAAGCCTCCCATACGGGAGGCTTTTTATTCCGCTTGTAAGAGTTGATCGGTAAGAGCGAGGATTTCTTCCCCGTATTTTTTGCGGTATTTTTTTAAGAAATGGCGGTAAACGGGGTATGCCGCAGCAATCGGCAAAGCCGAAAGCGCGCAAACGGCAATCCCCCAGCCGACGATCCCCCATTCGAGAATCATTGCAAGCCCTAACCCAAACAGTAAACTGCCGACGATTCCCAAAATAAGGGCAGGGATCGTCGCCCCGTTGTTAACTTTTTTGTCAAGGTACGTAAGGCGTTCCATTCCTTTTTTTTCTTCATTCGGCTGATATTGCCGCCGAATGCGCTCTACTTCCCTCTTTTCCCCCTCCGTCAAGGCGGTGTAAGTATAATTAAACTTTTTCGTCATTGCAAGTTTCCTCTTTGCTTTGTTTTAGTTTTTTCGTCGCCGATACAATCATATAAACGCCCGTCCCCACGGAAAGCGCACTCACCAAGATCCCCGTTACCGTATTCATGAGAGAAACGTCCAAATCGCCCGTTCCAAACGCAAACAAAAGCGCCGTTTGCGTCGCTAACACGGACACGACCGCATCGACAAAGGTAACGTTCCGAATGGCTTGCACCGTATAATCCCCCAACCGCTTTGCGCGAAAGAGGTTGTAAATTGCAAGCGTAATGCGGAAAAACGCATACGCCGCGACGACGATGACCGTCCAGCCCTCGTACACGAACGCGCGGTCGTCGAAGATCATTTGTGCGATTGCCGCCGACAAAGCGACGTTCAAAATAAGCAATACGATTCCGCTTTTTCGGTACATTTTTAATTTTGCACGTTCCCCATCTTCCTTTCTATGCCGAACGTGCGAAGCGAGGATCCCTCCGCGCAACAAAACAAGAAAGAAATAATAAGCGGCTAGCGCGCCGTACCAAATTGAAAGCGAAGAAATTCCCAAATAAGCGTTGTATCCTGCGAACGCAAACGAAATTGCAAACGCGCCGATGGCAACAACGACCGTCCGAAATCCAAAATCGCGCAACAGTCTTGCGGTGAACGGGCGCCGTTCCAACCCTCGAACAAACGCTCCTTTGATGCGCGGCACAAGGAGAACGACGGTAAAAACGGTAAACGCAAGCGCGACTGCCGAAAGCACGAACAGGACGTACGCCGCCGCGCGATACCCCGTGCGCTCCATTCCGAGCACAAGCGCGACGATCGCCCCTGCAATCAAAATTGCCGTAACAAGATACACGACAATAAATACCCAAATCGGCGCACGCTTGATCGCTTGTAAAAATTTATTCCAAAGATCCTTCACGCTCTTCTCCCTTCAAAAGCACGGTAAACGTGCTGCCCTTTCCAAGTTCGCTCTCTACGGAAATACTTCCTCCCAACAAATCGACGACTTTTTTGACGAGCGCAAGCCCCAAGCCGTTTCCCTCGTGCGAATGAGAGGCGTCCTCTTGATAAAATTTTTCAAAAATCCGCTCTCCCGTGTCCGGCGAAATCCCGCACCCCGTGTCCGATACGCGCACAACGGCGTCCGTCCCTCTCCTTTTTAAGGATACGGAAACGCTTCCCCCGTTTGGCGTAAATTTGATCGCGTTCGACAGTAAATTTTGAAACACGATTTCAAGATACGAAGAAACGGAATCCCCGTATACGTCGTCCAAATCGCACGAAAGAACTATTTCTTTTTCTTCTACCGTCCGTTCGAATGCCAACACGCACTCGGATAAGACCGCCGTTACGTTTACTCTCTCCAGCGGAGGGCGAAGTCCTTGATTTTCCAACTTGTTCAATTTGAGCACGCCGTCGACAAGCCCGATAAGCCGCTCCGTCGCGCGGGCGAGGGCGGAAACGCTTTGCTTTCTCGTTTCTTCGTCTATCCCGTCCTCTCCCAACAGTTCCGCATAATTGCGAATTACGGAAAGAGGCGTCTTTAACTCGTGCGAAACGTTGGAAAGAAAGTCCGTCTTTAACACCTCCATCTTCCCCAACGCCTCCGCGAGCAAGTTGACGTTTTCTATAATGCGGTCGTACTGCGTATAACTCCCGCGGTTGACAACGGGAATGCGAACGGAAAAATCCCCCCGCGCCATGCGCTCGGTTGCGCGCAAAATGAGATTTGCCGGTCTTTCGACAATATATTTTCGGCGAAGCGCGTCGATCGCCGTGCAAAGCACCGCGAGCAATCCGCCTACAAGGAGCATCAACAGAGCGATGATCCACTTGTTTTCCGTTCTGCTACTGATGTACTCGTAAACGAGCACCGCCGTTTGAATGACGACTGCAATCAGTAAGAAAAAAGCAAGGACGCCCGTCGCGTGCCTGCCCAAGCGACGGCGCTTCATTTGAGCACCGCCTTGTATCCGAATCCGTGCACGGTTACAATTTCAAATGCGTCGGCTTTTTCCGTCTTTTCCCGCAATTTCGCCACGTACACGTCTACCGTGCGCGACGTTGCCGACGAATCGTACCCCCAAAACTCTTCCATGAGCGCGGAGCGGGTAAACGTCTTTTTCGGATAGGAAAGCAACCGAAACAAAAGGTCGAATTCCCGCACGGTAAGCGGAATTTCTTCCCCGTCCACCGTCGCCGTCCTCTCTTCCGCATTCATAACAAAGTTTCCGATACAAAGTTCATTTTCCGCCTCGATCTTCGCGCGGCGTAAAATTGCGGAAATTTTCGCAAGTAATACGTCCATATCGAACGGCTTGGTAACGTAATCGTCCACGCCGACGCCGTACCCGCGCAGTTTGGACGGTTTGTCGTCCTTTGCCGTCATAAAGACGATGGGGAGTTCCCGATCTGTCATTCGCACGTTTTCCGCAAGCGTAAACCCGTCCATTCTCGGCATCATGACGTCGGTTAAAATCAGTGAAATTTTTTCCGCACGAAGATATTCAAGTGCGTCCGCGCCGTTGAAAAAACTCACCGCCTCGTAGCCCGCTTTTTTCAAACTTCTGCATACAAAGGCATTCAAATCGGCGTCGTCTTCCACAACAAGAATTCGAATCATATTTCGCCCTCCCGTTTTATCATACTTTATGCATATTGAAAATAAGTTGCCGTTTTGTTAAAAAATTGTAAAAGTCGGCAAAATGCCGACTTTTTTCTTATAATCCAAACGAAGGTCCTTTGCGGAAAAACTCCTCGTAAATCGCGCGGATCGCACGCTCGCAGTTGTCGTTGTCCACCCCTACGATAATATTCAATTCCGAAGAACCTTGGTCGATCATACGGACGTTGATTCCCGCGCGGGCGATCGCGTCGAACAGTTTTGCACTCGTACCGACGTTTCGGCTCATGCCGTGTCCAACCGTTGCAATCAGCGCAATTTCGTCGAACACACGCAAGTTATCCGGCTTGACGGCGGTGCGGATATCCTCTAATATCTCTTCCAAAACCCCGTGTTTGAGTTCTTCGCTGTCTATGACAAACGACATCGTGTCGATACCGGACGGCATATGCTCGAAGTTTACGCCGTGTTTTTCCAAAACGGAAAGTACCTTTCTCGCAAACCCGATCTCCGAGTTCATCAACGACTTTTCAATAAAGATAACGGAGAAGTTTTTCTTTCCCGCAATTCCCGTTACGATTTTACCCGTATAACGGTATTTGCTTGTGGGAAGGATCATCGTCCCCTCGTCCATCGGACGGAAGGTATTCTTAATGCAAATCGGGATATCCCCCGCGCGTACGGGGAAAATGGACTCGCTGTGCAAGACGTTCGCGCCCATGTACGAAAGTTCGCGAAGTTCTTTATACGACATCGCGCTGATCCCCTCGGGATTGTCTACGATGCGGGGATCGCACGCAAGAAATCCGGATACGTCCGTCCAGTTCTCGTATAAATCCGCCATAACGGCGCGCGCAACGATTGCGCCCGATATATCGCTCCCCCCGCGCGAAAACGTCTTAACTTTTCCGTTTACGTCTTCGCCGTAAAATCCGGAAACGACTGCGTTCTTCTTTCCTTTGAGCGCATCCCCCGTCAACTCGAACGTACGCTCGCTGTCTAAAAGCCCGTTTTTATCGAATTTTACCACGTCGCGCGCATCAATAAACGGAACGTCGAGAAGCGCAGCCATAACGCGGGCGGAAAGATATTCTCCGCGGGACGCCGTAAAATCCGTGCTCTTTTCCTTCTCGATTTCCTCTTTCGTGTCCGCCAAAATCTTGTCGATGTCCATCGAAAGGTTTAACTCTCCGACAATTCCGCGGAAGCGTTCGCAAATTTTATCAAACGACTCCCCGCACTTGCCCGTTTGCGCCACTTCATCATAGCAACGGTACAAAAGGTCGGTTACCTTTATATCCGCGCCGTAGCGTTTGCCGGGTGCCGATACGACGACGTACCGACGCGCGCCATCGCTTTTGATGATGTCCGCGACCTTTTTCATCATGTTTCCGTCCGCCATGGACGTACCGCCGAATTTACATACTTTAATCATAACGAATCTCTCTACCCTCCGTGTAGTACCTCTTTTCTCTTCCTTCGCCGAGCGAGAAAGTCTTTTTCGGGAGATTATTGCCCTTTTTTAATTGTGCGAAGAAATCTTCTTTTTCCATCGGCGCAAGCATAATCCCTACGCTGTTTTCCTCTTTGGCAAAAGAAAAAAGTTCTTCATCGCCGTGAATATAATCTACCTTCCCCGTGTTGGCGCGAAGGTATTCTTCAATGAGTTCGTCCGTCTTGGAAACGGCGGGCGCACCGCCTGCAAGCGCGGGAATAAGGACGTTCCCCTCCCGCTTACACTTGACGTGTTTGCAAAAGTAGGAAATAAACGCTTCTGCGTCCACCTCTTTCACGAGGCGGTGTATAGGATAAAAACACACGGAAGAATCGTAAATGTTGACAAATTCCACGAGCATAAACCGTGCGGGATGCGACTTTTGCTCCCGTTCGGAAAGCCCGCTTTTTACCTCTTCCCAGTACGCTTTTGCCGCCGCCACCGAATGATTCCCGTCCGCAACCGCAAAACAGGGCGTCCCGCGGGAATACAAATCGCGCACGACGGAAACGGCGCCCTCTTCGGGAATAAAGTACCCTTTCAAGCGACCGCCCCCTTCGAGAAGGTCGTAATCGTACAGACACTCCATTTCTTCCGATAAAATCCAACGCATCAACGCGTCTTTTTTGTCCTTGTAAAAGAGGATCGCGTGTGGAAATTCCAAAAGCGCGCCTCTACGGAGTGCAACACGGGCGGGAAGCCGTTCTTTGACCACCTCTTCCGACGAGCGAATGGTAGAAACGACACCCTTTTCAAACGTATATTCTTCCAAATCAATGCAAGCGAGAATCCCCCGACGGATACCCGTAGAGGTGGAACGCTCGGTCAATACAAGCCCCCTGTCCAACTTGACCATCCATTCGTCCGTCATGGCAAGGTGCATATTGACGTGGATTTCCCGAATGCGCTCCTCGTCCTCTTCGCCAAGATACGCCTCGGGAAGAATAAAGTGCATGGTAGAAGGGCGCGCGCCCACTTCCCGCTTTACCCGCTCCCAATATGCGCGGTCGGACGTAAACTGATCGCACGCAACGACCGACCAATGCCGTTCGGGGCGTGCCGGAATTAAAATGCGCGGAATGCGAATGCAACTTTTCATACGATACTCTTAAATACGACCGTCATAGCGACCGCCACAACCAAAACGAGGAGTTTTAAGAGAATGCGCTGCGTGAACGCTTTTTTCAACCACTCGAACGCTTTCATGCCTTTTTACCTCCCGTAGGGAATTCTTTCCAATAATAGTCGCGCAGAAGTTTTCTCAATCCGTCCGAATCGACGTAACGGGTAATAACGCCCCGTTTGACGTACGAAACGATTCCCGTTTCTTCGGAAACGATGATCGTGGTAACGTCCGCCGCCTCCGTAATGCCGATTCCCGCGCGATGACGGGTGCCGAACTCTTTGGGCGTTTCCTTTTGCGTTAAAGGAAGGAAGCACCCCGCCGCTTGAATTTTATCGCCGTAGATGATCATCGCGCCGTCGTGCAAGGGCGCCTTGGGAATAAACACCCCTTCGATCAGTTGGGAAGAAATATTCGAATCGAGCGCAACCCCGCTTTCTACGATCTCTTTGGGTAAATTCCCGTTTGAAAGGACGATCAACGCCCCCACCTCGTTTTTAGAAAGGTTTTGCACCGCTTTTACGATTCCCGTAATACATTCTTCCGCGCGCATGCTCATTTGCGTTTTGGGCACGTGTTTTTCCGCGCTTGCCTGCGGCGTACGGGAGATATTCCATACCGAGCGCTTAATTTCCATGCTAAACAGGAGAAGGAATACTGCGGACGTCAATAACACGACGACCAAGTAATAAAGCCCCGCGTACGGCGATGCGGAAAAGAGCGCGCAAACGCCAACCGCCAAAATAATGCCGAGATAAAGCGCGATAAGTTTTTTCGCGTTGTTTTCGTGCAGCGTTTTGCATACAAGATAGACGAGCAAATAAAAGAGTATTACCTCCAACACGAACGTCCATTCAAACTGCAAAAATACGTTTTTAATCGCCTCTCCGATCTCAACCAACGTACGCATATCATTCCTCCGTTATATTTCCACTATTATACCTTTTGAAAAGGGAAAAAGTAAAGTGTTTTTTCTTATTTTGCGTGCTTTGAATCAACTTTTTCTCCCCGAACGGTGAAAAATTTAACCCCTTTTGTTTTTGAAACGAAGTTAACCGCCTTCGCTCTTTTTATTTTTCATCGTAACCGCCGTGCACCAGCGGTTTTGCAAGCAAACCGTTGTTTCCGTACGCCCCGCGGTTTTCCAAAGCGCAGCTGTGTTTTCGTCGCCTTGCGCATAGTTTCTTTTGTGCACCTCGGTTTTACAAGCAAACCGTTGTTTCCGTGCGCCCCGCGGTTTTCCAAAGCGCAACCGTGTTTTCGTCGCCTTGCGCATAGTTTCTTTTGCGCACCCGCGGTATGAGTACAAGCGGTACCGCCCCCTTTCTTACGAGAAAAAGATTTTCGCGATTGCCGACGTAAGCGCGCCCTCTTTGGTGTAAAGTCCGCTCTTTGCCCCGCACGAGAGTTGATACAACGCCAAATAATATTCCGCCACCCGTTCCTTTCCGAGCCGCGAAGCAATTTCGCGGTTTTTTTGTACGGCGTACGGTTTAATGCCGAGCGCTTGCGCGACGGTTGCGTCGCTCCCAACTGCCGCGGTAACGTCGTATAGCGTGCGATAGTGCGACGTGAGAGAAGCGAGCACCGCGTGTTCGTCGTACCCTTTTTGCAATAGGTCGGTCAAAATAGACGAGAATACGGAAAACGACTTTCTGGACGCCGCTTGCGTGAGTTCGTAAATTTTATAATCGACGTCCTTGTTAATATATTCGTCCACGACGGCACGGGTGATGCGCCCGCCTTCGCCGAGCAAGAGGGCAAGTTTTTCCAACTCCGTCTTCATGCGGGCGGTATCGTAATTGCAATAGCGCACCATCGTTTGTACGGCGTCCGTATCAGCGGAAAGCCCCGCTCTTCGCGCCGTTCCGATTACCCAACGGGAAAGTACGTCCTCGCTCTCCTTCGCGCAATCAACGAGAGTAACCCCCCTCTTTTTGCGCAAATCGCAAGCGTTTGCCTTTTTTCCGCTATTGACGATCAACAGGACGGTACTTGGACAAGGACTTTCAAAATACTTTTTCAAATACGTTTCGTATTCCTTTTCCGTCGGATAAAACTCGTAAACGCGAACAAGCCGTTTTTCGCTTAAAAAGGGAAGTACGGAAAGTTCGTCGCAAAAGGAAACGAGCCGTTCCCCTTTGAGCGTTTCCCCCTCTACGCGCACGTCGTTGAGCATCGGTTGCTGAACGCATTTTTCGCGCAAAAGTTCTACGACGCGATCGCGAAAATACGCCTCCGCTCCCTCGGCAAGATATATGGGAAAAATCTCCTCTTTGATGCTTTTGGAAAAATCGATAAACTTCATACTTTACAAACAAACAAATTATATTTGTTTGATTATACCATGACGGAGATAAAAAATCAAGCCGTCGCAATCGTTCCCGAACAACAATTCGCCTTCAAATCGACTACTTTCTTCAAAATCGATAAAAAACGTCCCGTCTTCCGTGCTCACGGAAAGAGAAGAACTCCCCGTAAACCGACAATGCACGTCCCCGACGTCGAATGCAACGGCGGGAAATACGGGTGTTTTCCGAAGTCCCGTTTCCTCTTGGAGCGCGAACACGTAAATAAGGTCGGTATCCAAAAAGGCGGCGGTATTCACGTTTGGCATAAGCGTATCGGAAAGCACGACGACGGCGTCCAACCGCCCGCCGTACGTGTGAGAAAGAAATTTTTCGCAGCCGTACAGTGAGAGATCCTCGTCGATGATAAGGACACGGGTTTCGTTTGTTTGAACGAACACCGCGTTTTCCGTCCCGATGATTTTACACCCGACGAATACGGCGTTACGGAGTACGATACATGCCGATACGATGATCACCGAGATCCCCGCGACAATCGCCCGCGCAACGGGAGCCATGCGCACGCGTTCGGACAAAAACAAACACGCTACGTACCAAGCGATCGCTCCTGCGCCAAGAGAAAATCCCGTTAGAACGAGAGAGAAGTCCGCCGCACCGAACAAAAGAATGAGGGCGGAAAACATTCCGCTCGCCATGGATAGCACAAAGGTTGCCGTAAACGGAAGAATGAGCGCAAGAACTACGCACAAGAACAGCCCCAAAAATAAAACGGGCAATATCGGAATGAGAAAGAAATTGAGCAGCATTCCCCAAACGGACCAGTAACCGAAACTTTCGATGAGCGTCGGAAAGGTAAACAGTTGTACCGAAACGCTTGCCGCAAGATAAGCCGCCAAAAAGGAGGGAAGTTTTTTGAGCGCCCGTTGAATGCTACCTGAAAATAGCGCAAGCCCTGCGACCGCACCGAAGGAAAGACGGAATCCGACGGATAGCCACTCGGCAGGAAAGAATAGCAAAACGGAAAACGCGGCAAGTCCGATGCCTTCCGGAAAGTCGTATTTCATGCCGAACGTGCGGATTCCTCCGCCCACGGCGCACATGATGAGCGCGCGAACGGAAGATACGGTAAACGAGCAAAGAGCGCAATACCCCGTTGCAAGTAACAGCGCGGGGATCAAACGGAATTTTTTCAGTTTTCCCGCCAACGCATAAACGGCGGAAAATAAAATGCCGATATGAAGTCCCGAAACGGCAAAGATATGCGCGATTCCTCCCCTTCGCGTTGCGTCGGAAAGCCCCGCGTCTATATTCCTGCCGTTGCCCGTCAAAAGCGCGTACGCAACGCTCGCCTCGTCCACCTCCATTCCGTCGTGCAAGAGAGAAAACAGTTTTGCATTGAGCAAATAAAAGGGGTTCGACGACTTTCCTACGATTGCATATTCTTCCGCCGAGAGCAAATAGCGCACGTCGTTGACAAACTCGTAACTCCCGTCCGTTTTTGTCGAGGCGGGCAAATGGGGAAGGCTCACCTCTCCGCGCAACTCCAAAATATCTCCCACGCGAATTTGATCGCTCCAAAGGTCGGCGGAAAGTTTTCCTTTCACTTCCTTTCCGTCGAACGTAAGAGAGGAGAATGTGAATTCGGACGTGTATACGCCATAGGCGGCGGAAACGACCGTTCCTACCACCGTGTACGAGCCTTCTTCCGCACGATCCAAATAAGACTGCGTTTTTACGTGTACGGAAAGCGCGCCCAGACCGCAAGAACACACAAAAAGAAAAAGAGCCGCCGCAACGCGCCAAAAGGCGATCGGACGGCGGTAAAACAAGGGCAAGAATACGAGCAAAAACAGTACGTCCGTTACGACGAACGCACGAAAACGGCAATGGAAATATATGACGACGCCCATAACCACTCCCATCGCCGCAAACAATGCGGGACGGAAATTTAGCCTTTGTGTTATCTTCTTCATGCTTTTCCCTTTTTACTTGATGGTTCTCCCGCCTTGCAACAGCAGGGCGGGAGAGGGTTGTTTCTATGCAAGAGAGATTCGGTCGGAAATGGAACGGACGAAAATCCCCTTTTCTTCGCCGAGTAAAATGCATTCCCGTACGAACGAAAGGAATTTTTCCCCGGGGCGCAATACGTGGAACACGTTGCCCACAAGCACCATGATTTCGTCGAGGTATAACGCAACGCGGTCGGTTAGCGCCCCTTTGACGAACGCGATCATTTCAAACGGGGTAAAATCTTCTTCCGTTTTGCGCAGGGCGGGCGTGTTTTCCACGCGGAATTTTTCCGTCGAAAGCGCGCGCTCATTCTTATAAAAATACTCTCTGCCGATCACGCGCTCACGCGAAAAGGCACAAGCGTCGATGAGGGAATCGAGGCGGGAATCCACCTTTGTTCCGCTTTTCAAAATGCCGAACGTCGTAAGGCATCTCTTTTTTAAGAACTCGCGCGAAATAGGCTCTTCCGCCGCAACGATGCCCTTTAACCGCGCCATAATTTCGCCGTCGTGTTCTCCCGCAGTGATAAATGCAGAACTCTCCACGCCCGTTTCTTTGACGGAGCGGTACGGTTTTTTCCCGCGGGAAAGCCATGCCCCCACCTTTTTATCCGCGCCCGTCAACTTGTCGAGCATATCTTTGATCCGCTTGATCTCCCGCTTGGGATTGTTGTAGTAGTTAACGCTATACACCCGCATGACGTTCCAGTTTCCGCGCTTGAGCGTTTGAACTTGCAAAACGTTACGGTCTTTGACGGAGAACTTGTCGTTCCCGTCGCACAAAATTGCCAAAATAAACTTGTGTTTGTTTTTGGGATCGACAACGGCAACGTCAATCTTAAAGTCGGACACGCCCACGTCGCAACGGCAATCGTATCCAACGGCAGAAAGGTCGGCGGCGATATACTTTCCGATTCCCGCGCCCCCTTTTACAAATGCGGAATTGACGGCAAGCGTCGTTTTTCCGCGTTCGGCAAATTCGAGGAACGCTTTCAGCCCCGCAACCCCCTTGGAGGACGTCTTGGACAAATCGATCATAGAAGAGGTCATCGTAGAGAATACGACCATTTCTTCCCGCGCACGGGAAACGGCGACGTTGAGCCGACGCCAACCGCCCGCTTGATTGAGCGGTCCGAAGTTCAAAGATACGCGCCCCGTCTTATCGGGCCCGTAGCACACGGAGAAGAGAATAACGTCCCGCTCGTCCCCCTGTACGTTTTCCAAATTCTTAACGAAAATCGGTTCTTCCCGATCGTAGGCGACGCTTTCAAGTTTCTTTGCGGCGATCTCCTTGGTCAAAAGACGGTCGATATCCTCCATTTGTGCCCCCGAGAAGGTAACGATACCGATGCTCGAACGGGAGAGTACGGGATCGGACAGCCGTCTTACGACCTCTTCTACGAGCGCTTCCGCCTCTTTGCGGTTGCGCTTGGTAAAGCCCCTGTCGTACGTGCCTTCTACGGGAACAAACCGCACCTTGCTTTCCATCGCGTCGGGGGAAGGGAAGGTACAAAGTTTATTGTCGTAATACATGACGTTGGAAAAGGCGATGAGCGATTCGTGCTTGCTGCGATAATGCCACAAAAGATGCCGTTCGGGCATGCCGAGCGCAAGACAGTCGTCGAGCACGCTTTCCAAATCTTCGTTTTCGAGGTTTTCCTCGTCGATATACGCGCTATGGAAGAAGGACGTCGGGGGAAGTTGCTTGGGATCTCCCACCACGATTGCCGCCTTTGCCCGCGCAATCGAGCCGATCGCTTCCGCCGTGTTCATTTGCGACGCTTCGTCGAAAATGACAAGATCGAACGCGTTCGCCGTCGGTTGTAAATATTGCGCGACCGTCGTCGGGCTCATGAGCATACACGGCGCGACTTTGCAAAGAAGCGCGGGGATTTCTTCAAACAACCCGCGAATCCCCACCCCACGCAAATTGCTCTTGCTCAAACGGGCAAACGCGGAGAGTTCGACGCTGAGCGCGCCTTCTTCGTCCGCACGCGGAAGGGAAGAAATAAGTTTGTTGCGAATGCGCCCTCTCGTCAAACGGGAATATTCTTCCCAATCAAGACGGAATTTTTCAATGGTATCTTCGAGCGTTCCGACCGTCATCGACGAAAGATAAGGATCGGCGGGAATGTTGATTTCAAGGAAATTGCGGTAAACGTTCTTTTCAAAGCCCGCAAGAATGTTTTCCCCGCGCAGTTTTCCGCTTTCAAGCGCGACGGAAATAAAGGTGAGCCCCGCTTTGCCCAACTCTTCTACCGTCTTTTTGTACATACACCAGTTGGCGAGCATGTCGATATTATCGATCAGCGCGCCCGCGCGCGTCGAGTAATATTCAAACAGATCCTCGTCGCGAATTTTTTCCCGCTCCGTCTTGGTAACGGAAAGAAAATGCTCTTGCGCGCCGATAAAACTTTCCGCCGCGGCGCAATAGCCCTGCAAAACGGGTTGTGTATATCCGCATGCCGCGCGAATACACATTCCGTTGAACGCATCGGGATTGTAGTCCATAAACACGCTCGCGCAGTTGCGGTGAAGGGCGTAAAGATCGGATAAAAACTCCGAGCGCTTCTTAAACAAAATGTTCCCGCCGCGATCGCAAAATGCCTGCGAAAGGGTTGTGTTTGTGCGGATGCGCTCCATCGCGTCATAAATTTCCACAACCGTTTGTAAAAATTTAAGCACGTCTTCATCGTCCGGCTTTTGTACCGCAACGCGCGCAAGTTTTTTATAGGTGGAATACGCCGCTTTGTCGAGGCGGTAATCGCCTCCCTTTTCGCAAAACGCTTTGAGCGCGGAAAGGTCTTTCCCCGGATCGACGAGCGTCTTAAAATGCTGATAGTAGTAACGTAAACAATCGTCCAAACGGCGGTTTGCGTTAAAGAAGAGGAAAAATTCTTGCTCGTTTTCCTTTGCAAAATATTTGTTGTATTTTCCTTCGGAAAGGGACTTTGCAATAGACGAGAGGAGCAGTAACTTCTTTTGCGTCAACGTGCTTACCTTTTGGCGGTAAAATTCGAGGAGCAGGGCAAGATACGCCTTTAAGTGTCTGATTTCCGTCAAAACGACCTCGCACGCGCAGTAAACGGTATCGCGTACTTCTTGACTGTATTCGGTGAGATTGACGTTTTCAAACGGAGAGTTGCTCACGCCGCCGCACTCTTTTGCCGCCGCCGCGGCGGAAAGAATCATTTGTTTGCATTCTTCCAACCGCTTTTCGGTCAACGAATCGTAAAACGAACTTTCAATGTCGAGAATATCGGGTGCGTTTTTGTTTTTGAGATAGTACAAAATCGCTTGGTAGACGGAAATTCCGAGCCTACGCTTTTTATGCAGGGCAAGCATCGGCGCTTTCAAATGATCGCGCAATGCGACGATCCCTTCCGCGCGTTCAAAATACCCCCCTTCTTCGTCTTCACAAGTGAGAGAAAGGGTATCTTCAAGCCGTTTCAAAACGTCCGACTTTCCCGCCTTGTTCGAGTGCAACTCCAAGCAAAATTCTCCGATGCCGATCCCGTCCAAGCGCTTTTTCACGACGTCGAGCGCCGCTTTTTTCTCCGCGACAAAGAGCACCCGCTTCCCGTCGTTGAGGGCGTTTGCGATGATGTTTGTAATCGTTTGGCTTTTCCCCGTACCGGGAGGCCCGTGCAAAACAAACCCCGCCCCCGTCCGCGAAAGGGAGATCGCCGCATACTGCGAGCTGTCCGCGGGTAAAGGCGTCAGCGTTTCCGTAGGGAGTCCGTCGTCCTCTTCCGCACACTCCGTTGCGATCCGTTCGGCGCGGTTGTTCAAAAGTGCCGAAACGAGCGCGTTTTTCTTAAATTCGCCGATATGCTTGCGCATATCGTTCCACATCAAATACCGTTGGAAGGAAAAAGCGGAAAGATATACGTCCGAAAGAACGTCCCACCCCTTCATATTCGACGTTTCCGCCCGCACCATGGCGGCGATTTCGGAAAGTTTGAGGGAAGAAACGTCGCCCCCCAAGCCGCGAACGTCGATGTTAAATTCCTGTTTGAGATATTCAAGGAGCGTCGTATTGACGAAGTATTCCCCTTCCGTTGCCGTAACGGAAAAATCCTCGTTCCCCTTTGCGCGCTTGATGCCGACGGGCGCAAGCACGAGCGGTGCGTATTTGGGCGTCCCGCTTGTCTTTTCCGTATAACGAAGGAAGGAGAATGCGAGATACAAAATTTTCGCCCCCGTTTCTTCGTCCGCTTCGCGATTTTTGCGAATGAGCCGCGCCGCACTCTCCGAGAGCGTTTTTCCGTCCGAATAAACGCGCGCGATCCCTCTGTTTTGTTCGAGAATCAAAAGTTCGCGCTTGCCGTCCGTAAGACCGTCGCCCGCGCCGAACGTTTCGCCTCCCTCTCCGCTCGCACGGAGGCGCAATTCGCCCTTTTCCGTCAAAGCGGCGTAGAGGCGGTCGCCGTCCGTCGTTTGAAAGTGGAGTGCGTTTTTCCCCGTAAAATGGAGCAACGCGTTTTTCGTCGTCAAATCGAGCAAACGGCGCTCCCATTGCTTGTTCTTCGGCTGTTTCCCTTCAAGTTGCAATTTTTTGAACACGGGAAGGGGCGCGGGGGCGCGCTCGTCGGACAAATCCGCCTCTTTGACGAGTTCGTACCCGTGCAGTCCTCTCCCGCGAACGGGAAGGGATGCGACGTCCCCGATTCTGCAACGGCGTACGTCGACGAAATATTCGTAGCGCCCGCCCTCTAAATTCTTTTTGAAATGCCCTTCCGAAATGGTAAACGAGCAGTTTTGCGACGCAAATAAATCTTCTACGTCGAAGAAACTCAAATTGTTGATCCCGTCCGATACGTATTTTTCAATGAGTTCGCAATCGTCCGTTACCGTTTCCAAAAAACAACTGTCGTAAAGCCAAGCGCCGACGGCAATCCCCCTTTGCCCGACGGCGAGCACGGGGTGCAACCTTGCCGCTTCCAAACACGCCGCCGAAAAAAGCGCAAGTTGCAGGGCGGACGCGCGCCTCTCTTTTAAGAGCGCCGTAGCCCCCGCTTGCAAGGGCGCAGTTAAGTCCGTTTCGACCGTCTTTTGCAAAGAAAACTTTTTGATGGAGGCGAACGTCGCCGCAACCGTTTGACGAACGACGTTTTTATTTGCACCCGTATATCCGTAAAAATCAGGATCGATTTTCCACTTTTTCAACTGTGCCGCTACGTCGTTTAATATCTGCATACAGTCGGCAAGGCGCGGGCGGATAAACGCCGTCAACCGTTCTGCGTTTCCAACCGTTCCCGTCCACCAATCGAAGGGAAGCGCAACGACGCTCGCCGTTTCCCGACAAATTTCCGCGCCGTCTACACTTGCCGTTACGGTAATTTCGCAAGGACGCAACTCGTCGTTTTCCGCAAAATACAAAGGCGAAAAGAGGGCGGATGGTTTGAGTTGCACCGCACTTTCAAAGGGCACCTCCACCTTTTCTTCAAAGGGAACGACGACGCCGTCCGCACTTTCAATTTTTACCGTAACGGATACCGCCTCCGAATAGCCGTTATGCACGTGGACGGATACGGGCGTCTGCAAAAAATAATCGGCATACCCCACGAACGAGGGAAATTCCGCCGTTACGGTCAGCGTTTCTTTTAAGATGTTTTTTATTTTATTGCTTGCCATACTTCCTCCGCTTGCCATTTGCGCTTCACGCGCATCATTCGCGCGCACGCGTTTGTTTTTCCCGTTTCAAAGGGTATTATACCATCTTTTCCCAGTCTTTGCAAGATTCGCGTAAAAATTTTTTGCAAAGTACCAGACGGGGCATGCGTTTTTACAGAAGAATTTACTTGATAGAAAACGGGGGGACGACCCGTCCCCCTTCAATAAAATGCGTTTTCGATATAATCGATCTCCCCGTCCAAATAACTTGCAACGTCAAACCGAATGGGAAGTTCTTGCCCGCATTGCACGCAATACAGTTGTGCAATCCTACGGTATTTTCTTTGCTTTTCTTTGGTTACCGCCTCGGACGGAAGTCCGTACGCGTCGGAAGCACGCGCCTTGACTTCGACAAACGCGTAAATGCCGTCTTTATAGGCGATGATGTCCGCCTCGCCGACGTCCGTTTTGTAGTTACGCTCCAAAATACGGTATCCGCGCTTTTTTAAGTATGTACAGGCAAGTTGCTCTCCGCGTTTCCCGAAAATTTTTGCGCGAAGGTCTTTCGGTGAATTTCGCATAATCCGTTCTCCCTAATGGCGCGAATATGTTCCGCCGTTCCATACCCCGCGTTGCGCTCAAATCCGTATTGTGGATATTTTTTGGCATACTCCGCCATCAACGCGTCCCGATACGTCTTTGCCAAAATGCTCGCCGCACCGATGCTACAAACGAGAGCATCCCCCTTGACGATACTCTTTTGCTCAAACGCGACGTCCAAGGTCATGTTCCCGTCCGTCAATACCATGTCGGGAGAAATGGACAATCCTTCCACGGCGCGTTTCATGCCGAGCCGCGTCGCTTGTAAAATGTTGATCTCGTCGATCGTTCCTTCGTCCACTTCTACAATACAGTAGGCAAGCGCGACCTCGCGAATGCGTTGCGCCAACCGTTCCCGCTTTTTGGCGGATAATTTTTTACTGTCGTTAATCCCTTCGATTTGCTTTTCTTCCTCGACGGGAAGAATGACCGCGGCGCAAACGACAGGGCCTGCGAGCGGGCCTCTCCCTACTTCGTCAACCCCCGCGACCGCCGTATAGCCTTTTGCGAAGTATTCTCTTTCGATATCCGTACGATCCATACTTTCCTCATATGAGCCCGACTGTTTCGGCGTCTTCTACGCTGTCAAAACAGACCTTTCCGATTCTTCCCTTTCGGAAATCGTCGATGAGCGCGTTTGCACCCCGATCGTAATCGAAGTCGTTCCCGCGCATAACGAACCCACGGCGCAAGCATACGGCATCCAGCATTTCAAGCGGCGTTCCCCCCGTAATGCGATAGCGCTCGTTGAGTTGATGAAGATATTTCCCGCTCATCTCCTCTAAAAGTCCGAGTGCAATTTCGTCCGTTTCCAAAATATCGTCGTTGATACTGCCGATAAATGCAAGACGGCGGGCAAGTTGTTGGTTGTCAAAGGAAGGAGGCATCGTCCCCGGGGTATCCATGAGTTCAAACGAACCGCAACGTACCCACTGTTTTTGACGGGTAACCCCCGCCTTGTCCCCCGTAACCGCGCGTTTTGATCCGCTCAACAGGTTGATGAGGGTGCTCTTTCCCGTGTTGGGAACGCCTGCAATCAAAAAGCGAAGGGGCTTTGTTTGTCCCTTTTCCGCCATGCGTTGCAGTTTTTCTTTGACGAGCCCGTTCATCGCCTGTGCAATCGGACGCGCACAAGCGGGAGAGGACGCGCTCACCTTTAATACGGAACACCCTTTCCCCTTCATTGCGGATACGATTGCATCTGCTCCGCCGTCGGAAAGATCCGTCTTGTTGAGCACGTATAATACGGGCTTTTGCCCTACCATGTCGCGCAATTTGCGGTTGAACGTCGCCGCAGGCGCGCGGGCGTCTAATACAAATACGACCGCATCGACAAGGGATAAATTTTCTTCCATCATGCGCATGGCTTTTGCCATGTGCCCGGGAAACCATTGTATCGTTTTCATAATCAATCTTTCAATCAGTTAGGGCGTAACCGCTCCACTCTTTCCACGCGCGCGGAACTTTACCGCGCTGCCTTTTTTCAATCTTTCAATCAATCGGGGCGCATTTTTTTGGTAATTGCCTCCGACTACTCTCTCCGCTAACCCGTCCGAACAATCCGCTCGGCTTTTGCCACACGCGCGGAAATTTACCGCACCGCCTTTTTTGTCAATCTTTCAATAAGTCGGGGCGCATTTTTTTGGTAATTGCCTCCGACTGCTCTCTCCGCCAACCGTCGATTGCGGCATGGTTTCCGCTACGAAGAACGTCGGGCACCTTCAGCCCGCGATATTCCACAGGACGCGTATAATGAGGGTATTCCAGCAAATTTTCCGAAAAACTCTCTTGCACGAGCGATTCGGGCGAAAGCACCCCTTCCACGTAACGGGATACGGCGTCCATTACCACCATGGCGGGGAGTTCACCCCCCGTTAAAACGTAATCGCCGATCGAAAGTTCTTCGTCGATAAACAAGTCGATCGCGCGTTGGTCCACGCCTTCGTAATGCCCGCAAAGTAAAATGATATGCTCCTCTTCGACGAGTTCAAAGACCTTTTGCTGGCGAAAAACTTCTCCGCGCGGAGAAAGGAAAATCCTCCTTGCTTTGTGTTCGGGATCAAGCGCCTCGATTGCGCTGCCGATCGGTTGCGCCATCATCACCATTCCCGCGCCGCCGCCAAAGGGATAGTCGTCGCACTTCAAGTGCTTATCTTCCGTATAATCGCGCAAGTTGACAACGTCAAACTGCACCTTTCCTTCCTTTTGCGCACGGCCGAGGATACTCGCCGAAAGCGCACCAAACATTTCGGGGAAGAGGGTTAAAACGGTAATTTTCATAGTTGTTTCCTTCTTTATAAAACGGCGACTTCCAAAAACCGTTTTTTATCGACGGTAATCTTCTTTTCCTCTACGGACACCGCGGTAACGACGCCCTTGGCAACGGGAAAGAGCACCTCTTTTTCTCCCATTTTGACCGTATAAATATCCGTCGCCGCTTGGCGGACGTCGACAAGCGTCCCCAAAACTTCTCCCGTTTCCGTTACGATATCGCTTCCGAGAAGATCGACGATGTAGTACGTGCCGTGCGGAGGCTCCGGAACGTCCTCGCGCATGACGACGACCGCCTTACCTCGCAAAAGTTCCGCCGCGTTACGGTCGGGCACGCCGCGCAGCCCTAAATAGACGGCGCCTTCGCCGATGCGCACGGAGAGCACCTTATGTTCTTCCCCGTCGAGATATACCCGCTTAAATTGACGAAAATCCTCCGCAGTATCGGTAAAAGGGCGCACCTTTACCTCTCCGCGAATGCCTTGCGGTTTTACAATTTCTCCTACAGTCAAACTCTTTTCCATATCAAAATCCAAATAAGCGATCTACCGCTTTGCGAATGTTCACTTGCGTCGTATTTTTTTCTTCCGCGCTCTCAACGATGACGACGTTTTCCTCTTTGGAAAAACGGTGAAAGAGCGAAAAATACCGTTCGCGGATCGCCGTTTGGCGCTCCAACGTTTCGTACCGCTCCGTTTCTGTGCGCTTACTCACCCGCTTCATGCTCGCTTCCGCCGTCAAATCGATATAAACGGTCAGATCGGCGCGCAACTCTTGCATCGCCACGCGGTTTAATTCGACCACCCATTCGGGAGAAACAAACCCGCCGTTGTAAGCAAGCGAAGAAAAATAATATCTATCGCAAAGGATCGTCTTTCCCTCGTCGAGTTTTTTCTTCAAACCGTAAACGGGATTAAAAATATGATCGAGCCGATCCGCAGCAAAACTCGCGGCAATCGCCCTTTCGTCTGTGTCGAGTTCCCCTTTTAAGCAAGAACGGAGCAATTTTCCAAACGGCGAATCGGTTGGTTCGAACGTCGTTTCGCAGTCGATTCCCTTTTCCGTCAAGTATTGTGCGAGCAGTTTGATTTGCGTACTTTTTCCGCTTCCGTCAATGCCCTCGAAAACGATAAATTTTCCCTTTTCCATAACGTTTTTATTATAACAAACTGAACTGCCGTTGTCAAGGGCGGGGGGACGTGCGTTTCCCTTTTTTGCAATTTTAGCATTTTGCATGCGGAAAGCCCCCACGCGAAATTTCTTTACTGTATAAAAAAAGACGCATTAAGCGCCTTTTCTTGTTTATTTTAAGGAGATAGGGCGTTTTTTGCAAAACATTCCCCTTCGTTGCATAAAAACCCCAGCAAAAGTTCTTTCCTATCCGTAGGGATAAAGGTGCTCAACGCGCCTTTTTTGTTTATTTCAGAGGAATAGGACGGCTTGCGGAAGCATACGCGACGCCTACCGTTCCCGGTCCGCAATGAGATCCCACTACGGGCCCGATCGGCTGACGGAAAATTTTTGCATTCGGGCGCTTTTGTAAAATGAGATCGCGCACTCTGTCCCCGTCTTCTTTCGCATCTGCGTCGATGACGAACACCGTGCACGTTTCGTCCGTCAATTCGTCGATAACCTTATTTGCAAGCGTCGTAAGCGCCTTTTTCTTTCCGCTGATTTTGGTTAAAACGCAAAGCCCGCCTTCCGCGTCCGTCGTCAAAATGGGCTTTAATGCGAGAATCGTCCCCGCAACCGCCGCCGCCGAAGAAAGACGCCCGCCGCGCTTTAAGTGCATCAAATCGTCCACGACGAAACAAAGCGTCGTTTGGTTGGTAAACTCCGTCAAATAGGCGACGATTTCCTCATCCGTTGCGCCCTGACTTTTTAAGCGCGCCGCCTGTTCCACTTGGAGCGCCGCGCCTGCGGATATGCTATTCGTGTTGAATACCGTACACTTACGGTCGGGATACCGCTCTTTGAGTTCGTTCAACGCGATTTGAAGGGACTGGAACGTCCCGCTCATCTTATGCGAAAAACTGACGTACAAAACGTCCTCTCCCCGTTCAAAATAGGGGGTTAAAATTTCTTTATACTCTTCGGGATTCAACGCCTGCGTCTTGGGAATCGCCCCCGCGCGAACGGCGTCGTAAAACTTACGGAAGTCCGTATTCTTTCCTAAATCGTAATAGCAAACCTCCCCCTCCAAGTAGTAGGGCATGGAAATATAATCAAGGCGGAGTTCTTCCGCTCGCTCATACCAAAGTTCACAGTTAGAGTCGCATAATAAAACGCTCATAATAACCTCTTCTCTCGTTACTCTTGACTTTTATTGTACTATACTTTTTGCCGTTTTGCAAGGGATTATAAAGAAATTTAACAAAATTTGTCGTGAGGAAAAAAATGACATAAATTTTTTTCCAAATTTTAGAAGCGCTTCTTGCAAATAAAAAATCGGTGAGTTGTTACACCCACCGAAATTTTATTTTATCCATATCCCTAAATGAAAAAGTAGAATCGACGTTCCGTTACTGTAACGTACGGCGTCCGATAACGGTTTTTCGGGATTTCTCTAAATAAAAACGACTACCGTTTCCGCACCATTGCCGCAGCGGGATATCCCCGTTCCCCGTGTCGGGCAGTATATTTCAACTTTTGCGACCTCTAAAACAAAAACGGTTGAAATGCGCCGTTTCCGTGCAGTTTCCGTAGCGGGATATCCCCGTTCTCCGCGCCGCGCAGTATTAACTCAACTTTTGCGACCTCTAAATAAAAACGACTACCGTTTTCGCACCATTGCCGCAGCGGGATATCCCCGTTCCACGCGCCGCGCAGTGTTAACTCAACTTTTGCGATGCGCAACTGATTACGGAGATATTACCCAAGGAAGAAAGGCGCGGAAGGCGGAAGGTAACGCATATTTCTCTTTTAATTCCTCTGCGGTTACCCAACGAAACGCTCCGTCTTCCCGTTCGACTTCGACAAGATATCCCGTCATATTCCATTCTACGTGCGTAAAAATATGCTTGGCACGCTTTTTTGCTAAAATTTTTCCGCTTGGAATCCCTTCCCCGATCGGAAACTGCCAAAGCCCCGACAAAAGCCCCTTTTCCGCCCTCTTTTCAATGGCGTATTTTTGTCCGCAGCGCATGACGAAAACGGACAAGTCTATCTTTTTCCGTTCTTTTTTTTCCTTTTTAACGGGGAATGCTTCCGCGTTTTCCCCCTTTCGCGCAAGGCATATTTCACCCCAAGGACAGTTTTCGCACAGGGGTGCGCCGTTTGGAACGCATACGATTGCGCCGAGTTCCATGAGCGCTTGGCAAAAATCGCCCGCATCGCTCGGATAAACCTCTTTTAATGCCTGCGTCAACGCCTTTCGTGTGGACGGCTCGTCTACGTTTCGCCCGTCGGCAAGAAGTCGCGTCAATACGCGCATGACGTTGCCGTCGACTGCCGGATATGGCATATCGTAAGCGATTGAACATATTGCGCCTGCCGTATAGTCGCCGATGCCGGGAAGGGCGCGCACTTCTTCCCAAGTGCGGGGAAATGCTCCCTTATTTGCAATTTGCTTTGCGGATTTGTGCAAGTTGCGCGCACGGGAATAATATCCAAGCCCCTCCCACGCTTTAAGCACCTCCTCTTCGTCCGCATTTGCAAGCGCGAACACGGTGGGAAACTGCTCCAAAAAGCGGCGATAGTACTCTTTTACCGCCTCGACGCGCGTTTGCTGCAACATGATCTCGGAAATCCAAATGCGGTAAGGGTCTTTGTTTTGCCGCCACGGAAGATCGCGTTTATAAATACGGTACCACTCCAAAAGGAGAGGTACCGCCGTTTGTAACAATTTGTTAGATTCCATTAAAAGAGCCCCGTGATTTTGCCCGTTTCGTCCACGTCGATGCGTTCCGCCGCAGGGACTTTGGGAAGTCCGGGCATCGTCATGATATTCCCCGTAAGGGCGATGACGAATCCTGCGCCCGCCGCCATCTTTACCGAACGCACGGTTACGGTAAAGTTTTCAGGTGCGCCGAGGAGCGTCATGTCGTCGGAGAAGGAATACTGCGTCTTTGCCATGCATACGGGCGTTTTATCGTAGCCGAGCGCGGTCAAGCGCTTGATTTGCGCTTCCGCTTCCGCCGTAAAGGTAACGCCGCTTCCGCCGTAAATTTTTGTAACGATTGCGGAAATTTTGTCCTTTATGGGAAGTTTTTCGTCGTAAGCAAAGCGGAATTCACTCTTTTCCTCGCAAAGGTTTACCACTTCGCGCGCAAGGTCTTCGCCCCCCTTTCCGCCTTCCGCCCATACGGTGGAAAGGCGTACGTTGACGCCGAGTTCTTTGCACTTTTCGATGACGAGCGCGATTTCCGCGTCCGTATCCGTAGGAAAGCGGTTGACCGCGACCACCGCAGGAAGTCCGTATACGTTTTTGACGTTTTCCACGTGGCGCAAAAGGTTGGGAAGTCCCTTTTCGAGCGCAACTAAATTTTCGTCCGAAAGTTCCGTTTTGGCAAGCCCACCGTGCATTTTAAGAGCGCGGACGGTTGCCACGACGACGACTGCCGAAGGGGTAAGCCCCGCAAAGCGGCACTTGATATCGAGGAATTTTTCCGCACCGAGATCGGCGCCGAAGCCCGCCTCGGTGATGACGTAATCCCCCATCTTCATTGCAACGCAGGTTGCCATAACCGAATTACAGCCGTGCGCGATATTTGCAAACGGTCCGCCGTGCACGAATGCGGGCGTTCCTTCCAACGTTTGCACGAGGTTGGGCTTGATGGCGTCTTTCAAGAGCGCCGTCATTGCTCCCGCCGCTTTCAAATCGCCCGCGGTTACGGGCGCGTCGGCGTAGGTGTAGCCTACAATAATGCGGGAAAGCCGTTCTTTTAAGTCGGTAAGAGAGGTTGCAAGACACAAAATCGCCATAATTTCGCTGGCTACGGTGATATCGTACCCGTCCTCGCGCGGAACGCCGCTCTTCGGCCCGCCCAACCCGTCGACAACGTTACGCAGTTGACGGTCGTTCATGTCGACGCATCTGCGCCAAGTAATTTTACGGGGATCGATGCCGAGTTCGTTTCCTTGGAAAATATGGTTATCGATCATCGCCGCAAGCAGGTTGTTTGCCGCGCCGATGGCGTGGAAATCACCCGTGAAGTGCAAATTGATGTCTTCCATCGGTACGACTTGCGCGTAACCGCCGCCCGCAGCGCCGCCTTTTACCCCGAACACGGGGCCCAAAGAAGGCTCTCTGAGTGCAACGACGACGTTTTTTCCGATGCGGGAAAGCCCGTCGGCAAGGCCGATGGTCGTCGTCGTTTTCCCTTCGCCCGCGGGGGTGGGGTTGATTGCCGTTACAAGAATGAGTTTTCCCTCTTTCTTTTGTTTATCAAGCACGGAAAGATCGACCTTTGCCTTATATTTTCCGTAATACTCGATTTCCTCTTCGCAAAGTCCCGCCTTTTTGGCAATTTGCAAAATAGGCTCTAATTTGGCTTCTTGTGCAATTTCGATATCCGTTTTCATCCTGTTACCTCGAATGGATTATTTGAAATATTTGACTGCGCTTTCAAAGAGTTTCATGTCGTATTCACCGACGACGTTGCGGTACAACCCGTAGCCCTTGCGCTCGGAGTGCCCCATCTTACCGAATACTCTTCCGTCGGGGGACAAAATTCCTTCGATTGCCGACGCGCTACCGTTGGGGTTAAAGCGAACGTCCATCGTCGCATTCCCCGCAAGGTCAACGTATTGCGTCATAATTTGTCCGTTCTTTGCAAGCGTTGCGATCAGGTCGTCCGTCGCAATAAACTTCCCTTCTCCGTGAGAAATGGGAACGGAAATAATATCGCCGACGTTGACGCCCGAAAGCCAAGGAGATTTGACGGACGCAACCCGCACTTGTACCATGCGCGATTGGTGCCGCGCGATGTTGTTGTAGGTGAGCGTCGGGCACGTTTCGTCCGTATCGATGATCTTTCCGTAAGGAACGAGTCCGAGTTTAACGAGCGCTTGGAATCCGTTGCAAATACCGCCCATCAAGCCGTCCCGCTTTTCAAGGAGCGCTTCTACCTGTTCTTTGACGGCGCCGTTTCTAAAGAACGCCGTGATGAATTTGCCCGATCCGTCCGGCTCGTCGCCGCCCGAGAATCCGCCGGGAACGAATACGATCTGACTTTCTCCGATCTTCTTTGCAAACTGTTCAACGGAACGGGATACGTCGTCCGCCGTCATGTTGCGGATGACAAAGATATCCGCGTCTGCGCCCGCATCCGTAAACGCCTTCGCCGTATCGTATTCGCAGTTGGTACCGGGGAATACGGGAATCAGCACCTTCGGGCGTGCAATCTTTGTTGCGGGTTTTGCCGCACTGCGCGCGGAATAGGTGAAATTTTCCACCTTCTTTTCGGGCGTTTTGATATTGCAAGCGTAGACGGGTTCGAGTTTGTCCTCGTAAATTTTCGTCAGTTGGGCAAGCGACAAGACGCTCGTCTTATAAGAAATGCTCTCTTCTTCCACCGTGTAGCCAAGGAGCGTGCCAACGGACGCGTCTTCTGTAAGTTCCAAAATGAACGCGCCGTAGTTGTAAGCAAAAATTTCTTCCGCCGAAACGCCGTCCGCATACGCGAAGCCGACACGGTTCCCCATGCACATTTTCAAAATGCCTTCGGCAATTCCGCCATAAACGGGAGTATATGCCGCAACCGCTTTGCCCGTATGGAGCAAATCCGCAACCGTTTTATAATTTTCGATCACCGACTGCGCAACGGGAAGCCCGTCTTTGTCGTAATCGGGTTTTACAAGGACGACCTTGTGCCCCGCGCTCTTGAATTCGGGCGTCGCGACTTCGTCCACCTTGCCCGTCGTAACCGCAAAAGAAACGAGGGTAGGCGGAACGTCGATGTGTTCAAACGTACCGCTCATGGAGTCCTTTCCGCCGATTGCCGCGCAGCGATAATCGAGTTGCGCCTTAAACGCACCGAGAAGAGCGGAAAGCGGTTGTCCCCAACGCTTGGGATCGCGCATGGGTTTTTCAAAATATTCTTGGAAGGTCAAATAGACGTCTTCAAAGTTCGCGCCCGCCGCGACGAGTTTGGAAATGCTCTCTACAACGGCGAGATACGCCCCGTGATAAGGGCTCTTTTCCGCGATATAAGGGTTGCCGCCCCATGCCATGTACGACACGGTGTCCGTATGTCCCTTTTCGACCGAGATGAGATGCACCATCGCTTGCGAAGGCGTCATTTGGTATTTTCCGCCAAACGGCATCAAGACGGTGCCCGCGCCGATGGTGGAGTCAAACCGCTCGGAAAGCCCACGCTTGGAGCATACGTTTAAGTCGCCCGCGAGCGCCTTATATCCCTCTTCAAAGTTTTCCACCGATTCTTTGCGGTAATCGCGAATGCGTTCGGGGGCAACGTCAATGTGCTTTTCCGCACCGTTGCTGTTGAGGAATTCTCTGGAAAGATCGACGATCGTCTTTCCGTTCCACGTCATGACGAGGCGAGGAGATTCCGTAACCGTAGCGACGACCGTCGCTTCGAGGTTTTCCTGTTCCGCAAGCGCGATAAATTGCTCTACCTTGTCCGCCTCTACGACGACTGCCATACGTTCTTGCGATTCGGAAATGGCAAGTTCGGTGCCGTCCAACCCGTCGTACTTTTTGGGTACGGCGTTGAGATTGATTTGCAACCCGTCCGCAAGTTCGCCGATTGCGACGGATACCCCGCCAGCACCAAAGTCGTTACAGCGCTTGATGAGGAGCGTCGCTTGCTTGTTGCGGAAAAGACGTTGCAATTTTCTCTCTTCGGGCGCGTTCCCCTTTTGTACTTCCGCACCGCATGCGGTAAGCGATTCCAGCGTATGCGATTTGCTCGATCCCGTCGCGCCGCCGCAACCGTCGCGTCCCGTTCTTCCGCCGAGCAAAATAACCTTATCCCCTGCGGAAGGACATTCTCTGCGCACGTTTTCTTGCGGGGCAGCCGCGATGACCGCGCCGATTTCAAGACGTTTTGCCGCATAGCCCTCGTGATAAATTTCGTCAACTTGCCCCGTGGCAAGACCGATTTGGTTTCCGTAAGAAGAATATCCCGCCGCCGCCGTCGTAACGATCTTGCGTTGAGGAAGTTTTCCTTTTAACGTTTCTTTTACGGGGCGCAAAGGATTTGCCGCGCCCGTAACGCGCATTGCGGCGTAAACGTAACTTCTCCCCGAAAGCGGATCGCGAATGGCGCCGCCGATACACGTCGCCGCACCGCCGAACGGCTCGATTTCCGTAGGGTGATTGTGCGTTTCGTTTTTGAACAGCAAAAGCCAGTCTTCTTCCTTGCCGTCGACGTTCACCTTCATCTTGACGGTGCAGGCGTTGATCTCTTCCGATTCGTCGAGTTTTGCAAGTTCTCCCTTGCTCTTTAAGTATTTTGCCGCAAGCGTACCGATATCCATCAAATTGATGGGTTTTACGCGGTTGAGTTCTTTTCTTGCCGAAAGATACTCGTCGTACGCTTTTTGCAACAGTTCGTCCTCAAACTTCACGCTGTCAATGGTGGTGAGGAAGGTCGTATGACGGCAATGATCCGACCAGTAGGTGTCGATCATGCGGATTTCCGTCAACGTGGGATCGCGTTGTTCCGTCTTAAAATAATCTTGGCAGAACGCGATGTCGTCCGCGTCCATTGCAAGCGCATACTCTTTGACGAACGCCTCAAGCCCCTTGCGGTCGAGGGATAAAAATCCGTGAAGAGTTGCCACTTCCGTAGGAACGGGATGATCGATTTTGAGCGTTTGCACCCGTTCAAGCCCCGCCTCTCTGCTTTCTACGGGGTTGATGACGTACTTTTTAATGGCGTCGATCTGTTCTTTGGAAACGTCCCCGTACACCGCATATACCTTTGCGGTGCGTACGAGCGGGCGTTCCTTTTGCGAAATAAGTTGAATACACTGCGCCGCCGAATCCGCGCGTTGGTCGAATTGACCGGGAAGATATTCCACCGCAAAGACGGTTGCCCCCGTAAGGTCCACCTCTTCGCTGGCGCAGTCCATTTGCGGTTCGGAAAAGACGGTTGCAACGCTGCTTTCAAACAAGTCCTTTTCAATGTCTTCCACGTCGTAACGGTTAATGACGCGAATACGCTCTACTCCGCCGATTTCGAGCAATTCTTTGACGTCGCTCAAAAGGGCGCGCGCCTCGTTGTCAAACCCCGCCTTTTTTTCTACGAATACTCTGTAAACCATGTCAATCCTCCTGCAAGCAGGCAAGCGCGCGCTTGCCGATATCCGTTCTTTTATATGCATTTTCAAAGTGAATGCGGTTTGCAAGCGCATACGCGCCGTCTACCGCCTCTTTGAGCGTTTTCGCCGTCTTGACCGCGCCGAGCACTCGCCCGCCCGCCGTCTTTAAGACGCCGTCCTCCGTCTTTGCCCCCGCGATATAGACGTTTTCGTCCTCCGCAGTTTGGGAAAGGGTAATTTCAAACCCCGACTTGTACGCTTGCGGATACCCGTCGGACGCAAGCACGACGCAACATGCGCAACCGTCTTGGAACCGCACCATGTCCTCTTTGAGTTCCCCTTTTTGCACCGCTTGCATAATTTCGAGCAAGTCGCTCTCTAAAAGAGGCAATACGACCTGCGTTTCAGGATCGCCGAATCGACAGTTGTATTCGATGACCTTCGGTCCCTTCGGGGTGAGCATAAGTCCGAAATAAAGGCAACCGCGGAACGTTCTCCCCTCCGCCTTCATCGCCTGCACGGTGGGACGGAAGATGCGCTCCATACATTCTTTTGCGATCGCTTCCGTATAGTACGGGTTGGGCGCGATCGTGCCCATGCCCCCCGTGTTCAAGCCCTCGTCGTTGTCCTTTGCCCGCTTATGGTCCATGGAAGATACCATCGGTACGACCGTTTCGCCGTCGATAAAGGAAAGAACGGATACTTCCGGCCCCGTCAAAAATTCTTCAACGAGAATTTTGTTTCCGCTTGCGCCGAACACCTTATCGCACATAATTTCGCGGACTGCCTTTTCCGCCTCTTCCGCATTTTGCGCGATGATTACCCCCTTGCCGAGCGCAAGCCCGTCCGCCTTGATGACGGCGGGAAAATCGTGTGCTTTCAAATACGCGATCGCCTCTTCCGCATCGGAAAACGTTTCGCTTTCCGCGGTGGGGATCCCATATTTTTTCATGAGGTTTTTAGAAAAAACTTTGCTCCCCTCGATGATCGCCGCGTTCGCACGGGGACCGAAACAGGGAATTCCCAACTCTTCCAACTTATCCACGCAACCGAGGACGAGCGGATCGTCGGGCGCAACGACTGCAAAATCAACGGGGTGCGTCTGCGCAAACGCCACCACGCCGTCCACGTCGTTCGCCTTGACGGGGTAACACTCCGCGTCCGCCGCAATGCCGCCGTTGCCGGGGAGTGCGTAAATTTTTTCTACGCTTTTATTTTTTTTCAAACTTTTGATGATGGCATGCTCTCTCCCGCCACCGCCTACGACTAAAATTTTCATACCGTTCTCCGAATTAGTGATGGAAAAGGCGCATACCCGTAAACGCCATGACCATGCCGTGGTTGTCCGCCGCCTCAATGACCAAATCGTCGCGAACGGAGCCGCCCGGTTCTGCAATATACGTTACGCCGCTTGCCGCCGCGCGTTCGACGTTATCGGAGAAGGGGAAGAATGCGTCGCTTCCCAAAGAAACCCCTTTGATGGTGGAAAGGTACGCTTTCTTTTCTTCGCGCGTGAACGGTTCGGGACGAACGGCAAAGTTCTTTTGCCATACGCCGTCGCCGAGCACTTCTTCGTAATCGTCGGAAAGATAGATGTCGATAATATTGTTCTTTTCCGGTCTGCCTACCCCCTCTGCAAATTGAAGGGAAAGCACCTTTTCGTGTTGACGGAGGTGCCACAAATCCGCCTTTTGCGCCGCAAGACGGGTGCAGTGAATACGCGACTGTTGCCCCGCGCCGACGCCGATCGCCTGTCCGTCCGTTGCAAAGCATACGGAGTTGGATTGCGTATATTTAAGGGTGATGAGCGAAATGATCAAGTCGATCGCCTTTTCTTCGGGAAGGTCTTGATTTTTCGTAACGATATTTTGCAAAAGTTCACGGTCGATTTTGAAGTTGTTTCTTCCCTGTTCAAACGTGATGCCGTATACTTGCTTGCGTTCGATTTCTTCAGGCACGTAAGAAGGATCGATTTTTACGACGTTGTACGTTCCCTTTCTTTTTTGTTTCAAAAGTTCAAGCGCTTCGGGAGAATACGAGGGCGCGATCACCCCGTCCGATACCTCGCGGGAAATAATTTTTGCCGTCGTCAAGTCGCACTCGTCGGAAAGCGCGATCCAGTCGCCGAAGGAGGACATTCTGTCCGTTCCTCTCGCACGCGCATAAGCGCACGCAAGGGGGGATTCGTCCAACCCCTCGATATCGTCTACAAAACAAGACTTTTTCAACGCGGGAGAAAGCACCTTGCCGACCGCCGCCGAAGTGGGAGAAACGTGCTTAAAACTCGTTGCCGCGACCATGCCCGTCGCTTGCTTGATCTCCTTGACGAGTTGCCAAGAGTTGAACGCGTCGAGAAAGTTGATATACCCCGGACGTCCGTTCAAAATTTCAACGGGGAGTTCGCTCCCGTCCGCCATGTAAATGCGTGCGGGCTTTTGGTTGGGGTTACAGCCGTATTTCAAAGAAAATTCGTTCATGCTATTCTCCTTATTTCGTGTGTTTGTTGTACATAACGCTTTCCGTTTCGCCCGTCTTTAAGTTGATTGCGCGGCAGTAAAGGGAAATTTTATTGTTCTCGTTGAGGTTTGTCCAAATTTCGTCCGCAAACGCCTTTAAGTCGTTGGGAATGAGAACGCGTTCGGGCTCGCCCATAAAGGTCGGGAGCGGATTTCCGTCCGTTACGTACGTGTGGATAAAGTGTCCCGTTCCGTTGACGGGCTCGTACTCAAAGGTATAGCGGTTGCACTTTTTGCCCTTTCCGTCCGCGCTCTTCAAAATGGACATTTCGTAAGTGAACGGCTTGTCAAGGTGCAAAATTCCGCTAATTCTCGGCGTATAGTTGGGAACGTCCGGCTCGAACGCGCGCGTACGGAGTGCGTCGCGGAAATCGCGGCCTTCTTTGAGCGCCTCTTCAATGGTATCCGTTTGATCGCCGTTTGTAACGATGACGTCTTTTCCCACAACTTTTACGGGGGAATAGATGATAAGGGAAGGATCTTCCACCTTGCTTTCGTCGAAGGGATAAATGATGACCTCTTCTCCCTTTTCTACAAACACGCGGTTACGGCTGTTTTCGCTTCTCCCCATAATAAAGTACGCAAACATTGCGCGTTTGCCGTCGGAAGACTTTCCGATGACGATTCCGCGCCCGACGTACGGATTGTTTGCCACTGCCCGTTTCATGCTTTTTCTTACGTATCCCATTTTATACTCCTCTTAATTTTTTACTTACGATTTGCGTTGCGAGGGGAAGGATCTTCCATTCCGCTTCTTGCATTACCCTCTTTTGCAACAGTTCGGGGGTGTCCCCCTCTTGAATTTCCACCGCTCTTTGCGCGATGATTTTTCCGCCGTCCGGAATTTCGTTGACGTAGTGCACGGTTGCGCCCGTTACCTTTACGCCGTAAGAAAGCGCCGCCTCATGCACCTTTAAGCCATAGTACCCCTTTCCGCAAAAACTCGGAATGAGGGAAGGATGCACGTTGATGATGCGTCCTTCGTACCGCGCGGTAAACTCCGCGCTCAAAATGGATAAGTATCCCGCAAGGACGATGAGATCGATTTGCTTTTCTTCCAAAATACGCACCGTTTCCCGCTCGCGGGAAGCAAGGTCGGGGTACTCCTTTTTATCTACGCAAATCCCCTCTACGCCAAACGCCTTTGCCCGTTCGAGCGCGTAAGCGTTCGGATTGTTGGAAAGGACGAGGACGATTTCTCCGTCCGTAATGATTCCGTCCCGCTCCGCTTCCAAAAGCGCCTGTAAATTTGTCCCGCCGCCCGATACGAATACGGCGATTCTCGTTTTTCTTGCCATAAAATCCCGTCCGCCCTTTTGCCGATCAGTAAAGTACGACGCCGTCTTCGCTCTTGATGATTTCGCCGATGACGTACGCGTCTTCGCCGTTTGCCTTCAAAATTTCAATCGCCTTTTCGGCATCCTCGCGCGCGACGACCGCACACATTCCGACGCCCATGTTAAAGGTGTTGAACATGTCGTGCTCGTTGACTCCACCCGCCTTTTGAATGAGTTTGAAAATCGGAAGCACGCGAACGTCCTCTTTTTTGATCTTAACGCCCAAGCCCTTGGGAATGGAACGGGGCATGTTTTCGTAAAATCCGCCCCCCGTAATGTGGGAAACGCCCTTCACCTTTACCTGCTCAAAGAGCGCAAGCATCGGCTTTACGTAAATTTTCGTAGGGGTAAGGAGCGTTTCGCCCAAAGACTTTCCGCCCAACTCCTCTACGGGAGATTTCAAATCGCACGTTTCTACGTCGAATACCTTTCTGACGAGGGAGAACCCGTTGGAATGAACGCCGGAAGAGGGAAGCGCGATCATGACGTCCCCTTCTTTCATAGACTGCTTGTCTACCACCTTGTCGCGGTCGACGATCCCGACGGAGAATCCCGCCAAATCGTACTCGTCAACGGGATAAAATCCGGGCATTTCCGCCGTTTCCCCGCCGATAAGTGCACTCCCCGACTGTACGCAGCCTTCCGCTACGCCCGCAACGATTTGCGCGATTTTTTCGGGAACGTTTTTCCCGCATGCGATATAGTCAAGGAAGAAAAGAGGCTTTGCACCGACGCAAATGACGTCGTTAACGCACATTGCGACGCAGTCGATGCCCACCGTGTCGTGCTTGTCCATCAAAAACGCAAGTTTTAATTTGGTGCCGACGCCGTCCGTCCCCGAAACGAGCACGGGCTTTTTGTATCCCGTCAAATCAAGAGAGAATAACCCGCCGAATCCGCCGATATCGTCCGCCGTCCCGCTCGTCATGGTACGCGCGATGTGCTTTTTCATGAGTTCTACCGCTTTGTAACCTGCGGTAATGTCAACGCCTGCCTCTTTGTAACTTTCCGAAAAACTCTTTTCCATGGTTTTCTCCTCAATTTTTATTTTGAAATTTGGGGTTGGTGCTGATTTTTTGTTCAAAACGGCTCGCCTGCGTCCGCGCGGGAATTTCCGTCGGATAGTCCCCGTCGAAACAAGCGCAACAGAATCCCGTACCGTCGCCGCCGTCCAAGTATTTTACGTGCTGTAAATCGAGATATCCAAGCGAATCCGCCCCGATGATCTTGGCGATTTCTTCCACCGAGTGGTGGCATGCGATCAAATTATCTCTCGAATCGATATCCGTACCGTAATAGCAAGGATTTAAGAATGCCGGTGCGGAAGAAAGCATGTGTACTTCTTTTGCCCCCGCATGGCGCAACAGTTTTACAATGCGCGCACTCGTCGTTCCGCGGACGATACTGTCGTCGACAAGAATGACGCGTTTGCCCCGAATGACCGATTCCACCACGCTGAGTTTGATGCGAACCTTGTCCTCGCGGACGGATTGTCCGGGCGCGATGAACGTTCTGCCGATGTATTTGTTTTTGATAAATCCGATGCCGTAAGGAATGCCCGATTTTTGCGAATACCCAAGCGCCGCGTCAAGCCCCGAATCGGGAACGCCGACGACGATGTCCGCGTCGATCGGATATTTTTCCGCAAGGAATGCTCCTGCGCGGCGGCGTGCGTCGTGTACGCAGCAGTTGTCGATAATGGAATCGGGGCGCGCGGTATAAATGTACTCGAACACGCACATTCTCTTTTCCTGTCCGCAATGCGTCCGATCGCTTACAAGCCCGTCCTTTGTAAACATCAAGACTTCGCCCGGCTCGATTTCGCGAATTTTTTGCGCGCCGACCGCGTTGAGTGCACACGATTCGGAAGCGACGATATACGCGCCGTCCTCTCTAATTCCGTAGCAAAGGGGATGAAGTCCGTGCGGATCGCGCGCGGCGATAAGTTTTGACGGCGACATTACAACGAGCGAATACGAACCTTTGATGCGGTGCATTGCCCCGACGACCGCCTGTTCGATGGAACGGGATTTTACCCGTTCTTTCGTAATCGTATAGGCGATTACTTCGATATCCGACGTCGTATGGAAAATGCAACCTTCGTTTTCAAGTTCAGAACGCAATTCGTACCCGTTGATGAGGCATCCGTTTTGCGCAAGCGCCATATTTCCTTTCAGATGATTGACGACGAGCGGTTGCGCGTTTTCCCGTCCGCCCGTCTTTTTCGTCCCGTAGCGGACGTGCCCGATCGCCATATTCCCCGTGCCGAGTTTTTGCAAACGGTCTGCCGTAAAGACGTCGTTGACGAGCCCTGCGTCGCGATGCGTGCGGAAAATCCCGTCGTCGTTTACGACGATTCCCGCCGATTCTTGCCCGCGATGTTGCAGCGCAAACAGCCCGTAATACGTAGTTGCCGCAACTTCTTGTACTTCGGGCGCAAATACCCCGAATACTCCGCATTCCTCATGAATTTCTGACATATAATCTCCTCTGTTTTATAAAAAATTTATCAAAGATGATATTTTTCCGTAATTTCCGCATTCTTTGCAAGCACTTTTTCCGCCGCCGCCTTTCTTGCCGAAAGCAATTTTTCCGCAAGCGCCTTATCGGACACGGCGAGGATTTGAATTGCAAGAAGCGCCGCGTTTGCCGCGCCGTCGATTGCAACCGTGGCAACGGGGATTCCCGCGGGCATTTGAACGGTAGAAAGAAGTGCGTCGAGCCCGTCGAGCGTAGAACTCTTTACGGGGATTCCGATGACGGGAAGTACCGTATTTGCCGCAAACGCACCCGCAAGGTGCGCCGCTTTCCCCGCCGCGCAAATGATCGCGCCGAATCCGTTTTCCGCCGCACTCATTGCAAACGCACGCGCCTCTTCGGGCGTTCTGTGCGCGGAATATACGTGTACTTCAAAGGGAACGCCGTATTCTTTGAATACGCCGAACGCTTTTTCTACGACGGGAAGATCGCTGTCGCTTCCCATAATAACCGCTACTTTCTTCATAAAAAACCTCCATAAAAGCAAAACGGGGCGGTCTTATCCCTATCGAGATAAAACTGCCCAGTCGGTCGACAAAATTGCTACGATTTTCGCTCCCTTGCGGTGCTCCGCACTTCCGACAGTTGCGAAAATCACGTCCTTGTTTCTCATGAGGTTATTATAACAAAAAGCCCCCGTTTAAGTCAAGCGTTGACGAAGATTTTTTGTCGAAAAAACAAAGGGATTTCCCCCGTTTTCTAAAAGAAAAACTTTGCGGACTCCCCTTGCTTTTCACATTTGAAAAATTTGTGCGGAACACGCTCCTCTCTACGCCCGCAATCTTTGATTGACGGGGCGTTGTTTCGGTCTTCCTTTTCGGCGAAATGCTCTTCAACGGACGCAAACAAAACTTCTACGCGCCACCCTCCGCAAAAAGTTGTTTGTTATTATAGACTTGCGCACCCCCTTTGCAAAACGCTATTTATGGACTTGCGCACTCCCTTTGCAAAGCGTTATTTATAGACTTGCGCAAAATCCACCCCCTTTGCAAAGCGTTATTTGCCTTGGTTGAACTTCCGCCGTACGAAAAACCCCGTAACGCGCTCGGGTAACACTCTCCGTAACGCAAACAGCGCGGCGTTCTTTTTGCCAACAACGCGCACGACGGGAGGATTTTTTCCTTCGCAAATGCGCACGAGCGCTTCCGCCACGAGCGAAGGATTCATTCCCCCTTGCTCCATGTTTGCAAGAGCGGCGGACGCCTTTCGCACTCCCGTTGCGTATACGCGAGATTCCTCATCGCCGTAAATTTTGCGATTGTAGGTAAAATCCGTCGCCGTCCCGCCGGGGAGCAACGCGGTTACGCTGATCCCGCGCGGGCGCAACTCCAAATCCGCCTCCCGCGCAAGCATAGAAAGCGCCGCTTTCGACGCGGAATAAAACCCGTCGTAAGGAATGGGGATTTCCCCGCCGAGCGAACCGATCAAGATAATCTTTCCGCCGCGCGCTTTCATAAAGGGGGCTGCGGCGCGAATCGCCTCGATTGCACCGAAATAGTTGACTTCAAACAAATAGCGGTAATCTCCGCTCTTTGCGTATTCCAAAGGCGCGACGAAAGAAATTCCCGCGGAATAGATGAGAAAATCAATCGCTTCCACCTCTTTTCCGATTGCCGTCAACGCCGCCGTCAGTTCCCCCTCTTGCGCGACGTCCGCCGTAATCGTCCGTACGCGCTCCCCCTGAAAGGGTGTGCGGGAAACGTTGAACACGCGGTATCCCCTCGCGCATAAGCGAAGCGCCGCACACTTTCCTATTCCCGACGATCCGCCGACGACAACCGCCGTCTTTTTAGCGGAACGAAGTTCGTTTTTTCCATTTTCTTCTTGCTTTTCCATACAAAAAGTTTGGACCTATTTTAAGGAAATATACAAAAAAAAGAAAACCGTGAACGTATTTTTCGGACATATTCCTTCTGTCATCCGAGCGCCAAATCGAGTACCATCATCAAACAAAACCCTAACATAACCGACGCGCTCGCCACCGTTTTGTGCGTTTGAAAGCAATCGGGAATGAGTTCGGAACAAACGACGGCAATCATCGCGCCCGCCGAAAAGGCAAGCGCCCAAGGCATAAGCCCCACGACAAACGTCGCCGCAACCGCGCCTAAAACGCATGCGGGAATTTCTACCATTCCGGAAAGAAGAGAAAATAAAAAACTTTTTCTTCTCGACTGTCCTTGCGCGCGAAGCGGAAATGCAATACACGTCCCTTCCGGAATGTTTTGAATTCCGATTCCAAGCGTCAACAAAAGAGCAGACGTTATTCCCATCGCCCCTTGTGCGTAAGAAACGCCGACCGCCATTCCTTCGGGGATATTATGTAGCGTTACCGCAAGGAAAAGAAGCGCGCTCCTCTTTTTTCCTTCTTTTTGCGCACGCAAAAATGCGGTGGAAGAAAGCGCGACGTCCGAACAAACGAGAAATGCCCCACCGAGAAAAAGTCCGAGCGTTGCCGTAAGCCAAACGGGCAATGAACTTTCGTATTCGAGCGCGGGAAGAAGCAGCGAGAAAAAACTTGCCGCAAGCATAATTCCCGCCGAAGTGCCCGTGAGCACCGTCAAAAACGTGCCGTTTGCTTTTTTAGAAAAAAAGACGAACGATGCGCCGAGCGCCGTCGTTAAGATGAGAAATAGGGAAGCCAAAAGCGCCTGCAAGGGCGCTCCAAGCGATATAAACCACTGCATTTGTAACTCCTCGCGCAAGCCTGCGCTTCTTTTCGTTTTTCGTTAAGCAATTTTTCCCGCACAAAAACGTTTGCGGTTTGCACGGCAAACGACGAAAACGCCGTTACTTTATCCTATGTAACAACTGCCGTTTGCGGTTCGTTTGCAATCTCCCTAAAAAACGATGTTTGCAAGTTTTTCGCACTTTTTTTGAAAAATTGCATATAATGTAATTAAGGAAGTTTGACAGCAGAAAATCGGCTTCGCTGCAAAATAATAGCGGGACGCCCATCAGGTTGCCGTCCGCTCAAACTTCATTTGTAATCGCACCGTTGATCGGCGCGATTATTTTTTCTTCCCGAGCCCCGAAGCGCAAAATTCCGTTTCTTTTTTCAAAACCCCTATTGACAAGCCCCCTCTTTTGTACTATAATTTATTTAATGAATTTGGGGGATATTTTACAATGGAAGCATTAAGCGTCATCACGTTACTCGTTACTGTGTTTACCATCGGGTATTTCACGTATATGTTCCACGCTACGGAAAATAACGTTGCATTTTTCCTTTGCGTAGAAATTTTTGCGTTTGTCGCAAACCTTTTGACCATTTCTTCGGGCGCGTTTACCATCTCGATTTTGTATTTGGTTGCCTCCGTCGCCTTCCTCGGCATCGGTTTTGCCATCAACAAGAAAAAGACGATCGCCTTTTATACGGGAATCGGCGGTTGGTTTAAGAGAATTTTCACCAACAAAGAAACGTTCGGTTGGCAAATCCTCTCCTTCCTTCTCCCCCCTGCGGGAATCGCCCTCTACTTTGTCAACTATAAGGCAAACCGTTCGCGTGCGGAAATTTGCGGAAAAATGGGACTTTGGGGCGTCATTCTTTGGGTAAGCGTCATTTGCCTCATTCTCGGCATGATCAGCGGTTTGCAGGCACCAACCCTTCCTCCCGCTTAAACAACTCTGTTCAATCAAAAAAGGCTAACGAAAATTTCGTTAGCCTTTTTCTTTGCTTTGTAACCCTTAAACCGTTTCAAACTTGTATGCCGCGGTAAATTCGTACACTTCCCCCGCGTCGAGGTAAGAACTGCCGAGCGCCGCATATTCGGGCACGTTGACGTTGTTGGGGATCGCCTGCGTTTCCAAGCAATAGCCCGCACGCTTGCCGTAGAACGCCGTTTTGCCTTGCTGATTCATGCCGTTACCCGCATAAAATTGCACGGCGGGCATATCCGTATAGCAAGACATTTTAATTCCCGTTTTCTTGCTTTCCGCCGTCGCGTAAAGAACGTACTCTCCGCATTTGTTTTTGAGTACGTGGCAGTGATCGAATCCTCCGCCTTGCTTTAAGTCGATATCATCCGAAGTAAAGTCCGCGCGCCCGATCTCTCTCGGCACGTTAAAGTCAAACTCCGTCCCCTTGACGTCCTTAAATCCGCCGACGGGGATCATCGTATCGTTGGTGGGGGTGATTCGATCGCAATCGATCCACAAAACGTTGTCGGACGCGTCGCCGTCCCCTTCGCCGTTCATATTAAAGTACGCGTGGTTGGTGAGGTTGACTACCGTCTTTTTGTCCGTCGTTGCATGGTATTGAATTTTTAATTCTCCCTTTTGGAAGGTATACGTTACCGTTACCTTTAAGTTGCCGGGATAGTTTTCCTCTCCGTCGGGAGATAAAATGGACAAGACGAGCGCGTCGCCGTCTATTTTGTGCGCCCAAATCTTTTTGTCAAATCCTTCCTTTCCGCCGTGAAGGTGATTGCCTCGATCGTTGTTATACAGTTGATATTCTACGCCGTCTACCGTCATTTTGCCCTTTCCGATACGGTTGCCAAACCGCCCGATGAGCGCGCCAAGGTATCCGCCGTTATTTTCATACCCCGCGACGTCGTTGTATCCCAAAATGACGTCCGTCGGATTCCCGTTTTTATCGGGAACGACGATGGACTGAATAATCCCGCCGTAGTTGAGAATGACCGCCTTCATTTCCCCGTCTTGCAAGGTGAACGCAAGGACTTCCTCCCCCTTTTTGGTTTTGCCGAAAACTTTACTCGTTATCATATTTTTCTCCTTATTCCGCCAAAGCGGTTAAATTTCTAATTGACGCGCGCCCGTCGCGCGAATTTCCGTACGGTGCACGTTTTCTTTTCCGAATACGCGGGACATTTCGTGAACGTATTTCCCCTCTTCCCCTTTGGGCAAAAAGGCGATTACCGTCCCTGCAAAACCTCCCCCTTGCATGCGGAAGGCGCCCTCTTTTACAATGCGTTCGGAAAGACGCATTGCGAGTACGACGGGTTGCGTTTCCGACCCCGCGACGTGCGTGTTTTGCAGACAGGACAAACTGCTTTCCCCACTCTTTCGAACTTGCGCCAAAAAGGAACGCTTGTCCCCGTGCAAAAGGGCGTTTGCAGCGCGCTCCACTCGGACGTTTTCTTCAAAGAAATGCAGGGCGCGGAGCACCGCCCGTTCGCCGAACTTTTTGCGAAGTTCGGGAATGCGCGAAAGAAATTCGGGAAACGCCACTTCGCACAACACGCGCTTTTGAAAGAAGGACGCAACCGCTTCCATTTCCGAGCGAATGAGGGCGTAATGCTTGGTAAGCCCCGCGTGCGATCCGCCCGTATTCGTCATGATCAAAGAATAATTTTTTAACGGCGGAAGGGGGGCCGCAATCGGATCTTCCGCGTTTTGAAAGTCCATTAAATGCAACCCGCCGAGCGCGATTCCGCCTTGGTCTAAAAGCCCGCACGGCTTGCCGAAAAAGACGTTTTCGGCATACTGTCCCGCCCGTGCCTTTTGCATCGGCGTCAACCTTCCGTCAAAGGAGAGTACGTTGAATATTTCCGCTACGAGTACCTCGAACGCCGCCGACGAAGAAACCCCCGCCCCGCGAAAGATATTTCCGTGCGTGCAGGCGCGAAACCCGCGCAATTTCCCGTAACGGGAAAGCGCGTGCGCCACTCCTCTTGCTAGCGAAATCGACTTCCCCCTCTCCCCTTCTTTGGGCGAAAGGTCGTCGAGCGAAAACTTGATCGGATGAAATTCTTCCGCGCAAATTTCCACCACGCCGTCCTCTCGACCGCTGACCGCAGCCAAGATATCGCACGTGATTGCGCCCACGATGACTTTTCCTCCGTTGTGATCGGTGTGGTTGCCGATAACCTCCACTCGACCGCTCGAAGAAAACCACACGTCGGGCACGTCGGAAAAACGGGAGGAAAACAGCGTTTCCAGCCTCTTTTTGCGGGTAAAGAACGCGCTGATACCACCCGATCCGTAAATTTGCTTCATCCCTTCCATATCCGTCATTATAACACAGTTTTTTCCGTTTGTAAATAAAAATAAAAAAATTAGGCAAATTACGGATATGCAGAAAAAAGTCATAGCCGTTGCGGTCTTTTTCGCCGCGCTGCTCGTTTTTTTAACCCATCTCGGCGCGCGCGCCACGGCGACGCCCGTCTTTACTTACGCCTCGGAAGAAAAGTGCGTCTATCTTACTTTTGACGACGGACCGAGCACCGTTGTAACCAACCGCATTTTGGACACGCTGAAAAAGGAAAACGTAAAAGCCACCTTTTTTATCGTGAGCGATCGGGCAAAGTCGCGCAAAGAAACCCTCCTCCGCATCGCGGAAGAGGGGCATACCGTGGGCATTCATTCCGCCACCCACCGCTATTCGGAAATTTACGCTTCCTTGCAATCGCTTTTGCAGGACGTTACCGCTTGCGCCGACTTTATTCACTCGGTAACGGGCATAACGCCGCGCGTTTACCGTTTCCCCGGCGGAGGATTTCACCGCGCAAAAGAAACGCAATTTCTTAAAGAAAAGGGGTATCAAATCGTCGAATGGAACGCTTCCTGTCGAGATGAAGAGATTGTAAACGCCACTCCGCAACGCCTTTTTGAAGAAACCGTCGCCACCGCTTTGGGAAAAAACCGCGTCGTCTTGCTCATGCACGATTCCGCACCTCATAAAGCGACGGCGGACGCACTCCCCCTCATTATATCTTATTTTCGCGAACAGGATTTTTCCTTTTGCTCTTTTTGATCCGCTTTCTGTAACCGCGGCATACCAACCGATACAGCCATCCGACGGGAAGCACGAGAAGAGAACAGCCAAAGACCGCGCCCCACTGCGCCCCGTTTAAGGGAACAAGGGAAAACGCCGTTCGAAACACGGGTACAACCGCAAGCATGACGTTGACGGCAACCCCGAATAAAACGGTAAAAAGCAGCGTCTTGTTGGCAAAAAAGCCTTTCACCCCAAGCGTTCCCGTTTCCGTTCGCACGTTAAACGCGTGGAAAAGTTCGGAGAGAGAAAGGACGAAAAATGCAATCGTGCTCGCCACCCCGTTCCCCCAAGTAAAGAGGGAATAACAATAAATTCCAACGGCAACCAACGTAAGCGCAACCCCGTAGACCGCCATGCGAACAAGCGAGGGGACGCAAAATATTTCCGCCGCCGAAACGGGCGGTCTGTTCATCACCCCTTCCGTCCGCTCTACGCCGAGCGCTAAAACGGGAAGAGAGTCCGTGATAAGGTTGATCCAAAGCAGTTGCGTCGACGTTAAAAACTCAAATTTCCATAAAAAGAGGGTAACGAACAACACGGAAAGCACTTCCGCAAAATTTGTCGCGAGAAAGAAAGATATCGTCTTTTTCACGTTATAAAAGACGTTGCGCCCCTCTTCCACCGCCTTTCCGATGGTGGAAAAATCGTCGTCCGACAGTACCATGTCGGCGGCGTTTTTTGTTACGTCCGTTCCCGAACCCATCGCAATCCCGATATCCGCCGCCCGAATGGAAGGGGCGTCGTTTACCCCGTCCCCCGTCATGGCGACGATTTCTCCCTTTCCTTGCAGGGCTTTTACGATTTGCGTCTTGTGTTTTGGGGATACGCGGGCGTACACGGTATACCTGTCTGCGCGGCGGCGGTACTCGTCTTCTCCAAGTTCGTCCAACTCCGCCCCCGTTAACACCTCTTCCCGTTTGGACGCTATGTTGAGCCGCCTAGCGACCGCAAACGCCGTATCCGCACCGTCCCCCGTAATCATGACCGTTTTGATCCCCGCTCGGCGACATGCCTCTACCGCCTCTTTTGCGCCCGCTTTCGGCGGATCGCTCATTGCGGCAAGACCGAGAAAGGTCAAGTTTTCTTCTTTCATTTCCCCATGAAATTCCCCGACGGCAAACGCCAACACGCGCATTGCACGTTCGGAATAGTTTTTCACCCGTTCCAACACCGCGCGGCGATCCGCCTCGCTCATCGGCACGACGCCGTACGCCGTGCAAATTTTTTGACACCGAGAGAGCACGACCTCCGTCCCGCCTTTGACAAACAATCGGGTTTTTCCGTTTGCCGTCGCAGCAACGCTCATGCGCTTTCGTTCGGAAGAAAACGGCTCCACCTTCAAAACTTGTACTTGGACGGAAGCGTTTTGCCGATCGGCATACTCGAGCAGCGCGATTTCCGTTCGATCGCCGAGGTACGCCCCCGCCCTTCCTTTTACCGAATGGCAAGCGCGAATACAAGTGAGGATCGCCTCTCTTTGCGCAGGCGTTTCTTCGCAATCGGAAAACGCACAAGCGATTTCTTCCACCGTCATTCGGTTTTGCGTCAGCGTGCCCGTTTTGTCCGAACAAATACAGGTACAGTTTCCAAGCGTTTCGACGGCGGATAACTTTCGCACCACGGCGGAAGCGCGCGCCATCTTTTGCACGCCCATTGCAAGAATGATCGTAACGACCGCCCCCATTCCCTCGGGAATTGCCGCGACGGCAACGGCGACGGCGGACATTAAATTGTCTAAAAACCCAACTCGTTGCGCGATCATTCCGCACGCAAAAAGCAAAATCGCGACGGAAAAAACGGTAACGGTGATGATTTTTCCGAGTTTTGCAATCGTTTTATCGAGTGGGGTTTGCGCGGGGGGTTCCTTTTGCAACAAATCGGCAATTTTGCCCATTTCCGTTTGCATCCCCGTTGCCACGACCACCCCTCGCCCGCTCCCCGACACGCAAAAGGTGGAAAAGTGAACGGTATTTTCCCGCTCGGCAAGAGCAGACGCGGTAACCGTTCCCGTCCGTTTTTTTGTCGGACGAGATTCTCCCGTCAACGCCGATTCGTCCGCCGTCAACCGATCGGCGGAAAGTAGCCTGCAATCGGCTGGAATGATATCCCCTTCGCAAAGTTCTACGACATCCCCCACGACGAGAAGGGACGCGTCGAGTTCTACCACTCTTCCGTCCCGCACCGCCTTCGCACGGCATACCGACATTTTTTTGAGTTTTTCAATGGCGGAATCGGCGCGATATTGCTGCAAAAATCCAACGACCGCATTGAGTAGAATGATAAAAAGTAAAATAACGGTATCGGCGAGTTGGCTTTTGTCCGCCGTGAGAAACGCGAGCACGCCCGAAAGAAAGGCGGCGCACATCAAAATCACCGTCATTAAATCTTTGAACTGCGCAACAAAAAGGGAAAAAAGACTTTTCTTTTTTCCCTCGCGTAACGCGTTCCTTCCGTTTTTTTCAAGCCTCTTTTCCGCTTCTTCCGACGTAAGTCCTTGCGGAGAGGTTTGTAGCGTTTCGTATAATTGCCGTTCGGTAAGAGAGTAGTGTTCCATCTCTTTATCGTATGAACGGTTTTGCCGAAATATGAAATCCCGTTATTTGTCGGCAACAAAATAAACTGACAAAAAGGCGTCCCCTTTACGGAAACGCCTCGTTTTCTTTTTATGCGGTTACGCCGTACTGCGCGCGGTACGCCTTCATTGCGGAAAGGTATTCTTTCCCTTCGATGACGCCCGTTTCAATCGCGGAAATAATGTCCTCGATGGTAACGATGGAATATACTTTTACGCCGAACTCATCGTACACCTCTTGAACTGCCGATTTTTCGCTCGTCAATCCCTTTTCCATGCGGTCTACGGAGATGATCATCGCCTCGATCTTCACGTCCGCCGCCGCTTGCAGTTTGGGTAAAATTTCGCGAAGCGCCTTGCCCGACGTCATAACGTCTTCAATGATCGCGACTTTTTCGCCGTCTACAAGCGTTTTTCCGACGAAGAGTCCGCCTTCTCCGTGGTCTTTGACTTCCTTTCTATCGAAACAGAAATTGACGTCCGTATCAAACTTTTCCGCAAGCGCAACGCTCGTTGCAACGGCAAGCGGGATCCCCTTATATGCAGGGCCTACGAGCGTTTCCGCCTCTACCCCGTGTTCTTTGAAACACGCAGCGTAATATTCGCCGAGGCGGGCGATTTGTTTTCCCGTGCGGTATTTTCCCGCATTGATAAAGTACGGGGCTTTTCTTCCGCTCTTGAGGGTGAATTCCCCAAACATCAAAACGTCGTTTTCCACCATAAATTGAATAAACTGTTCTTTGTAAGTAAGTGCCATTTTCTTTTCTCCTTGCATTATCTTCCGTTCAGTTTGAGCGTTCCTTTAAGTTCGGAAACGTTTTTCACGCCGTGTCGGTCGCACCAGTCGTTTAACCCTTCGATGATCTTCGGGCAAGCGAGGGTATCGGTAAAGTTTGCCGTTCCCACTTGCACCGCCGTTGCGCCCGCCATCATAAATTCGATGGCGTCTTCCGCGCACGTAATTCCGCCCATTCCGACGATGGGAATTTCTACCGCTTGCGCCGCCTCGTATACCATACGCACCGCAATCGGTTTGACGCCCGCGCCCGAAACGCCCCCCGTGTTGTTTGCGATGATCGGACGGCGGCGTTCAATGTCGATTGCCATGCCCGTCAACGTATTGATGAGGGAAATACAGTCCGCGCCCCCTTCTTGCGCTGCACGCGCGTTGGTGGCGATGCTCTCCACGTTGGGAGAAAGTTTTACCATAAGAGGCGTCTTTTTCAAGTTGCGCTTCGCGGCTTTCGTTACCTCTAAAATGCTTTCGGGACGAATGCCGAACGCCATTCCTCCGCTTTTTACGTTGGGACAGGAAATGTTCAGTTCGACAAAATCGACAAGCCCGTCAAGCTTCGCACAGATCCCCTCGTAATCTTCGAGCGTTTTCCCCGCGACGTTTGCAACGACGCGCGTTTTGCTCTTCAACCATGCGAGATCGTTTTTCAAAAATTCGTCTACGCCCGGATTTTGCAATCCGACCGCATTGAGAATTACCCCTTGCCGTTCTGCAATTCTCGGAACGGGATTCCCCGCACGCGGTTCCAACGTCAACCCTTTGGTGGAAACGCCGCCGAGCACGGAAATATCGTAAATTTCGTCGAATTCTCTGCCGAACCCAAACGTACCGGATGCGGGGATCACGGGATTTTTCAACGTTACCCCGCAAAGATTTACCGTAAGATTTGCCATTACAGTTTCACCTCCCCTATTTCGAATACAGGCCCGTCTTTGCACACGCGCGCGTGTTTTCCGTCCGTTTTATCGCACACGCAAACGAGACATGCGCCGATTCCGCACCCCATGCGTTCTTCCAGCGATACGTAGACGGGAATTCCCTTTCCTTCCATCGCGTTTTTCAACGCGCGGAGCATCGGCGTAGGTCCGCAGGAAAGCACGACGTCCGGCTTGATTTTTTCGTAATCGTCCATAAACGCCTGAACCGCCGTTCCGTGATATCCCATGCTTCCGTCATCCGTTGCGATGACGAGCGATTTTCCCCTGCGCATTTCGTATTCCATGCACACGCAATTTTGATTGCGGAACCCCATGTACGCGTATACGTCCTTTTTATCGGCATACGCACGAATGGCGGAAATAAGTGGGAACACGCCGACGCCGCCGCCGACGATCGCCACTTTTTGCTCCCCTTCCTCGACGTAAAATCCGTTGCCGAGCGGAAGGAGCACGGAAAGTTTTTCCCCTGCTTTATAGTTGTCGGAAAGAAACTTCGTTCCGCCGCCTTTTAACTGATAACATACGGTAACTCTGCCCCCTTCCGCCATACAAACGGCAATCGGACGGCGAAGAAGGTACGCGCCCACGCCGATCATGACAAATTGACCGGGGCGAATGGTAATTTCTTCGTCCACGTAGAAGGTGAGCGAATAGACGTTTTCCGCAATTTTTTTATTTTCTAATACCGTTGCGATTACTTCGCACATATTTCCCCCAATACGGAAAGAAGATCCGCTTTCATATCAAGGCAAGCCTTTCTTGCCGCCTCGTAGTAGGTGCCGCCGTTCTTTTTATACGCGCACAAAATCCCGCGCGAATTGTTGACGACGCCGCCCAAGCCGTTTCCGTCAAAACAATTTTTAAGCATTTCCGCTTTTCCACCTTGCGCGCCGTACCCGGGAATGAGGAAGAAGGTATGTGCCAAACGCTTGCGCAAGATTTTCGCCTCTTCCGGATAGGTTGCGCCGACGACCGCGCCGACTGCGGAATATCCGTACTTGCCAACCGTGTCCTTCCCCCACTCTTCTACCATGTCCCCCATACATTCAAAGACGGTACGCCCGTCCTCTAATTTGAGGTTTTGCAATTCGCCCGAGGAGGGGTTGCTCGTCTTGACGAGGACGAAAATTCCCTTTTCGCTCTTTTTGCATTCGTCCGTGAAGGGGACGATCCCGTCCGAGCCTAAATATCCGTTGACCGTTACGATGTCGGCGGGGAATGCTCTTACCCCTTCGCCGACCGCCGTTTCGCCGAGATACGCCGTTGCGTACTGTGCGGCAGTCGAACCGATATCGTTGCGCTTGCAATCGGCAATGACGATAAGCCCCTTTTCTTTTGCGTAACGTACCGTTTCGTAAAAGGCGCGAAGTCCTTCCGTGCCGTACGCTTCGTAATAGGCAATTTGCACTTTGACGGAGGGGACGATATCGTAAATGTGATCGATGAGCGTCTTATTAAAGGTGATGATCGCGTCCGCCACCCCCTTAAAATCGACGACGCCCTCTTTCATATCGTCGGGAAGATACTCAAACGCGGTGTCAAGCCCTACCGCAGTGGGGTTTTGCATTTGAATAATTTTGTCAATGAGTTTGTCGATAATCACGTTCGTTCTCCTCGTATTTGATTTCTCCGTCGACGACGGTATATTTGACTTTCCCGAACACCTTTCTTCCCGCAAAGGGGGTGTTTTTCCCCTTGGAGGCAAACTGCTCGGGATCGATCGTCCATTCTTCGTTTAAGTCGCAAATTGCAAAGTCCGCAACCTTTCCAACGGCAATCTCCCCGCCCTCTAATGAGAGGACGTTCGCGGGATTTCGGCTCATTTTATCCGCAAGTTCAGAAAGGCTCAATTCGCCCGACTGAACGAGTTGGGTATACGAAAGGGCAAACGACGTTTCAATTCCGCTGATGCCGAACGCCGCAAGATTGTATTCGACGTTTTTGTCGTCCTCATGGTGAGGCGCATGGTCGGTTACGATGCAATCGAGCGTGCCGTCTTTATACCCTTCGATGACCGCGAGGCGGTCGCGCTCTTCGCGAATAGGCGGATTGACCTTCGTATTCGTATCAAAGGAACAAATTACCTCGTCCGTCAACGTAAAGTAGTGGGGACAACTTTCCGCCGTTACCTTTACGCCGCGCGCCTTTGCTTCCCGAATGAGTTGGATTCCGCTATACGTAGATACGTGGCAAATGTGCACGGGGATATCCAAACTCTCCGAAAGACAAATTTCCCGCGCGATGATGCTGTCTTCCGCCGCGCGAATGCTCCCCTTTAAGCCCGTCAGCGTGGACGAATACCCCTCGTTGACGACTCCGCCGTCCACAAGGGCTTTGTCTTCGCAATGGCACAGGCAAATGAGTCCAAAGTCGGACGCGTACTGCATGGCAAGGGACATGATCTTGGTATCGACGACCGTCTTTCCGTCTTCGGAAAGGGCGACGATGCCCGCTGCTTTCATCGCACCGATTGCGGAAAGTTCTTTTCCTTCCTGTCCTTTGGTGATTGCACCGACGGGGTGCACTTTGCAAAGTCCCACTTCTTTCGCGCGCGATTTGATATAAGATACGACGACCTTATTGTCCACGACGGGGTTGGTGTTGGGCATACAGCAAACTTGTGTAAATCCCCCCTTTACCGCCGCCTTGGACCCGCTTTCAATGTTTTCTTTCTTTTCAAACCCCGGTTCTCTAAAATGAACGTGCAAGTCGATAAACCCGGGAAAAACGGTAAGCCCCGTACAGTCGAGAACGTCCTCCCCCTTCAAGTTTTTGCCGATTTCGGCAATCAACCGACCTTCCGTTCGGACGTCTACCTTTTTTACGCCGTCGGGAAACACGACGGATGCGTTTTTCAAAATCATTACAGTTCCTCCTTGGTGAGCAAAAACAAGATTGCCATACGAACGGCAATTCCGCTTAATACTTGCTCTTCAATCCGACTCGTATCCCCGTCGATAAGCCCGCTCGTGAGTTCGACGCCGCGATTGACAGGACCGGGGTGCATGACGAGCGCGCCCGGCTTTGCGTATTTCATCACTTCTTCATTGACGCCGTAGAACTTGGCGTATTCGCCGAGAGAAGGGAAAAGTCCGCCGTGTTGGCGCTCTAACTGAATGCGCAAACCCATAACGACGTCCGCACCGTCAACCGCCTCCTCTCGCGAGGTGCATACCTTTGCCCCCAAACGGTCGATTGCCGTAGGAATGAGCGTTTTCGGCGCGTACATGCGTACGTTTGCGCCCATTTTTTTGAGCCCGAATAAGTTGCTCTTTGCAACGCGCGAATGTCGGATATCCCCCAAAATCGCCACGTTCAATCCTTCGAGCGTGGGGAAATTTTCCCGCATGGTAAGCATGTCCAAAAGCGCTTGCGAAGGGTGTTCGTTCATGCCGTCGCCCGCGTTAACAACGTGCGCCTTTACCGTTTGCGCAAGCAAGCGGGGCGCGCCTCCCATCGGGTGGCGAATGATGATGACGTCGTTTTTCATCGCGTCGAGCGTCTTACCCGTATCGACGAGCGTTTCCCCCTTTTTGACGGAAGAGGACTCCGCCGCGATATTGACGACGTGCGCTCCCATATACTTTGCCGCGAGTTCAAAACTGCAACGCGTGCGCGTACTGTTTTCGTAAAAAAGCGTCGTAACCGACTTCCCTTGCAAGTGGGGCAACTTTTTAATGTTTTGACGGAGCAATTTTTTCATGCTCTCGCCGACGGTTAAAATCTCGTCGATTTCTTCCGCGGAAAGGTCGTATAACCCGAGTATATCTTTATGCTTTAGCATACTTTCTCCTTCGTAATCGCAATGCGGTCTTCTTCCGCGCCCAACTCGCGCAACTGAACGGTAACGTATTCGCGGCTCGACGTAGGAACGTTTTTCCCGACGTAATCGGCGCGAACGGGCACCTGCCGCCCACCGCGGTCGACAAGAACAAGCAGTTGAATGCGCTTGGGTCTGCCAAGGCGGAAGATCGCCTCGATTGCGGCAACGGCGCTTCTTCCCGTATGTAAGACGTCGTCGCAAAGTACCACGTGCTTTCCGTCCACCGAAAATCCCAAATCGTTCGGCGTACTGTCGGGCACGAAGAACTCGGTAACAAGGTCGTCCCGCGTCATTCCGATGTCAATTCCCCCGCAGGGAACGGCAATCCCGTCCGCTTTTTTGAAGTAATCGCGAATGCGCTGCGCGACGATTTCTCCCCCGCGCTTTACGCCGATGAGAACGACGTCCTCCATTCCTTCGTTGCGTTCGGTGATTTCGTGAGAAAGACGGATAATCGTCCGACGTAAGCCGATGCTATCCATAATGATAGGTTGTTGCGTCATATATTCCTCCTAAACGAAAAAAGTCTTGCGGAAAGTACCGCAAGACTTCGGATAACAATTTTGTCCCGAATGGTGGTGTAGCGCCGTCTTGTCGGTATCTCGGTACCGCACTTAAAGAACGTAAATTTTACTGTATTGATTATATCACGTTTTTTATCAAATGTAAAGGGCTTTTTGAAAATTCTCCTATCGAATTTCTCACGCGTCTTTTGAAAACCGCATAACGCGCGCCCCGAACGTTTCGGGGCGCGCGTCCTTTTGACGATAGATTGCGTTGGTTTACGCGATTCCGTCGACGAGCGTCAAAATAACGGTATCATATGCGCGTCGAGGCAACGGCGGAACCCCGTTCCCTCTCTATTTAAGCCGACCAAACTTCGCCGTCCCGTACGCAAACGCTATTTTTGTCTTTCTTACGACTCCTCGTCTATGAGCGTCAAAGTAAATTTTGCCTTATCGCACGAGGTCAAATAGTAAATAATTCCGTTTTTCTCCGTTCGCAACGGAAAATATCCGCTCCCGTGCAAATGCCCGAACACGACCTTATCCACTCTGTTTTCTTCAAACAGTTGAGTGAAAACCGTATCTTCCTTTTTTACGGTAAAAGGAGGGTAATGGATGAGCGCAATGAGTTTATCCCCCTCTTGTCTTACCTTTTCCGCTTCTCGAAAAGCAAGTCGAAAGCGCTCCCCCTCCCGCAAATAAAGCGTCTTATCGTGATCGGTAAACTCGGTACTGCCCGGGCAGCACCATCCGCGCGAGCCGACAAACACGTAGTTGCCGATTTTGACGCAATCGTTTTGCAAAAAGGTAAACGTATCGTCAGGCGCACCCTCCCGCACGCGGGAAATCGTCCCCCACCAGTAATCGTGATTTCCGCGAATGAAAACCTTTCTTCCCTTCAACGGGGCAAGCGCGCGCACGTCGAAAAGTCCCTCGTTGAGTTTCATCCCCCAAGAGGTATCCCCGCAAAGAAGAACGACGTCCTCCTCCGTTACCGTTTCTTGCCAATTTTTGACGATCTTATCAAAATGCCCTTCCCATTCTCCGCCGAACACGTTCATCGGCTTATTTGCCATTCCGGAAAGGTGAAGATCGCTGATCGCGTACACTTTCATACCGTTATTATACCACACCGTTTCAAAAAAGGCAACCGCTCCTTTCTTTTCCGAGCCGTAAAATCCGCCCTTTTCAACGGCAATTTGTTTCCGATCAACCTTATCAAAAGAAACGGCGTGGCAAAGTTTGCCACGCCGTTGCGACTGATATTTGGTTAATCGAGTTCAAACGCGCCCGTGTACAGTTGATAGTACTTCCCTTTCTGCGCAATGAGTTGCTCGTGGTTTCCGCGTTCGATGATCTTTCCGTGTTCGAGCACCATAATCGCTTGACTGTTTCTTACGGTGGACAAACGGTGCGCAATGACGAATACCGTTCTCCCCTCCATCAGTTTATCCATTCCCTTTTCAATCAGCGCTTCCGTTCGCGTATCGATGGAACTCGTCGCCTCGTCCAAAATAAGCACGGGACATTTACTCGCCATCGCACGCGCAATGGAAAGCAGTTGCCGTTGCCCTTGCGAAAGGTTTGCCCCGTCCGCCGTCAAAAGCGTATTGTAGCCGTCGGGGAAATGGCGGATAAAGGTATCCGCACCCGCAAGGCGCGCCGCCTCGATACATTCTTCGTCCGTTGCATCCAAACGCGAATAGCGGATGTTTTCGAGCACCGTACCCGTAAACAAGTGCGTATCTTGCAAAACCGTTCCGAGAGAACGGCGCAAATCGTCCTTTTTGATATCGCGAATATTAATTCCGTCGTAGGTAATCGTTCCCGACTGAATGTCGTAAAAGCGGTTAATGAGGTTGGTAATCGTCGTCTTTCCCGCACCCGTACTGCCGACGAACGCGATTTTTTGTCCCGGTTTTGCATAGAGAGAAATATCGTGTAGCACGGTCTTTTCGGGCGTATAACCAAAGGTAACTCCGTAAAACCGAATATCCCCTTTCAAAGGAACGTATTCGCCTTTTTCCCCTTCGGGAACCTTCCACGCCCAATCTTTTCCGTCGCCCTCGACAAACTCTTCCCCCGTTTGCGTGCCTTTTACGAGGGTAACCTTTCCGCCCTCGTCTTCGGCGACAGCATCCATTACTTCAAAAATGCGCGCCGCGCCCGCAAACGCCATGACGATTGAGTTAAACTGCTGCGTAACCTGTTGTATCGGCATATTAAACGAGCGCACGAACATCAAGAAAGAAACGATCGCCCCGAGCGAGAGCGCGCCCGAAAGCCCGCTCACCCAACCGTACGGGGAAATCGCAATCCACGTCCCGTTCATCGAAAGCAGTGCGGCGACGAACGCCACGAAAATATACTGCACGTATCCGATGTTGTTGGAGATCGGCCCGATCGTATTTGCAAGCCCGTTTGCCCGCATGCCGTTGACGCGCAATTCGTCGTTTATGAGGTGGAAACGCTCTTTCGCGCGTTCTTCGTAGCAAAATACTTTGACGACTTTTTGCCCGCTCATCATTTCTTCGATGTAGCCGTTGACCTTCCCAAGGGAAACTTGTTGACCGAGGAAATAAGTTCCGCTCTTCTTTGCGATTTTTTGCGTCAAAAGGAACATTCCCATGACGAAAACGAGCGCGACGAGCGTAAGCGTAACCGAGTAGAAGATCATCATCGCAAGCGTTCCTATAACGGTGATGACGGAAGAAATGAGTTGCGGGATCGTTTGCGAAAGCATTTGACGCATGACGTCCGTATCGTTGGTGTAACGGCTCATGAGGTTGCCGTGCGTATTCGTATCGAAGAATTTCAACGGCAATTTTTGCATATGCGCGAACATCTCGTTGCGCATCCGAAGTAGCGTTCCTTGCGAAACGACGATCATGATGCGGTTAAAAATATACGTACAAATCGCGCCGCTTAAAAAGAGTGCGCCGAGCGCGCAAAGCGCACCGATCATGCCCGAAAAATCGGGGTTTGCACTTCCGCGAAGGGGCTCGATATAGTTGTCGACGAAGATGCCGAGGAATGCCGAACCGCCGAGGGAAGCCACGGACGACAAGACGATCAACACGCACGCCAAAATGAATTTTTTCTTATTTTCTTTCAGGGCATATCCCATAAGGCGCTTAAAAACGCCCATTCCGTCGCCGTCGAATTTAACACGGACGCGGGAGCCTTTTCCCATTCCGCCGTTATTCATCTGCGCCATCTTCTTGCCCTCCACGGTTTTGCGATTCGTATACGCCACGGTAAATTTCGCTGCTTTGCATGAGTTCTTCGTGCGTGCCGAACGCCGATACTTCTCCACCGTCCATAACGAGAATGCGGTCGGAATCTTGTACGGACGCGATCCGTTGCGCAATGATGAGTTTGGTTACTTCCGGCGCGTGCTGTTTGAGCGCCGCGCGAATACTTGCATCCGTCTTGGTGTCAACTGCGGACGTACTGTCGTCCAAAATAAGCACTTTCGGTTTTTTCAAAAGCGCCCGCGCAATGCAAAGACGCTGTTTTTGTCCGCCCGAAACGTTGACGCCCCCTTGCCCCAAATCGTATTCGTATTTCCCGGGGAGTTGTTCGATAAATTCGTCCGCACACGCTTGCTTTGCCGCAAACTCGATTTCCTCTTGCGTCGCGTCCTCTTTGCCCCAACGCAAGTTTTCGGCAATCGAGCCGCTGAAAAGCACGTTTTTTTGCAAGACCATTGCCACCGCATTGCGTAACGTATCCAAATCGTATTCCTTTACGTCAAGACCGCCTACCGTAACTTTTCCGACACGCGCGTCGTATAGACGGGGGATAAGGGAAACGAGCGTGCTTTTTGCCGAGCCCGTTCCGCCGACGATCCCGATGGTTTCCCCTGAACGAATGGAAAGATTAATGCCGCGCAATACGTCCGTTTTGCCTTCCGCATAAGAAAAAGATACGTTTTCAAAGGTGATCGATCCGTCTTTCACCTCGTACACGGGGTGCTCGGAAGGTAAAATGGTACTCTCTTCGGAAAGAACTTCCGTAATACGTTCCATTGCGGGACGGGACATTGCGATAAACGTTAACGCCATTGCAACCGTCATGATTCCCGAAAGAATTTGCGTTGAATAAGAAAGCAACCCCGTAAGATCGGCAATCTCCAACGAGCCGCCCACGACGCGAACCCCGCCGACCGCAAGCAACAAAATCATGGTCGCGTACATAATCGTCTGTACGATAGGATTCATCGTTACCATAATTTTTTCGGCACGAACGGAATAGTCGTAAACGTCCTTCGCCGCCTTTTGATATTTGTCAATTTCCTGTCCTTCTAAAACGTATGCCTTAACAACGCGGATTCCCGTCAAGTTTTCCTGCGCGACCGCGTTGAGTTTATCGTACTTTTTGAACATCATACGGAAGTTGGGTTGTACCTTTCCCATAATAAAGAACACAACCCCGCCCAAAATTGCCGCCGCCACAATGAAAATCCATGCGATCGTCGGCTCGATGACAAAGGACATAATGGACGCAAACAAAAATAAGATCGGCGCGCGAACCAGCATGCGAATGCTCATTTGGAACGCCATTTGCACGTTGGAAACGTCCATCGTCAAACGGGTAATTAACGAAGAGGCGGAAAATTTATCGATGTTCGCAAACGAATACGTTTGAATCTTCCCATACATATCCTCCCGAAGGTTCGCCGCAAATCCTGCGCTCGCCTCGGACGCAAACTTTCCGCCGAGCGCCCCGCAGGTCAAAGACACGAGCGCCATGGCAAGCATAATTCCGCCGTACATAGCGATTTTGCCAATCTCCGCCCTTCCGATGACGTCCGCACTCTCAATGACCCCGATGAGCAGCGTCATGACGAAGGGAATGAGAATTTCCAACGCCGCCTCCCCTATCATAACAAGGGGAGTAAGAAGCGTTTTCGTCTTATATTGCCGTACGCTTTTTAACAGTTTTTTTATCATTGTTTTCTCCGTTTTGTTCTTGTAACGCCGCCCTTGCAAGGCTGCGTTTTGCAATTTTCACTCGATTAGATTGCGCAAACTATGCTTTCTCTACTACCGTGCGTTTTTCCGCCCACACTTGGTTTTGTCCCCGCGTTCGGTTTATCTGTTTACGTTCCATTCTTCCTATCGCCCTTTGAGTCGTTGCGGTTGTAGAAACGTTGCTTTATAACCGCTCCACTTTGGCGAATGCAGTTAAGTTTTTTTCCGTGCGATCGATCAGTTGATATAAAATATTCGCCTCTTCGGGGGTAAATCCCTCTACGAGCGTTCGCTCCACCTTTTCCTTAAACGCTTTACACTCTTCCGCAAGGCGTAGTCCTTCCCCCGTCAAAAAAACGAGTTTTTCCCGCGCGTCTTCGCCCGTTTGCCTTACGATCAATCCGCGCGCTTGCAGCGTTTTTAGAAGGCTTGTTACCGACGATGCACGCACGCCCCCGCAAACTCGCGCAATTTCCCGTTGGTTGCACGCTTCGCCCCGTCCGTTCTTTTCATGGAGCCACCCGAGAACGCGTATTTGCGCGCACGAAAGCCCCTTCTTTTTCAAGTTTCCGTCCATCAACCGCTGCATTTCCCGCGCCGCGCCGAGGAGGGCTCTTCCTACGTAATCCATCGTTCCCCCAAAAGTTAGATTTCTAACTAATTTTACCTTTTTTTGCCTCTTCTGTCAAGCACTCCTCCGTGAAAAATATATGAAACCCGCTTGAAAAAATGCTCCGCCTTCTCGAAAATTTTTCGGAAAACTTGCACCGTTTGCGCTTGACACCCGTGTGGAAAGCGTGTATAATTATTCTTACTTAAACGGAGATCGCCTAGCGGTATGGCGTTGGTTTTCCAACTGATCCCGCGCGGTTCGTGCTGTAGCCACCGAGCCGCTTTCGGCGAAGGTACTCCCGTTTCTAACTTCATATGCAGGAATCGCCTAGCGGTATGGCGTTGGTTTTCCAACTGTCCCGTGCGGTTCGTGCTGTAGCCACCGAGCCGCTTTCGGCGAAGGTACTCCCGTTTATAACTTCATATGCAGGAATCGCCTAGCGGTATGGCGTTGGTTT
>JAGASM010000004.1 GCA_017621735.1 Clostridia bacterium | reverse complement strand
TCCGTTCGGCGTTCAAGCGTTTTTCACGGATCGGATTATTTCCTCGACCGGCGCCTATAAAATAGGCGAACTCGTTGAAATAGCTCGATTTGGAGAAAATACCGATGACACGGACGTTATCGAAGAGCGCTTGGAACGGATTAACGTTAAGCGACGCGAAATTTTGTTTGAGGGTGGGCGGATTTGGTCGCGCAAAGGTTTCGAACCGCCGATTTTACCTCCGGAACCTATTGTCGATACTGGCGTTGGCAACGTCGACCTTATTCGCGACGGGTTGCCGCTCGACGGAGTTTTTCCACAAGGCGCCGAAATCGGAACCGACGGCGTTCGCGACGTCGCAAACGAAACAAATTGAAGGAGTTCGCGCGAAGGGGCAAAAGCTGACGTTCGCTTTCGACGGCGTACCGCTCCGCGCCGCGCTCGAAGAGATTTCCGACGTCGGCGGTTGCGAAGTCTTTTGCTCGGCGGAAGTTGCGAACCAACCCGTTTCCGGATACTTCGCGCTTCGCGACGTAGCCGATTTGGTTCCGCTCCTTGCAAGAACGAACGGATTGCAATGCGTCGAAACGCGCGGCGCTTTTTACCTGACCGCCGACGTAAACGACGCGACGGCGATGGTTCCGCGAGTTTACCGCCTCCCGCCCGGCGAACCGAACCGCCTGCAAAAAGCGCTTGAAAGCGTTTTGTCGAAAGAAGGCGAACTAACGATAACCGGTTCAAGCGTCGTCGTTTACGACAACTTAGACGTTCAAGATTCGGTCACGCAACTTGTCGACGCGTTGACGCATAATCAGTCGTCGACGTACCTTTGCGACGTGTATTTCCTTCGCCTTAAATACAACGATTACGTTAACTTAAGCGCCGACTTGGAAATAAATTCGTCGCTCGACTTGCTCGAAGGCGGTTTCGACTTCGACGACTTATTGTCGCTTTACGCTTCCGGCGACGCGACAAACGGTCGCAATCGGGTCGACCAACGCCCCGCCCTGTTGCTTTCGGACGGTCGCGAAACAACGTTAAGCGTTGGTAGCGAAATAGTTAGGGAGAAGACGCAAGTTTCGGCGGAAGGTTATTCCAGCACGTCCGGTTACGAGCGTTTTCAAGACGGCCTCGAACTGCGTTTGACGCCGCATAAACTAAGCGCCGGTCGCGTCGCGCTCGACGTCGATTTGTCGATTTCGACCTTCGACCAGTCGGAAAAATCGGGCGTCGAAACGATTCCAAAGTCCGATAAAACGGAACTTATCGCGCAAGGCTTGGTACTGACCGACGGCAAGTTGTCGTACTTAGGAAGTATCGACCGCCGCGACGAGTCGAAAGGGTTGGGCGTGTTTTCCTTCTCGCAAACGAGAAATAGCGACGTGTTGACCGTCTGGGGCCGCGTTCGCGAAGTCAAGAATTGAAAGGTTTTGATGTGGATATAATCCAAGAAATTATAACGCTTTCGCGAATTTCCAAGAAAAAGATTGGATGTATTATGCGTAAGACTCCGGAAGACTTTTACATTCTGTACCGCGATAACTTTTATGAACGTTTCAAGCGCGCCTACTTGCGACCGTTTGCGAAAGTCGAAGCGTGGTACGGCTTTATGACGTTCGTCTATCAATCGATGCGCGTTCGTTGCATGGACGAGAACGATTTAGATCAATTCGACGAAGAGCAATACGCCGATTTTCGAATGTTGTTGCCAACTCTTAGCGATTGCGAAACTTGCGAACTTTTCGACGACGTCTCGGAGAGAATCGCCGATCCGATGTGGGATGGTCTTTTCGAGTTTACGACGATGCTCGAAGAGATTTATAATATGGACGATCACCTTTATACCTATCTCGAGTTCGTTAAACTGTCGAAGAAAATTGATAATATTGATGAAGACGAGTTGACGCGTCTTGATTTCAAGGGTGCTAATATTACTATGTATAACCGTATATTTTATGAAAACGAACGCCGTCGCGCGGGACTTTTAGACGAGTAGGACGAAGAAGATGCGTAAAACGCCGGAAGATTTTCACAACCTGTTTCGTGACAAGTTTTTAAAACGCTATTCGCAACCGGTGGAAAATCCTTGGATTTTCGTCTGGTGGGAACGTTTTTTGATTGTACTTTACGACGTTGCGGCTGATATGACCGGGCGTTGTTACATAGCATCGGAACCGACGGTCGCGGAGTTGCTGGAAGAGTGGTCGGACGTTTTCACTTGCCGACTTTACGAACGTTTGGGCGACGCGATCGACGGCGCCGCAAACTTGGATTTTCCTATTTTGCCGTCGTTAGATAATTTACAGATTCTACGCGAGTACTGTAATTTGATCGGCATAGATTACCCTTTGGAGATGATGAATAATGAAAAAGTATCTGACTGAAAAAACAGTGGCGCTCGGTTTGGCCGCCCTGCTCGCTTGCGGCGTCGCGCTCGGCGCTTCGCTTTCTTCGGACGAACGCGGGGACGTCTCGCCGATCCGCGCGAAGGTTCTTCCGTCGACGGCGGTTTGTCCGTGCGAAGGTTGCGACTGCCCCGATTGCGCTTGCGTCGACTCGCCGGGTTCGCCGTGCGCTTGCGACGACTGCCCCGGTTCGGCGTCGAAAACGGCGTGTTCCTGCGGTTGCGAAACGGCGTCGCAAAAGGAATAGGCCGTTAATCGCGCAAAATTGGCGCTAAAATCGACGCTTGCGAAAAGCGATTAAATAGTCGAAAACCTGCAACGACGCGGCTTAGAAACGATTCTGAAAAGGCGTTTCCTAAGTCGCGTTTTTATTGGACTTATAACGTGTTTGAAAACTTTTTAAAAGAAACGATAAATGGAAAACAGTCTAGATATTTTAAGAAACCTATTTCGCGGGGCTTTTCGAGACAATTATTATAAAATCAAAGAGACGATGCGCGACGACGGCAAAATCGACTTGCCGAGCGATTGGGACTTTTGCAAATTGACTTACGCTCATCGCCGTTTCGTGAAAATCGTTCAAGACGAATATCGCCGCTTCGCCGGTCTCGACGAGTTCCATCGCTTCCGCGACGAAGACGATTTGAGCTTTATGCGTCGCTTCTGGTTTTGGGAAGAGTGGCGCGAGCTTTATTTCAACATTTGCGACGAGTGCGAGCGCGTCTTGAGTTTCGGTGATTAAATCGTTAAAAACTTATTTTGCCTTATTGACGCTTAGCGAAAATATGCTATAATAAAAGAGTAACAAACGGGACGCCGTGTTCCGCGCGTTACGGCTTTTAACTTTCAGAATCCAGAAAGGATTTTGTTATGGACGTTTCTAGATCGGCTTATTTTGAAGTCGTCGACGGTGAAAACCGCGTTGTCGAAATGACTTACGATTTGGAAGTTGCGCTTCGCGCGCTTCCGGTCGGCGGTGAAATCTACGAGGTTGTTAAAGTCGTTTGGGCTACGCCTCGTCAAATTACGACGACTATCGTGAAGGAGGTGCTTGAACTGAGCTGATAAAAACGGGTTGGCGTCCGCTTTCTTTGGGAAGGCGGGCGTCGCCTTTGCCAAACCTTTTTTTACGGGAGACAATAATAATGGGCGTTCGAGAATTAAAGGCAAGATACGGCGTCAATTCGAATACCGCGCAGGCGTTTAACCGGGCGATTCGGTCGGAGATACCCGGCGGCGCCGGTTTGCTTGACGCTTTAGATTTAATCGGTCGACTTCCTAAGCGCGACGAAAACGTTCAGGCTTTACAGTATCTGCGTAACGCTCGCGCCGAGATGGCGAACGTAATCGCGGAACGTTACGGGCTTCGTTCCGCTCAAAATTTAGAAATGGCCGAGGTAAAATAATGAGCGGTTATAAAGCGGCGATTCGGGCTTTGCGCGAAGGGTATGAGTTTATGGACGCCGGGCTTCGCCGGCAAGTCGACGAACAATGCGCGACCTTGGAAGAACGGGCGCGGCTTTCGAACGCCGGACGTAAGTCGTTAGCGGCGGATAAATTGCGCTCGAAAAAAACACTTGTTAGCTTGAACGAGTTGGAACTTGCGCGGATCGTCGAGGCGGTCGGCTCCGACGAAGAGCTTGCGCGGTCGATTCGAACGTTGGCGTTAAAAGCCGCCGACGAAATTATCGCGTCGCGTGAAAACTGACGCTTCCGGTTTCTGATGAATTTGGACGGCTCGAATTAGGGCCGTCTTTCTTTTTTCTTGTGGGATTGCGGAGTGTTCCGCGCGATCGGCGCCGATCGGGGCGCGGGGTTCGTTTCGACGCTCTTTTTGAAGCACGAAAAGTTTGCGCCGCTTAACTTTCGTTGTAGCGTTTTGAAACAAACGCGGCTTTCCGGATCGTTTCCGGAAACGAAAAAAGTTCGAAGCAGTTAATTTTCTTTAGAAGCGGGTTCCGCTTAGCCCCCTTCGCCGCCGTTTCGGTCGTCGCCCAAGAAGCGCGCGAGAGATTTTGACGCCGAGAAGTTCAGCGTAGCGGAAAAAATTTGCGCGACTCGAAAAAAATCAAAATTTTTTCGCGAAAAAATTTTTAAGGCGCAAGCCGCTTTTTTTCGACCAAGCGGAAATTTTTTTGTAGCGGAGCGAGCCGCGCAAGGCGACCGAAACGGCGACGAAGGGGGCGGCCCCCCCCTTTGCTGTTGGCGAGGGAGTTAAAGCGCGACCTTTCGAAGCGGATCGCGCGTCGACGCCGGTTTGTCGTTATTACTATAGCGGGGTTTGGGGCGGCGCCCCAAAAGCGGAGCGCGAGGCTGCAAGTCTCGCACCCTAAAAATTATAGACATTTTTTAAGAAGGTCTATTGACACGCAAAAAAGTTTTCTTATACTTGTTTTTAAAGAAGGTCTATTTGGAAGAATAATATTTTTCCAAGATTTCCGCAACGATTTTAGATGCAGTTTCGCTTTTGTCCTCTGCTTCGCTTTGGATAATTTGGTAAATCTCTTCCGGAATTGTTACAGCAATTGTTTCCTTCTTTGCGTTACTGTCATAAACATACTTTTGACGTTTTCGTTTTTGCATAGTAATGCTGTTTCAAAATTTGTGCGATAGTTCCAGACTTGCTATTGCCAAAACCTCGTTCTATATCGTCTTCAATTTGCTGAATTATTGTAGGCGATAGACAAACGAAAATTTTAACATTTTTTTTGTCTGCCGGTTTTCGACCTCTTTTCCTTGGAGCTTCGATAATCGTTGACATAATTAACCCTTTAACAATGCGTATGAGCAGGAGTAAGAAACATGAATACCGCCAACGCAGTCCGTTTGCGACCGTTCGAGTTCAAAATTTTCGCTATGTTCGTTGGCGTTGAAGACCGTCGCGGAGAAGACTATAATCCGGGTTTGTTCTTCAACTTTCAATCGACGAGCGGCGTCGTTGAGTTTTCCGTTAATAAGGATCAGTTTGACAATCCGCCGAGTATTGGCGATAATCTGTGGATCGTCGGCAACATTTTCCTTAACAAGTTCGGCGCTCTTGAGTTGAAACCTACGAAAATTTACGCTCCGAACGAACAGGATCCTGAACCGTCGCTCGACGCTAACCTCGACGGCGGCGAGTTCCACGGAATCGGAATTGTCGAAAAAACGACGTTCAAACGCAACACCGGTGAAACGGGTTACAAACATTTGTATCGCGGTTTGGGGCTCCTTTACCAACAAATTTTCGACTCGGTAGAGGCTTACGAAAAGTTCCCCGGCAAGGAGCCGATCCTTTTGTTGGGGCGTATCAAGTCGGAACTGACGTACAAAGGCGAACGCCATCGCGTTATTTACACGCTTTTGTTCGACGAACACCGTCGGATTCGTCGCGAACCGCGTCCGGAACAATCGCTCGAAACGGAAAATTCCGGCGCGCAGGTTTCCCCGCCCGACCACGATAATTCTAAGGCGTCTGCGCCCCGGCGTCAAGCGCCCCAGAATAAGTAAAATTAATTTTGCAATTCGCTTCAATCTCTAAAATAAGAGTACGCTTATAGAACTTAACCTCTAAAAATTTCTGTACGCATTCTGCGTTTGTTACTCTGTAAAGACCGATAATGTTTATTATGTTCGGTTCGAGCATAAAAACGATAAAAGACGAAGTTGCGGTAACTTACGAACAGAACCAGAGACAAAAACGCGAAATTTACAAACTGTCAACCAAACAAAGTAACCGTTTTAGAAAACCGCGCCGCATTCAAAAAACGAGTAAAGCGCGGCTTTCTATTATAAGTAAAGCTAATACTAACCGCCCTACCCTCGGCGCTCGCGTGTTCGCGTCTTGGGTAGGGTTCCGGGGCGACAGCTCCGAAGCGGAGGCTTGGAGGCGCCGCCTCCAAACAGCAAACAAAGTAACGGGAGCGAACGACGATGGGGATTTATCCGGAAACAAACGCTTTGGCGGCGGCGCTGTGGGAACGTATCGACCGAACTTCGCGTCAGTCGGTC
>JAGASM010000043.1 GCA_017621735.1 Clostridia bacterium | reverse complement strand
CGTGAGGACATCGCGCGGGCGAAAAAGTAAATGGAAAATGCGCAAAATGTTACCGCGATTTTTTAACCGCTATATATTGCGGTAAAATTGCGTAAATGCACACAATATATAGTGGTGCGCGGAGTCCCTTCATCCGCACCAGACGGGCGCACCCAAAACGGGTGCGCTTTTGCATAAAAAAGATAGAACGGGGTTCTAAAAAGGTGGTAATATGAAAAAAGATCGGTTGATCTATTATCTCGGTTCGTCGATTACACGCGGGCACGGAGGGGATACGGACGGCGTATCGTTTGCCGACCTCTATGCGGAAACGTACGGCGGAAAGTATCAAAAGGAAGCAGTTTCGGGGACAAATCTTGTTCCCGTAGCGGGAAGGGACGATTCTTACGTCGAGCGGTTGCGACTGCTTGATTTTTCAAAAAAACCCGACCTTCTCGTCGTACAACTTTCGACCAACGACTTTACCAACAAAATTTCCGAGGGGGAAATTCTTTCCGCGCTTGAGTATCTCTTTATACATTCGGATTGTCCAAATATCGTCGTGTATACCTGTCCTCTTGCAAAAAGTTGGCATTCGTATTCACAGTACGAAGACTTTATCGACGGCGCTTTGCAAAAATTGCTCGGCAAATGGAAAGAAAAAGTGCGGTTGCTCGATTTATTTCACAGCGATTTCGCCCTTAAGGACGGTTATTTACAAGAGGACGGCTTGCACCCGACTCGAAAAGGATATGCGCTTGGGTTTCTTCCTAAAATGCACGCGTTGTTTGAAATGATACGATAGAAAATCGGAAGACAGGGGAACGCTTGTTTTTTTTGCGTAAATGTATTATAATAAGGCTATGAAAAAATTAATTTTGATTGACGGAAACAGTCTACTCAACCGTGCGTTTTACGCGATGACGGTATTTACAACAAAAAGCGGATTGCCTACGAACGGGATCTTCGGGTTTTTGAAATTGACGTTGAAGATCATCGAAGAGGAAACGCCCGATTATTTTGCCGTTGCGTTTGACGTGCATGCGCCGACCTTCCGCCACCAAATGTATCAAGAATATAAAGGAACCAGAAAGGGGATGCCGGAGGAACTTGCGGTACAAGTTCCCGTCTTAAAAGAGGTGCTTTCCGCGATGGGGATATGTATTGTCGAAAAGGCGGGGTATGAGGCGGACGATATTATCGGGACGCTTTCCCGCGCGTTTCCCGACGTCAAAACGTTGATATACACAGGAGACCGCGATTCGTTCCAACTTGTCAACGAGAACGTTTCCGTGTGTTTTACCAAACGCGGCGTAAGCGACTTGAACGTTATGACGGCGGAAAACTTTTTCCAAAAAGAGGGAATTACGCCCGCGCAGATCATCGAACAAAAATCGCTCATGGGGGACAGTTCAGACAATATTCCCGGCGTGCGCGGGGTAGGGCAAAAGACGGCAATGGACTTGCTGTTAAAGTACAAGACGCTCGATAACATTTACGCGCACATTGACGAGATCAAGGGTGCATTGCAGACAAAGTTGACGGAAAATAAAGAAATGGCGTATCTTTCCCGCCAACTTGCTACCATCGACGTCAGCGTTCCGCTTGAAATTCAACTGTCCGATTGCCGCTTAAACTTGCCTTTTCCCGAAGAGGCGAGAGAATATTTTGCAAAACTTGAATTCCGTTCGCTTGTAGACGGGGACTATTTTGATAAACGGAATAAAACGAGTGTTCAAACGATTGTATGCAACGATCCCGAGCAAGTAATTAAGGCGGTAAAAAACAGTAACGTATTTGCTTTTTCGTGTGAAAACGACGTGCACGTATATTGCGATGGAAAGGAATTTATTCTCCGCATTTGCCGCAGTTTGTTGGACGACGGATTCTTGTTTTCTAACCTTGTACCCTTTTTTCAGCAGTTGTTTTCGTGCGGCGCGCGGGTAATTGTTTCCGATTTGAAGGAATTGTGCCATCTCATGGACGGGTACGACGTTTCCGTTTTGTGTCCCGCAGAAGACGTTTCTCTTTTGCGGTATTTGGTGGACAGCAACCGCCGTCCTGCCGTCCCGAGCGAACTTGCAAAGGATTTTCTTTTGACGGAAGACAACTGCGCCTATGCGCTTTTTAAGGCGTATGAGGAGGCGTCGGAGGCGGTTTCGGGCGGATGCGAAGAAAAGATTTATAAGGACGTGGAATTGCCGCTTGTGCCCGTTTTGCTTTCGATGGAACGGACGGGAGTACGCGTTGCCGAGGAGAAGTTTGCCGAGTTCGCCGCGATGTATCAAGAGGAGATGGCGTCGCTTGCGCAAGAAATTTTCCGTCTTGCGGGCGTGGAGTCGTTTAATTTGAATTCGCCCTTCCAACTTTCGGATATTTTGTTTGAAAAATTAGGCTATCCCACGTACGGTGCAAAAAAGAACATTCGGGGAGGTTATTCGACGAGTGCGGAAGTGTTAGAAAAACTTTCGGAGCATTATGAGATCGCGCGTTTGATCCTCCGCTACCGTGAAATCCAAAAACTCTTTTCAACGTATATCGAAGGGATTCAGCCGCTTGTGCGCAATGGAATCGTTCATACGACGTACCACCAAACGGTTACGGCGACGGGACGCCTTTCGAGCGCAAATCCCAACTTACAAAATATTCCCATTCGCAAAGAGAGCGGGCGCGAATTGCGCAAATTGTTCGTAGCGCGCGAGGGGAACGTGCTCGTCGATGCCGATTATTCGCAAATCGAATTGCGGCTTTTGGCTCATTTTTCGGGTTGTAAACCGCTTTTGGAGGCGTACCAAACGGGCAAGGATATCCATTCTATTACCGCGTCGCAAGTGTTTGACGTTCCGCTTGAAGTGGTTACTTCCGAGCAACGCCGTCGAGCAAAGGCGGTAAATTTCGGCATCATTTACGGAATTAGCGCGTTTGGACTTGCAAAGGACGTCGGTTGTACTACGACGCAAGCCGCCGATTATATTGCTCGCTATTTCGAAAGATACCAAGCGGTCAAAGAGTACATGGACGAAAACGTCAGAAAAGCAAAGGAAGACGGGTTTGTTACCACCATTCTCGGGCGAAAGCGGTTTATTCCCGAATTAAAAAATCCAAATTACAACGTCCGTTCGTTTGGGGAACGCGCCGCGATGAATATGCCTTTGCAGGGCAGTTCCGCCGACATCATTAAAATTGCCATGTCGCGCGTGTATCAGCGTATCAAAAACGAGGGGCTTCGGGCAAAATTGATTATGCAAGTTCACGACGAACTTGTCGTTGATACGCCCTTGGATGAAGTGGAGCGCGTTCGCGCTATTTTGAAAGAAGAAATGGAAGGGGCGGTCGCATTAAACGTCCCGCTCGTCGTTGAGGTTTCGGTTGGGGAAAGTTGGTATGACGCAAAGTAAAAAAATTGCCGTAACGGGCGGAATCGGAAGCGGAAAAAGCGTCGCGTGCCGCATTATCAAAGAGATGGGGCTCCCCGTCTTTTCGTGCGACGAGATTTACGCGGAGATCATCAAAAGAGAGGAGTACGTCGAGCAAGTCAAAAAGGCGTTCCCTATGTGCGTCGTCGAGGGTGCCGTCGACCGTAAACGGCTTTCCGAGCGGGTATTTCACGATGAAGATGAGAGAAAAAAACTAAACGCAATCGCTCATCCGCTGATCATGCAAGAACTGTTTGCGCAGATGGAGTTACATTCCCTTTCGGTTGCGGAAGTTCCGCTTCTGTTTGAGGAGGGGTTGGAGGGATATTTCGACGGCGTTTTGGCAATCACGCGCGATTTAAGGTTGCGCCTTGATGGCGTATGCAAGCGGGACGGGTTGAAGGAAGAGCAGGTAACGCTTCGCATGAACCGTCAGTTTCCGCCGACTCGATTGCAAGAAAAAAACTGTACCGTAATTGAAAATAACGGTACAAAGGATGAGTTAAAAGAGAAACTTGAAAATTATTTTCGCTCTTTTGGGGCATGATTTTAACCGTTCGCGCATACTGTAAGTGGTATGCGCGAACGGTTTTTTAACGTCTTGACGGCGGTGGTGTTTTGTATTTGGTGCTTGGGAGCGTTAATCTTTTTGCGTTCGTTTCCAACGCCCCATTTTGACGTCGTCCGCGCAAGCGGCGCAAATCCGTCGATTGTCTATGCGATTGTAAAGGCGGAAAGCGGATTCCATGCGGATGCGGTCAGCGGGAAAGGGGCGGTTGGACTAATGCAGTTGATGCCGTCTACCGCTCAATTTATTTGCGAACGGGAAGTGATTGAATTTTTTCCCGAGAGATTAAAAGAAGAACGGTATAATTTAAGGCTTGGGTGTGCCTATATCACCTACTTATCGGCGCGGTTTTCGTGCGTGGAAACGGCGATCGCTGCATATAACGCAGGGGAGGGAACGGTAGGGCGGTGGCTAACCGACGAACGGTTTTCGTCGGACGGAAGGTCGCTCAAAGGAATTCCGTATTCGGAAACGCAGGGGTACGTAAAAAAAGTAAAAAAATTTTTGAAAATTTATAAAATTGTCTGTGATTAAACTTGACTTTATTTTTGAAATGGTGTATATTAATTAGGCTTTCAACGAGCGGAAGCCCCTATATGCGGTCGTGGCGGAATTGGCAGACGCGCAAGACTAAGGATCTTGTGGTTAACCCCGTGCAGGTTCAACTCCTGTCGACCGCACCAAATCAGTATAATCCGAACCATATACTTGTTACAAGTGAGTGGTTCGGATTTACTTTTTATCTCAACAAACAGTAATAAAATGCAGGTAGAGTTTTTTGGGCTCTATCTGCATTTTGTTATAGTGTATTCATATCTTCGTTGAACTCTACGCTTCTACACTCTGTATTAAAGAAATGGAATCCCCAAATCTTATAATTGTTGTCATCTACAAAGGTAACAGTTGGAACGGATTTTTCTTTTAATTCGAGTAAGAAATCTTCTTTCCATTTGTCTGAATCAATCAGATGTGTACCTTTCGGCTCGACAAAGACGATAAGCTGCTCTACGGAATCCGCACGTTTTTTGCAAAGATACAGTATGTAGTCAGGCTCAAAGCGTTCTCCTCCCTCAAATGAATAAAGGTGTATTTGTCTCTCATTTCGTACCAAGTAAACCTTGTCATATTTAACACGCAAAGCATTTACATAGTCTTTGAAATATGCAACAAACGCTTTTTCTTCCGATGTACCATAGTTGTCATTGAATGCAAACCACTCCTCGCTCGATAAATCAACACGAGAAGAAGCGACAACAGAAGCGTCATTTTGCGATACGCCTTTACCTCCGGCGACAGGGGTATAATTAACGCTCTTATCCTTAATATATTCACTCAATCTGTGTGCCTTAAATTCTGTCGTTCCCTCGTATGTTTCTTCAATACCCGATATTTTGAGGGCAATTTTAGAAAGCACATTCAGACACGCTCTGTAAATAACAGCGAGTGGCGGTGTTTCGTGCTTTGATGTGATTTTGATTTGAATGTCTCCAAGATAATTTGTATCAGTTATAAACTCATACATTGATTTTATATTCGGAAAATACGATTGTAGCGTATTAAATTTGAACACTTCAAATTGTCTTAAAGCACGATAGACAGTTGAATAGTTTATCTCTGCGATTTTACGAAAAGTGGTGTAATAAGCGTGTGCGGTCACGCTCTTGTCGGAAGATATACCGTCTAACACAATATCCTCGCCACTTTTACCTACGGCGATAGAAACCTCGTAAACCTTGTTTCTCACAGAGGGTAAAAGCTCGTGTATATCTCTGCGACTTTTTAATATTCTTTCGTTAGTGAATACAAAACCGTATTGGTAAAGCTCATCATCTTTGAAAGAATCTTTCAGTTGATATTTAAGAGTTCTGATATTCTCAATATCAAGACCGACCTCACGTAAGGCAGTATGCAACTCGCTTATGTAACGAGGCTCGTTCCAACAATGATAGTATAAGGTTTCACAAATACGCAACTGATTGTCAACATCATTATCGTATTTGCGTTGATATTTTGGCTGCTCCTCGTCAATTCTGAACGGACAATATCTTGCTCCACGACCTATAAGTTGGGCTTCGGATATAGTTCCGGCACCGGGCTTGTATCCACCGTCTTTAGAGCCACCTTTTCCGTCACGTGTTTCATATAGTCTTACAATATCAAAGAGATTAAGTACGTCCCAACCCTCGTTGAGCTTGTCAACTGCAAATACCACTCTGTATGGATTGCTTTTATCTTCCAAAGAGTTCAAAAGCAACTGATTACGCTCAACCTCTTTATCATCGTTTGCTGATATACAATGCGCCTCTGAAAAATCTTCCCGTATCTCTTGCGCCAACTGCTCAAAGGTAATGTTATTTCTCACAAAATAGTCATAGGCCTCTTGCATTACGGGTGCTTGTCCCCGTATGGTATCAAAAACCTCTTGAATTTTACTGCCCGTCAGTAGTGATATATTCTTTATAAAGCTCGCCATATTTTCCGCATTATCTTTTATACGGTGCGATTTAAGAAGAATAACGGGTTTAATATTCAACCTATGGTCTTGAAACACTTTCAAGCGATATTGGCTCAAAAGCACCGCCTGCAACGACCTCTCGAAAACGGGACTATCACTACGCAAGGTTTTGATTTCTTTTGAATATAAATCGTCTCTGAACTTGGCAAGAGGATAATCAAATATTATCTTGCTTTCGTATTTTGCCAAAATATCGGCGTTCTTCGTGTCACAAGTAGCGGTAAATTCAAGCAAAATATTTTCGGAATTTGCTCCAAAAATACGGCTGACAGTGTATTCCCAATGATGATTGCTTTCTATTTCTTCGGTAGATTGTTTTTTTGTGCTTGCACTCAAATGATGTGCCTCATCGGAAATAAGAACGACCTTTTTATCGTTAAAATCATCAAAGGATATACCGTTTTCTTTGACCGTCCACATATCATAATGCAGTGCTTGCGTTGTTGTAAAACAAATATTGATTGCATTATTATCTGCGTTCTGAAAGTTCGTTACCTCTTTGATAGAAACTCTTTCACCGTCAATGATTACATTTTCGGCAAACAAATATTTTGAGGAAGAATGCGACAAGAAATTTTCTTTGGTCTTTCTTACAATATTGCTCAAATTAACGAAAAACAAGAAATTTCTATATCCTTGCTTATAAAGGTAAATCATCAGACCTGCCATTATAAGCGTTTTACCGCTACCCGTTGCCATATGGAAAAGTGTCTGTGTTGGGCGTTGCCTTAATTTACTTTCAAAATAGGTTATGTAATTACAAAAAGCAGATTCTTGATACGGACGTAATTCAAAATTTGGATTTAAGTTTTCGACAACATATCTTGGAAGTTCGCTATATACGCCGACTTCCTTCATTGTGTCTATCTTTTCAAAAAGGAACGGCATATCACGCCTCCCCGTAGAAACTGTCTGTAAATGCTTTATCTGATTCAGAAATAGCGAAGGTTTCGTCATTCATATCACAATAGTTTACATACAGCATATTTTTATCAAGCAAAGCAATCAAGAGGCGTTTTTTATCATCAATAGAGAGTGCCTTAAAATCTTCCGTTTCGGGATTGATTTCCTTCGGGTCAACATAACTACTAATAAAACCGCTTTTGATGATTTGACCTAAAATAGCAACAAGGGCTTCGTCTGTATTCGCTTTTTCAATGTCATCAATAAACTTCTGATTGAGGCGTGCAAGTTCACAATAAACAAACGAGCCGCCACCTTGCCAATCTACTTCTTTTGAAATACCTCCGGTATCCCCACCAATAACTTTTATCAATCTTGGTATTGTGATCTCATCTATATAATCCATTTGCTCAACGCCAATAAATCGCCTATTGAGTTTCATTGCAGTAGCACAAGTTGTACCACTACCCATATGAAAATCTAAAACAATATCACCTTGATTAGACGACGATTCTATTATTCTCTGAATTAACTTTTCGGGTTTCTGCGTTGAAAATCCTGTTCTTTCTTCGGCATTTACTACTGTTTGGAAACTTGCTATATCATCCCAAACATCAGAAAGTGGAACACCCTTGGCTTCGTCCAAATATAACCGTCTTTCTTTTGTGATGGTTTTGTAGCGACGTCCATCTTCGTCCACACTTGAAAAACGAGCTAATTGTTCTTTGCTATATGGCAAATATAGTTTGTTGAAAATATAATCTTTGCCTTTACTATAATACAAAATCGTATCGTGACCTCTAACAAAATTGTTAATAAGACTTTTGTACCCTGAAACTCCTTTTAGTACCCACACAATTTCTCTTTGGAAATTTTCCATTCCGAAAATATCGTCCATTAAAACCTTCAAATAATGTAATTCGTTATTATCTATTTGCACATAAATACTTCCATCGGGGGCTAAAAGTCGCTTGGCTATTTCCAACCTATTTTTCATAAATGTTAGCCAAGTTGAATGATTAAAGGAATCATTATATTTGAAGCCATCATTTCCCGTGTTATAAGGTGGGTCAATGTAAATAAGTTTAACCTTGCCCTCATATCTTTTCAGCAAAGAGGATATAGCAAGTAAATTATTGCCCTTGATTATAAGGTTGTCATTCTCGTCAAATGTGATATTTTCTTCTGTGCCGTCTTTCGTATAACGTCTTGCACCCGTAAATACTTTCGGATAGAGTAATCTGTCAACTTCATCGGGCGCGAGTGTTTCGTTATAGAAAATCTCATCTTTCTTCTGTTCTTCCCGTGTTTGTCCGCCCTCTAAAACACAGTCCTTGTACGGAAAAGCAAGAACAACGTCATCAGACGAAGAAATGAAATCACCCACACTATCAACAAGTCCGATTTTGTTTTTATAACGTGTGTAGGAATCAGGCAAGAACTGACGGTTATTTATTACCCAACCGAATCCGACTTTATCAAATACCAAAACACCGTCAACTTCTGTGAAGAAATGGCTTTTACAAGTATCATCGGAAAGGAGCAATTTGATTAACGAGGAATCCATTTTCATAGCGTCCTCATATACGGCGTTTTTAAGAAGTTCGCCCTCTGCCGTAAAGTAACGCTCGTCTGTTTTCAAAAGCTCTACAAGAATATCGTTTATTTTCTGCATACCGCACCCCGTGTGCCTATATTTCAAAACAAAATTGATGAACATTAAAATCTTTTATTGTTCACGGACTATTTTGATTGATGACGGAAAGCAAGGTGATAAATGATATTTTGTACATCAAAAAAGATAAAAATGAAAATGTTTCAAAACAATTTACGGTCTATTATGCGTTTCGTATTGATTTTCTGTCGATTTTATGGTATAATTCATAGGAAAAAGTGCATCAATCAAAATAATTGATGTACTTTTTCTTTATCGTTTTATAGCATTTTCCCAAGTCGATTCATCATTTCCTGCTTGTGTTCCATAAGACTGTGAACATACCGATTAAGCGTTATCGTCGCGTTCTTATGACCGAGTATTTCGGATAGTGTTTTTACATCCATTCCACACTCTAAAGCACGAGTAGCAAAAGTGTGTCGTAAGGCGTGAAATCCCTTGTGCTGAATATCAAGTTTTTTGAGCAATAATTCAAATGTGCGTTGATAACTGCGAACAAATACTGGCTTCGTTCCGTCTGCAATTATAAAATCGGATTTGCTTTTCTTTTTCAAATCTTTTAGTAGCGGCACAATTTGTTTTGGAATGGGGATTATACGGTTGGAACTGCTTGTTTTCGGCGTGTCTATAATCCTGCAATATACACCGTCTTTGCTTCCGTCATAGCAGTTTTTCGATACTGCTATGATTTTCTTTTCAAGGTCTATATCTGACCATTCAAGAGCCAACAGCTCACCGATACGCAATCCCGTATATAGACACAAAACGATTCCAAATAGCTTGTCCTTTTTACTGCTTAAAACAGCGGTCTCAATTTGTTTTTGTTCCGATAAAGAAAAACACTCAACTTGTTTTTCTTGCATTTTGGGGCGTTTAATCTTATCGCCATCATAAGTGGAAATAAGTCCGATTAACTGTGCTGTTTTCAGAGAATTTTGCAAAACGGAAATAATGGAATTAACAAAATTTACAGAAAGCCCTTTACCGTTTTTACGATTACCGTCTGTAAGGCAATCTGTAACAAATTTCTGTAAATCCATAACGGATAGTTCTGAAATTTCCTTTTCTCCCAACTTGTCGATGATATGTAAAGAACAGATTTTTTCATAGCGTTGATAGGTGCGAATTTTAGATGAGGGCTTGACATAATTTTCAAGCCAATCAAAAAGCCAGTCTTTATATTTCAATAATAAACCTCCAAAAAGTATTTTTGTATTGCCGATTTTTACGGAGAATCGGCAAACTCCGTACCCGTTTTGCATTTACTTTAACGAGTTATCCCTATGGCTTCAAAGGGATTTATCAATACTATTTTTCTTTTTATTCAGTTGTAATTTTTGCCGTTCCCGTTGCCATTCCTCAAACTCTTTTTTTGTTTCCTCGTTTTCAAAAAGTTGTTGGATAGCGGGTAGCAACGCCCTCGCAAGAGAGTCGATTTCAAAGTCGGGAATACCCGTGTTGTTCTTTTTCTTTCTTGGCATTAACCGATAGCTTGTCCTCCTTTTTCATTATTTTTGTTTTTCTCTCGAACGGGGTATCCCCGTTGCGAAAATCGGGAAATAAACGAAAGTCGGTTATTTCTCTTATCCTGTTTCTAAAAACGGTCACATCTCTAACGCTTTCATCTTGCGTTCTATCTCTGCAAGTTCGATTTTTCTGCGGTATTCTTCAAAGCACTCTATGGCTTCTCGGTCTGCTTCGGCTGCTATATCGGCAGACTTTTGTAAACAGTACGCAAGACTGTCTATGTGGTGCTTTTGCCTTGATTTTGCGTGTCGGATTTCTATCGTTTTTAGAAGCTCGTCACGGCGTTTTTTCAAAACCTCTTTGATAACAGCGTTTCCCATTCTGCGATAGAGGTCACGCTGAATTTTATCCGTGTAAAGATACGGCTCGACATTTTTGATTTTGTGAGATTTTGCAATCTCCAAAATTGCTTTGTCTTTCTCTCCGATTTCAAGCATAGCCATTTTATAATCGGCGCTATGATAACCGTGTGTCAAAATCAGAGTAACGATAGAGTCAACCGTACCTCTGCAACGGCTCATATTTTCGCTTTCATACGCCGTTTTGCTCTCGTATGGTATTTCCTTGTAAAGTTTTCGCAAAAGGCGTTTAAGGTCACGAGGATAGTTTATAAGGGCTTCTATGCCCGTAACTGTTCTCGCTTCTTCGGTCAAGAGTTTTCGCACTCGCTTGATACTTTCCGATGGCTGAAGAAAATGCTTTTCTATATCCATTTTGAGTGTGTCAAAACATTCTTTCCGAATTTTGCCTTTTCTGCGGTAGCGGTATTCTTTCTTCTGACGGTCATACCACATCGGATCATTTTCAAAAAAGGATAGGTGGATATGCTGATTATCCGTATTTGTATGTAGCCCTGCGTACCAAGTGATATTTTCGGGTTTGAATCCTATCTCTCGGAAAAACTTCGGCAAGATCTTACGTAGCAACTCTTGAGCTTGTTCCGCATTATACATATTTTTGTTGCCATACTGTTCTTCAAAGCTGATGACAATATCCCATATAATGCTCTCGGTCTTGCGTAAGCTCTCACGCAAGATTTTTTTATCTTCTTTGGATAGAACACCGTTTGCGTTGAATATTCCCGAACTCTTTTCTTCGTTGCCGGTATAATCAAGATAATCAATGCTTTTTGTGCTTTTGATGCCCTTATCCATATAGGCGAGATAATCGTCCTTTTGGCTACTGTCGTAAAAAGCTCGGTGGGAACTGCCTTTTTCGTGATACTGACATCTTACAACTACGTTAGGCAATATTCGCTTCCTCCTTTAACCGTTCATAGATAGTGGCTATCCTATCGGGCAAACCGTCAAAATCGCCTCGCTCCCACGCCACAAAATTAACCTCATCTCCGAACAATAAGCACTCGATAAGGTAATTCATATTGCAGAGCAATATTTGATAGGCACTATTGGGAACGTGTTCTTTGAGAAAAGAGTGTTGCAACGATAATAACGCACGTTTAATCTCGGTAATCTCCCGTGTGATATTGTCCATATTAGCGGTTTCGGTATTGCCGTTTTTACGTGTTTGCAATCCAAGTCCGATAAGGTGGGTAAGGTATTGAGATTTACTGCGGATTCCGCTTTCTATAAAATCCCGTTCAAGCTCATCTACCAAATCTCTGTCGTAGAGATAGAGTGAAGTGTAATTAAAATTCTTTTCTTTCAATAAAAATCCTCCTTGTAATTTGTTTTGTGTCTGTTTTTACCGATGTTTTAAGGCTGACGGCGAGCCTATAATTTGTTCATTGGAATCACCTCCGTTTGAAATTGATTTATTTTAACTTTTAATTCGGTCACTTTTTTACCGAATTAAAAAGTTTTACGATAAAATTCTAATCCTTAAACTGCTCACTTTTTGAACGGCTTAAAAAGTTTTCTCTACTTAATAGCCACAGCAAAGGCGAAAAGTTAAGGCACAAATCAAAATTTCTTAATTATATCCTAACAGTTGAATGGCTTACCTAATGAACTATTAAAAAAGTTCTTTCACTATATAGCCGTTGAAAGCAAGCAAAATATTAGATAGCCGTACAAAAAGTAAAAAATCCCTTTCACTATAATCGGACAGTTAGAAGCCAAAACTTAAACGTTTTCGGAAAAAGAATTGAAAATATTTTTACCTCTCACTATAAATGGACACTTACAAGCAATTTTTCGGGTGTATTTACAAAAGTTTTTCAAAAATCTTCTCACTTATATAAAGGTAGGTCTATCTCCACTTTGGGGTGTTTCCCAAAAATGTTCTTCACTTAATAGCCATAAAAAACGGTAAAATCGCAGGATATTTTAAAAATTCCTCTCAACTATATAAAGGTATGTTTTTTCGCAAAACATAAATGTTTTTGGAAAAATTCTTGCAAAAATAAAAATGCTCCCGAAGATTAACGGGAGCAGAATATAAAAAACACGGATAATGAATAAACAACATCTTATTTATTCCTAAAAAGCATTGACAAGATTCTCTAAATGGTGTATAATAAAGAAAACGATACGAAGGTGGTTATTATGGATAAAAAATTGATTTCTACGAGATTAAAAACACTCCGAGAGAGTGCAAAGTTATCCCAAAAGAAACTTGCTGATGAAATGGGGATAAAACAACCACTGATTGCAAAGTACGAAACGGAAATAGTTTTGCCCTCGCTTGCAGTTCTAACAAAATATGGAGATTATTTTGACGTTTCCATTGATTATATTTTAGGGCGTACAGATAATCCGCAAGGCAAGTTATATTCTTATAATCCCAAAACATTCGAGAATGACGAGCGTATGCAGGAATTTATTGAAATGTGTTTTGATCCTAACTCATCGGCAAATGCAAAACTGAAAGAAGCGTTGATTAAACTGTTGGAGGGACAAAAATGACTAACGAAACCGTAAAACACAAAGTAAATGTTTTTATAAGTTCAAGATGTGGTGGAAAATATGAAATCGCACGAAAGGCATTAGAAAAATTACTCAATGAGACGGGATTAGTTCAATGTTATTGTTTTGAAACCGAACCCGGCTGCTCAATGTCTATGCCAAGTGCATATTTAGATCAGATTCCTTTACATCAATTGTTTTTGCTTATTGTTGATAACGAAGATGATATTAGTGATGCAACTATGGCGGAATATAAAAAAGCAAAGGAACTTGGATTACGTATAATCGCCATCTTTTGTAATGAAACAAAAAAAGAAAAAACGGAGATAGAAAGCGAGATTATTAAAACCGGACTTTGCAAATTTGTAACCGCCTCAAAATTTTCTGATATTGTTGATTTGTCATATAGAACTGTTATTCAAGATATTGTAACTAACTATATGGTTAAGCCTACTGTTTCAACTAACAATATAAGTGTAGCAGAAACAGTAAAAGAAATTACTCCAACAACAAACCTTAAAATCGAAAAGAAGTTTTTTGACGAATTTGAATTAACCAAAAGTACAATTTTAGATACATTTTACAAATCTCATTCCGAAAAAACTATGCCTTCAGCAGAGGACATATTATTTCAAAAAATTCTCCAAGTTATTCTCTGTAACACAAGTTTTGATGAAAGTACGTTCGATAAAGCCAAAACTGTTGTTATAGATAAACATTCTAATGAACTTAAAGAGATTATTCAAGAACGATTAGAAGCCGTAAAACTCTATTTTTTAGGAAGAATTGATGATTGCGTTTCTAAATTGAGCGAAATTTCAGAAAAATTAAAAGGTTCTTCATCTGTACCAAGTTGGTTTTGTAATGATGTTGCGATTGACTTGAGAAATATGATTAACTTACAAGATTCTCTTATAGGTATCATATCTATTGATAATAAGGGACAAGCAATTCTTGATAAAAGTGATGAGTACGTCTATTTTCCCACTATCGACAGAATTGCAAATGATATAAACCAAAATATCATAAAAGAATACAGAAAATCGAATCTGCAATCCCCTTATACGAATACCCTCGGTGGATTAGATAGTATTTTCACCAATGTATCGTCTTATTTTTGCGTTGCTTTTTTATATGGCTCAATAACACATTTGAGACTTACGCGAGTATATTTGACGGAAATTCTTGAAGTATTAAGCCAAGAGTATAGTAATAGAGAGTTTCATTCTGAATTTATTAGATTCTTAATTCTTCAAGCAGACGATAAAAAACTCAAAGATATTTTAAGAACATATAATAGGTCAGCTGATATTGTTAATTCGGTTGAACTTACAAAAATAATTGAGAGCATATCTTACCTCCCTACCGAATACGATAGAACTCATTCAACGTTATTGCTTCTAAAATACATTAAAACTCCGTAATGCTATTGTTATATTTGCTCTTAACACAACAACTGATATAACATCGTTAGAAAACGCTGTTAAAACTAATATGGAATCATTTTACAACGGTGAATATCATCTTGAATTATATGACAAAGACAAAAAATCATCACTAAAGCAAATTGAAACATATATTCAAAGTATTAAATCAAGAGTACGTGTTCAAGGTAAAAATGGCTGTTATTCAAGTTTTATAGGTAATCCTTTTGAAACCATAGGAAACATTATAACTATCAACAAAATCAAACTTGAATGGACAGATGTAAAGCCAATCGCAGAAGCAACAACAGAATTTATTCTCTCATCTAACCAAAGTTGCGGTGAAAAACGTCAAGCCATAACATTACTTACAACGCTAATTCTCACCTATCCAAAGATGAAAGAACTTTCAGAGTATATCTCAAAAACAATTGAAAAAAGAGATGAAATCTTAAAGATTATCTCTTTAGATATATTCGATACAACCAATATCACAACTCTAACCGTCGCGTTAGATTGTTTAGGATTATTGGTAGGAAAAATTTCAACAGTAGAAGCCATTTCAAGTTTATCAAGCATAAGTTCAATGGGAGATAGAGATATTATTGCCTGTATGCAATACTTATCTAAAAGTTTAGAGAAAGCAGATCTAAAGAATCTTCCTTTGGAAATAATCGCCTCTATTTTGCAATTGTCGGTTTCATTGTTTGGTAACAAAGAAAGAGATATTAGATATTTAAGTGTAAAGTGTTATTATAAGTGTGTCAATGCTAAAAAACACACTTGCGACAAAAAGACCGTTCGTAAAGAATGGATTGAGAATTTAGCAGTACAAAAAGCACTTGAAATTCTCAATGATGAGGTTCTCGTTGACTATCTTGTTGATAGAATATTCGACTTACAAACAGACGAAAATCCTCGTTTGCCTCGTTTACGTGAACAACTTATCGATGTAGAAAAGCGTATCGGAAATATCATACAAGCTATCGAACAAGGAATTATTTTTGATTCCACAAAAGAACGCCTTGCACAACTCGAAAAGGAAAAAAGCGAGCTTGATACTACGATATTACAGGAGCAAATAAAAAAGCCTTTCTTAACGAAAGACCAAATACATTTCGGTATAGAAAAATTTAAGAAACTTGATATATCTACAAAAGAAGGCAAACAACGCTTAATTGACGGGTTTATCAATGCGATTTATCTCTATGACGATAAAATCACTTTCACGTTTAACTACAAAGACGGAACGAAAACAGTTTTCCTTTCGGAGCTGAATTCTGCTCCCTCTGGTTCGGATTTGAAATGCTTTACCGCACCACCTTAACGTAAGTTAAACCGAAAGGTTTGACTTATTTTTTTTATTTTTCAAGTTTTCGACTTGATTAAAAACGGCGCGGCAGTATTTTACTGCCGCGCCGTTTGATGAAAGGGGGTTGCAAGGGGGATAAGTGGAACGAAAATAACGGTGGATTCATAGTATAAATTATCTATATTTTATGCAAAAGAGGTCGCTATGAAGATACACATTTACGGCAATCATTGTTTTTGGGAAGAGTGCGGTCAGGATTCTTGTCATTGTTGCGGAAGGCATCCGTGCATGAACGATCCTTACTTTGTTTGCGTTGGGGCGCAAGGTCCGCGCGGACCAAGAGGACCGATCGGTCCCGCTGGTCCGCAAGGGGAAGTCGGTCCCGCTGGTCCACAAGGTGAGGTCGGTCCCGCTGGTCCGCAAGGGGAAGTCGGTCCCGCTGGTCCACAAGGGGAAGTCGGTCCCGCTGGTCCACAAGGGGAAGTCGGTCCCGCAGGTCCACAAGGGGAAGTCGGCCCCGCAGGTCCACAAGGTGAAGTCGGTCCCGCTGGTCCACAAGGGGAAGTCGGCCCCGCTGGTCCACAAGGGGAAGTCGGCCCCGCTGGTCCACAAGGCGAGGTCGGTCCCGCTGGTCCACAAGGTGAGGTCGGTCCCGCTGGTCCACAAGGGGAAGTAGGCCCCACAGGTCCACAAGGTGAGGTCGGTCCCGCTGGTCCACAAGGGGAAGTCGGTCCCGCAGGTCCACAAGGGGAAGTCGGTCCCGCTGGTGGCGTTTTAAGTTTTGCTGAATTCTACGCGTTGATGCCGCCGGATAATACAAATACGGTTGCGGCAGGAGCGGACGTTTCGTTTCCTCAAGATGGTCCAAACAGCGGTGCGGACATTACGAGGCTGGGGGATGATTCTTTTGAGTTGGGGCCGATCGGGGTCTATCAAGTTTTATTCCAAGTAAGCGTTACGGAGGCAGGGCAACTGCTTTTGACGTTAAACGGAGCGGATTTACCGTATACGGTTGCAGGTCGTGCGACGGGCACGTCGCAAATTGTCGGTATGGCGTTGGTTGAAACGACAAGTGAGAATTCCGTTTTAACGGTTCGTAATCCGGAAGGAACGACGGAAGCGTTGACGATTACGCCGACCGCGGGCGGGGTGCGTCCCGTATCGGCAAATCTTGTGATTGTACAACTTCGATAACGGCGTTTTCCTTTTATAAACGTCGAAGCAAAAACGGCAGTTTTCTTTTGAAAACTGCCGTTTTTTTATTGTGTTTTGAATGTGGTGTGTTCCGTCGGACGAGGGGGCGAATATTTTCAAGACTCGCTTCAAACATATGGAAGAAGGGGCTTGACGGCGTTAGCCGTGTATGTTATCATAGAGGCGCAGGGGCGATAAACGCCGATTCGTGCGAATGGTTTGGTGTAAAATAAAACGAGGAACGGGGCGATGAAAAAGACAAAAAGATTATCTACTATCGCGCTCACGTTGGTGTTTTTATTTTGCGGAATCGCTTTATTTGGTTGTTCCGCGGAAAAATATCAAGTGGCGCAAGAAGAATACGATAGGGCGTTTGGAGAGGAAGCGTTATCCAACGTAACCTTTTGCGTCAGTCCTTTTTGGCGCCACGACAACGGGAAAGAATATTACTATTACGTCAACGGCGGCTTTGCGGTCATTCGTTATCATAACGACTTGCAGTATTTCGGCATGTTATATTGGTTGGAAGAAGGGGAAGAGAACTGCTATTTGTACGGAAATGAGTTGTTGGAAAGATATACGGAAGCCGACGCCTATTGGAGAAAGTCCGACGTTTCGCTGATTGAGGAGATCAATGCATCGCGGTTGCCGAACGCAGGGTTTATTTCCGATCGAAAAAAACCGTTTGACGAATTAAATTACGACGGGCGTAAAAAATGTTATACGTATGAATTTCAAGACGAATCGACCGTTTATTCGTATTATTTTGAAGAGAAAAAATTAATAAAGTTTGAAATTACTTCTTCGGTGAACAAAAACAAAAACGCGACGTGGGTATTTTCTGATTACGGAACGACCGTAATTCCGATTGAAATAGAGGAATTTGAGTAATAAAGATGTACAATAAAATACGGAGCACATATGAAAAACTTGCGGTGGACACGTTCTCCGCAAGTTTTTTTAAGCATGATTTTTGTGAAAAATATTGCGTGCCTCGCTTGTGCATAAAAATAGGCGGAAAACGAAAAAAGGGGGGATACGGGAGCGGTGCGTTCTCATTATATAAGAAAAAAGGTGGGGGTGGATCAGGCGTTTTGAGTATCACGTTACCGAAAAAAGAGGGAAACGAAAGGGGACAAAATGTGTTCCGTCAAAGAGAAAAACTCCGCAAATGCGAGGCGAAAAAATAAAATGCCGTCCGACTTTCGGACGGCAAAAAGGGAGCGTGGAACAATTAAGGCGATTTCAAACGGTGGGGCGTTATAAGATGAAAATTGCCGATAAAATGACTTAAAATAGGGTAAAAACTTGCGTTTTTGCCCTGATTTAGCGTGGTGGATAGAGGGGGTATTTGCTTGCGCAAAAGTGTCGTCGGTGCTTTGCTCATAAAAATCATAATCGCTTTCTTATCGCGCATACCATCGAGGAAGTGGCGTTTCGAGCGATTGCCTTGACTATAAAGTGTCGTCGATGCTTTGCTCTATAATAATCATAATCGCTTTCTCATCGCGCGTGCCATCGAGGAAGCAGCGATTACCTTGACTATAACAAAAAAACACCTTCGCGAGGTGTTTTTTGTGGTGGACAGAGGTGGATTCGAACCACCGAAGTCGTAGACGTCAGATTTACAGTTGCCGAAGTTTATTTTTATGCGTTAGATTTACGGAATATGCAAATAAAAATAGGCAAAAACATCTAACTATGCATTTTTATACATAATAAAGTTATGCAATATGGGGATTTCATGGGGGAAAAACTATTTTAGTAGCGTAGTTTTTTTATTTCCCCAAGTTGATACTCTTCCGAGAAATGAGTATAAACGTTAGAAGTTATCGTATTATCGGCTTTGTGGCCCGCCCATAACGACGTTAGTTCTCTTGAAATTCCACATTCTTGACATCGCGTGATGAACGTGTGTCTCAATTCGTGTAAGTGATGATTTGAGAGGAATTTATGGAACGTTTTCGTTAATTTCTCTTTATCGATCTTCAGGGCTCCGTTCTTCATGAATGGCATAAACGGTTGCAGCATCGGGGAAATGGGGATGCGTCTAATCCTCTGAGATTCTCCTTTTCTCGTTTTTGCTGTTACGACGGTAATCCATTCCTTTTCGATTTTAACCGTTTCTAATTCGGATCGTCTAATCCCGGTATAGAGCATAAAGATAAATGCATAACGGCATTCGTTTTCACTCGCAAGGCAAGAATCAATTAAAGCGCTCTCTTCGGCAATTGTGAGGGGAGTTGCTTTTTTCTTTTCGTACTTTGGTTTTCGAATGAGTGCCATAGGGGATTTTGTAATAAGATCTTCAGCAAGCGCAAAGTCAAAAATGGGTTTCAAGATAACGTACGTGTTCTCGGAGCCTCTCTTAATTCCTTTTTCGTCTAAAGCGTTAAAGAGTTTTTGTACGTCGAGGGGCTTAATGTCGCGTAAACGCATTTTTCCAAAACGCGGAAACACATATTTTTGTAAAGTCCAAAGGTAATTTTCATACGTATTCTCCTTGATTTGAGGTTTTTTAACGACGTTGAGCCACTGCATGGCAAATTGTCCAAAGTAGGTTCGGTCATTCAAAGTCTCGGTTTTTGCGTTGCATAATTTTTGAATAAACCGTTCTTTTGCTTCTTCTACCGTTTTTGCGCTCGCGCTAATGTTAAACCCGTCATGACGATATCGAATTTCATAACTTCCGTTTTTTTCTCGAATATGCGCAATTTTACCTCCTTTCAGTTTGAATTTGTTTCTAAAAAATTTCGGCATTTTATTTATCTCCTTATCAGTGAAGTCCAAAAATGCCGCTTCTGCCAAATTTTTTGAAGGTTGAAAATCTTGTTCTTCGTTTGGTTCTACGTAACTATGTTTCGCGTCTTCGTTTAATAGAAGCATTATTGCATTTACGCAAGCGTAAAGTGTTTTTTTTCCAATTGAGTCATGATAAAGTCCTCCTAAGTTTTTGGGAGGATTTTATCATTTTCAAGAAGTCATTGCAAGATTATGCACGATTCCAACAATGTAATCCTTAGATTGCTTGGGGAGTTTGCGGAAATCAAGGATTAATCTTTGTTCCGTCGCGTTTGTGCTAAAAACGTATTCATCATTAATCGAGATGACGCCCAGTTCATCAGAGCGACCGAGTAAATAATCGGACGAAATTTGCAATGCGTTACACAGTTGAATGATTGCAGTGGCGGACGGATCGACTTGTCCGCTCTCGTATTGCGAGAGAACGCTTTGAGATATATTTGCTAAATTAGAAAGTTCTTTTTGCGTCATTTTTTTATAAATTCTTATTTCTTTCAGTCTATTCATCATAACACTCCTATTGTTTGAAAAAAATTATAAATTATTGATATATTAATATTGACAAATATTGATAAATCAATTATAATGTAAAACAATATTGATATTTCAATAAAAAACAAAAAAGGAGAACAGGAAAATGCAAGACAAGACAGAGAGAAGATTTCGGATCGTCCTTGAGGATCGGAAATCGAACGTAACGCAGGAGATGGAGAGTAACAACTTATTTTTTGCGATTGCGGACGGAGACGGAGAAAACACGGAGGCGTACGGGAGCATCAATCACGGGAGAGACGTTGTAGAAACGTTAGCGCTTTTGGGACGCGTAAACAGGCAATTCAAAGAGTTTACGCAGGAAGTGTACGAATTTTTAGGCGACGTCATAGAAAATTCGGTAAAGTTAAACGAAGCGCTGGATCCTCCGCAAGAGTATTTTTTAGAGCATGGCCGCGTCGTCAAGACGCGGGAGGGGAAGTACCTTCTGAACGAACTGGAAATTCGGGAAGGGGACGAAATTGAGATCCAACTCGACGGCGAGTGGATCGTCGCGTGCGCACAAGTTTTGGACGGCGAGATGTTTGCCGTTATGAAGGACGGCCGCTTTGAGCCGCTCATCGGCGCGGCGGTGCGTATCCAGCGGGAGGCGTAACATGACGAAGATCAGGATTCACGGCTTGCCGGAAGAACTCGAAAAACTTGAAGCGTATCTTCATCGCTTGTCCGAGCGCGGGGATTTTGAAATTTTGTCCGAATCGGGAAGATACCGTGACCGCGGAGGAAGTAAATACGAGCGGAGATACCTTGATATCACGTTGAAGGAGACGGGGAAATGACACCGATTAGCGTTTTACTTCACGAAATGACGGAACGGGACTTAAAATCCCTTCCGTACGGATTTGAGTTTTTAGAATACGACACGTTATACGGCACACTCCGCGTGCTGCGGAAGGAGATCGATGCGCATAACGTAGGCAAGCGATACGTTCATCTGCTTTATAAATATCCGCCGATAGGGGAAATGAAGTGATGTTAAAAGAATTGCGAAATGAAAAAGAAAAAACGGCAGCAGAAGTTGCTACCGTTTTAGGAGTGGATCCAAGAGCGTATTACCGATACGAGCAGGGAAGTCGCAGGATCGGTTTAGAGCAAATATTAAAACTTGCAAATTTATACGACGTGAGTGAGCGCGACGTTATAGAAGCGCAACTCAATAGTTGTCAGTTAAGCCAAGAAGATAATCGGCGCTAACTTCGTAAAGTTTACAAAAACGAATAATAAAGTCGACGGATGGTTCTCTCGAGCCGTCCTCGTAACGACTAATTGTTCGAATTGTTACGTGTAATTTCTCCGCAACGTCTTTTAATTTTAATCCACGTTCAAGTCTCAATTCTTTCAATCGAATATTCATAAATCATACCTCAAAAAAAGTATAGACCAAAATGGACAAAAATGCTTGACAATAGACCAAAGTGGTCGTATTATAAATATAGACCAAAACGGTCAATTTTGTAAAAGGAGGCGTAACATGACGCCGTACGTAGAAGGCGGGGACGGCCGGATCTACTTTGTTTATTCTCCCGGCGACCGATACGAATTATACTTGGCGGAAACGGCGATCGCGACGGTTGAAATCGTCGATTGCGACGTCGTAAACGGGAGGGAACTTTACGCCGTCGGCACAGTGAACGGCAAAGCCCCGGAGATCTACGAGCGCAGCCGTTTGGACTGGCTGTTCAACTTTTCCGCGGCGAAGAAGATCCGCGAAGGGACGGCGAAAGAATATCCGTTGACGGTCGAAGAGGTAACGTGGTATTTCACGGGCCAAAAAATCGCGCGGGAATCGGAGCGCAGGAAAGCGGATCGAAAACTCCGCGAGATCTCGGAGTACGTAAAACTTGAAGCGGAGCAGGATAAACTCGAACACATACTTTCGGAACGTGCGGCGAACGGTGAAGATTTTGGCGAACTCAAGCAACGTTACGGCGCAGTATGTGCGGAACGGCGGCGCATGATTGAGACGTGCGGGTTTGACTTTTCCCTTTTTCTCCCGGTCGAAACGTGCCGGGAGTGCGGAGGGAACGGCGTCGTTGGAACAAAGATCTGTACTTGTGCTTACGATCGCGCGGAAGAGATCAAACGAATAAACGTTGCGAAACGTTTAGAAAAACGTCTTCGCACGCAATGGGCATACGTCGCTAAGGATCCGGAAGAGCAACGTCTCTTGCGCGATCTTCCAAAATGCGACAAACAAAAGAGATCACAGTAACTTTTTCGGTTTTTTTCTCCATACGGGAAGCGGCGCGGGGCCGCTGCTTCCCATCTGCCGACTGAACTCAAGTCTTGTTATTCGTGGTGCAAATCCTCAAGTCGGCGCATTTTCCAAAATCCGATCGCGGCGGGAAAGCCGCGGTCGGACGAAGAAAAAAACGGAACAAATTAAAAAAGGAGATACATATGCAACAAACTCAAACACGGTTAACATGGTTAAAAGCAACGGCGCTTGCCGTCGTCTTCCTGCTCATCGGCATGCTGCTCGCGAGCGTGATTTTGCCGACGAAAACGGAGTACCTCGTGCCCTTAAAGGACGCGGGGACGATGGTCATCGGAAGCGGGAGCGGAAACGGGATGCGGCTTTCCGCGGTAGCGGCATCGGATGAGGAACAAACGGGGACGTCGCAAACGCTGACGGCGACGATCACGCCGGCGGACGCAATCGAAAAGCAGTTGGACTGGACGGTCGAATGGACGGAAAACGTAAAGTTTTGGAATGGAAACAACGTTATGCCGGAAAATCTCGACGTTACCGATTACGTAACGGTTACGCCGGAGAGCGACGGCGCACTCACGGCGACGATTACGAATCACGCGCAGTTTGGCACTCAGATTTTGGTAAAGGCATCCGTCCGGAACAAGCCTGAAATTTACGCAACGTGCACGGTAGATTTTTGTCTCAAGCCGTCCGGGTTCGTCATCAAGGAAGAATATAGAAGTTGGGATTATGAGGAAGAAAACTACGATCTCGAATTAAACGTCGGGCTTGTAAAGGACGGGGAAACGAATCCGAATACGCTTACGGCGATTCCGCTTCCGTATTGCTACGAGGAAGAGATGAGAGAAGGAGCCTTGTCCGCGGAAAAGAAAGGGGACGCGCAATCGGGGATTTGGCTCGAATTCCCAGAAGACGTCGAGAACACGTGCACGTGTCAAGATCGTTTTGAAGACTTAAAAATCTCCGTTCGTGCGGGCCTTCAGTACGCGCAAGCGTTGAACGCCATGATCGCGGAGGAGGGGTTCACCGTCGAACAGTCCATTTTCAAACCGTACCGCGAAATTGATATCAGCGCGTATTCCGAAAACGCAGGTCTTTCTTCAAAACAGTCCTATTTTATTTGGAATGATGTCCCGTTGATGCGTCAACTTATGCTCGATGCATTTCTTGTCGATCCCACGACGGGCGAAACGATTTATACGCGCGGTGAAAATACAGAGTTATATCCGGACTTTTGGAATTGCCTTTACGAAATTTACAATGCTACGCCGACGACCGTATTCCTGTCCGTCCGCGTAGAACTAGCAAAGAGCGGATACGTTGGAAGCGTGCCTTTGACGTTTGACTGGGCGAATTTCCCCGGTGTTCCGCACGCTGAAGCCGTAACGATGAGCGGCGCAATGACTTTCTGAAATCTAAAATAAAGGAGATAGATTATGAAACAAACCAGCAACACCAAAACTAAGATTGCCGCCATTGTGACGGCAGGCGCACTCCTTTTGGGAGCGGCGGGAGCAACGGTCGGGATCTTGCTCAATCGCGACACGTACGACCACGGTAAGCAACTTGCGATTACGCAGCAAACGAGCAACGGCATCAGTTTGAACTCTACCGTCGCGACGAACGAAGACGGGGCGACCGTGCAACGCATTACGGCGATCGTCAATCCCGCGGCGGCGACGAACGCGATCATCGACTGGTCGATTGACTGGGGTACGGTTGAAGGCAGTTGGGGTACGGAAGAAAAGGGAACAGTTACCGATTACACGGACGTTACGCCCACGGCGGATGGAGCGCTCACGGCGGATGTATCGTGCGAGGCGCCCTTCGGAACGCAGGCGATTGTAACGGCGAGCGTTAGAAATTACAGCGATATCAACGCGACGTGTACGGTGGACTACGTACAAAAGTACGAAGGGACTACCGTCGATCTTACGTATCAAGACGACGTCGACCAAACGATTGAATGGGCGCTCGGAGACAATGAAAACACAACGGTATCCTTCGTTCCCTGGAACTCGAGCGTAACGTCGGAAAGCAAAGCGACGGTAAGTTACAGCGACGTATATACCGTTCAAAACTCCGTCGAAGCGATGGATTTCACGATTACGTATACGGCAAACTACGTTGCGGCACTTGCAGCGGCGGGGATTGAAGGCGTAACGGCAGGCGAGGCGATTGCGCTCCCCGACGTAACGGTAAGCGGAAACGTCGGAGATCTTTCCGGTTGGACTCCTTACGATATTTTTGCTCTCAACGACGGAATTACCGAGGAGGACTACAACGCGTACAGAACGAAGTTGATCGAACTTGACGGAAAGGACATGTTCACGATCGCTGCGACGGTAGACCACGCGGAAAGCGAAACGACGGTAAATTCTTGGACGATCCAAATTGCGTCGAACTCCGTCGGATCCACCGTAACGCATCTCGAACTTGACCACAACAACGTTCGCTTCTGATAAGCGAAAAAGGAGGCCGACATGGCAAAGAAAAGAAAGAAAAGACGGCCGCAAAAGAAACGTGGCCGCGTATGGAAGAAGGTCCTTGCGGTTGTTCTCTTTTTGATCGTAGCGCTTTCCGCGCTCGGTTGTGCGTACTATTTCACGGGCGGCTTCGGCGGCTTTGGCCCGACGTTCTCGATTGACGTCGGCGAGGATCGCTTTTACAAGTCGGGAGAGGGGCTTTATATAAAGTCCGGGGACGAGATTCGCGTGAATACGCTTTTCGGAGAAGAAGTGGAAATCTCCATTCTCTCCGGGCCTGACGATTTTGCGCTCGAATTGGATGCGGAGCCGTATAAATGGCAGCACATCGACGGAGATTACACAAAAGGCTTTGAGATCGAGCAAACGGAAGAAGGCTTCACGATCTCGTACGACAGCATCCAAAGTGTCATCGAAGCGGTGCAAGGTAGAACAGTTACGATCACGGAAGGGGCGCAGGGCGACGTGTTTACGCTCGTCGTCAAACTTCGCGCTTCGGAAATTCGTCTTGATTTCGGCGTAGAACTTCCCGTAACGGGCGTAAAAATCGCGCCGGAGAACGTGACGTTTTAAGGAGGTATCATGAAAAAGAAAATATTATCATTTTCGGCAATCGGGCTTGCCGTCGTTCTCATTTTGACGGCGCTCGTAACGCTCGTCTTGAGCGTAAATTTTAAGGGAAAAGTGCAACCGGAAGCGTCGTATTCCTACCTTCCAAAGAACATGACGTTCACGGCGGAAACGCTCTCGGAAGCGCTTGAGGAAGGAAAAACGGTCGACGTCAAAGTGAAGGCGGAAGTTCTCCCGGAAGCGGCGACGAACAAAGAAGTTGACTGGTCCGTTTCCTGGGCGGAAGGCGCGACGAGATCGGAAGAAGACGTCACTGATTACGTGACGGTAACTCCCGTCGTTGACGGAGGACTAACGGCAACGATTTCCTGCAAAAAGGCGTTCGGAGAGGACAAGATCCTCGTCACCGTTACGACGCGAGACGGTGGTTTCAGCGATACGTGTACGGTAAATTTCCTCGGACTTCCCGTTTCGATTACTGCAACGTGCGACGTTGAGAAAAAGACGGGGACTTACGGCCGCGGACTCGAGTTCAACTATTGGGAAGTGCCCACAAACGGAACGTCGCTTGATTTGACGCTTACGCTTGCGGGGCCTTTCGACGAACGGACGGACGCGTTTTACGACGATTTGGTCGTAACGGTAACTGGCCCGGAAATTTCGCTCACGGACGGAACGACGTCGTTGAAAAATGAGAACGCTTACGCAAGCGAGATTCTCGATTACGAGATCACGGAAGATGGACTTTTGAAGTTGTCTGCATCCTCGACGATCGAGGGGTATGAAGGGTTTGACGGCTACGTTTACGCGGATCATCTCCCCGCATTGAAGGTGCACGTAAAATGCGAAAGTTCGAGCGCATGGACTGAGTTTTACGTCGTTCCCGTCGTGAACGTTGAGAGCGTGAATCTTTCCCAAACGGAAGTCGTTATCTGAGGGGTAATTTATGCGAGGAAAGACAAAAACAGTACATACGGCACTTGCGTTATTCTTGGCGGTTGCGGGGATTTTCCCTGCAGCCGCACCCTCGCATTATTCGGCGCGGGCGGAAGAAGAGATTCCGTTTGAAGAACGCGCGGTAGAGGACGATCTCGAGCACGTCGATCCGGATCTTTATCCGCTTGACGAAAAAGGGAGAGTTTCCATCGTGAACTTTACCGAATACGCATACTCTCTCAACGCGTTGAAGTCGGAAAAGTACGCAGTATACCTTTACGTGTACAATCCGACGGGCCAAGAGATCACGACGCGTGAAAACGCGCACGTCGTGAACATGGCGATCTCGTACAAGTCGGACGGGACGCCCGAAGAGTATCGAAATCTTTCCCTTACTCTTTTGGATGCGTCGGACGATTGGCGGTTTTTGAAATTCCGCTTGACGAATTCCGAAGGCGCGCTCGAGCGTGTGCGTACGTATGCGCAGGCGCACGCCGGCGTTCGGAGATATGACTTTGCCGGCATTCAGTTGCATGGAAAAGGGGAAGCGAAAGCGACGGATCATCCGCTTTCCGCAACCTATTACTGCACCGGCTACTCGCACGGTTACGGCGCGGATTCAACGGCGGCGAGCACGCTATCCGTACGGCAAGACGTGCTGGAAACGGTTGAACTGGAAATTCATCAAACGTATTACCGTACGGGACTGAGCGACCTCGGCGCCGGGCATTATAATCAACTTTCGAGCGTGTATTTTTCCGTTCCTTCCAAAAAGATCGAGTCTTACGGCGGGCTTTATGCGGTAAAATGCGAATGGGACGAAAGGAAAACAACGCCGATCATCGTCACGAACGATGCGGATATTTACAGCGACGTGCTCGCGCACGTCGGCACGACAGGTGAAGGAGCAGCGTATTCCATATATGACCAATATCATTCGAGCGGAAGTCCAAACATCACGTCCGCAAGATGGGGATATAACGTCGGAGAGGACTTCATTATCTCAAACGACCAACGCGACGTGCCCGTTGGATACGTATTTCAATCTTCGTTGAAAGACGTGCTTGATGCAAAGGTAACGTCGGAAGAGATCATCGAATGGATTCGCGCAAGAAATTATGCGGACTACCTCTTCTTGGACGACGTTGACGAAGGGAGAACGTACGGGGAACAAGAAAAGACGTTTTACGCGGACGAGCCGTTCGATATGATTTCGTTCGAAACGACGGGGACGTGGTTTGAAAAATTTGCCGTCAAATGGAGAGATTTTTGGAACGGGACGGAAACGGACCTCGGCCAAGACTATCTTAACGTGCCGCCCATTTACAACGTCACGGAAAAGGACTTCGCGGGAACGGACTCTGCAAACGCGCAGGCGCTTTTCGTGAACGATTCGGACATAGGGGATCTCGAGAGATTTTACGAGAAAGAAAAAGACGAAAACGACGTCTTTTTGCTCCGTTTTGCCGTAACGGATTACTACGCGGCGCAACAAACGGTTCTTGATCCGGAGAAACTGATTCAAATAGTAGACGATGAAAGCACGTACATGGCGCAGGAAACGATGTTTCTCGATTTCGACGTCATTGAATTGACGTTCAAAAAGGGAAAAAACGAAACGGTGATCCCCGTTGTCGCAAATCCGATCGACGTCGTTGGAGCGGTGGAAAACCCCGTCGAGGCAGACGACACCGGAATGTGGGTATTCTTCGGAACGGTTGCGTTTTTGATCCTCGGAGGCGCGCTGATCATCGGAATACAAGTTGATAGGAGGGAAGAGTAATGCTGTCCATCACGATCAGTCTTGTGTTTCTCGTCGTCGTGCGCATCGTCATCGAGGCGCTCTCGGATAAATTCCCGCTTCTTGTATCATGGATCCCTTGGGCGACGGGGATTGTCATCGCGATGGCAGTCGTATTCGTGCTTGCTGCCGTCATCAAAATTGTAAAAATGATAAAAAAATAGGAGGCCGATATGGCAAAAAAAGCAAAGAAAGGTATCAAAGCAAAGTCGTCGACAAAGACGAAAGAGACGCTCGCCGTCCGTTCGAACGGTAAGAAGGGCGGATCGATCTTTGACGGCGCATCCGAAGTCCGTTTGACGAAAAACAAGATCGTCGTAACGCGGACGAAAACGAACAACAAGCCGGGGAAATACGAGCGCAGCGAAACGCGCGAGTATATCGATAAAACGCCCCAAGCAATGGCGGAATTCAACCGCTTTATTACGTCTGTGCCGACGCAAAGCGTAGGCGTACGGGTGAATTCTTCGAACGGTCAAAAAAGATAAAAAATCAGCCTGCAAAATTAGCAGACTGAGGGGAAGGGCAAATGAAAAAGAAGATGGATACAGGAACGGTTGACGAAATTTTCCCGCATTTTCGAAAATATCTAAAAAGCGGGCATCCTGCTTTAATCGTAGGAGATCAAATTTCACAAAACAACGTCGCGGAATATCGTTTCAGAAAGGTGACGCATAACGAAAGAGAAGGTCGTCACGTCAACGAAAAAATATATCCGAATCCAAATTCTTCCGATCCGAAGCCCATGTATATCGTAAAACGCGTTAGACATGATGCTAAGAAAAATTTTGGCAAAAAATACCCGTGGAAATATCCTAAAAAATAAAAGAAGCAACGATATCGTTGCTTCGAGGCGCCACACGGATCTTGACGTTTGTCTCACCATTCTTTTGCCCCAAAGGGCTCACGCTTAAATGTAGTATATCAAAGTTTGGGCGCGCTGTCAACCGTTTTTAGCCGTTCCCGCGACGGAAACGTCGCACTCCTCCAAAAAAGCCGACGCGAGGTTGCGTCGGCTTCGAAGGGGGATTCAGTTGTCCCCGTAATGCGTCCAGGCTCTCAAGATTTTTACCGTTTTCTCCTCTTCTATAATCTGATAGACGAGGCGGTGCTGGAGATTGATACGGCGGGAAAACGTTTCGCCAAGGTTGATGAGTTTTTCAAAAGGCGGTTGCATCGGATTTTCTTCCAAAACGGCAAGCAGGCGAAACGCCTTGTCTTTCAACGGGCTTGCGGCGAGTTTGTGTAAATCCTTTTCCGCTTGCTTGGTAAAAACGATTTTGTATTTCATTTGAGCATGCTTCTCCAGTCGAGTTCCGTGCATTCAGACGTGGGGGTGTTGATTCCTTCCTGGATAGAATCTTTCATCCCGGGGATCGAGTAGAGATAGCACGTTTCTTCAAGGGAACGTAAATACTCTTCCGATATAATGACGGCGTTCCCGCTTTTGGTTGTAACGATGATCTTTTCGTCGTTGACCGCTGCGGCGTCCAAGTAACTAAACAGATTTTTCCGCAACGACGTTGCGTTTGTGATAGACATAACAAAATCCTCCTCATCTATTAGTATGTACATTATAGCGTACATTGTTACGCTTGTCAATAGATTTATGAAAAAAAGACAAAAAACGAAGCGAAACGGCTGAGATCTTACGAAAACGACAGTTTTGCGAGCAAAAAACATGAAGAAAAGCGATTTGCAAAAAGAACTAATAGAAACGTTGGCGAAAGTATTAAAAGCGCAAAAGAAAAAAGAGAGTGGAGTTCGAAACGAATTTCGTTTTAACTTTGATACGAGGCACCCGAATTTTGTTTTTGAAGAAAAGAACGGGAAATATATTTCGCTTGGTTTAACACACGAAGAGCGGACTTTTGGGAAGAGGAATATGTCATTAAAGAACAACCCAAAGAAAGGAGGGATGGAGAAATCATACGTAAGGAATGGGGTTATTGTAGGGAAGAAACGTTCTTATGGAAAACGCACGATAAAAAATATGCAATTCTCGAAAGAGGATGCGGCTAACGTTAAAAGTAAAATCAGGAACTATAAAAAAGGCAGAAAAAAAAGGAAGTAGCGACGCGGTTACGATCCGCCAACTTGCATACTTCCTTGTGCAGTCAACCAACTGCATAATTAGTATAAGCGATTTTAGAAATTTTGTCAATAGATAGGTGAAAAAAAGACAAAAAACGAAGCAAAACGGCTGAGATCTTACGAAAACGGCAGTTTCGCAAACTGAAAAACGAAAAAAGGAGAAAAAAGACGTTGGGACATAGCGAAAAGTGGCATGAACGGAAAAAAGCACGTTTAAGGGAACCGTTCAAAAACACGAAACGTTACAACTACATTCCGACGTGGATTTTCATTTTCATATACATCATCACGAAAGATTATTACCACGGATGGGCGGCGTTTGGACTTTCCTTTTTAGACGTTTCCATCTTTTTCCGCCTCGAATTATCCTGGGCTTTTCTCTTCGATGCGCTCGGATGGGCGATCGGAACGGCGGCGCAGGTCGTTGCGGCGGTTTTCATGATAAAATCGTTCAAGAACATCATCGCTTGCAAGCATTACGTCAACGTTTCGCTCGATCAAGCGGAAGATTATCTCGGATCCGCACGTGCGGTGACGTTTACGGGCCCGCCCGGATGCGGAAAGACGTTCTCCGGCGGAGCAAACTTCGCCCCGATCATCGCGGAACAGCGCTGGGAACAACTTCAAAGCGATTACTTGCTGCAAAAAAGCATGCTCGCTCACTGGATCTCGAGAGGGGAAGTGGACAAATTGCAGTCTTTCCGCGCTCTTGAGGAAGCGTACGTCTTTTATGCGGAGCGCATCGATACGTTGATTCCGTGTTTGATCTCTTCGCTCCCGCTTCAAGACATGAACGGGCGATTCAGTTACGTATTGACGCCGGAAGTGCAAGCGCAGGTGCGCAGGATCCCGGAATATTCCGTTTTGTACAACGACGAGAGTGGGACGACGCAGGGCGCGGACGTCTCCAAAGATATGGTCGCTGACGTGAAAGACTTTTACCGTTTTAACCGCCATTTTGGCGATCTCATCCTCATCAACAGCGAGCAGGGGACGGACGGAAATGCGAAGGCGATCCGAAAAGTAACGGACTATAACATCATGCTCTTACGCCAGGAGACGGTCATGCGGCCGTACTTCCTCGAGAGAGTGCTTTCCAAGGCAAAAGCACGCTTTTTCAAGCGTATTTCGAAGGATAAACTCTCCGCGGGAAAGCGGATCCGAATCGGTGAGAGCCTATACTACGCGGAAATGTACATAAAAACGATCGGATTCCGCGTGATCCCTTATCGATTCGGAGCGTCCGAACAAAACTCTTTCGTTGCGGAAACGGGGAAATACGTCTTTCCGCGCCGCGGCTGGGCGGATTACGACGCCCGGGCGTTCCGAAACCTTTATAAAGCGAAGGATCTTCCGATCGACCTCGAAGGATGGACGTCGCTTCTGATGGACGAGCAGGATCTTCACCGTTTCGACGGCTTGATTGTGAAGAAGAAAGGAAAGTGAAAAAAGCCGGGATGGCAGGAAAGACGGAAAAAACGTTCCGGCATTAAGATAAAATCGCGCCCGAACAGGCGCGATAAGAGGCGGAGCCGTAGGTCGCCGCAGTGTGATACGGCGGCTCAAACGTGCAAAAAAGTGCGAGAGGAGCAATGCCCGGGCGCGCGGCGCGGCGGGTGCTCGTTTAATTGACACAAGGGGCTTTGCCCCTTGAAAAAAGCGGGTAAAGCGTTTTCCGATTCGTATGAACAGACTTGCAAATTCTCGCCTTGTGCGAGAATGCAGTCGGAAAACGCAGCGTGAGAAAGGGGCAAAGCCCCGTGCAATAAACGACCAACTGCGGACAACGGTTTCCAATCACGTAAAAACCGCTTTCCCCTTGTAAAAAATTTTTCCCAAGTGGAAAAATTTTTTACCCGCCACGTTCGCTTCAAAAAAACGGGTAAAATCGGGCAAAAATTGCCCCTCTAAGGCGAAACGTCGTGCGGGACGGGGGAACGGACGAAAAAACAAGCGGCGCCGTACGGCGCAAAGGAGGGCGCGAAAATGTGCATCAAGACAATTCGGATAGACGACGCTGCGGAAACGCATATGCGCTTGCTCGCGCGCATCCTCCGCGACGACGTTACGCGCGTGAGCCGTCGCGTCCAGTTCGGCGCGCTGGCGAAGGAGATCGGGGAGAGCGAAGAAGTTGTGCGTTACAACGTGCGTAAACTTGTACGCCTCGGATACCTCCGTCAAGTCGACGACGGATACGAACCGACGGAAAAAATACTCTTCATCGAAGACGGAGAATAAAGCGATATGGCAAAAGACAAGAGAAAATTCGGATGGGCGCTGACAAAATGGTTTCCGCATAAACGTCATCCTGCGCATTATCGGAAGAAGGGGAAAAAGAGCGACGACGTAGAGTACGTAACGTTTACGCACTCTGAAGAGGTGATTTTACCAAACGGTAGCAAGGTTTACACGATTCCGATGAACGACAACGTGAGCAAGAAGGAACGGGAAGAAAACAAACGAAAGGGGCTTAAAAAGGGTGAAAACCGTTCGTATGCCTATCCGAAGGTGTTCGAGGGGAAACGTTCCGCGTTGGGCAAGGAGAGTGACGAGTTTGATCCCGTATCGGAAGACGTGAAGCGCATTGCAATGATGTACGAACTGCTCCCGCGGGAAAACGTGCCGGAAACGGGCGGAAAAACGAAGCACCGACAGCGCAAAAAGAAAAAGCCCCGGAAGGATCCGGAGCAATAAAAAAAAAGAGTGCCACGAGCAATTAAGCCTATTTGCGTGGGGGGCCCGAGACGAAGACGGAAGACCGTCAACACCAGCCCAAACACTCTTTGAATATATTCTACCAAAGAAAAAGCGAAAAGTCAACAGGTTTTAGGAGAAAAAAATGACGTTGCGCGAGTTGAGAAAGGAAAAAGAAAAAACGGTTGCAGAAATTGCAACCGCATTGAATACAACGATCCGCGCCGTTTATAATTACGAGAACGGCTGGCGGAGGATAGCGCTCGAGCACGTTCTGATCCTCTCGGAAATTTACAACGTTAGCGCCGAAACGGTGATCCGGGCGCAACTTGAGAGCGCGAATCAATAATCGGTTCGGCCAAGAAGATAGTCGGCGGAAACGTCAAAGACATCGCAGATCTTTTTCAATATCGAAAGAGAAGGCTCGCGGATGCCTGCTTCATAGTTGGCAAAGGCGTTTTGACTTAAACCGAGTTTTAGAGCGGTTTCCTTTAACGTGTAACCGCGATCAGTGCGTAATTGTTTTAATTTTTCACGAAATTCCATACTTAGAATATACCACAAAATGTGTGAAAAATCTTGACTTCTCACGATTCGTGTGTTAATATTAAACACACAATATGTGTGATTTCGAGGTGAAGTATGAATTATTTGAAAGAAGCGACAAAGGCGATCGAACCGAATTTTACAAGGTCGACGGGGTGGACGTACGAAGGTTCATCTTTCGTGAAGCGGTTTATTGCAGCGTTGGGGGACTTAAAATTCCATGCAGCGATAAGGAGCAACGAGGCATCGTTACGGTAACGTTTACGTCGATCGTCATGTTCGGAAGGTGTATTCGCATCGAAAAGACGCAATCCTTCCAAGGCGAGGATTCCATGCGCGAAGCGCAGGAGTGGACGATTAACGAAGTAAACGAATGCGCGCTGCGCTACGAAAAGAATCGAGGGCGCGCTTATGCGTTGAGTGAAGAGTACTTAAAGTGCCTTTCGGAGATCATCAACTAAAAAGAAAAGGAAAATGCTATGAGAAAGACGGCAAACAACAGAAGGACAAATCAAGGGTTTTTACGCGTACCGTACGTATGGCTGCGCGGAGGATCCTCGCTTTCGCTTTCTGCGCTTATTACAAAAGCGGCCGTCTTTTCGTTTACGAAGCCGGACGAGGCTGCGGAATTTACATACAAAGACCTCAAGGAGCGGTACGCGCTTTCGCATGCAACGGTTGCACGTTGCGTGACGTCACTTTGCACGCGTGGAGAAATTCGGCGCGGGGATCGCAAGCGCGACTATCGCTGCGACGGAACGTCGTCGGACGAGGTGTTTATCAAGGTGGAAGAGTGGCTCTTCCACGCGCGTTTTGGCGCGGAAGAGGAGTATTTGACGCGCTCGGAGATCATGATCCTCTCTCTCGTCCGCTCGCATCCGGACAATTTTACCGCGAGCGTGCGGGGGATTGCTCGGATTCTCGACCTTTCTCCGACGACCGTTTGTGCAGCGCGGGAAAAACTTTTACGCCTTCATTTAATCTACTGCCTTCCGGGAAGAGGGAAGGGGAACCGTCGATCTACACGTCGCACGAGAGTCTTTTGCGCGCCAAAAAACGTGAGTTCACGCGCCCGGTGCATCAAAGCATTCAAAAGCGCAGGGACGCTGCTTCCGACGCGGACGCACGTGCAGAGCGCGAACGGTACTATACGGATCTACAACTCCGCGAAGAACGTCGCGTACGGTACTTTGAAGATCTTCTCCAAAAGGATCCTACGTACGCACGCGCGCACGTTTCCTTACGAAAACTCGAGATAGACGTCGTTAAGGCGGAGATCTCCGGGGGGAACGTTGACGCTCTGAAGGCGGAGGAAACGAATTTGAGGGCGCTTTTGGCGCGTCGGATGACGGCGTTGAATGTTTCACCGAAAGATCTCGAGCGGCGCATCGAATGCGGCCGATGCCGGGACACCGGAGTTCGAGAAGACGGGACGTATTGCGATTGCTACCTACGGCGATGACGTTAGGTAGAGAAATAGGTTTTTGGCGAACTGAATAAGAAAGGCGAACAGCACGGACCTTCCGTGCTATTTGTCGTTTCTCAAAAGCAAGCGCGACGTGCCGACGGGGGAACGTCGTTTTTCTTTTGAGAAAAAATGTCCACTTTTGAGACTTTTGGGGGAAAAGGACAGTCTCATTTTCGGACAAAAAACGTCGCAAAAACGGACAAAGGAAGGGGGAAAACGTCGCAAAAGTGTAACAGTTGTATCATATTATAGATGGATTCTTAAAGATTTAATAAAGAAGAGCGGTCGCCCGTGGGAGAGGGCGCCCGCCGGGAGCCTTCGGCAATAGAAGGAAGGTGCCGCGCACGTCGTGCGCGAGCGGGAGCAGGAAAAGAAGGTGTTGCGCCATTTGGCGCTTAAAAAAACGCCCGGATAAACCGGGCAAAAAGGCAAATAAAGCAGAAACGGCATTTTCAAATTTTGGGGAAATTTGGGGAAAAATAATTTTTGCATAGTGCCTTATAAAATCAAAAATGCTCAAAAAACGACTAAAACAGGGTGAAAACTTGCGTTTTTGCCCTGTTTTAGCGTGGTGGACAGAGGTGGATTCGAACCACCGAAGTCGTAGACGTCAGATTTACAGTCTGATCCCTTTAGCCACTCGGGAATCTGTCCATATAAAGTTTTCGGTGGAGCCGGTGACCGGAATCGAACCAGCAACCTACTGATTACAAATCAGTTGCTCTACCGATTGAGCTACACCGGCAAGGTGGTGCCTTGGGGCGGAATTGAACCACCGACAGGCAGATTTTCAGTCTGCTGCTCTACCAACTGAGCTACCAAGGCATTTTGCCCTTTTCAAGGCATAAGCCTCATCCCTCGGAATGAGGCTTATGAGTGGCGACCCAAAACGGGCTCGAACCGTCGACCTCCAGCGTGACAGGCTGGCGCTCTAACCAACTGAGCTATTGGGCCAAATGAATGGTGGGCCTTCACGGACTTGAACCGCGGACCAATCGGTTATGAGCCGACCGCTCTAACCAACTGAGCTAAAGGCCCTCTACCGCGACGAAAGCAACCTTCGTTGCAACGCTTGATAATAATATTATAAATTAAGATAAAAGTCAAGTGTTTTTTCCTTTTTTTTTCGGAAAAATTTATAATTTTTTTTCGACTGAAAATTTTCTTATTTTTGCTATTCAGACAAATTTCTTTCTCTGTATTTTGTTAAAATCATTTTACTTTCTTTTGGAGGGGAAATCATGCAAATGCAGTGCTATCGGCAAGGAGCGAGTCTATACGTTTATTTGGACGGTGAGTTGGACGAGCATACCGTGGCGGAAGTTCGCGCGCGCACCGATTTGTTGATTGACGAGCATGCAAGCGCCTCCCGTGCCGTTTTCAACCTTGCCAACGTACGGTTTATGGACTCGACGGGGATCGGTTATTTAATCGGGCGCTACAAGCGGTTGCAGCGGTACGGGATCGGAATGTTTTTAGAAAACCCGAACGCGGGGGCGGATAAAATTTTATCGTTGAGCGGCGTCTACACGCTAATGCCGAAGATATGACGTGTTTCAAGTAGGTGATATATGAATCGAATGATATTAAAATTTTTATCTCGTTCGGAGAACGAGCCGTTTGCCCGCAACGCAGTTGCGGCGTTTGCGTTGCCGTTAAATCCGAGCCTTTCTGAACTTTCCGACGTAAAAACCGCCGTGTCCGAGGCGGTTACCAACTGTATCGTACACGGTTACCGCGGGACGGAAGGTTGGATTACGCTCGAATGTACGGTGGAAGGAAGTTTTCTACATATTATGATATCCGACGGCGGAAGGGGGATTGAGGACGTCGAGCGCGCACTCATGCCTTTTTATACCACGTTGCCGGATGAGGAGCGTACGGGGATGGGCTTTACAATCATGCAGACGTTTATGACAAACTTTTCCGTGCAGTCGCGCGTTGGAGAGGGGACGACGGTTCGCATGAGCATGGACTTCGGCGCAAGGGCGGAAGCAAATGCTCAATGAACGGGAAACGCTCGATTATCTTCGCAAGGCAAAGGCGGGCGACAACGGCGCGAAGGAGCAACTGCTTTTGCATAACGCTTCTCTTCTAAAGAGTATCTTAAAGCGGTATCTTGGCAAAGGGGTGGAATACGACGATTTGTTTCAACTTGCCAGCATTGGATTTTTGAAGGCGATCGCGGGCTTTGACGAAAGTTTCGGCGTAAAGTTTTCCACGTATGCCGTTCCGATGATCGCGGGCGAAATTAAGCGGTTTTTGCGGGACGACGGCAGCATTAAAGTTTCACGCGCGCTCAAACAGTCGGCGCGGGAAATGAATCGTTTTATCGAGTCCTATTCGAGCGAACACGGTCAGCAGCCGTCCGTTAAAACGCTTGCGCAAGTTTTTTCGATGGAAGAAAGCGAGGTGGTTTTTACGCTTGGATCCGCCCGTATGCCCATTTCTATCTACGAACAGTCCGATTACAAAGACGAAAAGTCGACCGTGCTTGCCGATAAAATTCCATCCAAAGACGACCAAGACGAAATGATCGAGCGAATGCTCTTGCGTTCGGCGATCGAGAGGCTTCCCGATCGGGAAAAGAGGATTGTTGTGTTACGGTATTTTCGCGATATGACGCAAAGCGAGGTGGCGCGGCAGATCGGTGTCAGTCAAGTGCAAATTTCCCGCATTGAAAACAAGATTATGCAAGAATTTAGAAAAGAATTGAGCGTGTAATGAATATTTATGCAAAAACGGCGTAGAAGCTCGTGCTCCGCGCCGTTTTTTTTGTGTAAATATTTGACTTATAATAGGGAAAAATGGTATAATAGCATATAATCGTTATTATCGGAGTACTTTATGGTTTTTCGAAAATTGCCGACGGGCGTACAAGATATTCTCCCGGAAGAGTGTCGTATTTTAACGGCGGTTCGGGACAAACTTTCCAAGAAGTTCCGTTTGTGCGGGTTTGAGCCCGTTTTGAGCGGTGCGTTGGAATATTACGACACCTATTCGGACATCGTCAATAAAATTCCGCAAGAGCGCATGTTTAAGTTGACGGATACGGACGGGAAATTGCTCGTGCTCCGTCCGGACGTTACGTTGGCGATTTCTCGGATTGCAGCAACGAAACTTGCGAACCCGCATACCCGCCTTTGTTATTTTGCGGATAAGTGGGATATGCAAGAAGCGGGCGGTATGACCTCGCGCGAAATTTATCAAGCGGGCGTCGAATGCCTTGGGGAAGAAGGTGCGTTTTCCGACGCGCAAGCCATTGCATTTTCCATTGAATGCATGCGGGAAACGGGAATCGACGGATTGATCGTCGACATCGGACACGTCGGTTACTTTAAGGGAATTTTAGAAGAGTGCGGACTTACGGACGCGCAATCGGAAGAGGTGCGTGAACTAATTAACGCAAAAGACGGGTATAATGCCGAACGCATTTTGCGGAAGGCGGGGGCAAAGGAAAAGACGCTTAACACCGTGCTTGCAATGCCTACGCTGTTCGGCGGTGCGGAAGTACTTGCCCGTGCGGAAGCGCTCACGGAGAACCCCCGTGCGCTTTCTGCCATCGCGTACTTAAAAAAGGTCTATTCTTTGCTCGTAGAAATGGGGTACGAAGACTGTATTTGTTTTGATCTCGGCACGGTCAAACGGTTGTCCTATTATTCGGGCATCGTCTTTTCCGGACTTGTCAAAGAACTCGGCGCGCCCCTTTTAAGCGGGGGAAGGTACGATAATCTTGCCGATGACTTTGGCAAACACATTCCCGCCGTCGGATTTGCAATCGGACTGAAACGCGTGCTGGTTGCCTTGGAACGGCAGGGGAAACTTCCCGAAAAACAAATGCTCGACGCCGTTGTCTACTGTGAGGAAGGGGGCGAAGGCGTTGCTTACGCGCATTTTTCAAAGTTGACGGGCGAAGGAAAGAGTGTTCGGCTTTGCGCAAGTTACGGCGTAGAAGAAGAGGTCGCTGCCGAACGGTATCTTGCGACGAAAGAAGGAGTAAAGCGGATATGATATATTTTGCGTTAGCCAAAGGGCGCTTGGCGGAAGATAGTGCGGCGCTCCTTGAAAAATGCGGTGTAGACACGTCCGTGTTGCAAAAAAAGACGCGGAAACTCATCTTAAAGAGCGAGGACGGGAAATACGGATTTTTCCTCGTCAAACCGTCGGACGTTCCCACGTACGTCGAAGCGGGCGTCGCCGATCTCGGTATTGCGGGAAAGGATACCCTTCTCGAACAGGGGAAAGACTTATACGAAATGCTCGACTTAAAGTTGGGAGAGTGTAAATTGTGCCTTGCGGGTTTTCCGAAACGGCACGACTTATTGACGAATCCTCACCTTCGCGTGGCGACAAAATACGTCAATACGGCGAAGAAAGTGTTCTCCGAGCGCGGGGAAGAGGTGGAAATTATTCACCTCAACGGCTCGATTGAACTTGCGCCCGTAACGGGGCTTTCCGACGTTATTTTCGACATCGTGCAAACGGGCTCCACGTTAAAGGCGAACGGGCTGGAAGTGTTAGAGGACGTCTATACGGGGATTACGGCGCGCCTTGTCGTAAACAAAGTAAGTTTGAAAACGAAGGCGGCGGAAATTTTACCTCTCATCGGAAAATTAAAGGAGGTCGTATCGTGAAAATTTATACCGTCGAATCGTGCGGAGAGTTGCTTGCGCGCGGTTCGTTTGAACAGACGGAAAAGATGAAAACCGTACAATCAATCATTCAAGACGTGCGCGCGCGCGGCGATCAAGCGGTGTTCGATCTAGAAGAAAAATTCGACGGGACGTTTTTGACAAAGGAAACGTTCCGCGTGAGCGAAGAGGAAATTGCGGCGGCATACAAAGAGGTAACGCCCGAATTATTCGACAGTTTGAAACGGGCGATCGACCGCGTATATGCCTACCATGTACGCAGCGGGCGCAAAGATCATCTCGTTACGGAAGGGGGCAGGACAACGGGCTACGTTGTGCGTCCCGTGTCGGCAGCGGGGATCTACGTCCCCGGGGGAACGGCGCCTTTGACTTCGTCCGTGCTCATGGGCGTATTGCCCGCAAAGGCGGCGGGGGTAAAGCGAATCGTCATGGCAACGCCCGCAAAAAACGGAAAAATTCATCCGCTTACGCTTGTTGCGGCAAAGGAATGCGGGGTGGACGAAATTTTCAAAATGGGCGGGGCGCAAGCGGTTGCAGCGCTCGCTTACGGAACGGATAGCGTCGAAAAAGTTGACGTCATCGCGGGGCCGGGGAATATTTTCGTAACCCTTGCAAAGAAGGAAGTTTACGGTCAAGTGGGAATTGATATGCTCGCGGGGCCGAGTGAAATTTTGATTATCGCGGACGGTTCGGCAAATCCCGATTACGTTGCGGCGGACGTGCTTTCTCAAGCGGAGCACGACGTTCTTGCCCGCTCCATTGTCGTAACGGACAGCGCGGAGTTGGCAAAACGCATTTCCGAGCGGGTGGAAGCGCGCCTGTCCGTTCTTCCGCGCGAAGAAATTGCGCGCAAGGCGCTTGATGAAAACGGGGGGATCATCCTCGTGGACGATCTTGCACAGGGGTGTGAAATATCCAACGAGATTGCACCCGAACACTTGGAGTTGTACGTTGCGGAACCGGAAAAACTGTTGCCGAGCATTCAAAACGCGGGCGCCGTTTTTATGGGGGCATATACCCCCGAGCCCATCGGCGACTATTTTGCAGGGCCCGACCATATTTTGCCGACGGGCGGGAGCGCAAAGTTCTTCCAAGTGTTAAACGAAGACGTCTTTACGCGAAAAATGAGCGTTATTTCTTATACAAAAGAAGCAATACAAAAGGACGGCGAACACGTCGTCCGCCTTGCGGAGAGCGAACTTCTTTCCGCGCACGCGCGTGCAGTACTTGCACGAATGGAGGAAAAATAAGATGAGAACGGCTGAAACACAAAGAAAGACGAAAGAAACGGAAATTTCTCTTTCCCTCAACGTAGACGGAACGGGAAACGCGCGCATCGACAGCGGAGTTGGTTTTTTCAATCACATGCTCGAACTGTTTTCCGTCCATTCGGGAATGGATATTGCTCTTACTTGTAAGGGGGATACGGAGGTGGATTTCCACCACACGGTCGAGGACGTTGGGATCGCGCTCGGCGATTGTTTGAAAAAAGCGCTCGGCGACAAGTGCGGAATCGCGCGGTTTGCCGATCGCGTCATTCCGATGGATGAATGCGCCGCGCTCGTTGCCGTCGATTTCAGCGGACGCGCATACTTAAATTTCGAGGCGGATTTTTACGGAAAAGTAGGCGATTTCGATTTGGAACTGATCGAAGAATTTATGCGCGCGTTTTCTTCTCATGCGGGAATGAACGTGTATATTAAACTTCTCCGCGGCGGAAACAAGCATCATGAGGCGGAATGTATTTTCAAAGCGCTTGCAAAGTGCGTGCAAGACGGAGTAAAAATCGTATCCGACCGCGTTCCGTCCAGCAAAGGAATGCTCGAATGATCGGCATTCTCGATTATGGAATGGGAAACCTCCGTTCGGTGCAAAAAGCGTTTGAGTATCTCGGTGCCAAAACGCTGATCACCTCGGACACGGGTGCGTTAAACGGGTGCAGTCGGCTTATTTTACCCGGCGTGGGGAGTTTTGCGGAAGGAATGAAAAACCTTTCGAGAGCGGGACTCGATTCGTACGTGTTTGAGCGGAGCGCCGATACGCCGATTCTCGGCATTTGTCTTGGAATGCAATTTTTGCTTTCCGAGAGCGAAGAGGAAGGAATCACGCAGGGGTTGAACTTCGTCAAGGGCAGAGTTACCCGTTTTACCGAGGGAAAAATTCCTCACATGGGATGGAACGGCGTATTCTCTTTGAAAACGCCGCTGTTCGAAGGAATCCCCGAGGGGACTCCCTTCTATTTCGTACACAGTTATTTTGCGGAAACGGACGACGAATTTATCGCTTCCAAAACGGAATATCACAGGACGTATGCGTCCGCGGTCCATGCGGGCAACGTATACGGCGTGCAATTCCATCCCGAAAAAAGCGGGGAAGCGGGACTTGCGCTTCTTCGCAATTTTATGAGGTTATAAGATGATTTTATTTCCCGCAATCGACATTTTAGACGGAAGGGCGGTGCGCCTTCTTTACGGCAAACGCGACCTTGTTACCGATTACGGCGATCCCGTCGACCGCGCAAAGGCGTGGGTAGATATGGGAGCGGAAGTGTTGCACGTCGTCGATTTAAGCGGTGCGTTCGACGGAAAAAGTGCAATCAACCGTACGTTGGAAAAAATTGCCCGTCTGCAAGTCCCCGTGCAAACGGGGGGCGGTTTGCGCTCCATGCAGGAGATTGACGACCGCATTTGCGCCGGGGCTTCCCGCGTGGTACTCGGTACCGTTTGCGTAACAAACCCTCAACTTTTCAAGCAGGCGGTTGAAAAATACGGCGACAAAATCGTCGCGGGAATCGACGCAAAAGACGGAAAAATTGCCGTGAAGGGTTGGACGGAAAAATCGCAAATCGATGCGTTTGCGTTTGGAAAAGAGGCGTTTTCCCTCGGTGTTAAAGACGCGGTTTTTACCGATATTTCCAAAGACGGCGCTCTTTCCGGCGTCAACGTCGACGCGACGCTTTCTATGGCGAAGACGGGGTTAAACGTCATTGCCTCGGGGGGGATCCGCGACATGGACGATTTATACCGCTTAAAGGAAAAGGGCTGCTACGGCGCTATTTTAGGGCGTTCTATTTACACGGGAGCAATCGCGCTCGATCGGGCGATTGAAGAGATGAAATGTTAAACAAACGGATCATTCCCTGCCTTGACTTAAAAGACGGCAGGGTGGTAAAAGGAGTGAATTTCGTCAACTTGACGGACGCGGGCGATCCCGTAGAAACGGCGAAAGCGTATAACGCGTTCGGTGCGGACGAAATCGTCTTTTTGGACATCACGGCAAGTTATCGCGAAAAACCGCCTATGCTCGACGTCATATCGCGCGCAAGCGAGCAGGTATTCATTCCGCTCACGGTAGGCGGCGGGATTCGCACGGTAGAAGATTTTCGCGTTATGCTCTCGAGCGGGGCGGATAAAATTGCCGTCAATTCGGCGGCAATTCGCAATCCTTCTCTCATTACGGAAGCGGCGATGAGGTTTGGAACACAATGTGTCGTTCTTGCAATCGACGCAAAACAAAATGAAGAAGGACGCTACGACGTCTATCTCAACGGCGGACGGGTAAATACGGGACTTGACGCCGTCGAATGGGCACAAAAAGCGGTGGCGCTCGGCGCGGGGGAAATTTTGCTCACAAGCATGGACCGCGACGGGACGAAAGCGGGGTTCGATCTTCCGTTGACGCGCGCGGTTGCGGAGGCGGTAAACGTTCCTGTCATTGCATCGGGCGGTGCGGGCAAGGAAGAAGATTTTTACGACGTCCTCACGCAAGGAAAAGCGGATGCGGCGCTTGCGGCTTCTCTTTTCCACTTTGGCATTTTGAATATGAAAGACTTAAAAGAATATCTGTTCGAACGGGGAGTTTCCGTTCGGCGGGAGGAATTATGCAAACGGTAAAATACGATAAAAACGGACTCATTTGCGCCATCGCGCAAGATTGGGAGAGCGGGGAAGTGCTCATGCAGGCGTATATGAACGAAGAAGCGCTCCGCCTTACGCTTGAAACGGGATACGCGCACTATTTTAGCCGTTCGAGAAACTGTCTTTGGAAAAAAGGAGAAACGAGCGGGCACGTACAAAAAGTGCGCGCACTTTCCTTTGATTGCGATAAAGATTGCCTGCTCATGCAAATCGAGCAAACGGGGGCGGCGTGCCATACGGGAAACAGAACGTGCTTTTTTGATAAAATAAAAGAGGATGAAAAGGCGGGCGTTTCCTTCCTTTGCGAACTTGAACGGGTAATTAACGATCGGAAAGAAAATCCCGAGGACGGCTCGTACACCTCCTACCTCTTTGAAAGAGGGGTGGACAAAATTGCCAAAAAGTTAGGGGAAGAGGCGGTGGAAACGGTAATCGCTTCTAAAAACGACGAGAAAGGGGAGTTTATCGGGGAATGTGCCGATTTGCTTTATCACTTGCTCGTTTTACTGCGGGAAAAAGAGATTCCTCTTTCCGACGTATGTACGGAATTAAAAAACAGACATTAAGGAGAAAAAAATGGCAGGATTACAAAGAGAGGAAACGGGAACGTTGCTTTCCTTCCGTCCGTCTATTCGCGTCATCGACGCGACGATGCGCGACGGGGGGCTTGTCAATAACTTTCAGTTTTCCGATCAATTCGTAACGTCCCTCTATCAAGCGAATATCGCTTCGGGCGTTGACTATATGGAAATGGGCTACAAGGCGGACAAAGATCTGTTTGATGAAAGTGCGTTCGGAAAGTGGAAGTTTTGCAAAGAAGACGATATTTTCCGCATTGTAGGAGAGAATAAAACTCCGCTTAAACTTGCGGTCATGGCGGACGTCGGGCGCTGCAACGTCGAACGGGATCTCGGCGATAAGAAAAACAGTCCGATCGATATGGTGCGTATTGCAACGTATATCAACACCATTCCCGCCGCGCTTGCAATGGTCGATTGGTGCGAAAAGAAAGGGTACGAAACGACGGTCAACGTCATGGCAATTTCGCAAGCGTCGGAAAAGGAAATTGATTTGGCGCTGGAAATGCTCGGCAAGAGCGCAACGCGTACCATTTACATCGTAGACAGTTACGGCTCGATGTACCCCGAGGAAATGCGCGTTATCGGCGAAAAATATATGGAAGCAGGGGTAAAATACGGCAAACAGATCGGAATTCACGCGCATAATAACCAAAATCTTGCGTTTGCAAACACCATCGAATGTACGGCGCTCGGCGTCAACTATCTTGACGCGACCGTGCAAGGAATGGGACGCGGGGCGGGGAACTGCGCAATGGAACTCTTGCTCGGGTTCTTGAAAAATCCCAAATATAAACTCGTGCATATGTTGAAGTTTATCGAAAAGCATATGCCGGAAATCCGCAAGAGCGGAGCGGTATGGGGGTACGATTTACCCTACCTTTTGACGGGGGTATTTAATCGCCATCCCTCGCCCGCAATTCGCTATATTAAGGATAAACGGGAAAATATCGTCGACTTCTATCACGAAATTCTCGACCAAGAATAAAAAAACGCCCGCCGTACTTTTCGTACGGCGGGCGTTTTTTTTTAATTTAAAAAAGAACGGCGTCGTCTATGATGCGGACGTTGCTTGCAAAAAACGCAGCAAGTCCCGTTTGCAACTGAATGAAGTCCTCCTTTGCAAACGTTTCTACCGCCGAGTGCATGGCAAGTTGCGCGATTCCCATATCGACGGAGGGAACGCAAACCTGTCCAAGGCTGAGCGCGCCGAGCGTCCCGCCGCTTTTTATATCCGAACGGTTAAAGAAGGTTTGATATTTGACGTTTGCACGGCGGAATACCGTCTTTACGGCGGAAGAAGTCAATGCGTCCGTCGTGTACGACTTTTCCGCATGCGTTTTAATGACGACGCCTCCGCCCAAGAGCGTGCGGTTTGTCGGATCACTCTTTTCAGGGTGGTTGGGGTGAACGGCGTGCGCGTTGTCCAAGGAGATGAGTAAAGAAGAGGAGAGTGCGCAGAGTCGTTGTTCGTCCGACATTTTCTGAAAGCGCGCAATGCGGTCTATGACGGAAGCGAGGAGATCGCCGCCTGCGCCTTGACGCGTTTGACTGCCGATTTCTTCGTTGTCAAAGATGGCGACGATGCAAACGCCGCTGACGTCTTTGCTTGTGATTGCATTGACGGAAGCGAGTACGCTCGTCAAATTATCGACGCGGGGAGAGGAAAGGAATTCCCCGTTTTTTCCGCTTTCAAAAGACTCTTCGTCGCAGACGGCAAAAAGATCGTACGAAACGCAATCGCCCAAAAGCATTTGGGTAGTACAATCGCCGAGTGCGGCAAGGGGAAGCAGGTCTACCTGTACGTTGGGGGAAAACTTGTCGTTTACTTCCCGATTCATATGGATTGCAACGGAGGGAATGACGACGCGATAGTCGCTGACGTAGTTATGTGCGACGAGCGCGCCGTTTTCTTCTTTGACAACGCGTCCTGCAAACCGCAAGGGACGGTCGAAGAAGGAATATAAAATACTTCCGCCGTACTTTTCGACGTTGCATTTGATCATGCCGTCGCTTTTCATGACGGGGTTTTCTTTGAGTTTTAAGGCGGGGGAATCGGCGTGGCTTGCAATGATCTTGAAGTTAGATCCTTTGCCCGTCGTAAACGCGACAAGACTGCATCCGCCTCGAATGACGAAATATTTTCCGCCCTCTTTCAAATTCCAAGGTTCGTGTTCAAATAAGCGGGTAAAGCCCTCTTGAAGGAGGATTTTTGCGCTGTTTTCCACCGCATGATAGGCGGTGTAAGAGGTTTTCAAAAAAGTAGTAAGTTGGTCCATAATATCGTCCGTACAATTTGTTTTTTCATATTATAATGCAACGCGCAAAAAAAATCAACTTAAACAAAGAATTTTTTTGCAAAATGCCGTTGACGATGGTGGTTGCGCATGTTATAATTGTAATGAAATTTGGAGAACGGTATGGGAAAATTTGCACGTAAGTTAAAAAACATTGCCGCAAAAATATATTTTTCTCTCACGGATAGCGCGCTTCGGCAGGAGGAGAATTTCGTTGACGTCCGCGCGGAGGAGGTCAATGCGTTTACGTCTTCGCTTTTGCGGCGCGCCGCGGAGGAAGGGGCGGTATTGCTTCGTAACGACGGAACGCTTCCGCTGATAGATCAGCGCGTTTCCCTTTTCGGTCGCGTTCAAATCGACACCTTTTATACGGGCTACGGATCGGGCGGGGACGTAATCAAGCCGTACCGAGTAAGCATATTAGACGGGCTTTCCGCGTGCGAACGCATTCATTTGAACGAAGAACTCAAACAGACGTATCTTTCTTGGTGCGAAGAAAATCCCGTCGATCACGGATATTGGGGGAATTGGCCACGCTCTTTTCCGGAAATGCCGCTTGATGAGGAAACCGTAGCGCGCGCGGCGCGCGATTCGGACGTTGCCGTTGTCGTCATCGGACGCGCGGCGGGGGAAGACCGTGAAAACGTCTTAAAAGAAGGGAGTTATTATTTGACGCAAGCGGAAAAAGAGATGCTCTCCTTTGTTACGTCGGCGTTTTCTAAAACGGTCGTCGTACTCAACGTGGGGAACGTCGTCGACTTTTCTTGGGTTGACGGTTATGGCGATAAAATCGGCGCGGTGTTGCTTGCTTGGCAAGGCGGAATGGAAACGGGAAACGCCGTGGCGGACGTTTTAAGCGGAAAAATTTCTCCGTGCGGAAAACTTTCTTCTACCGTTGCGCGAACGTACTCCGATTATCCGTCCGCCGAGCATTTCGGACGGGAAAAATACAACTGTTATGCGGAAGATATTTACGTCGGATATCGCTATTTTGAAACGTTTTCGCGCGGGAAGGTGCTCTTTCCGTTTGGGTTTGGGTTGAGTTATACAAGGTTTTCCCTTTCAACGAGCGCAGAAGAAAAAGAGGGAGAACTCATTCTTTCCACGCGCGTTCAAAACGTCGGACGTACGCACGGAAAAGAGGTCGTACAAGTTTACGTTAAAAAGCCGTGCGACGGACGGGGCGCACCTGCGCGCGAACTCATTGCGTTCCACAAGACGGGAATTCTTGCGCCGAACGAGGGGGAATCCGTTCTTTTCCGCGTGGAAAAACGCGATCTTTGCGTTTATGATGAGGAAAGATCGTGCTATTTGATTGCAAGCGGCGAATATGCGTTTTACGTTGGAACGGACGCCCGTAGCGCACAAAAGGTGTTTGTGTGCAATCGGGAAGAAGAAATTTGTTTTCAAGCGGAAGAATGTGCCGCACCGCAAAAGAATTTTTACATTTTGCGCGCGAAGAAAACGGATGACGGATACGAGGAGGAATTTGTTCCCGTTCGCAAGCGGACGGGTTCGTTAAAGGAGAAAATTTTATCTCGTTTCCCTCAACCCGTCGCGCAAACGGGGGATTTGGGATATCTTCTCTCCGACGTTCAGAGCGGAAAAATTTCCATGGATCAATTTGTGGCTCAACTTTCTTTGGAAGAGTTAGAGGCGATCTCCCGCGGGGATTACAAAATGGACAGTCCGCTCGGCGCAAAAGGAAATGCGGGCGTGTTCGGCGGGGTGCTTCCGTCTCTGCGCAAAAAGGGCGTTCCGCCCGTTACGGCGACGGACGGACCTTCGGGGATCCGCTTAAAGAACGTGAGTTCCCTTTTGCCGATCGGTACACTCCTTGCCTGTACGTTCGATCCGATGCTTGTCGAGGCAATCTATACGGAAGTAGGAAGGGAGATGAAAAAACTCGGCTCGGACGTCTTGCTTGCTCCCGGCATGAACTTACACCGCAATCCGCTTTGCGGGAGAAATTTTGAGTATTTTTCCGAAGATCCTCTGCTTACGGGGAAAATTGCGGCTGCGGTCGTGCGCGGAGTGCAAAGCCAAGGGGTTTCGGCTTGTCCCAAACATTTTGCGTGCAACAATCAAGAAACAAATCGAAATAACAACGATTCGCGCGTATCCGAGCGAGCGCTTCGCGAATTGTATTTACGCGCGTTTGAACTGTGCGTCAAAGAGGGCGCACCGCATCATATTATGACCTCGTACAACAAAATCAACGGCGTTTGGGCGCATTATCATTACGATTTATGCGAAGGGATCTTGCGCCGAGAATGGGGATACGACGGAAACGTCATGACCGATTGGTGGATGAAAAAGGCGCGTTCTCCCGAATTTCCGTCCCTTCGCGTCAACGCATATCGCGTGCGCGCGGGAGTAAATCTTTTGATGCCAGGCGGCGGATATTTGGGTATTCGCAAATCGGACGGGACGCTTTTGAAAACGTTGCGCAGGAAAAACGGAATTACCCTTGGGGAAATTCAAGCAAACGCAAAATACATTTTGAACTCCGTCCTCAAAACGGCGGCAAACGCACGCAGTTATCTCGAAAAACCGCAAACCAAGGACGAATCACTGTAAAAACGGAATTACCCTTGGGGAAATTCAAGCAAATGCAAAATACATTTTGAACTCTGTCCTCAAAACAGCGGCAAACGCACGCAGTTATCCCGAAAAACCGCAAACCAAGGACGAATCATTATAAAAAACGGGGAAAAGCACCTCGTTTTTTTGTTTGATTTTTTTTGCAAAAGTTCCGTTCAAATGCTTGACAAGTGTAATTTTTCCGTGTTATAATGCAAACGAAATTTAAGTTCGCATAGCCGAACTCGCGAAAAAATTCGGCTGTGCGGTATTTTTTGGACGGTTAGTTCGCATATGCGAACCAACGAAAAGGAGAAGATATGCCGCTTGTATTAGCGCCCATCGGGCAAGAGATGAAAATCGTCCGCGTTGCAGTGGACGAAAGGACGAAAAAGCACTTATCCAGCCTTGGTATTTTCGTGGGGGAAACGGTAACCGTTTTGTCTGCGGGAGGCGGAAGTGTCGTTTGTAAGGTAAAAGAAGGACGGCTTGCGCTTGACGGGCAGGTTGCGTCGCATATTTTTGTGGCTTAAAGGTGGAGGGTGAAGCATAATATGAAAAAGACGCTTGACACATTTGCAATCGGTCAATCGGGTAAAATTTGTTCGGTTGCGGGCGAAGGAAAGGTGCGCAGAAGATTATTTGATATGGGAGTAACGCCCGGCGCGGACGTGTTTCTCCGCAAAAAAGCACCGCTTGGAGATCCGATTGAAATTACTATTCGCGGGTATGAACTCACTCTCCGTAAATCGGAGGCATCGTGCGTTACGCTGGAGGTTTCCGAATGAAAAGAATGGCGTTAGCAGGGAATCCCAACAGCGGAAAGACGACGCTTTTTAACCTTTTGACGGGTTCGACGGCGCACGTAGGCAACTGGCCGGGGGTAACCGTAGATAAAAAGGAGGGGACGTATAAGCGCGGCGAGGAGCCCGTTTCCGTCGTCGACCTTCCCGGGATTTATTCCCTTTCTCCATATACGCCCGAAGAGGTAATTTCCAGAAATTATATCCTTGACGAAAAACCCGACTGCGTCATCAATATCGTCGACGCGACGAATTTAGAACGCAATTTGTATTTGACGACGCAACTCATGGAAATCGACGTTCCCGTCGTGATTGCGCTCAATATGATGGATGCCGTCGAGAAGAACGGCGATAAGATCGACGCAAAAAAACTCGAAGAGAAAATCGGACTTCCCGTGGTGGAAATTTCCGCATTGCGCAATCTTGGGATTGAGGAATTGATGGATGCGGCGGTGGCGGCTGCCGAACGGGGAAGAGAGGGGAAAACCGTCTTAAAAGATTCTCCGATTGCGCATCTTGTGCGCGACGTTGCAATCGCGTTGGAGGCGCAAAAGGTTTCCGCACCGTTGTTCCATGCCGTAAAACTGTGCGAGATGGACGAGATTGAGGAAAAAATGCACGCGGAACTCGTGCCGACGGTAGAAAAGTTTAAGGCGACTTTTTCTAACGATACGTTTGGGACGGACTTCGAGGCGCTCGTTGCGGACGCGCGCTATCGGTACATATCGGAAAATTATACGACCGCGCTTACACGGCGCGATTCTAACCCCGCCAAACTTACCCGTTCGGATAAGGTGGATAAAGTGCTTACGCACCGCGTATGGGGGATTCCCGTATTCCTTGTTATTTTGTTCGCCGTATTCCATTTGACCTTTTCGGAAGATATGCTCTTTTTGAGCGCCATAACGGGCGGACTTCCTACGTTGAGTGAGTTGGGGATGAACGTCGACAACTTCGGCGTGCAACTGCTTGCTTGCGTTTACGACGGCGGAGTATTTTCTCCGGGAGTTATTTTGACAAATCTTTTGGGGCTTTTGCTCGATGGGATTTCGGGACTTGTTGCGGGGTGGTTGGAAACGGCGCCCGCATGGGTGGGCGGATTTATCGTCGACGGTATTTTGGGCGGATTGTTCGCCGTGCTTGGCTTCCTTCCCCAAATTCTAATTTTATTCTTGCTCTTTTCCATTTTGGAAGACAGCGGATACATGGCGCGCGTTGCGTTTATTTTGGATCGCATTTTCCGCAAGTTCGGGCTTTCGGGACGGGCGTTTATGCCGATGATCATGGGCTTTGGCTGTTCCATTCCTGCAATGATCAACACGCGGACGCTTGCCGATGAAAAGGAGCGGACGACGACGGTACGCGTTATTCCATTTTTCTCGTGCGGGGCGAAACTTCCGATTCTCACCGCGATTGCGGGCGGAATTGTCGGGGTGTTCGGCGTGGGGAATGCGGACGTCATTACCTATTCGATGTACGTCATCGGCGTTGCAACGGCAATCGTTGCGGTAATTTTGATGCGTTCGACGACGTTGCGCGGAGAAGTGCCTCCGTTTATCATGGAATTGCCCGCGTATCATACGCCGCTTTTCAAGAGTTTAATGCTTCACCTTTGGGACAAAGCAAAACACTTTATTTCCAAAGCGTTTACCGTTATTTTGGCATCGACCATCATCGTATGGTTTTTGTCCCATTTCAGTTTCGACTGGCGGTTCCTTTCGGATGAACAGATGAACGAAAGCATCCTTGCGGGAATCGGATCGCTCATTCAGCCGATCTTTACTCCGCTCGGGTTTGGCTCGCAGTTGGGCAGAGATGCGGGTTGGGTGTTCGCGGTCGCCGCGCTTACCGGGTTGATTGCGAAAGAAAACGTCATTGCGACGTTTGGAACGCTCGCCGCGTGTCTTGTTTCGGGGTTTATCATTCCCGAAGAGAGCGACGGAATCGTTGAAACGATTGCAATGATTTCCGCAACGGGGATCACCATTCCTGCGCTTATCTCCTTTATTGCGTTTAATATGATGACGATTCCTTGCTTTGCCGCTTGCGCGACGGCGCGTGCGGAACTTCCCAAAGGAAAATTTAGATGGACGCTGTTGTTTTGGGTGGTCGCATCGTATGCGGTATCCTCGATCATTTACCTTGTCGGAAGTTGGTGGTGGACGGTCTTTATCGTTGCGGCAGTCGTTGCGGCGATCGTTATGGGCATCGTCCTTTGGAATAAAGGACATCCGATCAAAAAATAAGAGGAAAATATATGCAACCGATTGAGATTATCGTGATTGTGGCGGCGGTGCTCATCGTCGTCGGGGTTGCCGTATGGACGGCAATTCGTAAAAAGAAAGGAAAAAATTCCTGTGGGTGCGATTGCGCTTCGTGCTCGGGGTGCGCATCCCGAAAAAAAGAACAATAGACCGCTCGATCAGGATAAGGTTAGAAAACAACTGCCTACAACCTTGAAGTCGAGTGTGCTTTGTTAGAAAAGTTAACGCTCGGTTATATTAAGGGGCGGGTTGCGGTTGAAAACTGCCTACAACCTTGAAGTCGAGTGTGCTTTGTTGGAAGGTTAACGCTCGGTTATATAGGGGCGGGGTGCGGTTGAAAACTGCCTACAACCTTGAACGGGCGGACAACGTTCCCTTAAAAGGGCGGCGTTTTGTAAAAAAAAACTGTTTATTCAAATCATCTCCATAAATCTTGGAAGGGGAGTGCCGAACGCGCACTCCCTTTTCTCATAAACAATGCATAAATATACATAAATATAAGAAAAATCGCGGTGGTGAAAAAATTTTCCGTATATTACCGCGTTTGCTTGACAAATTTATTCGTGTTTGATAAAATAACGTATACATTAGCAGCGGAACGAGTACGGAGGTGTGCGTTGATTTATTATAACAAGCATTCCAACCTTTTGGAAGATACCATTTATCATTATGAGTTGCAAGACGTGGAAGAGCCGGAACTTTTCCGCGATTTATTCGATTATCAAAGCATTCCCAAAGTGTCGTTTAACAACCGCCACGTGCCGATGCGGGTACCCGAAGAATTGTGGATGACGGATACCACGTTCCGCGACGGGCAACAGTCCACGTCGCCTTTCACCGTAAAGCAAATTACCGATTTATTCAAACTCATGTCCCGTTTGGGCGGTAAAAAAGGGCTTGTTCGGCAGTCTGAATTTTTTATTTATTCGGAAAAGGATAAAGCGGCGTTGCGGGCTTGTCAGGATTTGGGGTTAAAATTCCCCGAAATCACCACGTGGATTCGTGCCAACGAAAAGGATTTTACCCTCGTCAAAGAGGCGGGCGTAGCGGAAACGGGGATCTTGGTTAGTTGTTCGGACTATCATATCTTCAAAAAGATGAATTTAACCCGTAAAAAGGCACTTGATCAATACTTGGGGATCGTCAAAAGTGCGCTCTCATACGGGATTCGTCCCCGTTGCCACTTTGAGGATATCACGCGCGCGGACTTTTACGGATTTGTCGTTCCGTTTGCGTCGGAACTCATGAAACTTTCCAAAGAAAGCGGAATCCCCGTCAAAATCAGAATGTGCGATACAATGGGCTTTGGCGTTACCTTCCCCGGCGCGTCCATGCCGAGAAGCGTTCCCGGTATTGTGTACGGGCTTCATCACTATGCGGGTGTTCCCAACTCGTTGCTCGAATGGCACGGACATAACGACTTTTATAAGGTGGTTACCAACGCGACGACGGCGTGGCTTTACGGCGCGTCCGCAGTCAACTGTTCTATGCTCGGCATCGGCGAGCGGACGGGAAACTGCCCGTTGGAGGCGATGGCGATCGAGTATGCGTCCCTTCGCGGAACGACGGACGGAATGGATTTGACTGCAATCACCGAGATTGCGGAATATTTCGAGCGGGAAATCAACTATCCCGTTCCGCCGAAAACGCCGTTCGTAGGGCGTGCGTTTAATTCCACGCGTGCGGGAATTCATGCGGACGGAATGCTCAAGGATGAGGAGATTTACAACATTTTCGACACGGCGAAAATTCTCAATCGCCCTGCGCGCGTTTCCGTGAACAAGACGAGCGGACTTGCGGGGATCGCCTTCTGGATCAACGATTATTATAAACTTCCCGACGATCATAAAATTGATAAACGCGATCCGCTCGTACAAAAGATGAAAGATCGGGTGGATGCCGAGTACGAGGCGGGACGGAACAGTTCTTTCGGGGACGACGAACTCGTCAATCTTATTTACAGCATCGACTCTCACCGTATTCGCGAGTTGGAAGCGTTCAGTATGTGAAAAAATGCGGAACCGCTTGGTTCCGCATTTTTTTCTTTGAAGTATTGACAACCTTTGGAAGATTTTGTATAATGTAAGAAATATAGGAGGTTTTTCTCATGAAAAAATTAGAAAAAGTATTTGATATTCTCGGCGAAATTCTTGCGGTATTGCTTGTCATCGTCTATGCGCTTTGGATTTTGAATTTGAATTTCAATTTCCTTCCAAACGGCGTAGTATTTGCCGTTTCACTCATCAAAGAATACGGATTGCTGTTGCTTGTCGTTGTCGTAGGGCTGGAAGCAATGTCCAAACGCAATCTTATTTTCCGTATCATTTTCTATTTGATGATTGCGCTGATCGTGGTGTTCTTGTTCTTCCCCGATACGTACGCTTCTTTGCAAGGAATGATCAACAAGTAAGAAAATTTAAAAACCGCCGTCGAACGGCGGTTTTTTTTGTAGCCTTTAGCGAACCACCACTTGAAGTGGTGGCATAAAAAAGCTTTAGCAAAAGGAATCCTCCTATGTTATAATAAAGTAGGTTTGCCGACCACTGGTGTCGAACAGGGAAATATCATAGCCCTTATTGACAGCAGTGGGAGCGTTGTGGTAGAATATAAGTACGATGCGTGGGGGAACCATGCAGTGCTGGATGCGAATGGTGCAGACATTACCGACGTCAATCATATCGGCGTTCTCAATCCGTTCCGTTACCGCGGGTATTTCTACGACGTAGAAACAGGGCTGTACTATCTGAAATCTCGCTACTACGATCCTGAAATCGGTCGTTTTATCACCATTGACGGCATAGAATACCTTGATCCCAAGACCATCAACGGCTTAAACCTCTACGCCTATTGCGGGAACAATCCTGTGATGAGAACAGATTCACAAGGAACGAATTGGTGGACTGACTTTTGGAATGGTGTAGCGGGGCAAATTATAATTATGGAAATTTCAAAAGTTAGTGCAACATTAGAGCATGGTAGGATTTTTTCAAAAGGAATACTTGTTTTATTATATATAGGGACAATTTCTGCCTTTTTAGGGTTTCTTATTGAGGTGTTGATGGCGGTCACTAATTTTTTGGAGAATGGAATTGCTCAGGGAATTTTATTTTTATGTTGCGTTTTGCTGTTTTGTGGGATTTTCGTAGGCGGCTTTACTTTTTTAATTGGTTGGGAACGAGAGGTTTGAAAAATGCGTAAAAAAAATGTTTGGTTTTGGTTTAGTATTTGCATTTTATGGATATCTTCTTTTGCATTGATATGCTTGAACATGATTAACGCTATACAACAAAAAAATTTAAATCCACTCTTTGGGATGGCAATCGCATTTATCTTAATAGGCATTTTATGTATGATATGTATGATTAAAAAAGTGTTTCATAAGATTTATTCAATGTTATATCCATTGGCCGAAAAAGCAGAAGAATGGGTGCAAGCAAGAGTTGTATCGTCTCAAAAAGCTTATAAAACATTAAGAAAAACTACGTTATGTATATTAGTTATTGCATTATTACTTTTAGTGTTATCAATGTTTATCTCATGATTTTTATAAAACAATCTAATTGTAAACTGAATCCTAGTCCATGAATAAAAGAGTACAGCCATAGTTGGCTGTACTCTTTTTAAGTAAAACAGTATTGAATGGATGAAGTGACGGAACTGGTGAGCGGGAATAACGTTGTGCGATATGCCTATGACGGAAAGCTCGCAACCTTTGTACAGGGCGCGCGCACGTATTCGTATGCTTATAAAAATAACGCTGCGCGCGATCTGGACCATATCACAGTGGAAGGGATCACAATCACGCCGGAAACGGATGTGCTGGACAGGAATAAGGGCAAGGAGATTTCCGGAGCGGACGGCAAGATTGCAGGCGAATATCTGTACTATCGCAAAGTGGGGGACCATGCCACGAACATGCCTTCCGCGGTGTATTTCGGCGGAGTGCAGAACGGAAAGTATGTCATCCGCGATAATGTGAAGTACGAATACGATGCAAGCGGAAATATCTGCAAAATTTTTGAGAACGGCGCCCTCGCCGTACGGTACGCATACGACGGCATCAACCGTCTGACAAGGGAAGATAATAAGGCATAAAAAGGCAGCCGCTTAAGCGGCTGCCTGAGACAGTTTGCGGTTGGTAAACCTTTCAATGAGCCTTAAGGCTCAGCCAGTATTATGCCCTTGAGTGCCAGTGCATACCACCAGTTCAACTGGCGGTTTTTTTATTATGTAAAATGAAACGGATACGTATTATGTTTTTTTATACATTGAACAGTTTATCCGTAATAAAAACGGGTTCGGACGTATAGTCGATTCCGAGTTTGCGAAGGGATGCTTCGTTTTGCGGTTGTACAATATAAGAGGCGTGCGCTTTGCAATTTTTCAAAAGAGGGAGCATTTCCCAAGCGCGTTTGGAGATTTCGCTGTATGCAGTAGAAACGGTGAGTGCGACAAGCGTTTGGTCGAGCGTCATCATCGCGCTGCTGTGTTGGCAAATATTTTCGTTAAAATAGAGGATTGGCTCGATGACTTGGGGAGGGAGCAATTTAACCGTTTCGTCAATGCCGGCAAGATGCTTGACGGCGTTGAGAATGCAAGAACTTTCCGCAGTCATAAGCGTCGCTTGCTTTCCGCTGACAATTTCGCCGTCGGGCAGTTCGATGCTAAAACTCGGGCAACCCTTTTTTGCCGCGTATTCAAGTGCGACGGGTACGCATTTGCGCATCATTTTATTGACGCCGAGTTGATTCATCAAGAGTTGAATTTGGTCGATTGCCTCTTGCGTTGCCGTTCCTCTTTTGTAGTCGACTTGCGTTTTATAGTAACGGCGAATGACTTCCTGTTTCGCCGCTTCCGAACAGCCTTCGTCGTCCGCGATGCCCGATGCGATCATGTTGACGCCCATGTCGGTGGGGGAGCGATACAACTCCTTGCCCAAAATTCGGTTCAAAATATTGTTGACGACGGGGAACGTTTCCAAGTCGCGGTTGTAGTTTACCGCCATCTCGCCGTAGGCTGCAAGGTGGAAGTGGTCGATCATGTTCACGTCGAGAAGGTCGGCGGTCGCCGCTTCGTATGCGATGTTGATCGGATGTTTCAAAGGAAGATTCCAAACGGGGAACGTTTCGAACTTGGCGTAACCCGCCGTTTTTCCGCGCTTGTATTCGTGGTACATTTGCGAAAGACAGGTGGCGAGTTTTCCGCTCCCCGGGCCAGGTGCCGTTACAATGACGAGTGAACGCTCGGTGGGGACGAATTCATTCTTTCCGTAGCCCTTTTCCGAAACGATGGTATCGACGTCGACGGGATATCCTTCCGTGCGGTAGTGAAGGTAAACCTTTTCGCCCCGACGGGTGAGTTTTTTGCGGAAACCGTCCGCCGCGGGCTGTTTTTCGTATAACGTGATGACGATTCCCGAAACGGTTAACCCCGCCGCGCGGAGTTGGTCGATAAGACTTAGCGTTTCCGAAGCGTAAGTAATGCCATGGTCGGCACGCATTTTATTGCGCGTGATATCGCCCGCGTTGACGCAGACGATAATTTCAGAAATGTCTTTGAGCTTTTGTAAAATTTTAATTTTATTGTTCGGATCATATCCGGGGAGGACGCGCGCAGCATGCATATCGTCGAACATTTTACCGCCGAATTCAAGGTAAAGTTTGTCGTTGAAATTGTTGATGCGCTGTAAGATTTTTTCCGTTTGCTTTTCAACGTAAGCGAGGTTGTCGAAACTCGTCTTTTTCATAAGTGCCTCCATAAAATACCGTCTATTATTATAACAAATCCGCGGGAAAAAGTAAACCGCTGGAAAGAAATTAATTTTATCTTTTTTACTTTTCCTATCATTTGCGCATATATACATGAAAGATGCAAATTCTATTTATAAATATATAATAAGGAATAATTTTCGCGGAGAAAGTTCCTCAATTTGCTTGTCGTTTTGCTGAAAATATGGTAAAATAATTGATACAAAATTACATTTTACGACGAATTTATTTTTTCTCGGGTTGCGTTTGAGATTAGGAGGTAGGAATGAAGAAAATATTCAAAAGATTATCCGTACTGTTTCTTCTTTCGTTGTTCGTTTTGGCAGTTCCGTTCACGCTTGCGGCGTGCGACGATGAACCTGTTAATCCGGACGGCGGAGATCAACCGATTGAAAACGGTACGGTGTCTTACACCGTTTACGTGAAATCGGTGGGCGGTATGCCGCTTGCGGACGTCGTTGTCGGTCTTTACGAAGGGGATCTTCGCAAGGATACTATTACGACGGACGAGGACGGAATGGGCTTTTTCCGTGCAAAACCCGCCGAATACGAGGTGCGCGTGATCGATTATCCCGTCGGATATGCAACGGATACGCAGACGCACGCTCTTCCCGAAAACGGGGGCGAGGTAACCATTTATTTGGAATCGAGCATTATCGAAAGTCCGATTCCCGCGGGGACGCTCTACAAAAAGGGGGATATCGTTTACGACTATGCGACGAAGGCGTACTCCCTTGACGAAAATGATTTGCTTGTGGAAGAAGACGTGTCCATTTCCGGCTTGATGCAAGAGTATAAGGCGGTCATGATCAACTTCTTCTATACCGATTGCCCTCCTTGCCGCGCGGAATTCCCGTTTATGGAAGAGGCTTATCAAGATTACGACGACCGCATTGCAATTCTTGCGATTACGCATAACGACTCTCCTGAAACAACGGCAATGTTCCGTCAAGACAACGGTCTTTCCTTCTTGATGGCAACCGATTCCACCTACTACGGACATTACGGCGTTACGGGATTCCCCACTTCCGTTATCATCGACCGTTACGGCGTCATTTGCGAAATCGAAGTCGGTTCCATTCCCGACGCGAATAAATTTAGAAGTTTGTTTGACAAATATACGAGCGACGACTACGTGCAAACGGTACGTCCTTCTACGGGGGACGGGGAAGAAGAGGCACCGGTTATCATTAAACCGACTTATACGATGCCCGATTCCACCGTCATCGAAGAGGTGTTGAATGCGGACGGGTTTAACGGTACGTACGCTCCCGAAACGGGCGCCGACGCGGAATACAGCTGGCCGTTTATTTTAAGCGAAGACGGACAGTCCGTTCATCCTTCCAACCAAACGATCGACAGTTCCTATTCCATTATGTACTTGACCTTTACGGCGACGAAAGATCAGGTTCTTACGTTTGATTACCTTACGAGCACCGAAGAGGATTACGACGTGTTCTACGTTGTCGTCGACGGGTTGATTATGGCGGAAATTTCCGGCGTATCGGAAGAATGGCAAACGTGCTATGCGTACGTCCCCGTACGCGACGGAACGCACGAAGTCGGATTCGTCTATCAAAAGGATTACGACAGCGGAGAAGAGGACGATACCGTATTTATGAAAAACATGCGCCTTGAAGACGCATCCCTCATTCAAGAGCCTACCTATTTCTCCCACCATGCTGCAAGCGTTTTCAACGAAGAAGAACAGCGGTACGAGCATTACGTTTCTCCCGTATACAATTCTACGGACAAATATTGGCACGTCGGAAGTGCGGAAGGACCTTTGCTCCTTGCAAACCTTTTGACGGTAAGTCATTTCTCTTCGATGAGCGTATACGAATATTATTCGGAAGGGCTTTGCGTTTTTGACGGCACCGATTACAGCGAAGAAGTGCTTGCAATTTGTCAAGTAGCGGGCAATGCCGTAGAATACGGATATCACCCCGTTACCAACGACGTAAGAGCGCTCTTGAAGATGATGACGGAAGAATTCGGTCAAGGAAATGCAAACGAATGGCTTGAGTTCTGCATTTATTTTGAGGCGCACGGCACGAACGAACAGTTTGCCGATCCCATCAAGGGGCTTTCGTTTACGTCCGCATATACGGCGGTGGAAACGACGGAGGCGGATCCCGACGCGACGAACGTCGTCAACGTCGACCGCATGGTCATTCCCCGCGGGTTCTATTATAAGTTTGTTCCCGAACGCGACGGCGTTTACCTCATTCAATCGCACGCGTCGAACAATTACACCACCGCTTGGCTTCGCGGTCCCAACGAAGAATGGTTGTGGCACGACGAAGGGGATAAGTGGGGGAATTCCAACGGAAATTTCTGCTTTGAATGGTATATGGAGGAAGGGGTTGCGTACTACGTACAATGTACCTTCTGGTATCCTACCGATCTCGGTACGTTTGAATTTACCATCGAATACGTTACGGACGCGAAGACAGTTCTCCGCGATTGCAGTACGTCTGGGTTGTACACGTATATTGAAGAAACGGGCGAATTGACGGTGGATAGCGTCATCGAAGTCTACATGGATTCCGAAGGGTATTACCGCAAGGGAACGGCGGCGACTGCAAGCGATAGCGATTCGTATATCTACGTTGACTTCTGCCGTACTACGTGGTTTGAAAGCCACCGTTCGATTGAGAATATGTTGAACGTCGGCGAAGAAAGCGGAATTTACGTCTTCGACTTTACCGAAGTTCAAAACGATACGCAGGAGTACGGTCCCGACCGTCAAAACTATATGAAGACGAAACTTACCGAAGCGAAACAAGCGGAAAACGGCGGGTTTGTCAAGGCGGATAGAATGCTCGTTGAAACGTTGCAATGGTTTACGGACGTTTACGGCATCGCGGGCGTCAATAACGCTTGGCTCCTCATGGCGTATTACGAGGATTATCTCGGTCCTCAATCTTAATTTTACACACCGACTGTTCCGATTTAATCGGAACTTTCGGCTTATTCGGAGGTATTTATGAAAAGGAAATTTCAATATTTATTGACAACGCTTCTTGCGGGATGCAGTTTGGCGACCTTCTCTTTGGCGCTTTCCGCGTGCGGAGAGGATCCTGCGCCTACGCCCGGACCGAGCGACGGCGACGGGAAAGTAACGTATAAGACGACCGTCTTAATGCCCAACAATGCGCCTGCGACGGACGATATCCAAGTACAATGGTGCACGGTGGATGAAAACGGGGTAATTTTGAACTGTTTTGATCCCGTTGTTATCGACGATAACGGCGAAGCGGAAATTCAATTCGACGAAGGGACGGATTTGGCGGTTCACCTTTTATCTCTTCCCGACAACTACTACTATGACGAGAGTGCGTATTTCGTTTCCGAAGAGGAACGGGAATGTACCATTAAACTCATCTCCGTCATCGAACCCAGAACGGGAAAGGGAACGGGCAGTATTGTTACGGACGCGCTCGGCATTGAACGCCATGAAGTAAATCCTTACAACATTACGAGAGAAGGAAACTATAAGGCAAAGGTCAACAGCGCAACGAAAAAGGTGTACTTTGCGTTTACACCTCAAACGTCCGGCGTTTATAAGTTGGAGTCCGTTTCCGCAGGCTACGACGCGAAAATCGAGCGCTACGTATATAGCAACGGAGGCGTTGCGGGGTTAGAAGTCGTTCAGTCGGACGACAACGGCGCGCAAGACGAAAGAAACTTCTTGCTCAACATGGAAGTAAAGAACGAGTACGTCGGCAACGTCTACTTGTTTGCTATCTCTATTGCAGGGGCGCCTTCTTATCCCGCCACGGTCATTTTGAACGTCAGCCGTACGGGGGACGCCGATCCGACGCCGATCTCTACGCCTGCCGAATTTGTCATTCCCGAAGAAATCGCGGCGGGGGAATATTATCCCGAAGCGCCTTACGGGGCGGAACTTGTTCCCGTCGATTGGTATGACGCAAATACGTCGGTCGTGCTTGGTACGGACGGATTTTATCATCTCGGCGCGGCGGACGGTCCCGTTGTCGTCGTTCGCATTACAAAGAGCGGGGAATATCTTGATAGAGCATTGACGGATATCGTCGTATTAGACGGCAGTTTTGCAATCGTAATGAACGACGAGGAAGAGCGGGTAAACTACCATTCGTTCTTTGCAAACGTCATGGACGAAGAGGAAGAACCCAACGTCAACTACGGCGATTATGCAAACTCCGACGGCGTATACGGTTTGACCGAAGAAATGAAGACGGCGCTTGAACTGATTGCGGGAAAACATTCCGCCGGTTGGTTCGGAACGGGAACGGATGGTACGCTCAACGGGGTAGAACATGCAGTTCCCGCACAAAATCAATGGATGTTCGTTTGTTATACGTATACGGAAGGACTTCCTACCGATGCGTTTACAAGCGGTGCGGGTACGCAAGCGGATCCGTATATCGTCGACGCGGGCAAAGCGTACGAAGTGCAAATTCAAACGAATGCGACCGTATATTTCAAAATCAATCAAGACGCAACGGACAAAGTCAACGTCCTTTCTAACGACAAGGCGGCAAAAATGTATTTGGACGGGGCGCAAGCGGGCGTGAAAGTGAATGCAAATCTCGACGCGGGCACGGTCTTCTCTGTAAAAACGGAGGACGGAAGTGCGAAAAATATCTTGATCCTTACCGAATATGTGAAGGGTTCGCGCAGTAATCCCTATGAATTGACGCTTGGCGGCGGACTGTTGCAACACATTGACGAAGTAGGGGCGGTGAACTATTATACGCTTTCCATTCCCGCAAACGCGACGTATACTTTGACGTTGGATACGGGGAGCGGCGTATCGGTGAGCGCGCAAAAGACGGGGGATGCTCCGGTTGCTTTGACGAGCGGAACTCCCGTTGAAATAAGCGCGGGGGAAACTGCGTGCGACGTTACGATCTCCGTTACGACGAACGAATTAAACAGCGTTGCGGCAAAACTTCTCGTGCAAGATCTTTCCGGATACGCAGACGGCGACGGGACTTCCGAAACGCCGTTTACCGTAAGCACTTCGGGCGATTACCGCATTGATTATAACGTCATCGACGGAACGGTTTCCGTTTACGTTAAAATTCAAGCGGATGCGTTTGCAACCTACTCGGTTACCGTAAATAACGCAAACGCGCTTCTTTCGCAAAGCGCAAACGGGGAAACGTATCAAACGATCGATCCCGTATTAAATCTCTACACCTACCAAATTACGCTTGACGAGGGAGAAACGTTGTATCTTTGCTTTGGGTTTAAGGACGTAAACGCGGGCGGATACTACTTTAACCTCGACGTGGAAGTCATCGAATAAGAAAAGAAAAAGCGGTAATTTTTTACCGCTTTTTTCTAAAGCACTTGACAAATTCAAGGGGCATCATATTGGTATCACAATCGGAGGAGAAAATTATGAAAATAGTTTGGAAGAGTTTGGTTTTGGCATTTGTTGCGGTCTTTACGTTTGCTGTTGCAGCATGCGGAGAAGGCGAAGGGGACGGAGGTTGGACGGAGGTTACAAAGCCCGAATTTAGGGCGAAAGTAGAAGCGCTTCAAGAGGCGGACGCAGGCTACACGGGCGGTACGATCAAGTATTATACCCGTACGGTGATGTTCGGCTTGGTGGAATACGAGGGCGGATTTACGTACGCAAACGGAAAAGCGACGTTGACCGATCCCGAAAGCGGCAACGAGCACGGAAGGGAAGAGGCGATTTGGGCGATTGAAAACCGCCGCATATGGATCGAGGGAGGAGATCATACGGTCGCCGTATACAAGACGGGTGAGAAGGGATTTTTGATTGAAACGAGTCCGTTCACCTATGAGTACGACGCGAACGGTTACTTTGTCAAGGAAACGCACGCAACGCTCACGGAAAACGACTGGATCATTCAAATTACTTGGACAAAATAAGCAAAAAGCCGATGCAATCGCATCGGCTTTTATCGTGCAAAAAATTATTTGACAAGAAGGGATTTTCCCGTCATTTCGGAGGGGATCGCAAGTCCCATAACGTCCAAAAGTGTGGGGGCGAGGTCGGCGAGAATGCCGTTCTTTAATTTGCAGTTCTTGTATTCGTTGGAAACGAGTACGACGGGAACGGGGAAGGTGGTGTGCGCCGTGAAAGGGGAACCGTCTTCGTCGAGCATCTTATCCGCGTTTCCGTGGTCTGCGGTCAAAAGTGCGCTTCCGCCCATGGAAAGAAGTTTGTCCATGACCTTTTTCACGCATTCGTCTACCGTATGAACGGCTTTGATCGCCGCGGGAATTACGCCGGTATGACCGACCATGTCGCAGTTTGCGAAGTTCAAGATCATGACGTCGTAAATGCCCTTGTCAAGTTCCTCGATCGCCTTTTCCGTTACCTCGTAAGCGGACATCTCCGGTTGAAGGTCGTAGGTTGCAACCTTGGGGGAGTTGATGAGAACGCGTTCTTCGTTTTCGTTGGGTTTTTCTACGCCGCCGTTGAAAAAGAAGGTAACGTGTGCATATTTTTCCGTTTCCGCAATGCGGAGTTGCTTCTTTCCGCAAGATGCGAGGTATTCGCCGAGCGTGTTATCCATGCTTTGCTTGGGGAAGGCGATTTGCACGTTTTCAAAGGACGCGTCGTAAACGGTAAAGCAAACGTATACAGGGTTCAAAAATCCCGTTTTCCGCTCGAATGCCGTGCCCTTCGGGACGATGAATTCCTTTTGCGTGAATGCGCGCGTAATTTGGCGCGCTCTGTCGGGACGGAAGTTAAAGAAGATGACCGAGTCGCCCTCTTCGACGAGTGCAACGGGTTTTCCGTTTTCAACGACGTTGGTCGGGAGAACAAATTCGTCCGTTATGCCGTTTGCATAAGATTGTTTGAGCGCTTCCACTGCGTTTTCGGTATGAAGTCCCGTGCCGAGCGTGAGCATATCGTACGCTTTTTCTTCTCTATCCCAGTTGTTGTCGCGGTCCATGACGTAGTATCTTCCGCAAACGGACGCGATTTTACCGTATCCGATGCGGTCCATTTCCGCTTGGAGCGCTTCGACAAAAGAAATGCCCGAGGTGGGGGAAACGTCGCGCCCGTCCATAAACGCATGGACGTATGCCTGCTTGACGCCTTTTTCTTTTGCCATTTTCAAGAGTGCGTAGAGGTGGGTGATATGGCTATGCACGCCGCCGTCGGATAAAAGTCCCCAAAGGTGGAGTTTTTTGTCGCCTTTTACCGCGTTATCGATTGCCGAAAGAAGGGCGGGGTTGGTAAAGAAATCGCCGTCATCGATCGCTTTCGTAATTTTCGTAAGGTCTTGATAGACGATTCTACCCGCGCCGATGTTGAGGTGTCCAACTTCCGAGTTGCCCATTTGCCCGTCGGGAAGTCCTACGGAAAGTCCGCTTGCGCCAAGCGTGGCGGAGGGGTATTCCTTTCTCATTTGGGTAACGTATTGACTGCCGTCCGCAAAAACGGCGTTGCCCTTTTCTTCGGGGTTGAGTCCGTAACCGTCCATAATGACGATTGCGTAGGGAATTTTCTTCATAGTTGCTCCTTATTTATCAAAGTTGACGATTGCGGAAAAATCGGGTGCTTTCAACGAAGCGCCGCCGATGAGCCCGCCGTCGATTTCGGGCATTGCCATCAATTCTTTGCAGTTGCCTGCGTTCATCGAGCCGCCGTACTGAATGCGGACTTTTTCCGCACACTTGGGGCAGAATACTTCCGCGCACGTCTTACGGATAAACGCAATCGTTTCGTTTGCCTGTTCCGCCGTCGCCGTTCTTCCCGTGCCGATTGCCCAAATAGGTTCGTATGCGATGACGATCTTGCTGATATCGTCAATACCTTTCATTCCTTCTTTGATTTGCGTTTCGAGCACGGCTTCCGTTTTGCCCGTTTCTCTTTCTTCCAAACTTTCGCCGATGCAAACGATAGGAATAAGTCCCGCGTTCAAAGCGGCAAGCGTGCGCTTGTTGACCGTTTCGTCCGTTTCGCCGAAATACTGTCTGCGTTCGCTATGTCCGATAATAACGTATTTTACGCCGTATTCTTTGAGCATGTCCGCGGAAATCTCTCCCGTGAACGCGCCTTTTGCTTCAAAATGCACGTTTTGCGCGCCGAGTGCAACGTTGCTGCCCTTTAACGCTTCCGCAACGGCGGGAATGTCGATGGCGGGAACGCATACCGCTACGTCGCAATTTGCGTCTTTTACAAGCGGTTTGAGCGCTTCGACAAGAGCAACGCCCGCGCTTGCCGTATTGTTCATTTTCCAGTTTCCTGCAATAATCGGTCTTCTCATAATCAGATCTCCTTATATCTTTTTCAATCTTATACAGTATACCACAACGGGCTAAAAAATGCAACGCCTTACTTTATAAATTGTGTAATTTTTTCCAAACGGTTGACGGGGGTATGCCATCGTGGTATAATAAAAGAAAAACAAGGGAACGGATATGAAATATTTAGCCATCGGGAACAGTTTTTCTGTGGACAGTTTAGAGTTTTTATACGACGTTTTGACTTCAAGCGGAGAAAAAGACGTCGTATTGAGTGTCATGTACATCGGCGGTTGTTCGCTCGACATGCACGCGCAAAATGCGGAAGGGGACTTGCCTGCGTACGAACAGTTTATCAACTGCTCGGGGGAATGGGAATGTATTCCAAACCGTAAACTTTCCGACGCGCTCTCGCAAGGAGAATGGGACGTCGTCAGTTTGCAACAGCAAAGCGGGGCAAGCGGTAATCCCGAAAAATTCGGAAAACTTCCTTCCTTAATAGAATACGTCAAGAAATTTCAACCGAAGGCGAAGTTGTTTTGGAATATGACGTGGGCGTACCCTACGGGCTCGAACGTCGAGTTCGATTTCGACCGTTACGGGCGGGATCGCAACGTAATGTACCGTGCAATTACCCAAACGGCGCAAGAATTCGTATTAAAAAATCATTCGTTCGATGGCTTTTTTCCGACGGGAACGGCGGTGGAGAACGCGTGGCAAACGTATGGGGACGGACTTTATCGCGACGGGTTGCACCTCGGATACGGGGTGGGGCGTTTTCTTGCGGCGATGACGCTTGGCCGAGTTTTAACGGGGCGGTCGCCGTCGTTCGGGCGGTTGCCCGTCGGCGTAACGGAAGAGGACGTGCGCGTGTGTTCCGCATGCGTCGAGCATGCGGTTCGCAATCCGTTTGCCGTAACGGAAAAGGAAGGGGTATAGCGTGGCGGAGATTTTAGAAGCGGCGATGATCATTCTTTTTGGGCTTTCTTGGCCGATGAACGTGTACAAATCGCTGAAAAGTAAGACGACAAAGGGAAAAAGTTTGCTTTTTTTGCTCTTGATTGATTTGGGGTACGTTTGCGGAATCGTGGGGAAGATCATCGGACATAACGTAACTTGGGTATTTGCGTTTTATATTTTGAATTTCGTAATGGTAACGTTCGATTTGATATTGTACTTTATCAATTTACGGCGGGAAAAATTGCAACAGGCATAAAGAAAAACGCTCGGCATCAAGCCGAGCGTTTTTTATGGTCGTTAAGCCTTTTCGTTGAGGCAAGCAATACCGGGAAGAACTTTTCCTTCGAACAATTCGAGGGAAGCGCCGCCGCCCGTAGAGATATGCGTGATTTTATCCGCAAAGCCGAGGGTGGTGCAAGCCGCCGCAGAGTCGCCGCCGCCGACGATCGTCGTTGCGCCTTCCGCACTTGCCATTGCTTCCGCAACTGCAATCGTACCCGCTGCAAGGGTGGGGTTTTCAAAAACGCCCATAGGGCCGTTCCAAATAACCGTCTTTGCGTTTTTGATCTTTTCCGCGAACAACTTTCTCGTTTCTACACCGATGTCAAGTCCCATCATGTCTGCGGGGATTTCCGTAGAGGGAACGATCTTCGTGTCAACGGGTGCGTCGATGGGATCGGGGAATTCCTTGCAAATCACCGTATCGACGGGAAGAAGGAGTTCTTTGCCCATATCCGCAGCCTTTTTCATCATGTCTTTGCAGTAGTCGATCTTTTCGTCGTCTACAAGCGAGGTGCCGATAGAGCCGCCCTTTGCCTTTAAGAAGGTGTAAGCCATGCCGCCGCCGATGATGAGCGTGTCGCACTTTTCAAGAAGGTTTGAAATAACGTTGAGTTTGTCCGCAACCTTTGCGCCGCCGAGAATGGCAACGAAGGGGTGAACGGGGTGTTCCAAAGAGTCAGCCATGACGCTGAGTTCCTTTTCGATGAGGAAACCGCAAACGGCGGTCTTTACCAAGCCGTATTCCACGATGGCTGCCGTGGATGCGTGCGAACGGTGCGCCGTGCCAAATGCGTCGTTGACGTAAATATCGCAATAAGAAGCGAGTTTTTTGCAAAATTCAAGTTCTTTCTTTTCTTCTTCCCAGTGGAAACGAAGGTTTTCAAGAAGAACGCATTCGCCTTCTTTGCATGCAGCGACTTTCGCTTGCGCGTCGGGGCCGACAACGTCGGATGCAAAGGTAACCTTATCGCCGAGCAATTCGTTGAGGCGCTTTGCTACGGGAGCGAGGGTGAGTTTCTTCGGGTCGTCTTTCTTTGCCTTTTCGATGATCGCTTGTTTTGCTGCTTCTTGTTCTTCCGCGGGAAGAGCGTCTACCTTCTTCTTGTCCTTCTTGGTGAGTTTTACTTCGTCGGAGAAGATGGAGTGAGGTTTGCCCATGTGGGAGCAAAGCGTAACGATTGCGCCCTGTTCCATCAAATATTTGATGGTGGGGAGTGCGCCGATGATACGGTTTTCATCGGTGATAACGCCGTCCTTCATGGGGACGTTAAAGTCGCAGCGGACGAGGACGCGTTTGCCCTTGTAGTCCTTGACGTCTTTTACGGACATTTTGTTCATAGAAACGAATCTCCTTATGCTAATTTATTTTCCTTAATTATATTATATCTTTTTTCCACTTTTGTCAATAATTTGAAGGGGGAAAGGCGGGGAAAAAGTTGCTTCGTTTTTTGAATTATTTTGCATTTTATGCGTATATTTGTTTGACAAAGATGGACAAGTTTGGTAAAATAACGGTTGCTGGTAATTAGGCAATGCCTTTTGCATGCCCAAAATAACGGCAAAACGACGCTTCTTTGAATTGCCAAAGGCGATTTTAAGAATATTCCGAAATAAGACAAGGAGGTAAAAAAATGCCCACGATCAATCAGTTGATTAAGCACGGCAGAGAGCAGCAGGTGTACAAGTCCAAGAGCCCTATTTTGGACAATTGCCCTCAAAAGCGCGGTGTGTGCCTTTCGGTAACGACCACGTCTCCCAAGAAGCCTAACTCGGCTTTGAGAAAGATCGCAAGAGTACGCTTGACCAACAAGCAGGAAGGTACCGTTTACATTCCCGGCGAAGGTCATAACTTGCAGGAACACAGTTCCGTTCTCATCCGCGGCGGAAGAGTCAAAGACCTTCCCGGTGTGCGTTATCACATCATTCGCGGCGCGCTCGACACCGCTGGTGTTGCAAAGCGCAAACAGTCCAGAAGCAAATACGGCGCAAAGCGTCCTAAGTAAGCAAACGACTGTTCCAACATTTCACCTACTTATTTCGGAATAACCCCGATAAAGTAGGCAGTATGTTCTCGAAAGAGAGCAGAAGGTTCGCTACCGAATATCGGCAAGCGATAGCTGTACTGAAGGGAGGCTTAAAAAAGCCCTCGCGGCCGAACAGCACGGTCGCAAACAAAATTCAAAAGGAGGATAAAAAAATGCCCAGAAGAGGTAGAGTTCCCAAGAGAGACGTACTTCCCGATCCTATGTATGGCAGCAAGGTTGTAACCAAACTTATCAACCAAATCATGCTCGACGGCGAAAAGGGTACGGCTCAAAAGATCGTATACGAAGCATTTGCGATCATGGGAGAAAAATTAAACATGGAGCCTATGGATATTTTCAAACAGGCAATGGACAACGTTATGCCTGTGGTTGAAGTTAAGGCTCGTCGTGTCGGCGGCGCGAACTATCAAGTTCCCATCGAAATCAGACCCGAAAGACGTCAAACGCTTGCAATCCGTTGGATTGTTATCAACACGAGAAAGAGAAGCGAAAGAGAGATGAGCAAGAAACTTGCTGCAGAACTCATGGACGCTTACAACAATGCGGGCGGTTCTGTCAAGAAGAAGGAAGACACGCATAGAATGGCGGAAGCGAACAAGGCATTCGCGCACTTCAGATTCTAAGGAGATAGAAAACTATGCCCAGAGAATTCGACTTAAAACACACCAGAAACTTCGGTATCATGGCGCACATCGACGCGGGAAAGACGACGACGACCGAACGTATCTTGTTCTATACGGGCAAGACGCACAAAATCGGCGAAACGCACGAAGGTACCGCAACGATGGACTGGATGGTACAGGCGCAAGAAAGAGGAATTACGATTACCTCCGCTGCTACGACCTGCGTATGGAAGGGACACCGTTTCAACATCATCGATACGCCGGGACACGTTGACTTCACGGTTGAAGTAGAACGTTCCTTGCGCGTCCTTGACGGTGCGGTTGCAACTTTCTGTGCAAAGGGTGGTGTAGAACCTCAATCGGAAACGGTTTGGCGTCAAGCGGATACCTACAAGGTTCCTCGCGTTGCATACGTCAACAAAATGGACATCAACGGCGCAGACTATTTCCGCGTTGAAAGAATGATTCGCGAAAGACTCGGTGCGAACCCCGTTCCCATCGAACTTCCCATCGGAAAAGAAGATACCTTCCGCGGAATCGTCGACCTTATCAGAATGGAAGCGGAAGTTTACTACGACGACCTCGGAAAAGATTACCGCAAAGAACCCATTCCCGAAGACATGGTTGACCTTGCAAACGAATACAGAGCAAAACTCGTTGAAGAAGCGGCATCCGCAAACGACGAGTTGATGGAAAAGTATTTCGAAGAAGGGGATCTTTCTTACGACGATATCCTTGCAGGACTTCGCGAACGTTGCTTGAAGATGGAAGCAATCCCCATGCTTTGCGGATCTTCCTACAAGAACAAGGGCGTTCAGTTCCTTCTCGACGCGGTCATCGCGTTCCTTCCCAGCCCGCTCGACGTAGCATCCGTTAAGGGGGTCAACCCCAACACGGGCGAAGAAGAAGAAAGAAAAACGTCAGACGACGAACCTTTCTCCGGTCTTGCATTCAAAATTGCAACCGACCCGTTCGTTGGTTCCCTCGCTTACTTCCGCGCTTATTCCGGCGTGCTTGAAGCAGGTTCTTACGTTTACAACTCCACGAAAGAGAAGAAGGAAAGAGTCGGCCGTCTCGTTCAAATGCACTCGAACGAAAGAAAGGACATCGACTGCATCTATTCGGGCGATATTTGTGCAATCGTCGGTTTGAAGAATACCACCACGGGTGATACGCTTTGCGACGAAAAGCATCCCATCGTTCTTGAAAAGATGGAATTCCCCGAACCCGTTATCCAACTTTCCCTTGAACCCAAGACGAAAGCAGGTCAAGAAAAGATGACGATGGCGCTCATCAAACTTGCGGAAGAAGATCCCACGTTCAAGACGTATACCGATCATGAAACGGGACAAACGATTATCGCAGGAATGGGCGAACTTCACCTTGACATCATCGTTGACCGTCTTCTTCGTGAATTCCACGTAGAAGCAAACGTCGGCGCGCCTCAAGTTGCATATCGCGAAACGTTCCGTCAAGCGGTTGACGCAGAAGGTATGTACAAGCGTCAGTCGGGTGGTAAAGGTCAATACGGACACTGCAAACTCCACCTCATTCCTCTTGAACCCGGTCAGGGTTACGAATTCGAGGATATCACGGTCGGCGGATCCATTCCGAAGGAATATATCCCCGCAATCGACAAGGGTATCCAAGAGGCGGCGAAGAACGGTTATCTTGCAGGCTACGAAATGGTAGACTTCAAGGTACAAGTTTACGACGGAAGCTTCCACGAAGTCGACTCGTCGGAAATGGCGTTCAAGATTGCAGGCTCGATGGGCTTCAAGAACGGTATGGAAAAGGCGAAACCCGTCCTTTTGGAACCGATCATGAAGGTTGAAATCGTTACTCCGGAAGATTACTTCGGCGATTTGATGGGGAACGTCAGCGGACGTCGCGGTACCATTCTCGGTACGGACGACAGAAACGGCGCGAAGATCATCGATGCGGAAGTTCCGCTTTCCGAAATGTTCGGTTACGCGACGGAACTTCGTTCGAGAACGCAAGGTAGAGGTCAGTTCACCATGCAATTCGACCACTATTCCGAAGTTCCGAAGAGCATTTCCGAGAAGATCATCTCTTCCCGCGCAAAGAAAGACTAAGTAAAATTCCGTTTTTTTCCGAAAACGGGAAAAAACGGAAAAAACTTGATTTTTTCGATAAAATTTTATTGTATTTTATTTGCAAAAATCAAGCATATCAGTTATAATATAGGTAAGCTTATATCAAGAAATGATAGATAGCTGCACCTCCGATTGAAAAATCGGAAAAGTTATCAAAATTTATAAAAATATTGGAGGAATTCAAAATGGCTAAAGCTAAATTCGACAGAAGTAAACCCCACGTTAACGTTGGTACGATCGGCCACGTTGACCACGGCAAGACCACTTTGACCGCAGCTATCACGATGGTTATGGCATGCAAAGGTCAAGCACAAAAGATGAAGTACGACGAAATCGACAAGGCTCCCGAAGAAAGAGCACGTGGTATTACAATTAACACCGCGCACGTCGAATACGAAACGGACGGACGTCACTATGCACACGTTGACTGCCCGGGACACGCAGACTACGTTAAGAACATGATTACGGGTGCTGCACAAATGGACGGCGCAATCCTCGTTGTTGCTGCTTCCGACGGTCCTATGCCCCAAACGCGTGAGCACATCTTGCTTGCTCGTCAGGTAGGCGTTCCTTATATCGTTGTTTTCATGAACAAGTGCGATCAAGTTGACGACGAAGAACTCCTTGAACTCGTTGAAATGGAAATTCGTGAACTCCTCAACGAATACGAATTCCCCGGCGACGATACGCCTATCGTTAAGGGTTCCGCGCTCCTTGCACTTCAAAAGGCAACGAGCGGCGCTTCCAACGAAGAAGTTCTTGCAGCTCCCGAATGCCAATGCATCATTCAGCTCATGAACGAAATCGACGCTTATATTCCTACGCCTAAGCGTGAAGACGATAAGCCTTTCCTTCTTCCTGTCGAAGACGTATTCACCATCTCCGGACGTGGTACGGTTGCTACGGGTAGAGTTGAACGCGGTGTTGCTCACGTTGGTGAACCCGCAGAAATCGTTGGTCTTATCGATAAGCCCAGAACGACGACGATCACCGGTCTTGAAATGTTCCACAAGCAGTTGGACGAAGCAATGGCAGGTGATAACGTAGGTGCGCTTCTTCGTGGTATCAACAGAACGGATATCGAAAAGGGACAAGTTATTGCGAAGCCCGGTTCCGTTCCCACGGCAAAAGAATTCGAAGCACAACTTTACGTTCTTACGAAGGATGAAGGTGGCCGTCACACGGCATTCTTCAACCACTACCGTCCTCAATTCTTCATCAGAACGACGGACGTTACCGGTGAAATCATCCTTCCCGAAGGAACGGACATGGTTATGCCCGGCGACAATACGAAACTTTCCGTTAAGTTGATTAAGCCCGTTGCAATCGAAGTTGGTCTTCGTTTCGCAGTTCGTGAAGGCGGCAGAACGGTTGGTTCCGGTGTCGTTACCAAGATTCTTGGCTAATTAAAACGTATTCAAAGCAAAGTAATGGCGGCTTGCAAGTTTGCAAGCCGCCATTACTTTTTTAATGAAAAGCGCATACTGTTTGTATGCGCTTTCTAAAATTGCAATTCGAAAAGGTAAGAAAGGGATATGCCTACTTATCGGCACACAAATATACGACGGTTGCGGGGACGTTAGTTTTCTTCTTGATTTTGTCTGTTGTTCCGCTCGCTTTTTGGGTATCGCTCTTGTTTGGAAACGCGGGACTCAATACGGAAGAAATATTGTCGCTTGAACTGTTCGGTTGGGCAAAAGACTTGCTTGTTTTTCTCCTTGATAATGCGGAAGAAGCACAGTCGAAAGCGGGAATTCTCTTTTTGGTTACGACAATTTGGTCGGGCAGCGCCTTTTTTTATCATTTGCGCAAAAGCGGAGAAATGATATATTCTCATAAGCGGTACGGGAGGGGATTGCGCGTTCGCATTTCGGCGATTGTGCTTGCGCTTCTCGTCGTGTTATTTTTGGGCATAGTAGGGGGGATTCTTGCAGGCGTCTTCTGGATTGCGCGCATCCTTCCAAAATGGATCTATTATCCCGTCGTCTATACCTTTGTTTTATCCGTCGGATTTGTCGTCGCGTGGGTATTGAATGCGTACGCCTGCCCGTATCGCGCTCCGTTTTCAAAATACGTAACGGGAAGCGTGCTTACGGCGGTTGCTTGGATGATTGCCTCCATCGCCTTTAACGTTTATTTGAGTTTTAGCAATTACGAAAAATTGTACGGTGCATTGTCGCTTGTAATTGTTTTTTTGCTTTGGCTGTACTGGATGATGATTTGTTTTACGTCGGGAATGATTTATAACCGAAGGAGGATTTTGTCGAAGGATGGTACTAAAAAAACGGATACGTATTCAAAAATACAGTAAAAAACCCCGCATAAAAGCGGGGTTTAACGTTATTTTTGATTAAAGAACTCTTACGCGAACGACGCCGTCAAGCGTTTTCAAAAGTTCGATGCACGCGTCGCTCGGTTTCTCGTCGAGGTCGAGAATGAGATATGCGTATTCGCCTTTGCTTTGGTCTTGCATGTGCGCCACGTTGATTCCTTGCGAAGAAACGATTGCGAGGATTTTCGAGAGCATTTCTTTGACGTTTTTGTGGTGGATACATACGCGGGAAGCGCTCGTTCTCGGCATGGAAACTGCAGGGTAGTTGACGCTGTTGGTAATGTTTCCGTTTTCCAAATAATCGGTCAACTGCTTTGCCGCCATGTAAGCGCAGTTGTCTTCCGCTTCGGGCGTGCTCGCGCCGAGGTGGGGAACGCAAAGGATATTTTCCTTATTGAGAAGGGGTTCATCGGGGAAGTCGGTAATGTAGCGAGAAACCTTTCCGCTTTCTACTGCCGCGATGATATCCGCATTTACGACAAGGTCGCCGCGTGCATTGTTGATGATGATGACGCCGTCTTTGCATTTTTCCAACGTCTTCGCGTTGATCATTCCCTTCGTATCAGGCGTGAGGGGAACGTGCAAGGTGATATAGTCGCATTCCGCAAAAACGGTATTCAGGTCGGAAGTGAATTCAACGCGATTGTTGATCATCCACGCATTTTTCACGGAGATAAAGGGGTCGTAACCGACAACGGACATGCCCAAGTCGATTGCGGCGTTTGCGACCATCGCGCCGATTGCGCCCAAGCCGACGACGCCGAGTTTTTTGCCGAGCACTTCGCATCCGACAAATTTGCCCTTTCCTTTTTCGACAAGTTTAGGAACGCCGTCTTGACCTTTCAAACTTTGCGCCCAATTTGCGCCGTCTACAATTTTACGTCCGCCGAGGAAAAGTTCGCAAAGAACGAGTTCCTTTACGGCGTTTGCGTTCGCCCCGGGAGTGTTGAATACGACGATTCCTTTTTCCGTGCATTTATCAATGGGAATGTTGTTGACGCCCGCGCCCGCGCGTGCAACGCCGAGAAGGTTGTCGCCGAGCGGATATTCGTGCATCGCAAAGGAACGGAGCATGATGCCTTCGGGGTTCTCCGCCGTGTCCGAATATTCGTAGCCCTTGAAAATAGGTTCCGCAATCGGGCTGATTGCATTTAATTTGAGTACTTTCATATTATTTGTTCTCCGCTTCGAATTTTTTCATGAAGTCAATGAGCGCTTTTACGCCTTCGACGGGCATTGCATTGTAAATAGACGCGCGCATACCGCCAACCAAACGGTGTCCTTTCAAAGAAACGAGTCCCGCTTTCGTCGCGCTCTTTACAAACGCGTCGTCGAGTTCTGCGTTTGGCGTAACGAAAGGAACGTTCATAATCGAGCGATACTTCTTTTCTACTTTGTTGGTGTAGAAGGAGGAGTTGTCGATAAAGTCGTACAAAAGTCCCGCCTTGTATTCGTTAATTTCGTTGATCGCCTTAATTCCGCCGAGTTTCTTCAATCTACGCAAAACAAGCGTTGCAATGTAGATGGGGAAGCAGGGAGGGGTGTTGTAAAGGCTCTTGTTTTCGTCTTGCACTTTCCATTTGAGCATGGTAGGGCAAGCGGAAAGGGGATTTTGAATTAAGTCGCGCTTTGCAATGACGAGCGTAACGCCCGCGGGTGCGAGATTCTTTTGTGCGCCCGCATAGATGACGCCAAATTTACTTACGTCGATTTCACGGGAAAGAATTTCAGAGGACATATCGGCTACAAGCGGTGCCTTTACGTCGGGGAATTCTACGTAGCGCGTTCCGAAAATGGTGTTGTTCGAACAAATGTGCACGTAGTCCGTATCGTCGCGGAAGGGGATATTTTTCACGTCGGGAATATACGAATATACCTTATCTTCCGAAGAAGCAACGCAAGCCGCGTCGCCGTAGATTTTACCTTCTTGGAATGCTTTTTTCGCAAAATTACCCGTAACGACGTAGTCCGCTTTGCCTTTATGCATCAAATTGAGGGGGACTGCCGCAAATTGCGTGCTTGCTCCGCCTTGAACGAAAATGACTGCATAATCGTCGGGAATATTCAATAATTCACGGAGGAGGGATTCGCCTTCGTTGACAATCGCCTCAAACGCCTTGTTGCGGTGTGAAATTTCAGTAACGGACATGCCCGTGCCCGAAAAATCGAGTAAATCGCGTTGTGCTTCTTCCAAAACGTCCTGAGGGAGCGTGGAAGGACCTGCTGCAAAGTTATAAGCTCTCATTTGGAATATACCTCGCTTTGTGAATATTTGTATATTTTATTATATACTCTTACGTCGCGTTTGACAAGCGTTTGAAAAATTTTTTTTTGCAAAAGTGCGTAATTTTTTTATTTTTGAAAATTTTTTAAGAAATAACAAAAAAAATTTGAAAATGATATTTACTTTTACGCAAATATAGTGTAAAATAGATTAGGAATGGTTTATTATATAGAACTGCCATAGAACGATATTTGATCGCGAGGTTTGATATGACGACTGAAAAATTCAACAACGAAGATAAAAACGCATTGGTGCTGGAAGGAATCTACAAAGGCATTATCGGTAAAATTGAAGAGGTGCGTGCGGAAATCACAAAAGAATCTTCTTTTGCGACGACGCAACAGGTTTCCGCTTACGAGTCGATGATGGAGGGGATTCGTCAGGGAGTCGATTCGCTCTTGACGGAGTTCAAGTTCCTCTCGCAACAAAATTCCGCGATCTTTGAAAATCAGGAATCCGCCGTTCTTTCTGCAAAGGACGAAGTTTTGGCTTGTGTAAACGAGCGGATTGACGGCGCGTTGAGCGAAATGAACGCAAAACTCGACGCCGTTTTGGAAGCGATTAAAGCAATCCCTGCGGTTGATTACGATTTGATCGCCGAAAAGGTTGACGCAAAACTCAATCCTCCCGTCGAAGAGGCGGAAGCGGTGGAAGAAATTCCGGAAGACAACTTCGATTACGACACGCTTGCCGAGAAGATTGCGACGATTCTTCCCGAAGTCGATTACGATACGATCGCCGAGAAGGTTTCCGCAATCATTCCCGAGGTTAATTACGACGAGATTTACGAGCGTGTTTCCGCGGCGAACCCCGCACCCGATTACGACGCGATTGCAGACCAACTCGCGCAAGCAGTTCCGCTTATCGATTACGATTTGATCGCCGAAAAGGTTTCCGAACGGATCGGCGCGCACAGCGAAGAGCCGACGGACGCGGCGCTCGCGTTGATTTCCGACGATTCTGAAGAAGAGGCGCCCGTTGTCGAAACGGAACCCGTGGAAGAAACGGTGGAAGAGGTTGTAGAAGAAGTTCCCGCACCCGTTGCGGCGGAAATCGACTACGACGTACTCGCGCAAAAGGTCGTTTCCGCTATGCCCGAAAACGATTACGACAAGATTGCGGCAATCGTTGCGGCGGGAATTATCGCGCAAATGCCCGCAAAGATTGATACGGACGAATTAAAGAAAGAAATTACCGACGGCGTCGTTGAGGCAATGGCTTCCGATTACGACGTAACGGTCGACGAAGAAAGCGTTACCCGCCTTGCCCTTGCGGTAACCGACCAACTCGATTACAACGTCATCGCCGAACGCCTTGCACAGTTGCTTCAAGCCAACGACGAAGATTTGGAAGAAATTGCAACGGAAGCGGAGCAGGCGGTCGTATTAGAAGAAGAACCCGTTGCAGAAGAACCCGTCGTCGAAGAGGCTGTTGAAGAGGTTGTCGAAGAGCCCGCGGAAGAAGCGGTGGAAGCGCCCGTCGAAGAACCCGCGGAAGAAGCGGCGGAAACGGTGGAAGAGCCGATTGCGGCAGCGGAAACGGAAGACGAGATCGCGGCGTCGGTAGCGGTAGCGGAAGAGGCTCCCGTCGGCGTTGTAGAAACGGTGGACGATCCCAGTTTGATGCTTCGCTTAAAGCGCAGTTTCCTTGCGAAAATCATTCAAAGCGACGAGGACGTAAAGGTATATTACGGAGAAATCAAGAACGAACTTCTTTCTTACGCAAAGGTACGTTCGCAAATCAGTTGGGCGAACGATAGATTTACAAAGGGAAGAGAAACGCTTGCTAAAATTACCGTACGCGGAAAGACGTTGTGCCTTTATCTTGCGCTTAATCCCGATGCATATCCGATCAGCGTTTACCATCAAAAGGTTGCAAGTGAAAAGATGTACGAAAAAACGCCGATGATGGTCAAAGTTAAGAGCGGAGTCGCATTGAAACGTGCAATCCGTTTGATCGAATCGATGATGGAACGGGAAGAAGGGCAAAAGCTCGAAGCGTTTGAGCCCGTCGATTACGCAGCAATGTACGAGTACGAAGACGATCAGAAACTTCTTGACGAAGGACTGATTAAAACCACGTTGATCGAAAAAATCGACTTAAATTTTGATTAATAAGTGTCGTATCCGACGTAACGAAAGAGGGCTGAAACATTTTCAGCTCTCTATCTATGTTCGGTATGAAAAAAGGTGAAATTTTGAAAAAGAACAATCAGGGCGCAGGATCCAAACGGGCAATCGAACTTGCCATTTTGAACGGGATCGAGGCATATAACCGTAAACAGGAAAATGCAGGAGGCGCGCCCAACAAAAAGACCTCCGCAAAAAAAGGCAATGCTTCTGTGAAAGAAGGAAAAAAACAAAAAGTAAGCCTCGGTGAAATGAGAACGGGAGAGGCGATGGAAGAAGCGGGATATCAAACGCGTCGCCGTTCCCGTGCAAAAGGATCGGGAACGAAGATTGTCCCCGCTCAACTTTCCGCACCCAAACAAACGGCAAAATCAAGGCAGGAGGAAAAAAAGCCGACGGGAAAGAAAGAAGCGGAAGTGCCCGTAACCGTTTCCGAAAAGCCGAAAAAACCGAAGAAAAAGCAAACGGTAAAGGTGCTTTTTTTCGGCGGCGTTGGGGAAATCGGGAAGAATATGACCGCGCTTGAATGCGGAAACGACATCATCGTAATCGACGCGGGGGTAATTTTCCCTACGGAGGACATGCCCGGGATTGACCTCGTTGTGCCCGATATTTCTTATTTGGTGGCAAATAAACATAAAATACGCGGGGTATTTTTGACGCACGGACACGAGGACCATATCGGCGGACTTCCTTATTTAATGAAGGAAATCGACCCTTCTACGCCCGTATACGGGACGAAACTCACCCTTGCGCTTGCCGACAATAAGTTGCGCGAACATCGCTTGAACAGCATCATAGAACGGACGGTCAAGCCCAAAGAAAGCGTCAAAGCGGGATGTTTTAACGTCAAGTTTGTCAACGTCAATCACTCGATTGCGGGGGCAGTCGCGTTCGCCATTGAAACGCCCGTCGGCGTTGTGTATCATAGCGGCGACTTTAAGATCGATCTCACGCCCGTCGCGGGAGATCCGATCGATTTGAGTGAAATTGCCGAAATCGGAAAGAAAGGGGTACTCCTCTATCTCGGCGAATCGACGAACGTCGAGCGTCCCGGTTATACGATGAGCGAAAAGGTGGTGGGCACGACGCTCGAACATCTCTTTGCGGAAAACGCAGATAGACGTCTGATCATCGCGACGTTTGCGTCAAACGTGCACCGTTTGCAGCAAATTATCGATATCGCGGTCAAATACAGAAGAAAGGTCGCGCTTTCGGGACGCAGTATGTTCAACGTCGTAGAAGCGGCGACAAAGATCGGCGAATTGACCGTGCCCGAGGGGGTACTCGTCGACGTAGAAAAGACGAAAAATTTCTTCGATCGGGAAATCGTCATCGTTTCAACCGGTTCTCAAGGAGAGCCGATGAGTGCGTTGACGCGAATGGCGACGGGCGATTTTAACAAGGTAACGATCGGGACAAACGACACGATCATCATCTCTGCAAGTCCGATTCCCGGGAATGAACGCATGATCTATCGCGTTATCAACAATCTTTACCGTAAGGGAGCGAACGTCGTCTACGAATCGCTTGAAAAAATCCACGTTTCGGGGCACGCGTGCCAAGAAGAGCACAAGACGATGCTCACGCTGTTAAAACCGAAATTCTTTATTCCCGTACACGGGGAATACCGTCATTTGCGCCGTCACGTGCTTTTGGCGCAAGAAACGGGGATGAAATCGGTGCAAACGTTTATTCCCGATATCGGGGTGTGCGTAGAACTGACGGAGGATACCTTAAAACAAGGGGAAAGCATTCCTTCGGGGGCGAGACTTATCGACGGCGAAGGGTTTGAAGATTACGGCACGAGCGAAGTGCTCAAAGATAGACTGAAGATGTCGGGCGAAGGGGTATTTATTGTAACGGCATTCCTTTCGAACGGCGTCGTCATCGGCGATCCCGTCATCGAAAGTCGCGGATTCGTATTTTCCGACGAGCGCGATTACCGCAAAGAATTGAAAGAGATCGTAGAACGCGCAATCGAAAGTTGCCCTTCTCATGCGGGAAGCGGAGAAATCGCTGCGGCGGTCAAGCGCGCAATGAAAAATTATCTCTATAAAAAAACCAAGCAATCGCCGATGATCATTCCCATCGTACAAGAACTGTAATGGAACGTCTTTTTGCACAATTTCATTTGGACGATCGGTTGCTTTCCATGCGCAAACGGGCAAAGGAGGTGCGCGATCCGACGACGGAAGACGATACGCTTGCCTTTATTTTGCAAACGGTAGAATCGTTAAAGCCTACGCGCATTTTAGAAATCGGTTGCGCGGAAGGGCTTACCTCTTGCGCAATGTTGCTTTGTTCGGATGCGACGTTAACTGCGATTGAGTTGGACGCCGTTCGGGCACAAACCGCACGGGAAAATTTTGCATTGTTCGGCGTTTTAGACCGTGTGGCTTTGCACGAGGGAAATGCGGGTGAGATCTTGCCCCTTTTAGACGGGGAGTACGACCTCATATTTTTAGACGGACCAAAGGTACAGTACAGAAGGTATCTTTCCGACTGTAAACGACTCTTAAAACGCGGGGGAGTTCTTCTTTCCGACGACGTATTGCTGTTCGGGTGGGTGTCGGGGAAAAATCCCGTTCCCGCCAAGCGGAGAATGCTCGTCGAGCATATTCGGGAGTATTTGAAAATGTTACGCGATGACGGAGAACTGCAAACGGAAATTCTCGAAATCGGAGAAGGGCTTGCCGTTTCCGTCAAATTATAATACGGTGATAGGATGAAAAGTGTGGAATTACTCGCGCCTGCGGGTAACTTAAAAAAATTAAAACTTGCCTTTTATTATGGCGCGGACGCCGTTTACTGCGGCGGAAAGTCGTTTTCGTTGCGCACGTTTGCCGATAATTTCACCGACGAAGAATTGCGCGAGGGGATCGAATACGCGCACGCGCGAGGGAAAAAGGTATACGTTGCGGCGAATATTTTTGCGCGCAACGGCGATTTTTCCCACTTAAAGGAGTATTTGCGCTATTTGGAGCAAGTGGGAGCGGACGCTGTCCTTCTATCCGATCCCGGGGCGATTTTGCTTGCGAAAGAGTGCGCGCCTAAACTTCCCATTCACATCTCCACACAGGCAAATACGACGAATGCCTTTTCCGCCCGCTTTTGGAAGGAAATCGGAGCGGAACGCGTGGTGCTTGCACGGGAACTGTCCCTTGCGGAAATTGCGGAGATTCACGCGCAAAATCCAAGTTTACAGTTGGAAGCGTTCGTACACGGCGCAATGTGTATTTCGTATAGCGGAAGATGCCTGCTTTCCGATTACTTGGACGGGCGCTCGTCTAATCGCGGGGCTTGCGTGCAAGCGTGCCGTTGGAATTACCGCATTCAATCGGATAACGGAAAAAACGGCGAGTGGGTCGAAATTTCCGAAGATGAAAAGGGGACGTATTTGCTCAATAGCAAAGACCTCAACATGAGCGCGTATTTGAATGAATTGAAAGAGGCGGGCGTATGCTCGTTCAAGATCGAAGGCCGCATGAAGAGCGAATATTATCTTGCAACGGTCATCAACGCGTACCGCAGACTTTTGGACGGCGCGCCGTACGGAGAGATGGAAGGGGAACTGTCCGCCTGTGCCCATCGCGCGTATACAACGGCGTATGCCTTTGGGGAAAATTCCGAAACGGTAAACTACGACGATTCGCAAACGAAAGGGAGTTACGATTACATAGCGAACGTCCTTTCAAGCGACGGATTTAAGGTGTCCGTCGAGATGCGGAACCGCTTTTTCGAAGGGGAGGTTTTAGAAGTATTATCCCCCTCGAATTGTTTTAAAAAAACAATAACGGTGTCGAATTTACGCGACGAATCGGGCGAAAGTTGCACAGATGCAAAGCGCGTGCAAGCAACGTACGTATTCGATTGCGATCTACCGCTTACGGTAGGCGATATTCTTCGAAGAAAAAGTAAATAAAAAAAGCCAACGCTGTTGCGTTGGCTTTTTTTATTTACAATTTTAAGACGGAACTGCGGTGAAGAAGTTTCGGCTTGACGACGGAATGAAAGGAGCGTTCTGGGTGTTCCAAATTAGAGAAAAGTTTTTCGACAATCAAAGCGGTAATATATTCGATGTCGTGGTCGATTGCCGTTACTTTAATCAAATTTGCAACTTCGTTGTCGTCGTAGAAAATCACGCTGACGTCGTTTGGAATTTGAGTCGCGTTTTCGCCTAACATATTCAGCAGTTGCATTTCAATACTCTTGCTGACGGGGATCGCCGCCGTGGGTTTGTGCTCGCTGAAATACGCGGAAAGCGTCGCCTCGTTTTGCCCGTTGGTGGGGAGCGTTAAAAACATCCACGGGCGGTAGGGAACGCCGAATTCTTCCAAGGCTTGACGGAATCCCTCCAACCGTCCCGTTTCAAAGGGGAGCGCCGGCTCGATGAGCAAAATATCTTTATGCCCGCTTTTGAGAAGTTCTTTCGTCGCGAGATACGTTCCGTAAGTATCGTCCACCTTGATCGAGTTGATCGTAGGGTAAATTTTACGAAAGAGTTGAATGACGGGCGTTTGATGGCGTTGGATTAAACGTTCGATTTGGTTGCTGTATTCCGACGGGGTAAACAGTACGATATCCACCTGCTGTTCGTACATATAATTGAAAAAGTTTCCCTCTTCGCGGACGTCCTCGTTTGCAAAGAGTACGACAAGGCGGTAATTGTATTCGTTGAGTCTGTTCTGCAACGAATTTGCAATTTTAATGTAAAAGGGATTGAGCGGGTCGCAAATAACAAACCCAACGCTGCAAGATTTCGCCGATTTTAACGAGCGAGCGAGCATATTAGGGCGATAAGAAAGTTCTTCAATTGCTTTTAATACGCGATTGCGCGTTTCCTCTGCAACGTTTGGGGAGTTATTAATTACTCGCGATACTGTTTGGCGGGAAACACCCGCTCTTTTTGCAACGTCTATACAAGTCGACATATCATCTCACACGATTGATTTTTTATTATTATAGCGAATAGAAGAAAAAATGTAAAGTGTTTTGTGAATAAGGAAATTGTTTCCAAAGCAATGTTTTTTTCAAAAACCTATTGACAAACGGGCAGTTTCATGATATGATATAAAAAAAGAAATATGTGAACGTTCACATTTACAAAAAAACGATAAGAGGAGGAAGTTGTGAAAAGAAAGTCAAAAGTTGCATTCTGTATGGCATCAATGATGTTGTTGGCGGCAATCGCCGGTTGTTCTCCCCATGGCGGAGGCGGTAACGGAGAGGAAGAAGGGAAAATGGACGAGCAAAAAGTAGAGGCTGACGTAAACAAAGACTCTCTTCGCGTCTTTATGACGTTTGACGAGGATTCCGACGAATTTTATGCAAGAAATGCGGCGGATACGGAAACGCGTTATTTGGTTGAAAATTTCCGTAACGACGTAAGCGGAAACAGATATTATAGCGAAGCGAAAGCGGCGTACAGACCGAACGGTGTATCGGGAAAATCGCTTTGCTTCGACGGATATTCCAACTTTATTGAGTGCGGAAATCCTTTGAAGGGCGCGCAAGAATTTTCCATCAACTTATGGATGGCGATCCGCGCTTACGATTTTGTAGACTCCACGCGCAATATCACGCCGCTCGTGGAGTATTACGACGCAACCGCAAAAACGGGCTTGATTTTCGGTTACACCTATCACGGCAGATGGGGCGTTCGCCTGTCAACCGCAAACGGTGAATGGCAAGAAATTTGGGCGGACGACTGCTTGGATTTGTATTCGTTGTACAATCTTGGGCTTGTTTATTCCAACGGGACGCTCAAACTGTATCAAAACGGCGAAGAGGCGAAGAGCGGAACTTGTCAGTTCTCATCTTTTAGCGAAAACGCAAAATTGCGCATCGGGTGCAATACGTATGCGCAAAACGCGGACGCGGTATTCCCGTATAACTACTTTTCGGGGCTGCTGGACGAGGTAAAGGTGTACGATAAAGCGATTTCCGCGCAAGACGTAAAAGAGCAAGCGAACCTTTACATGGAAAGCGGCGACGTTCCCGCTTTGAATTATAAGGATATGAACTATCCCTACGATTATCTTGGCGACGGAAATTACCGCACGTCTTGGCATGGCGCGCCGCCGATCAACTGGGTGAGCGACATCAACGGCGGGTTCTATTATAAAGGAAAGTACCATATTTTCTACACCAAGTCCGATCTTGGACCGCAACTTGGCGGCGTCGCATGGGGACATATGGTCAGCGACGATATGATCGGTTGGAAGGAAACGAAGCCTGCGATTTGGAGCGAGGACAACGGCATCGACAACCGTTGGGTATTTGCGGGCAGCGGCGGCGTGGTAAACGACGTTCCTTATATCTTCTACACGGGATATATTTTGAATCAATACGGATCGTTTACCTGTACGGTGAGCATGGCGACGCCGAAAGATTTGAACGATCCCGAACTCACCGACTGGGAAAAGATGAGCGAAGTGCAGTTGCGCCTTCCCGACGGATACGATACGCAAAACTATCGCGATCCGCAAATTTATATCGAAGGGGATACGGTATACCTGATGATCGTCAGCCGTACGAATTCCGGCAATCCCTGCATTGTCGCATGGTCGGCAAACGTAGACAACATGACGGAATGGACGTGGCGGGGAACCGTTTACGAGGCAAATTACGGTGCATTCAAAGATTCGGGCTACATGTGGGAAGTTCCCGTATTCTTAAAATTGACGAGCCCCGATCAGTCGCTGACAAAGTGGGTGCTCGGATTTGCGCCGATGGGTACGGACAGCAACGACACCATTTACTTCATGGGCGAGTTCAATGCGGAAACGTGCCGTTTTGTTCCCGATAAAACGGAAGTCAAGCGGTTTGACCAAGGGGAAGACTACTTTATGTGCGCGCCCGGAGAGATCTACGATCCCGTTTCGGGGAACACCGTTGTATTTGAACTCATTCAGTGCTGTTGGAATATGACGGGACACTCGCAATATCTGCACGCATATTCGGGCGTGCTTTCTATGGGGCGCGTATACGGGATTGACAACGATGGAAATCTCACGGTAAAACCGATTGACGGATATGATAAATTGCACGGCGATCTCCTTTTGAGTATTGAAGGAAAGACGGCGGGCGAAACGGAAAAGGTGTATCAAACGGGCATGTCGTATCATGCGAACATGATTATTGAAACCTCGTTCGAAGAGAACAAGATGGGGTTTGAAATCATGTCGAATAAGTCGGGAACGGAGGCGATCACCTTCTATTACGACTGCAAGAAACAGGAGTTTTATTTGAGTTCGTTCAAGACGTCCAACCTCAGTCGGACGATCAGTACGTATCCTTACGAGTTAAGCCCGTTACAGCCGATTGTAATTGATATCTACGTGGATAAATCGACGATTGAAATTTTTATTAACGACGAATTTGCAATGTCCGCCCGCGTATTTAACAATTTGTTTTGCGATAACCTCGTCTTCCTTGGGGACGAATGGTATATTCACGAAATGACGGTTTACAAAATGAACAGTATTTGGAATTAAAGAGGTGGAATATGTATTACAGACCTGATATGAGAGCAGTATGCGCAGATGTAATTCCCTACTATGAAAACGGCGAGTTCAAACTTTTCTACTTAAAGGATTACAGAGATCTTCCAAATAAAGGGGAAGGAGTGCCTTGGCACCTTTTGACGACGAAAAACCTCGTCGATTACGAAGACAAAGGAGTCGTGCTTCCACGTGGAAAATCGGACGAACAAGACTTGTACGTTTTTACCGGATGTTGTGTAAAAAAAGATGATACGTATTACATTTATTATACCGGACATAACCCGCATTTAAGGCGTCAAAACAAACCTGAACAAAAAATCATGCTCGCGACGAGCAAAGATCTACTCCATTGGGAAAAGGATAAAACCTTCCTTTTTGAGGCGCCCGAATGGATGGAAATGCACGACTTCCGCGATCCGTTCGTTTATTTCGACGAGGAAGAGGGCAAATACGCCATGCTCCTTGCGGGACGCCTGAAAAACGGCAATCCCACGTTTAGCAAGGGGGCGACGTTCGTCGCGTATTCGGACGATATGTACAACTGGGAAGTATCGAAAACTCCCTTCTATGCGCCCGAGGCATACTTTACGCACGAGTGCCCCGATCTTTTCAAAATGGGGGACTGGTGGTATCTTGTTTTCAGCGAATTTACGGACAAGATCGCAACCCGCTACCGCATGGCAAAAAGTTTGAAAGGTCCGTGGATCACGCCCTTACAAGATACGTTCGACGGACACGCATGCTACGCCGCAAAGACGGCGTTCGACGGAAAGCGCCGCATTTTGTTCGGTTGGAATTGCATTAAAAACCACGAGGAAGACGACAACTGGTGGCAATGGGGCGGAACGATTATTCCGCACGAGTTGGTGCAAAACGCAGACGGAACGCTGCGCGTAAAAATCCCCGATGAAATCGCCGCGCAATACGGCAAAGAAATCGAAATAAAAGAGGGGTTTGCGCTCGGAAAGGTAGAAAAGACGGCGTCGGGTTATCTCGTCGGCAGAAACGACGGTATGAACGTGCAAATGCTCAACGACATGCCCGCGAATTGTAAAATCGAAATGCAGTTTATCGCAACCGACACGATCGGGGAATTTGGAATAATTCTCAGGGAGAGTTGCGGATTAGATTTCCATTATAAGTTAAAATTCGAGCCGCGCTACAACCGCTTGACTTTTGATAAAATTCCGAGAAAGGACGGCAACGTACATTCCCTCGTCGAACACGAGCGGTATTGCCCGATTCTCCCCGGGAAGAAGAATCAGATCACTTGTATTGTGGAAGAAAGCGTCCTCGTCGTCTACGTAAACGACGAAGTTGCCATGAACGCCCGCATGTTTGATATGAAAATCGGAAACTTCGGTATCTATACGCAAAACACGACGGTTGCTTTTGAAAACGTCAAATTGAGCGTACGGGAGGCGAAGGCATGAAGGATAACGTTTGGTCGATTGTCATAAAGTTGGCGTTATTTATGGCAATTGCAAGTCTAATCGTATTTTTAATGGTTACACCTTATACGGCGGAGTGGTACATTCTGATCTTTACCATCGTATTGAACGTTGCGCTTTGTGCAATCGTGCACGGAATGCTTCGTTTCAAAGAAAGAAAAGAAAGCCGACTTGAAGAAAAGGAAGGAGGAAAAAAATGAAAAACGGTAAGAAAACGGTACGTGTTTTAACGGGGTTGCTCTCCGGACTGATGTTGCTTTCCGCGGTAGGCTGCGGAGAAGGCGGCGGCGGCGGCGGACCGAAGGGAGATTCCTCCTTTTCAATGATCGCACATTGGAATTCTACGGGGCTTATCAATCACTACAATACGACGACCAACTGCGACGTGTTTAACGTGTTCGTCGTAGAAGGGCTTTACTCTTACGTCCGCACGACGGACGAAGTATACTGTCAGTTGGCTGCGGAAATGCCCGTACATACGCAAGAACCGTTGATCGATTATATCGATACGATCGGGGAGGATATGTACGACTATTTCAGCGGACAAGGGTATAGCGAGGCGAGCGTTACGACGGTCAGTTTGCGCGAAAACGCAAAATGGAGCAACGGCGATCCCGTTACGACAAAGGACATTTGGTCGTTCTACTACATCGTACACCCGACGTCGACCAACTACATGATCGACATTCATCTCGTTGACGATCAAACGATGCAGTTTATTTGGAATCCGATGAAAGAACCCGTCAATAAGGTGAAGGAATTGCTCCTCGGGCTCGACGTAAGCGGAACCGTTCATTACGAAACTTTCCTCGATTACGTAGAGCGTTGCTACGAAGAAACGCACGGATGGCCGGTCAACACGAATACCGACCTTTGGGGTGCGTTTAACCGCTATCCGCTCGGTGTGGGCGACGCGGAAATTGCAAAGATCAGAGATGAGTTCTACGAATACAGTCCTACATGGTACGTTTCGACGGGACCTTTCAAACTTGACCGTTTCTCGGCAACGCAAATTCTTTTGACCAAAAACGAATATCACTGGGCGGCGGACAAAGTTGGGTTTGATCAAGTAAAATTGTACTCGTTCAGCGATACCAACCAAGTATATTCTTTGCTTGCAAACGATACGCTCGATTATTGGGACAGTTATATCGTACCCGATACGCTTGAATATATTCTTGACAGTAACCCCAACCTCGTCAACGTCAAGATGTACGACCCCGGAACGTACGGCATTATGTTTAACCTCGATAGCCCGTATTTCTCCGACATTCGCGTGCGTCAAGCGTTAAATTACGTGTTTGACAGGGAAGAAATCAAAGATGCTGCAAACAAATATGCGACGGCGTCTTATTATCCCGTAATGGGAATGTGCCCGACGGAAGCAAAAATGTACATGTCCGAAGACGGACTTGCAGATCTTCCCGTATACAGCGAAGATCACGAAAAGGCGGCGCAACTTCTCAATGCGGCGGGATGGACGAAATCGGGCGGAACTTGGAAGAAAAACGGGAGTGAAGTCCGCATGAAGATCGGCGTGCCCAACGCGCTGATTGCGGTTAGCGCCGTGCAAGCGGCGGCGGCACAGTTGGAAAACTTCGGAATTCCCGTCGATATGGTCGTATCCTCCAACTTCCTCGGAGAAGCGCAAAGCACGCCCTCCAAGTTTGATATGACGCTTGACTTTAACGATTTGAACATGTCGTTCTCTTATCCGACGGGATCGTATCAACAGTTCTCCAACGTATATTCCCGTATTATGCACTTGCCCCGTTACTCGAATACGGACGCAAATCCTCAAAAAGCGGGGAACGTAAAACTCACGTTCAACGGTTTATTCGGCGATAACAACCGCTACGAATACGCAGACTACATCAATACGTTGTACTACTTGGAAGGGGACGAACTTTCGTACATGGTAGACGTATTCAATAACGGAATTGCAGACGGATGCTACGGCATACAGTTCTTTGAAAACATCACGGCAAGTACCATCAACGTTTCCCGCGTGGACGGACTTGATTTTGAAGACAAGTGGTCGGTAGAGCAAAATTGTAGTTATATTCCCACCGCAGGGACGGATGATTTCCTCTCGATGGCAAGATACAATTTGATTTACGCAAAGAGTTACTTGTTTGTAAACGGAATTTACCAACCCAAATAAAAAAGGGGGAAGCCCATGGAAGAAAAAACATGGAATGAAGAGGCAAAACGACCCTCCGCGTTCAAACGGGCGGGGAGGGCGGTTCTCCGTTTCTTCAAGAAAAATGAATATATCTTTTCTAAAATCGGGTTTTCGCTTCTTACGTTAGCCCTGACGACGATTTTCCTCTTCTTTTTGCTTCGTCAAATCCCGGGGGATATCGTCGACATCTATGCGCAACAGTTGCAGTATTCGAGAGGGTTGCCTTACGAACGGGCGTATGAACTTGCCGTTCAACTGCTCAACTACAACCCCAACGAAAATATTTTTGCCGCGTTTTTCCGCTACGTGGGCGGTCTACTGCGCGGGGAACTCGGCGAAAGTTACTTGCAAGAAGGTGTTTCGGCAAATTTGCTCATTGAGCAAAGACTTCCTTGGACGCTGTTTATTTCTTCCGTTGCACTGTTTATCAGTTTTTTCCTCGGCGTTGCCATCGGCGGCTACGTCGCGCAACGGAGAAACGGAATCGCAAATAAGATTGCGTCAGGGTACATTGCCGTAACGGGTGCGATTCCCGATTACTTGATGGCACTTTTGATGGTTACGTTGTTTGCTTATCAGTTGAAGATTTTCCCTTCGCAAAACAATTTCGATATCTTTACGGTAACTCCCGGATTTAATATCGACTTTATTCTCAACGTACTCTATCACGCAGCGCTGCCCATTTTATCGTCGGCAATCATTCAAACGGGTTACTGGATCATGCAAATGCGCGGAAGTTGTATCGGGATTCTCGGCTCGGATTATATTTTTTCCGCACGGGCGCGTGGGTTGAGCGAGCGCACGATTCGAAAAAAATATATGAACAAGAATGCGCTGTTGCCGCTTGTGGCGTCGTTCGGCGTTGCCTTTGGCGGACTGTTCGGCGGCTCCGTATTGTTGGAAAGTATCTTTAACTATCCTGGAATCGGCTTGGAGATCACCGCCCGTATCACGAGTAAGGACTACGTCGTCGTGCAAGGGCTTGTGTTCTTCTCCGCCGCCATGATTATCATTGTAAATTTGATCGTCGATTTGATTTATCCGTTAATCGATCCGAGAGTCAAGAGGGGGTAAGGTATGGAAAAGACAAAAAATAAATCCGCATTTCTTACCAAAACGCTTGAAATCTTTAAAAAGATCGGAAGGGGAATCAAAATCTTCTTTACGAAGATGTATTCAAACAAAAAGTCGGCAATCGGATTTTCAATTATTTTGCTTTACGTGATCGTCGCAATCGTCGGACCTCTTCTCTTCCCGTACGATTCAACGGTCAATACGGCGAACAAATATCTTGCTCCTTCTTTAGAGCACCCGTTCGGAACGGACTGGATGGGGTTAGACGTCTTCCGTCAGGTGATATCCGGAACGTCCAGCGTATTGCAAGTTGCCTTTTTTACGGCGTTTTTATCCATTGCACTCGGAACGGTACTCGGCATTTTGAGCGGTTACGTGGGCGGTTGGGTTGACCGTGTTATTATGACGATTGTCAACATTTTCTTATCCGTACCCTCCTTCCCCGTGTATTTGATGATGGCGGCGCTCTTTACCATTGAAACGCCGATCACCATGGCGCTTATGATCTCCATATTCTCATGGGCGGGATTGTGCCGCGCCATTCGCGTGCAAGTAATCAGTTTGAAAGAATCCGATTTCATTCAAATTTGCCGCGTTATGAATATGAGTACGGGGCATATCATTTTCAAAGAAATCATGCCGAATTTGTTTTCGTATATCGCGGTCAACTTTGTCCTTATTTTGCGCGGAAGTATTCTTGCCAGCGTGGGGATCATGCTCGTCGGGCTTGCAAGTTACAATCCGACCGACTGGGGCGTTATCATTCAAGCGGCAAGAATGAGAGGGCTTATGAACGTTAACAACGTTATCATTATGCTTTATCCGCTCGTTGCGATTCTCATCTTCCAAATTGCGGCGTTGATGCTTTCGCAGGGGTTAGATGAAACGATCAATCCCCGATTGAAGGTATTGTGAGGTGAGTATGACGGAAAATATTGTAACCATTCGCAACGTTTCAATCGATTATCCTTTGCGGAAATACACCCTCCGCGCCGTAACAAACCTTTCCATGGACATCAAACGCGGAAAAATTACCGCGCTCGTCGGGGAAAGCGGGAGCGGCAAAACGACGCTTTCGTCCTCGCTCATTCGCTGCATCTCCGAGCCGGGGAAGGTCGCGGAAGGGGAGATCGTCTTCTACGATACAACGGACGAAGGAGAAAAGGAAATTCGCGTCAACGAACTTTCGGAAAAAGAAATCAGACAGTTCCGTTGGGCAAAGATTTCAATGGTATTCCAAGCGGCGCAAAGCGCGCTGAACCCCGTTATGACGGTGCGGCAGCAACTGTACGAAACGATGACGGAGCACGGCTTAACCCTTTCGAAAGAACAAATGGAAGAGCGGTGTAAAGAACTGCTCGGCTACGTGCAGTTGGACAGCGAGCGTGTCCTCAATTCCTATCCGCACGAACTTTCGGGAGGAATGAAACAGCGCGTCATGATCGCGTTTGCGCTCCTTCTCGATCCGCAACTCGTCATTTTGGACGAGCCGACGACGGCACTCGACGTCATTACGCAAAGTTATATCTTTCAACTGTTGAAAAAAATCAACGAAGAAAAACACATTTCCATGTTGCTTATGACGCACGATATCAGCGTCGTAGCCCGTTTTGCCGATTATATCGGCGTTATGTACGGCGGAAGACTGATGGAATACGGCACGGTAGACGAAGTGTTTGAAAAGCGCAGACACCCTTATACGGAAGGTTTGATCGGCGCAACGCCGTCTATCATCGGCGATATCGGGCAAATGAAGCCGATCGAAGGCAGTCCGCCTAATCTTTTGGATATGCCCAGCGGATGCGTATTTCACCCGCGTTGCCCCTATTGCCAAGAAGCGTGCATGCAGGAAGAGCCGCAAACGTATCAACTACAAGGCGGGGCGACTTGCAAATGCCATTTAAGGAGGGAATAAAATGCAAAATGAGCAAACTCCTTTGATGCAATTAAAAGATATCAATATGCACTTCAAAAAACCCGGGCTTCAGTTGGGTTCAAAAAATATTCACGTGCTCAAAGACGTCAATCTCGATATTTATCCGGGAGAAATCGTCGCAGTCATCGGCGAATCGGGGTGCGGGAAGACGACGCTCGGAAAAATTATTACGGGGCTTTTCCGTCCGACAAGCGGAGAAATTTGGTTTGACGGAAAAAAAGTAAGCGGACTGTTTGACAAAAAAATCAACTCGTATGCACAAATTCAGTTCATTCAACAAGACAGTTACGCCGCGCTCAATCCCGTAAGAACCATTTACCAAAGTTTGTATGCACCGATTAAGACGATGCACCGAAAATGGAAAAAAAGTCAAATCGACGAGAGGATCGAAGAATTGATGTCGCTGATCGGACTGCAACCGTCCGAGCAGTTTTTGACGAAATATCCACATCAACTTTCGGGCGGACAGCGGCAGCGTATCTTAATGGCGCGGGCAATTTCTCTCGATCCCAAACTCATCGTAGCGGACGAGCCCGTTTCGATGATCGACGTTTCCCTTCGACTTTCCCTTCTCAATTTGATGAAGGAACTCAACGCGAAACTGAATATGTCGTTTGTGTACATTTCGCACGACTTGTCCACGACGCGGTATATTGCAAGCAGCGGAAGAGTATGCGTCATGTACCTTGGAGAAATCGTCGAGAGCGGAAATATCGGCGACGTCATTCAAACGCCGCGCCATCCGTATACGCGGGCGCTCATTCAAGCGGTACCGATTCCCGATCCTCGGTTTAAGGGGGAGGGGAAACTCCCGTTAAAATCGATGGGCGTCGGCTCTTTGGAATCGCGTACGCAAGGTTGTGCGTTTGAAGAACGTTGTTTATATTCGTGCGAAAAGTGCTTTGGAAGCGTAAAATACGTGCAAACGGAGACGGCAAGCGTGCTTTGCAATAACCTCGAAGCGGTTCCGTCCCATCCAATTTACAAAACAGATTAAAAGGAGGAAACTTTTATGAAAGAAAAAATTTTGAAAGGGAGTGTGCTTGCGGCGTCTGCCGTAATGGCACTCGGGTTGGTTGCAACCGCAATCCCCACGATGCAGTGGACTGCGGAAGCGGCAACGGAAGAAACCGTCGTCTACGAACAAGACTTTTCGAGCAATCCGACCGACTTGAACGGGCTTTCGGTAACGGACGGCGTTGCAAGACCTGCACCCGGTAACGACGGGAACGCCGTTTGGGAATACCGTTTTGCCGACGGAGAAGCGGTTGCTTCCAACAACTACGAACTTTCCTTTGACGTAAGAATGGACGCGACGACGAACAACACGTATATGTTCATTCACTTCCTCGAACTTGCGGGAGGGAACGGGCACGTTTATATGTCCATCGAACAAAACGGCGCTTGGGTATGCGAATGCACCACGCTCGGCGGCGCGGCGACGACGGGAACGGGCGCTCCGACCAACTGGTTGCACGGTTCGATTGCGCAAACGTCCCCCCAAATCATCAACGATGAGTATCTTCACGTAAGATACGTCCATTATAACGGCATTATCGAAGTATGGATTAACGACGTTCGTTATCTCGTGCAAAGTTTGCAAAATATCGGAAACAACGTTTGGGGCGAAAGAAAAGCGATTCCCGAAAACCCGATCGACGGATTTTTGTTCCACTTCCAAGGCGTATCGGCGGCGGATCCCGCTTATTATCTCGATAACGTCGTGATGAAAGAGATCGAAGAACTCGAAGATATTACCTATACCGAAACGGTAGAGGCAAGCGAATCGCAAAGCAAGATTTTCGGCAACGAAATCGCAACGGCGCAACTTGGAAAGAATTCTTACTCCGTAACGGCGGAATATGAGGTGGCATCCATGCCCACCACGCCCGAAACGGCAAAGATCGAACTTTGCGGATTGAACGGGCTTGCGCCTTCCTCGGCAAACGGCGATAACTACACGGTTACGTTTGTTGCGGAACTTTGCAACGGGGAAATTATTCCTATGCTCAACTGGTTTGACGGGGGATTAAAAAATTATACCGCTACGGCAATTCCGTTTACGGGAGAGGAACTCGTATTAAAAACGGAAGTTTTAGGACCTAAACTTGTGTGCAGTATCAACGGCGAAGTCGTCATTGAGGGCGATTTTGTCAAGACGTTTGGAATTTATAAAGGGGATCTTCAAGTTGTATCGCTTGTCAATTCCACGAATATGGCTTGGACGTCCATTCTCTACGAAGAAGGGGAGGAAGTCGTATACGAAGTATCGTTGGAATCCTCTCAACGCGTAGCGACGAAGGGGGAAGAAATTACCTTTACCGCGACTTATCTTCCCGAAAACGTTGTGCCTGCGTCTATTGTTTGGTATGTAAACGACCAAGTGGTAGCGGGCGAAACGGGGTTGACGTATGCGATGACGCAGTCGGAAACGGGCACGTATAAAGTCGTATGTGTCATCGACGGCGTGGAAAGCAATAGCAATTTCGTTGTTGTCAAAGATCAGACCACCGGCGGAAACGGAGGCGGCGGGAACACCCAAGACGGGAACACCCAAGGCGATGGGAACGAAGGCGGCGGTCAAGGCGAAGAAAGCGGTTGCGGCAGCGTAATCGGTGTTCTTCCCGTAGCGGGTGTCGGTGTTCTTTCGGTTGCGGCAGCATGCTTGTTTAGACGCCGTAAGTAAATCGGATCAATGAAGTATTTCTTGATAAATATATAAGGGAGAAAAGATTATGAAAAAATTATGGTATCTTTTGACGGTATTCATAATGGCGTTCGGCTTGTGTCTTGCGGCGTGCGATACCTCCGCGCCTACGCCTACGCCTCATGAATGCGAAAGCGAGTGCCCGACGTGCGGACTTTGCACGGATGCAACTTGCGAAGAGGACGCATGTGAAGAAAAGTGCCAAGGTCATACGCCTGCACCTCACGAATGTGAAAGCGAATGCCCGACGTGCGGACTTTGCACGGACGCAACTTGCGAAGAAGACGCATGTGAAGAAAAGTGCCAAGGTCATACGCCTGCACATGAATGTGAAAGCGAATGCCCGACGTGCGGACTTTGCACGGATGCAACTTGCGAAGAAGACGCATGTGAAGAAAAATGCGAATGCCCCGTCGTATTGTACAGCCAAGACTTTGCGGCAACCCCTACGGACGGAATGCAAGAATACGTTAGCGTAGACGGTGGCGTTGCAACGCTCACGGCAAATAACGTACAGTTCAGCGTTCCCGCAAGCGGATGGTTTGCGGAAAACAAGTACGAAATCACGTTTGATCTCGGATTTGCAGGCGGAGCAAATCAACAGTTGTTCGTACACCTTCCCGGATTAAATCCCGACTTGGGTGCAAACGTTTATATTGCAATCCAAGCGGACGGCTATATGTGCCTCAACTGCTGGTACCAAGGCAACTTGCGCCTTGTCTATAACTTTAACGAGTTCTTTGGCGGAACGCATTCCGCGCCCTTGTCGTGGGGAACGGAAATGCACGCATTCCGCATTCTCGTTGTAGACGACGCGATTGAACTTTGGATCGACGGCGCAAAATATCTTGCAACCAACCTCAGCGCGTTTGGCGGATTGACGAACGGAAATAACAACAATGCAAGCGTTGCGATTCCCGCGGGAACGCTTTCCGGACTTATTTTCCACCCCACGGCGGCAAATCTCTTTACGATGGATAACCTCGTTATCAAGGAAGTAAGAGAGATCGAAGGTCCCGTTGTGATGGAAGACGATACGACGGCTCCCGCACTCGTCATGGCGAATGCGAACAACTCTATTTTGAACTTTACGAGCGACGACTGGAAGGTGGAAGCAACCTACGACGTGCTCGGCGCGACGGCAAACAATACGAATATTGCGCTTATCCTCGGCGGTGCAAACAGCGAAACGGGATGTGTTGACGCGGCAGGCTCTACGAGCATCAACGCGCAGTTGAATATGCTTGGAAACGGTAAAGCGCAAGCGGTGTTGTTCCATTACGACGCAGCGGCTGGATGGTCGACGATCGTCGGGAGAACGATTTCCCTTCCCACCGAAGGAACGCTTACGATGAAGGTCGTATCCTGTGGCGATAAGATCTTCTACTACATCAACAACGAAATTATGGTTTCCGCATCCTACACCGAAAAAGGGATGACGAAGGGGAGCCTCACTACGCTCGGTTTGTTTGAAATTGCAGGCGTGATGGAATACGCTACGTATACGTATCAAGCGCTTAACGCACAAGAACTTTCCGAATACGGCGCGATGACCGTTCATAATTGCGCAAATATTTGTCCCGTATGCGGACTTTGCATGGACGCAACGTGCGAAGAAGCGGTTTGCGCAAACAAGTGCCAAGGCCACCACGAATGCGAGAGCGAATGCCCGACGTGCGGACTTTGCATGGACGCAACCTGCCAAGAAGCAGTTTGTGCAAATAAATGTCAAGGACATGCAACGGAACCTACACACGAATGCGAAAGCGAGTGCCCTGAATGCGGACTTTGCACGGATCAGGACTGCCAAGAGAGCGTTTGCGCAAATAAGTGCGAATGCCCCGTCGTATTGTACAGCCAAGACTTTGCTGCAACCCCTACGGACGGAATGGAAAATTACGTTAGCGTAGACGGTGGCGTTGCAACGCTCACGGGAAATTCGCAATTTAGCGTTCCCGCAAGCGGATGGTTTGCGGAAAACAAGTACGAAATCACGTTTGACCTTGCCTTTACGGGCACGAACGAGCAGTTGTTCGTACACCTTCCCGGGTTGAATCCGAACTTGAATGAAAACGTTTATATTGCCATTCAAGGGGACGGATATATGTGCCTCAACTGCTGGTACCAAGGCAACTTGCGCCTTGTCTATAACTTTAACGAGTTCTTTGGCGGAACGCATTCCGCGCCCTTGTCGTGGGGAACGGAAATGCACGCATTCCGCATTGTAGT
>JAGASM010000042.1 GCA_017621735.1 Clostridia bacterium | reverse complement strand
CTTGAATGTCCTCCTTTTGGTTTTTGTTGGGTTTGCAGACCTCAATTTTATTATACCAAAAGGAGTTTTCATTTTCAAGAATTATATGTTTAACATTTCCTGAACCCCGCGTCTAACGCGGGGTATTACTATACAAAAAAAGACGGGCGAAAGCACCCGTCTTGTATTCCGTTAAAGAGAGATCATTTGAAGCGTTTCGTACAATTCGTAATTGAACGTCTTTTTCATGGAAACCGCTTCGATGATGTCCATATCGATAATTTCGTTTTTGCGGATCCCGACAACGCGATTGCCGATTCCGTCTTTCAAGAGGCGAACCGCCTTATTGCCGAACTGCGAAGCGAGCATTCTGTCCGCCATCGACGGAGACCCGCCGCGTTGAATATGCCCGATATTCGTTGCGCGGACGGAATATTGCGTAACTGCTTGCAACTTCTTGGTGAATTCTTCCGCCGACATAACGCCTTCTGCGATAACAACGATGTTCGAGTGCTTTCCGTTTGCACGCGAACGGTCGATACGCATGACGATATCTTCAATATCAAATTGAATTTCAGGCACAACGATGATTTCCGCCCCCGAGGTGATGCCCGCATAGAGCGCGATATCGCCGCAATGACGTCCCATTACTTCTACAACGGAAATACGCTCGTGAGAGTTCATTGTATCGCGAAGTTTATTGATCGCGTCGATACACGTATTGACCGCCGTATCAAAGCCGAGCGTAAAGTCGGTATATTCCAAGTCGTTATCGATGGTTCCCGGAATTCCGATCGTAGGAATGCCATATTCTTCCGTAAGGCACTTTGCGCCGCGGAACGATCCGTCCCCGCCGATTACGACAAGACCTTCGATCCCGTGCTTTTTCAGCGTCGCGACCGCTTGATCCTTTCCTTCTTTAGTGAGCATTTCCATGCATCTTGCCGTGCGCAATTTCGTTCCGCCGCGGTGAATAATGTCGGAAACGCTTCTCATGTCCATAGGGATAACTTGATCGTTGATAAGTCCCGCGTAACCGCGTTCTATCCCAAAGACCTCCATGCCGTAGTAGATTGCCGTTCTAACCACCGCACGAATGGCGGCGTTCATACCGGGAGCATCCCCACCGCTTGTCAACAAACCGATGCGCTTCATAACCTTCCTCCGATGTTGCTTCATTGTATCCAAATTATTATAGCAAAGTTTTACAAAAAAGGAAAGAGTTTTACCGATTATTTTTCATTTTTTATAAAACTTTTATGCATTCCGCAGGCAAAAATGCCCGCAATTCCGCCATAAATGCACGATTCAAATTGACGGAGAATTCAAACCGTTTTCCGCCGTTTAATATTTTTGCCGTAATTGTTCCGGGATATCCCATCATCATATCGATGAGTTCGTCAAAATCTTCTTTGGAAAGCGCGCGCGCGTCAATCCAAAGAACTTGTTCCTTCTTTTCCTCTACGATGACTTTGGGCGTTTCTTCCTGCTCGGAGTCCACCTCTTTTAAGTCGTCCAACAAAACGACGGGGGCTTTATCGGGGCTAATGTCGATTTTCCCCGTAATTGCAACGACGGCATCAATGGAAAGGTGCGGTTTGATCTTTTCGTAGACCTTGGGGAATGCGACGCATTCCACGCTCCCGTACATATCTTCCACCGTAATAAACGCCATGATTGAGCCGGATTTTGTATTGAGTTTTTTAATCCCCGAAATAATTCCGCCCGCGTATACGCTTTGACCGCTCGCAATTTGAAGATACGTGCGATCGCCCGTTTCCTCGTCTTCCTCAAAGTCAGCAAGCATTCCGCAATGGAAGGTACTGTTTTTGAACTTATGAAGATACTTTTCAAACGGGTGTCCGCTTACGTACACGCCAAGCACCGATTTTTCCTTGGAAAGGAGTTCCGCCGAATCCCACTCGGGAATATTCGGAAAGTCCGCCTTGGGCGGTTCTTCCTTGATAAAATCGCCGAAAAGGGACATTTGGGCGCTTTCTTTTTGTTTGTCGATTGCCGAGATGCGACGCATCAAATCTTCGTAAACCGCCGAGTACTGCGAACGCTTTTGACCAAAACTGTCGAACGCGCCGCCCAAAATCAGCGCCTCCACCATTCTCTTGTTGACAAACTTGGTGCAACGCATCAAAAAGTCGGAAAAATCGCGGAACGGTCCGTTTTTTTCGCGTTCTTCAATGACGCTTTCCATTCCCGCAATCCCTACTCCGCGAAGGGCGCAAAGCCCGATTCTAAGCCCGTTCCCCTGTACGGAGAAATACGCTTTGGAAAGGTTGACGTCGGGAGGAAGAACGGCGATGTTCTTTTCCTTCATGTAGACGACGTATTTGGAGATTTCGTCGATTTTGTCAATGCGGTTATTGAGGACGCCCGCAAGGAATTCTTTGACGTAATATTTTTTCAAATATGCCGTTTGATAGGTTACGACGGCGTATGCCGCAGCGTGCGATTTGTTAAACGCATAGGAGGCAAAACTTTCCATTTGCGCAAACAGTTCCGCCGCCACTTCCGCAGGGATTCCCTTGGATACGCAACCCGTGATATTCCCCCCTTGCTCGATGTCGCCGTAGATGAACTTGTCCTTTTGCGCCATCAGTTCGGAGCGGTGCTTTTTTGCCATCGCTCTGCGCACGAGGTCCGCTTGTCCGAGCGAATATCCTGCAAGGTTTTGGAAAATTTGCATGACTTGCTCTTGATAGATGATGACGCCGTACGTCTTTTCAAGAATCGGAATGAGATGCGGAGTCAAATATTTGATATTTTTCGGATCGCTGCGGTTTTTCAAGTAGTCGGGAATAAAGTCCATCGGTCCCGGTCGGTAGAGGGAAATTCCCGCAATCAAGTCTTCCAAACAAGTGGGTTGCAACTGTTTCATAAACCGTTTCATCCCGCCTTGTTCGAGTTGAAACACCGCGTCCGTGTCCCCTTCCGAAATAAGTTGATACGCCCCGGGATCCGCGCACGCTTGATCAAATTCAACCGTATTGCCCGTATCTTCCAAAATATAGTCGAGCGCTTTTTTGATATCCGTCAACGTGGTAAGCGCGAGGAAGTCCATCTTGAGCATTCCGATAGACTCCACCTCTTTCATATCGAACTGCGTCGTAATATCTTCGCCGTTGCGCGAAAGAGGAACGTTGTCCGCAATCTTTTTACTGCAAATGACGACGCCCGCCGCGTGCATGGACGTATTACGGGGCATTCCTTCGAGTTTTAACCCCATGTCTATGACGCGTTTCAGCGTTTCATCCGTTTCGTAAATTTCGATAAATTCAGGGTTGCGTTTCTTTTCTTGATCGGAAAGTTTTTTGAGCGCCTCGTCGTGCTTATCGACGTCCCCCTCCGTTTCTTGCACCTTTTTACGGCATTTTTCAAGATTTAAGCCGAGCAATTCGCGAATGGTAGACTTTCCGTCCATGAGTTTTGCAACGCGATCCGTTTCCGAATAAGGAACGCGCATGACGCGCCCAACGTCTTTGATGACTGCACGGGACGCAAGCGTACCAAAGGTGATGATCTGCGCGACGTTTTCGGGATGATACCGACGGCGAACGTATTCAATCGTTTCATACCGACGCGCCGTACAAAAGTCGACGTCAAAGTCGGGCATGGAAACACGGTCGGGATTTAAGAAGCGTTCAAAGAGCAAATCGTAGCGGAGCGGATCGACGTTGGTAATCCCGATGGAATACGCGACGATGCTTCCGACGCCCGAACCGCGCCCGGGCCCTACGGGAATATCGTTTAAGCGCGACCAGTTGATGTAGTCCCACACGATCAAGAAATAATCGGCAAACCCCATCTTGATGATGATATCAAGTTCGTATTCCGCGCGTTTTTTAATTTCGTCCGTAATTTCGGGATATCTCCCCTTCAAGCCCTCCCAAGTAAGGCGGGTTAAGTATTCGGGAGAGGGTGTTCCGTCGTCCGCAGTATAGAGCGGAATGAGCGACTTATCGTAAACGGGAGAACCGTTGTCCTTTAAGTTGAACGGCGTATCCACCTCGGACACCTTATCCGCGATCACGCGCGTGTTGGATATCGCGCGAGGCAAATTAGGGAACAGCGCCGCCATTTCGTCCCCCGATTTCATGTAAAACTCACGCGTCCCCATCTTCATACGGTCGGGATCGTCGAGCGTCTTTTTCATTTGGATACACATGAGGACGTCTTGCATTTCCCAGTCCTCTTTGTGTAAATAGTGTACGTCGTTCGTCGCAACGAGTTCGATTCCCGTTTCTTCGGAAAGACGAACGATATCGGGCAAGATGCGTTTTTGTTCGGCAAGTCCGTGATCTTGAATTTCAAGATAAAAATCTTCCCCGTAAATTTCTTTCATTTCAAGAGCAAACTTCTTTGCTCCCGCGTAATCGCCCGCCATCAAAAGGCGCGGAATCCGCCCCGCCAAACATGCGGAAAGACAGATTACCCCTTCCGAGTGTTCTTTTAACGTCTTATAGTCGATGCGCGGACGGTAATAGTATCCGTCGACAAAAGCAAGCGAATCCATTTGAACGAGATTGATATATCCCGCCTTGTTTTTTGCAAGCAAGACGAGGTGATCCGCCGACTGCGAAACGTGCTCTTTATAGTCGTCCACGACGTAAAATTCGCATCCGACAATGTATTTGATCTTATGCTTTTTGCATTCCTCCGCAAAGTAAAGAGAGGCATACATATTTCCGTGATCGGTAACCGCGACGGCGTTGATGCCGCTTTTCACGCAGTGGTCGATCAAATCGTCTACGCGCACCGCCCCGTCAAGCAAACTGTACTCGGTATGCAAATGTAAATGTACGAAATCAGTCATAACGTTTCATCCAAATCGTGATATATTTCCATCAGTTTTCGCATGCGGTGATTGAGGCAACTTTTTGAAACGCCCAACCGTTCGGCAAGTTGACGAAGCGATTCCATCGGAAATTCTATTCTCGCCTCCGCAAGTTGACGGAGGGACGCTTCCAAGCAATCAAGTCCCACGCGGTCTTTAATTGCGGAAATGGCAATCGCCTGTTCCGCGCTCGCCTGCGCCGTTCTGTCCATATTGCCTACAATGCAATTATTGACGCGGTTCTCTTTGTTGTTTTCTTCCCGCGCCTCCGAAACGGAATTGAGCCGTTTTAACGCGCCGTGCGCGCCGATGAGTGAGAAAAAGTCGGAAAGTTCGTCGCGGCTTTTTAAGTAAACCACCGTTTTATCCCCGCGCTTGACCATACGGGCAAGCAATTCAAAGGATGCAAGCAAAGAACAAAACTCTTCCGCAATGACGTAAGAGGAGAATACGAATTCCAAGTGATACCCCGTCTTTCCGCTCCCGCTCGGTATGGTGCAACTTCCGCCGCCCAAGAACGCCCCCTTCACGTAAGAAAGCGCACAGCAGTCGTTTTCTACAAGATAAGGAGAAAGCCCGAAGTTGATTGCAAAACCCCCTTCGTCCCGACGCAAAACGCCCGTTTCTTGCAATACTTGAGAAGCGCGTTCCCCGTCGTAGGCAAAGGTCAACTTGTCCCGTTCACGCTTTGGATCGACGGTGGCGTCCTTCAAAACAAAACGGATCCCGTAAACGCTTTCAAACAAATTGATAAAATATTCCGCAATTCGCTCGTTCTCGCTGACAATTTCAAACCCAAACCCTTGATAAGAAGAGGTGATACTCCCGCTCGTTCGCAAATATGCGGCGCATTCCGCCACTTTACAACAAGCATTTTCGGGCGGAGAAAGCAATTCACGTTTAATTTCCCAAGTAAAATTTGCCACTTAAAGATTCCTCTTTTTATACTCTTGCAGGCGGAAGACGGGCAATCTTCCGTCGATGTTGTCAATTTGGGTATAAGGAATTCCAACGCGGTCGATTTGCGCTTTTGCCAAAGCAATATCGCCGATTCGATCGACGGAATGCGCGTCAGAATTTACCACAAACCTCACCCCCGTCTGCGCGACTTGATACAGTTCCTCGTCCGTAAGGTGCGTCTTTTTTCCGCTAATTTCCAAATAAGTTCCATAGTCGCGACAGCACTTTGCCACCTCTACCGCATCGGCAAAGCAAAGATAGTTAAGGTGCGTCAAAACGTCGATCGGATGATTTTTCACCGCGTTGATATAGGCGTTTGTCGTGTCGCGCAAAAGGCGTTTCGTCGGCTTCATTTTCAACTGTGTGCGAAGATAGTTTGCCGCACCGAGTTGAAACGCGTCGTATACGGATGAGTAATAGATCACAAGGTGCATTCCGCAAAGGAACAAATCAAACTGTTCAAAATCCCGCTCCGTCAAGTCAACGTTCCCGCTCCGACCGCGAATATTGTTTTCCATTCCCAAAATAACGCGAATCCCCGTTTTTTCTTCCGCCTCTCGGCATTCTGAAAGAAGTTTTTCCACCTGACGGCGACGAACGCCGAAAATAACGTGCGAAAATCCGTGGTCGGTGATCCCGATTTGTTCAAGTCCTATTTCTTTTGCGCGAATTGCGTTTTCAAGTACCGTTCCTTTTCCGTGCGAATACGGCGTATGAGTATGATAATCAGCAGTTAATAACATATGTATTCTCCGTCATGGAATCCTACGAATTTCCTCTCGCAAAACAATCCCCGTATGATTTGCGACTTCCCGTTTTACGTAATCGATCAACAAAGCGACGTCTTGAAACGTTCCGCACTCGTTGATAATAAAATTTGCATGAATCTCCGAAATGCGTGCTCCGCCCATTCGGGTTCCTTTCAATCCGCACTCTTCAATCAGCCGTCCCGCCGAAATCCCGCTCGGATTGACAAATACGCAACCCATGCTACGGCCTTTGGGCAACCCGCTCCTTCGCATACGGTAAAAACACTCGTTTTCCGAAATGCGCTTGCGCGGCGCATACTTTCCTTTTAGCAAAACGCCCGTAATTGCAATTTTTTCCCTTAAAAAGACGCTGTCTTTCTCTTGAAACGCACATTCTTTTGCAGAAAACGTGCGGATTTTTCCGCCGTCTACCGCCGTAACGCGCACGACGACGTCTTCAAAGTGCGACTGTGCAATTCCTGCATTCATCGCTACGCCGCCGCCGACCGTGAACGGAATCCCGATAAACGGTTCAAATCCGCTGACGGATGCCGATTTTCCGAGCGAACAAAGCGCAGTGCCGTTGATGCCCGCACCCACGTATAACTGCGTTCCCTCGAGGTAGGTGCATTTCAATCGTTGAAAGCGCACGACGGCGCCGTCAAAATACCCGTCGGAAGGCAAAACGTTTGCCCCCGCCCCAAGAAAACAATAGGCGATCCTCTCCCGTTTGAAATAGGAAAGAAGTTTCGCACATTCATCCGTCGTCGATGGGGACACAGCGACGCTTGCGATCCCGCCCAAGCCGATCGTCGTATGCGAGCGAAAGGAAAAATTCGCCTCCGCCTGCAAAGCGGGAAACGCTTCCGTAATCCGTTTGTATAAGCGCGTATTTTCGTTCTCTTTCATTTTACCACACATTGCTTGAAATTTCAAACCTTTTTTATAAAATTTGCGAGCATTTTATCCCGTTCGTTCTTGCTTGCGAGCGAACGCAACTCTCCGCGCGCTTGATCGGATAGAAAAACACTCGTCGTGTATGCCGTCGCATCGTTCTTTCCATCCTGAAAAACACTCTTCATACCGATCGAATCGAGGGTATTTTGCACCTCGTCGGAGAAAAGCACTTCCAAAAACAATCGGCATTCCTCCCACTTGTCTTGCGTAAGTACCGAACAGTATTGATACAAATCGTTGTAGGCGATCAATTCCTTCGATTGAACGGAAACCCCGCGCGCGGAAAACCGACAAATATCCCGTTGCGTCCCCAAAAGATAGGCAAATTCCCCGTTCAAAAACTGCACGTACGCGGTGAGCGACGGCAAGCATTTGCCCGTAATATCCGACATTGCCGCCGACACTTCCGTCAAATTGTCCCCGCCGCACGATATCGCGCACTCCCCTTCCCCTTCAAAATCGGTGAGCGAAAACAAATAATAACCACCCCGACACCAAGGAACGGCGTACGTTTTACCGTCGATTTGTCCACCGATAAACGTACCGTTCAATGCAAGCGTATTCTCTAAAAATACGTCGAGCCCTATCCCGAACGATAAAATATCGGGAACCTCCCCCCTTTGTTTTGCGTCGATCGCGCCTTCTTTTGTGTAAGAAGTTACGAGATAACGACAGGACGTTTTGCCCTGCGCTATTTTTGCACATTTTTTCAAAAATGCCGTTCGCGAACCCTTTCCGCCCTCAAACGTATCTACGTTCCAAACGCGCACAACCGTCGGTTGAACCTCCGACTCTTTCTCTTTGGGAAAGAAAACGGTCGAAAGGACGACCGCCAAGCATAATACGTACGACAAAATAGAGAGCACCTTCTTCATCCGTATATTGTATGAAAAATAAGGGCGAATAATCACAAAGGGACGCCGCTCGGCGTCCCTCTTCGTAGGAGGAGCGAATCAATCCGCGCCCTCTACGATATCAAAAAGCGAAAAAAACCTTTCGCTACACGTAAATTTGTGCAAAGCGAAAGGTTTTATACACGAAAATGTCATTAAAAAACAAATACGTTTTATTATTTTCTTACCTGTCCATTCCCTTGAATGATAAACTTATACGAAGTCAACTCACGAAGCCCCATCGGTCCGCGCGCGTGAAGTTTTTGCGTGGAAATGCCCATTTCGGCGCCAAACCCAAACTCAAATCCGTCCGTAAAACGGGTGGATGCATTCCAGTAAACGCACGAAGAGTCTATGCGGTCAAAAAACTTTTTCGCCGCTTCTTCATTCTCCGTAACAATCGCTTCGCTGTGTTTGGTCGAATGTGCGTTGATAAAGTTGATTGCCTCTTCCACGCCATTTACAACTTTAACGGAAATTTTCAAGGACAAAAATTCTTTTGCAAAATCCCCTTCTTCGGCGGGTAAAATCTCTTTGCAAATGCAACGCGATTGCTCATCGCCGACAATCTCAACCCCTTTTTCCATGAGCGCGTTGACCACTTCGCACAAATGCTCTTGCGCAAACGATTCGTCCACGACCAAACTTTCCGCCGCATTGCAAACGCTCGTTCGCTGCGTTTTTGCATTGATAACAATCGGAATCGCCTTTTCAAGGTCGGCGCTCTCATGTAAATAAACGTGGCAGTTTCCCGTGCCCGTTTCAATGACGGGAACGGTCGCATTTTCGAGCGCACTTTGAATCAAAGAAGCGCTCCCGCGGGGAATCAACACGTCCAAAATACCGTTTTGGCGCATGAATTCCTTCGCGCCCTCTCTCGAACAATCTTCAATGAGTTGGATAAACTCCGCGCAATACCCCTCTTCTTCCCACGCACGCTTTATTACGGAAACGATTGCGGCATTCGAACGGTACGCGTCTTTGCTCCCGCGCAATACGACGGCGTTCCCACTCTTCAAGCAAAGTCCGATCGCATCCGCCGTAACGTTGGGGCGAGCCTCGTAGATAATGCCGACAACGCCGAACGGAACGCGAACGCGGGTTATATCAAGCCCGCTCTCCGTCGTATGACGTTCTATGACTTCGCCGACGGGACAAGCGATCGCGCATAATTTTAAGAGTCCTTCCGCAATCCCCTCGATCCGACTGTGCGTCAAGGTAAGCCTGTCTTTGAATTGCTCCCCACGGTCGCAGTTTTGCACGTCGATTGCATTTTCTTGCAAAAGATATTCGGAATTTTCAATCAAAGCGCTTGCGGCAACCGTCAAAAGGTGATTGCGTTCTTCTTCCTTTAAGTAAGCAACGGCAGAAACGCTGTTTTTTGCACGTTGGCACGTCTCTCGTATGGACATAATCTTCTCCTTTTACGCAAAAAGTCCCCGTAGGGAATTTTTTTTACTCTTCCTCTTCTTCGGGAAGTTCTACGTTATGATATACTTCTTGGACGTCGTCGTTGTCTTCCAACTTCTCAAGCATTTTGTTGAACGTTTCGAGCTTGTCCGCAGGAAGCGTGATCTTGCTTTGCGGAATCATGGTAATTTCCGCCTGAAGGAAGGAAAGTCCTTTTTCTTCCAACGTTTTTCTTGCCTCCGAGAAGGTGGGAACGTCCGTATAAATTTCGAATACGTCCTCTTGCGTAACGACGTCTTCCGCGCCCGCGTCGATTGCGTACTCGGTTACGGTATCCTCATCCAAATCGGGCGTACGTTCTACAACGATCAATCCTTTCGTATCAAACATATACGAAACGCAACCGGTGTTTCCAAGCGAGCCTCCGTGCTTGGACATGATTGCGCGAACGTCCCCCGCCGTACGGTTGTTGTTATCCGTAAGCGTCGTGATGATGACGGCAGATCCCGCCACGCCGTATCCTTCGTAGGTGAGTTCTTTATAATCCTTTTCGCCGACTTCCCCCGCCGCACGCTTAATCGAACGTTCGATATTGTCGTTGGGCATGTTTGCCGCCTTTGCTTTCGCAATGACGTCCGCCAACTTGGAGTTGGTCGCGGGATTCGGATTTCCTTTTGCAGCTACCGCAAGTTCTCTTCCGAGTTTTGTAAAGATTTTTCCTCTCGCCGCATCTGCCTTCCCTTTTTTTGCCGCGATGTTATGCCATTTGCTATGACCGGACATATTTTTCTCCTTTATTGCAACTGAAATTGTTTTTGTTTGAGTAGATACATTGCCACCGATGCGGAAACTGCAGCATTCAAACTTTCCGTATTTTTATCCATCGGAATCCGAACGGTATAATCGGCGCGTTCGCGAACGGATGCGGAAAGCCCGTTTCCCTCGTTCCCGATACAAAGCGCAAATTTTGCGGGCGCTTGAAAGGTGAATAAATTTTCCCCATTCATATCCGCCGCAAGAAATGGAATTCCGTCGAGCACGGACAGTATTTCTTCTTTTGTCCCCTGCATGACGCGCACGAAAAACACACCGCTCATACTTGCGCGGACGCTTTTGGGGGAAAACGGATCGGCACAGTCGATGAAATACACCTCACGGTATCCCGCAGCATTCGCAGTTCTGATAATCGCCCCTACGTTGGAAGGATCGGACACACCGTCCAAAACAAGACAACTTTCTTTGGGCGCCTGAACGGAAAAGGTGGGAATTTCAACGACGGCACAAATTCCTTGCGGGGTTTTTTCGTCGCAAATCGCCTTAAAGGCGTCCTCACCGAAAACGGTGGTCGGAAGAGAATACGTTTCCCCTTCGTACCCGTCCCGCACGGCAAGCATACGGACGTTCATACCGCACGCAACCGCTTCGCGTACCATTTTTTCCCCTTCGACAAGAAACGTTCCGCTCCGCTTTCTGAATTTTTTCTCTTTCAGCGAAGAAAGTTCCTTGACGAGCGAATTGTTTTTCGATACGATAACCATTCGATTAATTGGCAAAAAAGCCTTTATACAATAAAGGCTTTTGTCTTACTCTTAAAGAGCCGCTTTTGCCTTTGCGCAAAGTTCCGCAAAAGCCGCTGCATCCGTAATAGCGATGTCGGAAAGAACTTTTCTGTTCAAATCGATTCCGGCAACTTTCAAACCGTGCATCAATTTGGAATAGGAAAGTCCGTTCATTCTTGCACCAGCGTTGATTCTCGCAATCCAAAGAGCGCGCATATCGCGCTTTCTTCTCTTTCTTCCGATGTACGCATAGTTCAAGGACTTCATAACCGCTTCGCGTGCGATGCGGTACGACTTGCTCTTATTGCCCCAGTAACCCTTGGCGAGTTTTAAAATCTTTCTACGTTTTTTAACGGCGTTAACGCCTCTCTTAATACGCATAACTCAACTGTCCTCCTATTAGTCCTTGTAAGGGATCATCTTCTTAACCGTCTTCTCATGCGTAGAATCTACGAGAGTTACTTGGCGAAGATTTCTCTTTCTCTTTCTGTTCTTGGTTTCAGCCTTGTGGTTCTTGCCGCCGTGTGCGCGGTTTACTTTTCCGCTACCGGTGAGCCAGAAGCGCTTTTTAGACGCGCTGTGCGATTTCTGTTTCGGCATACTTTTATCCTCCATTTAATGTTTATCAATTTATGTAATCCCCGCAAAAAGCGGATGACTCCCTTATTTTTTGGCAGGTCCCAAAATCATGATGATGTTTCTGCCTTCCATGGCAATCGGTTTTTCAATCGCAGCAACCTCTTTGAGCATTTCGTAAAAACGCATCATGACGTCCTTACCGAGGTTTGCATGTGCCATTTGTCTACCGCGCAAACGAATGGAAACCTTCACCTTGTTGCCCGCTTCCAAAAACTTCGTCGCATGTTTTGCCTTTACGTTAATGTCGCCGACGTCGATGGTCATGGAAAGTTGTACTTCTTTAATTTCCACTACCTTTTGGTTTTTGCGGTTTTCCTTTTCCTTTTTCGCCTGTTCAAACTTGAACTTGCCGTAATCCATAATCTTGCATACGGGGGGTACGGCATTCGGAGAAATTTTGACGAGATCTAAATCCGCCTCTTCCGCAAGACGAAGCGCCTGTGCAGGCGACATAATTCCAAGCATTTCTCCCGTAGACGAAATCACGCGGATTTCGCGATCGCGAATTTCACCGTTCAACTGATTCTGCGTTTTAATAACTTTTTACCTCTCACAAAAAATTAACGGGTCGCATAGAATGCAACCCGTAAAATCCGAACAAAACACGCAAATATTGCGCTGTCTGACAATTTTATGTGCTCGTGCCGACCTTTGTCGCACGGCGAGAAGCGTTGCCTTCTACTTTGACTGTATTATCTTAACACAATCCATTCGCTTTGTCAAACAAATTTCTCGGTTTTCTTTGATTATTTTCAAAAAAACACGCGATTTTTTTAGAAAATCTTTTTGCTTTCGTCCTCGTCTTTGAGCATTTGAATAAACGCATCCACGCTCATCGCGCCGATATCGCCTTCCCCTCTTCTACGGACGGAAACGGTACCTTCTTCCACTTCCTTATCGCCGACGACGAGTTTATACGGAACTTTCTCCATCTCGGCATCGAGAATCTTTCTGCCGAGTTTCTCCTTACGAAGATCGGCGGAAGCGCGAAGCCCAAGCGCGTTGATTTTATCCGCAAGTCCTTGCGCATAGTCCGCGGCGCGGTCGGTAATAGGAAGCACTTTGACCTGTTCGGGCGCAAGCCAAACGGGGAATTTTCCCGCAAAATGTTCGATCAAAATGCCGATAAACCGTTCGATCGATCCGTAGCAAACACGGTGAATCATAATCGGACGATGTTTCATGCCGTCTTCTCCGACGTACTCGAGTTCGAACCGTTGCGGAAGTTGGAAGTCAAGTTGAATGGTTCCGCATTGCCACGTTCTACCGATGCTGTCTTCGAGGTGGAAGTCGATCTTCGGTCCGTAGAACGCGCCGTCCCCCTCGTTGACGACGTAAGCAAGCCCAAGTTCGTCAAGCGCTTCGCGCAAAGCGCTCGTCGCCGCTTCCCAGTCTTCATCGCTCCCCATGCTGTTTTCGGGACGGGTGGAAAGTTCGACGTGGTACTTAAATCCAAACAACGTATATACTTCGTTGATCAAACGGACGACGTTTTTAATTTCCGCCGTGATTTGTTCGGGAAGCATAAAGATGTGTGCGTCGTCCTGCGTAAAGCAACGGACGCGCATGAGCCCGTGCAGTTGTCCGCTCTTTTCGTGGCGGTGAACAAGCCCAAGTTCCCCCATACGGATGGGGAAATCTTTATAACTGTGCGGGGAAAGTTTGTAGACGAGAAGGCTTCCGGGACAGTTCATCGGCTTAATTGCGTGATCTTCCCCGTCGATCTTCGTCGTATACATATTTTCTTTATAATGCCCCCAGTGGCCGGAAGTTTCCCAAAGGGAACGGTTCATGATCATCGGCGTTTGAATTTCAACGTATTTTTCCCGACGGTGAATTTGACGCCAGTAATCGATGAGGATATTCTTTAACACCATTCCGTTGGGAAGGAAGAAAGGAAACCCTCTTCCCTCGTTCAACAGCGCAAACAATTTCATTTCTTTGCCGAGTTTGGTATGATCGCGCTTTTTCGCCTCTTCCAACATCTCGAAATAGGCGTCCATTTCCTCTTTCTTTGCAAACGCCGTGCCGTAGATACGGGTAAGCATCTTCTTCTTTTCATCCCCGCGCCAATATGCGCCCGCGATGGAAACAAGCTTAAACGCCTTGATCTTTCCCGTAGAAGGAAGGTGCGGGCCGCGGCAAAGGTCGGTAAACGCCCCTTGCTTATAGAAGGAAATTTCTTCGCCTTCGGGAAGGTCGCGAATGAGTTCCACCTTATAATTTTCGTGATATTTACTCATGAGCGCGATCGCCTCTTCGCGAGGAAGGGTAAACCGTTCGATAGGAAGATTACTCTTGATAATCTTTTTCATTTCCGCTTCGACTTTTGCAAAATCTTCCATGGAAATCGGCGTCTTAAAATCGACGTCGTAATAAAACCCGTTGTCGATGACGGGACCGATTGCAAGTTTGCAAGTGGGATAAATGGTCTTTAACGCTTGCGCAAGCACGTGCGCGCAAGTATGGCGATATACCTCAAGCCCCTCTTTATCTTTCAGGGTTACGAGTTCTAACGCATCGCCTTCTTTTAATACGCTGTTCAAGTCGACGAGTTCGCCGTTCACCTTTGCCGCAACCGCCGCTCTTGCAAGCCCTTCGCTGATGGCTTGCGCCGCTTGCAAACAGGTTGCCCCGTCAACTACGGAAAGGTTGTCCCCATTTTTCAAAATAATATTCATACGTTCCTCCATTGTATCAAATGATATTAGAAAATAAAAAAAGCGCCTTAAAAATTCCCTTACGGGAAATTTAAGGACGCAAACGTTTGCGCGGTTCCACCTTAATTGCCGATAACGTCGGCCGCTCAATCACACTATATATAAGGACGACAAAGTGGTTTCGCTTGTAAAATATGCGCGCAAATCTTCCAGCCAAAGGATTTACTCTCTGTATCGCAACCTTTTACGCTACTTGTCTTTATCCCCCTTATCATACGACGAATTTTTGCTTTTGTCAAGAGAAAACGGCGCGCTCGGCATAATATTTTTGTAGAAAATCCCCAACCGAATCATCAACTTCGCCAAGACAGTACACAACCCCCGCGTCGGAAAGCAAAATTTCCGTTTCCGTTTCTTCCACCCCCGTTAGCCTGCTTTTTCGCGTCGGAACGAAATTTTCCCCAAACACCGCATTTCCACGCACAAAAATCTTTTTATCGCTTTCTCCGATCAAGAAATCGCAAAACCGCCGCAAATCGTCCTCTGCAAACCCCTGCGGAACGTAATCTGCAATCTTTTGCCATTTTTCTTTGAGCGCATGCAGTCTAAAATGGTAAAAGCCGTCGACGGCATACTCATCCGAGCCTTCAAGCCTGCGCTTGATGTACGCTTTATCGCTTTCGTAGTCCGCCGCAATCAACGCCGAAATAAGCCAACGCTTTTCCCGTTCACCGAGCGAAACGGACAATCTTTCTCTCAAAAATCGGTATTTATAACCGATCCCGACGATCTCCGCAATCTTATCGCGTAAAAAGGCGCGCGCAGTATCGTCCGCCCCTTTGATTTTGAGTGCTGCGCGCTCGCCCCCGAAGAGCAATTCTCCTCTCCCCCCTTTCTTTTGTAAATACGCCGCAAGAGAATTATATAAATAGGTAATATATGCGCTTTGCTCTTTCCGTTCGGTAACGACAATCTCTTCCACACCGTTATTGTATGCCCGTTTTTTGTTTTTATTTATCGGAATGACGAAAATCCCACTCTTTTATGCCTTTGCGCTTGACTTATCCCGTTTGAAGTAGTAAAATATCTCGGTAGATTATTTAAGGAGTTCAACATTATCATGGACATGAAATCGGTTGAGAAAAAGTGGCAAGCCCGTTGGGAAAAGGCCAAATTCAACAATTTCGACAAAAAGGATACGGACAAGCCCAAACATTACGTTTTGGAAATGTTCTCCTATCCTTCCGCGTCAAAACTGCATATCGGGCACTGGTACAACTACGGCCCCAGCGATTCTTACGCGCGATTTAAGAGAATGCAGGGATTTAACGTCTTCCAACCGATGGGATTCGACGCGTTCGGTTTGCCTGCGGAAAACTTCGCAATTAAAACGGGCGTTCACCCCAAAGATTCTACCGAACAAAACATTCAAACGATGGAAACGCAACTTCGCGCAATGGGCGCCATGTTCGACTGGTCGGCGGAAATTAAAACGTGCGAAGAAGATTACTATCGTTGGACGCAATGGATGTTCCTTCAACTGTATAAAAAAGGACTCGCTTATCGCAAAGAAGCACCTGTTAACTGGTGCTCTTCCTGCCAAACGGTTTTGGCAAACGAACAGGTCATCGATAATTGCTGCGAACGGTGCGGAACGCAAGTCGTGCGCAAAAACTTGACGCAATGGTTTTTCAAAATTACCGAATATGCGGAAGAACTTTTGGACGGACTCGACACCATTGATTGGCCGGAAAAGACAAAGGCAATGCAACGCAACTGGATCGGAAAATCGACGGGTTGCGAAATTGAATTTGACTGTGAAAGCGGCGATAAAATTCGCGTCTTCACCACGAGATGCGACACGGTATTCGGCGTAACCTACGTTGTTCTTGCGCCCGAGCACCCCCTCGTTGCAAAACTCACCACTCCCGACCAAAAATCCGCCGTCGATGCCTACGTTGAATACGCTTCAAAGGCAAACGAGATCGACCGTATGTCCACGACGCGCGAAAAAACGGGCGTCTTTACGGGCGCATACTGCATCAACCCCGTAAACGGAAAGAAAGTCCCCGTTTATATCGCCGACTACGTCCTTTGCACGTACGGTACGGGTGCGGTTATGGCAGTTCCCGCGCACGATGAACGCGACTTTGCATTTGCAAAAAAATACAACCTTCCCATCGAAAAGGTCATCGAGAAAAAGGGCGGCGAAACGCAACTTCCTTACTGTGAGGACGGAATCGTCGTCAATTCCGTTGATTTTGACGGGCTCGTCGGCGAAGAAGCGCGCGTTGCCATTGCAAAACATATTTGTAAACTCGGAAAAGGCGGTCAAAAAATCAATTACCGCTTGCGCGACTGGCTTGTTTCCCGTCAAAGATACTGGGGCGCGCCCATTCCCGTTGTTCATTGTCCCGACTGCGGCGCGGTGCCCGTTCCCGAAAAAGATCTTCCCGTTCGCTTGCCCTATGACGTAGAATTTAAGCCGGACGGAAAATCCCCTCTTGCCAAGCACGAGGCGTATATGAACACGACCTGTCCCGTGTGCGGAAAGGCGGCAACGCGCGATCCCGACACGCTCGATACGTTCGTGTGTTCGAGTTGGTATTTCCTCCGCTATGCGGATGCAAACAACGACAAAGCCCCCTTCGACACGGAAGCGGTGGATAAGATGCTCCCCGTCGATACGTACGTCGGCGGCGCGGAACACGCTTGCATGCACCTTTTGTACGCGCGATTCTTCACCAAAGCCCTTCGCGATATGGGATACTTACACTTTGACGAGCCCTTCCGCCGTCTTGTACACCAAGGAATCATTTTAGGTCCCGACGGAAACCGCATGAGCAAATCAAAGGGCAACGTTGTTTCTCCCGACGATTACGTTTCTACTTACGGCTCCGACGTATTCAGACTGTATTTAATGTTCGGTTTCTCCTATACGGAAGGCGGACCTTGGAGCGACGACGGAATTAAAGCAATTGCAAAATTCCTCGACCGCATTGAAAAGACCGTCTTAAAGATCAACGACTATAAAAACAATAAGATGACGGATATGGGCGCAGATGAAAAGGCACTCAACTTTGCACGTCATAGCGCCATTCAACGCATCACGCGGGATATGGAAGCCTTTTCCTTCAATACGTCGATTGCACGCTTAATGGAACTTTTGAATGCAATCGTCAAATACGATTCCCTTGAAAAAGAAAAGAACGTTGCGCTCTTGAAAGAAACGGTTCGCGACCTCATCCTTTTGATCGCACCTTGCGCTCCCCACTTTGCGGAAGAACTTTGGGAACAGTTGGGTGAAAAGACGTTTGTATTCGAGCAAAAATATCCCGTGGAAGACAAAAACGCACTTGTCCTCGACGAAACGGAATACGCCGTTCAAGTCAACAGCAAGATGGTTGTCCGCGCAATGATTTCCAACTCTATGACGAATGAGGAAATTCAAGCGTTTGCGCTTTCGCTCCCCGAAGTAGCGGCGCGCACGGAAGGAAAACCCGTAAAAAAATGTATCGTCGTCAAAGGACGCATTGTCAACTTGATTGTTTAACAAAACGCAATAAAAACTCGACCATGTGGTCGAGTTTTTATATTGATATTCCTGCTAAAATTAAAAATTAGTGCTATAATAAGTAGGCTAAACTAATTAAATGGCAATTTTAGGCGTAGTGTATTATTACGCTGAATTTCCTATATTGTTATGAATTTGATAAAATGCAAATTCCACTTAAACAATATAGGTAACACCTATTGCCATTTAAGATTAGTTTAGCGACAATCGGAGTTTGTGTTTTTGTGCGCCAACTTCGGTTGGCGCATTTTTTATTATGAGGTGGAAAAATGAGAAACCAAAGCAAGAAACTGGCATTATTATTAAGTTTATTCTTATTATTAATTCCCGCGGGTTGTAACGACTCACCACAAGAAAATCAAAATCCAAGCGAACCTTCCCCAGAACAAAATATAATTATAGATATTAGCATCGTCTTGGATATGTTTATGACGCATGCCACAGTTGATGCTTACGGGGACTACGTATTTGAGAAGCAAACTTCACAAGGAAATATGCTCTATAATAGAAGTTTTAAATATAAAACATCTTATAAAAAATTCCTTTGCAGCACGTCAGTATATTCTAATAACGCAAATGGAATGTATTTATATGATTATTCATCTGCCGTGTTTTCTTGGGGGGACTTAAAAAACGGTTATTTTTCATACCACCACTCGTTTGCCAATATTGCAGAAATCAACATTGAATATTCAAATATACAATTTAACCCCAACCAAACAATTGGAACAATATACACATATACTGTTGCAGAAAATACATTTATAAATTTAACTGAAAAAAGCGAAATTGATGAGTATGCCAAAAAAGGATATTTAACCTTGGAACAAGCAATCATATATTGTCAATCAATTTTGTATAAATATAATATTTATACAAATTTATGGTAAAAAGAGGCAAATTTGCCTCTTTTTTTTCTTACAATTTACTATTTATGCCTGACATAGTACTATGAATTTGATTGATTTAACGGAAAAAAGACAAGTTTTGCGTCGTAAAGCCGCAAATAACGTCGACGAGTCAGTTGAAGGGAAGTGCCATGTAAGCAAAGCAAATCGGCACATTCCCAAAGGAATACCCAAGCAAAAATATCGAGTATTTCCGCCACAACGGCATTCTCCCACAAATGAGAAAACAAAATCGTAGCAATGAGAACAAGCGTGCCGACCGCTCCCGTCAAGATTGACGCAATCAAGTTACGCTTTCTTTCAAAGGCATTTTCCTTGCATTTTTGAAAATAGTATTCTTTCATTGCGGATCGGTACACTTCCTGCTCCACTTCGTCGATACAGTCGCTATACACGTTGACGGTAAGCGATTCTTTGGGAGAAAAAGACGTTGCCGCACCGTCTAAAAAATCCGCAACCGTTGCGCAAATTTGCGGACTGCGCCCCACCGAATAATCGGAAAGAAAATCCTCATCCCGACGTACGGTCATTTCAATGATTGCACGCCCCTCTTCGTCGCGCATGATCTCTTCTTCTTTTGCACGGCGGTGGACGATCTTTTTCAGTTGTGAAATAGAACGAATCATTTTCCCCCTCCATAAATGGTTTGATTGATGTATTCCGCATACGCTTTCGCCACGTTCACGCCCGTAATTTTTTCTATCCCGCCAAAAAAGGCATTCGAATTGACTTCGCAAACGGCGTAGCCGTCTTTTGTAAAGAGCAAATCAATCCCGCAATAGTCAAGCGAAAGCGTGCGGGAAATTTTTCCGCACAGCGCGCGAATTTCATCGTCAAGCGGATACGACTCCCCCCTCCCGCCGAGTTCGATATTCGATCGGAAATCGGACGTTTTTGAACTGCGTTTCATAGCGACAAGCGCTTCCCCGCCGATCGCGATAACGCGCACGTCAACCCCTGCACTTTCCGCGATAAATTGTTGATAAACGTGCGGTTTCAGTTTGAACTTTTCCGCATATGCGGAAAGTTGCTCTCTATTTTCGGCGAGATACACCCCCTTTCCAAGCGAACCGAAGCATTCCTTTACCACGATCGGATAAGAAAGTTCCCGCTCGAGAACGTCCAACGCCCCCTCGTTAACTGCGGAAGTTTGCGTATAGCAAAGCGGAGAAGAAAACGTTTTTACAACGGGAATTCCCGCCGCTGCAAGGCGGATATTCGTTTGCATTTTATCGTCGCAATCAAACACGGCGCGCGCACAGTTAAACAGGCGAACCCCGCAACCTTCTAAAATTTGAGAATAATACGGATCTTTATCGAGGTAGACGCAAAAATCAACGTCCTCTAACCGCGTGGCAAGGCAATCCCCCGCAACGTACGCGGGAAAAAAGTCGTTTCGGCAAATTTCCGTCTGTATACCGAGTAATTGCAGTTCTTCTTTCAATCGGTTGGGTTGGTGGAGTTCCGTATCCGATTGCGTATAAGCATTGACAAGTATAATTGCTTTTTTCATCTTTTTCAAAAAAAGCCGACGGGATTGCCGTCGGCTGATTCTCACGATACGACGCGAATAACGCTATCGACCTGTCCAACGCCATCTAATGCGTTGATTTTATTGACCGCATTGCGGATAGACAACTCTTTCGTGGTGTGCGTAATCAAGATAAGAGGAACTTTTCCGTCTTCCCCCGCACTCTTTTGAATCATTTCCACGATGGAAATCCCGTATTTTCCAAAGACGGACGACAATTTTGCAAGTACGCCGGGACGGTCTTCCACGGTAAGGCGAATGTAGTACGCGCTCTCAAAGTCTTGCACGAACTTCACGTCCTTTTCCGCCGATGCGTTGTTCTTAAAGGTGGAATACTTGTTTTCGCTATGCGTAGACGCATAGATGATATCGCTTACGATCGCGCTACCCGTAGGAAGCGCGCCCGCACCGCGTCCGTAAAGCATTACGTCGTCCACAGCATCCCCCGTTAAATATACGGCGTTAAAACTGTCATTGACGGAGGCAAGCGGGTGTTCCTTTTTGATAAACGTCGGATGTACGCGCACTTCGATTCCTTTTTCGGAATTCTTACCGATCGCGAGCAACTTCAAGACGTAACCGAATTCTTTCCCGTAAGAAATGTCTTCCTTTGCAATCCCCGTAATCCCTTCGCGGTATACCTTTGCAAACGGAACTTTCGTGTGGAATGCGAGCGAAGAAAGAATCGAAAGTTTATACGCGGCGTCATACCCCTCGACGTCCGCCGTAGGATCCGCTTCCGCATAGCCCAAGCGCTGTGCTTCTTTGACTACTTCTTCATACCCAACGCCGTCCGCCGACATTTTGGTAAGAATATAGTTGGTCGTTCCGTTGATGATCCCCATCATCGACGTAATATGATTTGCCTGAACGCCGTCCAAAAGGGTGCGAATAATCGGAACACCACCCACGCAACTCGCCTCAAAATAAAGCCCGACGTTTTGACGCTTTGCCGCGCGCTCCAACTCGTGCGAATATTTACAAAAGAGTTCTTTGTTGCTCGTAACAACCGTTTTTCCCGCATTGAGCGCCGCAAGGACAAACTCACGCGCAACGCCGATTCCGCCGATTACCTCAACGACGATATTGACGTCGGGATTGCTGATTACTTCCGCAATGTTCGACGCGATCTTTTCTTCGGGAACACCAAGCGCAAGCGCGCGCTCACGGTTAATTTCGAGCACGCTCTCCACGACGATATCGACGTCTTGCGTCTTGCGATAAAACTCGCGATGTTCAGTTAAAATTTGATACGTACCTCCCCCGACAACGCCAAGTCCGAGAATTGCTACGCCAACTTTTTTCATACTTTATCTTCCTCCGTTACGTTCAAATCGTATAAGAATTTCAACCCGTCGAGCGTCAACATCTTATCAATGATATCGATGCACGGCGTTTCCTTCGCAATCGTTTCCGAAAACCCGCCCGTCGCGATCGTGAGAACGTCCGACGTTCCAAGTTCTTTTTTAATCTTTTTGACGATATAATCTACAAGCCCTGCAAAGCCAAATACAATGCCCGCTTGCATATTTGTAACCGTATTCTTTGCTATAATACTTTTAGGGGCTTCAATTTCCACGCGGGGAAGTTTTGCCGTGCCGTTTACAAGGCTATCGAGCGCACCTTTGATCCCCGGAGCAATGACGCCGCCGATAAATTCATACTCGCCGCTGATGATATTAAACGTCGTCGCCGTACCAAAATCGACGATGATCATCGGCTTTCCGCAACCGTACTTTTGAATCGCGGAAACGTTATTGACAATTCTATCCGCCCCGACTTCACGCGCATTTTCCACGCGGATATTTAACCCCGTCTTTAACCCGGGCGCAAGTTGCATGGGGCAGATCCCCAAATAATTGCGAAGCATGTGCTCAATCGTGTAATCAAGCGAAGGAACGACGGAAGAAAAAATTCCACCCTTGATCTCTTCCGCTTTTACACCGTTGAATGCAAGCATCCCGATAAGTTGCGCGCCGTATTCGTCGGACGTACGTTTTAAGTCGGTCGCGACACGGAAGGAAAATTTTAACTTGTCCCCGTCAAACACCGCAAATTTTACGTTGCTGTTTCCGACGTCGATGCAAATAATCACGATTCTTCCTCCGTTTTTTTCTTTTTCTTGGTGAGTTGTTTTTCTACCACTTGCACCACGCGAAAAAGAGCAGGCGCAACGACCAAATTAATGGCAAGTTCTATTAAAAAGTTTATTCCCGCGCAACCGATAAATAAGAAATAAACGAGCGTAGAACCCTCTTCTACAAAGTTGAGCGTAAGCGTTTCCGCCATCGGAATCATGCCGAGTAAAAACAAGCCCGTATTGACGATCGGCGTTGCGGCGGCGGCTAAAAAAAGCGCAACGTATGCGTTTTTTTTGTTTACAAGCCGATAAACAAACCCCGCTGCAAGCCCTGCGCAAATCCCCTTTCCAAAACAAACGAGCGCCGTTAAAAACGGATGAGATTGAAAGAGTACCGACGTAAAGAAATCCGCCCCGGTTACCCCGAACAGGTAGGTAATCAGCCCGAAAACCCCGCCTAAAAATGCTCCCGCAAAAGGACCTAAAAGCACCGCGCCGAGCACGATCGGTAACAGAACGAAACTTAAACTCGTTGCGGGGGTAATTTTAATCGTTCCGCCAAAAAACTGCAACACGACGACAAGCGCCGTCAAAACCGCAAGGTACGCCACGTTTTGCGGCGTAAAAAACTTTTTCAACTGCATAATGCCTCCATCAAACTTTCTTACGAAATGTCTGTGAAATAAATCTTATTGAATTCACGGTATACGGATACGACCGAAACGTGTCGTTCCTCGTGGAATTCAAATAATATTATAGCAAAACAACCTGCTTTTTGCAACTAAATGAACGGCTGTGCCCGTAACATTTTTTATAAGTGCCGTCATAGTATTTAGTATAACGACTGCGGAACTTTTATCTACATATCCTCCGCAGTATTCGTAAAGGAGGAAAAACTATGAATTGTTGTTTAAGCGGCAACAGCTGTCTTTGGATTCTCATCATCCTGCTCATTCTCGGTACGTGCGGAAATTCCTTCTCCTGCAACGTATTCAACGGTTGCGGATGGCCTATTCTCGCGGCACTTGCATACTGTCTGTGCAAGAACGGAACCCTCTCGTCCCTTTTCGGTAAGGGCGGTTGTGGTTGCTGCAACTGATTCCGTATCATCTCATTCCGTAAAAACGCCCGCCCGTGATTTCACGGGCGGGCGTCATTTATTTTTCCTGTAAATGAAGAAGGGCGATCAACGTTTTTGCATCCTTAATTTCTCCCCTCTTCGCGCGTTGCACCGCATCGGCAAGCGGGAGATATTCCACGTTCAAAAACTCCCCTTCGTCGAGTTGTTGCTCTCCCCGCTCCACTTCCGTCGTGAGGTAAACGTGAATCTTTTCTTCCGTATATCCGGGAGAAGGGTAAAACGTGCAAAGATGACGGGGATTTTTGGCAATCAAACCCGTTTCCTCCCGCAATTCACGAATCGCGGCACACAAAGGATCCTCTCGGGCGTCAAGTTTCCCCGCGGGAATTTCCAACGTTTCTTCCCCGTAAGCATAGCGATATTGCCGCACAAGCACGACGCTCCCGTCTACGACGCACGCCATCGCCGCACCGCCCGTATGCTCGACGATCTCCCGCTTACAAGGCGTCCCGTCCTCCAAGGCGACGTCGTCGCACCGCACGTTTAGGATTTTTCCGCGGAAGACGTAATTCTTTTTAACCGTACTTTCTTTCATCGTCAAAGCCGCTCCGCCGTTGAAAAAATTCCACTCGCATCCCCTTCGGAGCCGATGACGCGCAAAAAGTAGGCGTATCCGCACAAGAGCGCACGAATTTCTTCCAAATCCTTTCTTGTCGCAGCGTTTTGTAATTCGGATAACATTACGTCGGCGGCGGATTTTTCTTCCCCTTCAATGGAAAGCGTTTGAATGCGCGCCCGTTCCCGCAACAACTGTTCGGAAAAAACGGAAAGCGCCTCTTCTTCCTCCTTTTGTTCGCGATAGACGCGGCCGAACTTTCCCGCTTCAGGGAAACAGTTGGCGATCATATCGCGGAAAGGGCACAAGATGCGGTCGACAAACAACGAATAACTTGCCGTATAACTGCCGTCCTCATAAAAATATCGGAGAAGAAAATCGTTAAAGCGAATGGATCCGCTGTCAATTTCAACGAGAATACAAAAGACGAACGCCAAAAAATCCCCCCGTTCGGAAGGAACGAATATCGCGCCGTGCGACGATCCGCGTTCCGCAGGGAAGCGTAAACACTCCTTTTTGGCGTTGAGATAGTCAAATCGATCGGTTACCGCAGAAAATAATGCGGTTAAATCCTCACTTCCCGCAATCGCCTTTAACAACGTCCCGATCTTTGTATCGGCAAAAATAAATTTTCCGTGAATCAACTCGTCGCAAACGCTTAAAAAACGTGCAATCTTTTCAACTTTCATTTCCATACGCAATCCTCTCCGTTGAGCAATTTGAATAAGAAATATCCTTTTCCCTGCTATTATAGCACAAAAAAGTAAAATGATAAAGAAAAATTTTGAAAATACCTTGATTTTATCTTTAATTTTATGTATAATATGTTCACGAAAATAATTGGGAGGTAATACACCATGAAATCGGTCAAAATTTCTCTTGAAATGGCACAAAAGGTAAAAGAGTTCGTTGCCGTAACACAAGCGAGCGAATGTGAAATTTTGTTGAAAAGCGGAAAATACGTCGTCGACGCAAAATCCATTCTCGGCATTTTCAGTTTAGACCTTTCCAAACCACTTACGGTAGAAATTTACAGCGACGACTGCGATGAACTTCTCGCAGAACTCGCGAAGTTTGCGGCATAAACGTTACATTCGAGACAGAAATAAGTCGCTTATCTCTTAAGCGACTTATTTCATCCTTTCGAGCCCGAACAACCGAAACACTTTACGGAGAAAAACATGCAAGTCAAAGGTGAAACTTCCGTCAACAAATTAATTATTTTGTTCGTGTTCGATAAAATGGAAACGGCGCTTTCCGAGCGAACACTCGTCGATATGTGTTCCACGTCCAACGACTGGATCAACTATATGGACTGCGTTACGCTCATTCATAAACTTGTCGGCGACGGGTTTATTTGCGAAATTCCCAACGAGGACGACGCACTTTACACCATCACGCCGGAAGGCAGAGAAAGTCTTGCAAACTTCTACATCAACATCCCCAAAAGTATGCGGGAGGAAATTTCCCGCTTTATCAAAAATAACAGTACGAAATACCGCAACAAACAGGAATGTAAATCGGACTATTATCAAAACAAAGACGGCACTTATACCGTATTTTTGAAAATTCTCGCCCCCGTTCAGCCTATGCTTGAATTGAAATTTGTCGTTCCCGACAAAAAAACGGCGAATAACATCTATAAGAAATGGGAAGATAAAGCATCCGAACTTTATTCCGTCGTATACGACACGCTGGTAGATTAAATGAGGTGAAAAAAATGGTTACTTACTCGACAAAAGGAACGTGTTCCAAGCAGATTATTTTTGACGTAGACGATAAAGGAATTGTTCACGGCGTCAAGTTTATCGGCGGTTGCAGCGGAAATTTGCAAGGAATTGCAAAACTCGTGGAAGGAAAGCCCGCAACGGAAATTATTCCCCTACTCAAAGGCATCCGTTGCCGTCAAAACACGTCTTGCCCCGACCAACTCGCCCGCGCGTTGGAAGAATATTTGAATGCATAACGAAAAGCCCTCGCTTCAAAGCGAGGGCTTTTTTAACAGCCTTTTCCATACGTTTCCGCAAGCCCACCCTCGCTCGTTTCGCGATAGCGCGCATTGAGGTCTCTCCCCGTTTCGTACATCGTTTTGACGATCAAGTCGAAGGAGATTTTTCTTGTTCCCGAAAGGACGTGGGCAAGTTCGGCGGAGTCAAGCGCTCGAAGCGCCGCAACCGCATTTCGTTCGATACAGGGAATTTGCACGTAGCCGTGAACGGGATCGCACGTTAACCCAAGTTGATGCTCCAAGGCGATCTCCGCCGCATATTCCGTTTCTTCCAAAGAATATCCGTAAATACGACAAGCCGCCGCTGCCGCCATTGCAGTCGCCGTCCCGATCTCCGCTTGACAGCCCGCCTCCGCGCCGCTAACGGACGCGTTGCGCTTGACGACGTTTCCCACAAGCCCAGCGGTGGCAAGGGCGGAAACGACCGTTTCCTCGCTTAAATCAAGCCGTTTGTTCAAGTATTGCAACACCGCGGGAAGAACCCCGCTCGCCCCGCACGTCGGCGCCGTTACAACCGTTCCTCCCGACGCGTTTTCTTCCGCCGTCGCGAACGCATAACTGCACACGGTACGCTTTTCACGCGCAGCGGCGCTTTCCCCCGCAATCGAAAAAGAGAGCGTTTTCGCCTTCCGTAAAATGTGCAAATCGCCGGGGAGTTCTCCCGTCTTATTCAGCCCGCGCGCAATCGTATCTTGCATAGAACGCCAAACGCGTTTCAAATAGTCTTTGATATCGCCGTCGTCATAGCGGAAAACAAATTCGTCGATGGTAAGCCCCTCGCGCTCGCATGCTTCTCTGATTTCGCGAAAACTGCAAAAAGGATATACGCTGCGCGACCGCTCCTCTTTCTCGTCCAACGCGCGGATACTCCCGCCGCCGACGGATAAATACGTGCGTTCTTTTACAACGTTCCCCTCCGAATCGACTGCACAAATGCGCATGGTGTTGGGATGAGGAAGTTGTTGGGTTTGTTTTTCAAAAATGATCTGCGTTTTTTCCGCACCGAGAACGGAAGAAACCGCAAAATCGGATAAATGCCCCTTCCCGGTCAAAGCAAGCGAACCGTAAAAGATGACGCGATATCCGTCCGCATTCGGGACAAGACGTATAAAGTCGCGCGCGGCGCGCTCCGGCCCCATCGTATGAGAACTCGACGGCCCCCTTCCGATTTTATATAATTCCTTCAAACTATCCATACAACACCTTTATTTTATGCGAGATTGCACATACTGAAATTATGATTTACTTGTTTCCGTTTTTGCTCGGCGTCTATATTATTGCAGTTAATTTTTGCGCATATCGAATCGTTGCCGCACAACGGGAAAAACGGCTTGACGGCGAAAAAAGTTCGGACGGCAAACTGTATCTTTGCGCCTTACTCGGCGGTGCGCCCGCCGTATACGTTACAATGTTTTGCCTTCGCTATCGTTTGGAGGATATCTTGCTTATGATCATAATCCCCCTCATTGCGGTTTTGAACTTCTATTGTTATTTTATCGGATTCCGCGCAATGGCAGTTGCCTTTTAGTCATATTTATTATATCACGATGCCGATTATTTTGCCATAAGTTTCTTATATTTTCTTTCAAATTTGCAAGACATTGAGTGGAAAAATTTTCAGTGGAAATTTTTACAAAAAAATTCGTGAAACACCCTTAAAATGTTTGACATCTTTGAAAAACTTTGATAGAATGTACAAGCATTCAGCGATGCGGGTGTAGTTCAATGGTAGAATCCCAGCCTTCCAAGCTGGTCGCGTGGGTCCGATTCCCATCACCCGCTCCATTCGTTTTTTAAGAGAAGCAGGAGATAATGGCTTCGCTTAGGCTGTCAAGGTATGCGCCTGTAGCTCAGTAGGATAGAGCAACGGCCTTCTAAGCCGTGTGTCAGGAGTTCGAATCTCTTCAGGCGCACCAATATAATAATGGCGGGTGTAGCTCAGTTGGTTAGAGCGCCAGATTGTGGCCCTGGAGGTCGTGAGTTCGATTCTCGTCGCCCGCCCCACTCTTTTGTAACTAATGGGGTGTCGCCAAGCGGTTAAGGCACCGGATTTTGATTCCGGCATTCGTTGGTTCAAATCCAGCCACCCCAGCCATGCGGCCCATTAGCTCAGACGGTAGAGCACTTGACTTTTAATCAAGGTGTCCCGAGTTCGAATCTCGGATGGACCACCACAATATGGACGATTAGCTCAGCTGGTAGAGCAATTGACTCTTAATCAATGGGCCCAGGGTTCGAGTCCCTGATCGTCCACCAAGCCTCATCCAAATCGGATGAGGTTGTTTTTTAGTGTTTGCAAATAAATACTCCTCTGATAATAATTTAATATATCTATGAACGATTAAAATGGGTTCATTTTTGTTTATAAATAATTATATCCCACTATTGACATTTTTACCAAAGGGAATTTTTATGTTTTTTGCTAAATGTATAAACAACGACAACGATGAGCTTGTTGAAATCTCCGACGCGAAAAAGGATCATGAATACGTTTGTCCGCTATGCGGAGAAAAATTAATTATCAAGGCAACCTCCTCGCTTTGTATACGTCCGCATTTTGCTCATAAAAATCGAATAGATTGCGACACGTGGAAACATGATATGAGCGACTGGCACTACGACTGGCAATTAAAATTTCCAAAAGAATGTAGAGAAGTTATTATCGAAAACAACGGGATAAAACACCGTGCGGATATCTTAATTAACGGTACGGTAATCGAATTTCAACACAGCCCTATTTCTCGGACGGAAATTATTGAACGAAGCGAATTTTATACAAGATGCGGGTTTCAGGTCGTTTGGGTTTTTGATGCAAACGGAAAAATACAAAATGTTTATAAAAATTGCGGCGCAAAATATCAATCCATAGATCCTTTTATATGTTTAAGAGGACAAAACCTCGAATGGAAGCGAGCACGGCGAGATTTTCAGGATTTGAAATTACCTCGCAATGTATTTGTTTTTATTCAATATGAAACACTATTACTCAACTCCAACTCCCCTAATCAACCCGCACAAATTCTTGTGCCTTTAATTAGGTTGGATCCAAAAGATATTATTCCAAACCATCTTTATAATAATCATAATCATTGTTATTTTTACATTTTGCCTAATAATTTTTTAAGGCAATTTGGAGTTATAAAAGATGAACATGTATGGAGCATTTCTCAACTTGTCCGAATGACGAGTTAGAATTAAAAATTGATGTGTCTTTATGATAACATCTTTATGAAGGACAGTAAAAAATCTCGGACGGAAGTCCGAGATTTTTTATTATTTACCGATGGTTGGATTAAATTCGTCGGCGATGGAGATTTGGAACTGGTTTTGGATATTCCAAACCGCCTCTTTTTCGGGAGAATAGTAAACGCAGTTCATCGTCTTCTTTTCCTCATTGACGTGAACGAGAAGCAACATATCCTGTTCGGGATCGCTGCGGTATTTCGTCCCCTGCCCGTCCACCAACATCGAGGTAATCTTGTTTCCGTTTACACCGACGTCCGTACGGCATACGATATCGTCGTAAGGGTGATGCCCTCCTGCCGCCAAAAATACGTTATCGTGCTTTGAGATCAAATTATCAAAGATCGTTTGCGACGAATTCACCTCAAACGATGCGGAAACGTTTTGGCAAAAACTTCCGTCAGGTAAAACCATTTGGTGAGAAGCGATGATCGCTCTGTGGTTTGGATACTGCTCTAAAATGCGGTTTGCCCAACGCAACACCTTCGTTCTCGGTCTGTGCTCAAGGTTAATGACGACGTAATCCGTTCCCGATTCCCCGCAATCATTGAAGAGGTAATAGGAATTTTCCATTTTCCCCTCTTCGTACACGCCGCCGAATCCGGGAAGCGCGCTGTGTTTGCTATACGGGAAATGCTTGTTAAACAGCGTCGTATCGCGCGTTTTGAAATTATCGTTGTAATCGTGGTTTCCCGGGATAAAGCAATAGGGAACGACGTTATTCAATCGATCCATCGCGGCGGCGGCAGTAACGTATTCCGTTTCGCTTGCGCCGGTATCTGCAAGATCGCCAAGGAATACGGCAAACTCTATCTTCAATTCGTCCTTTTGATCTACCAACCATTGCATCATATTGTGCAAACGGGGAATTTCATAGTGCGTCATCGCCTGAATATCGGGAACAAGCACAAACGTATAATCGTATTCCCCGAAAGAATAATCGGCGCCTACGTACTTATCATACGTTTTGATTTCTACGAAAGGTCCGCTTTCAAGACTGTTTTCCACCAAGACGTTCGTCCACTCTTCCCCTAAATACCAGTTTGCCATAAGCGTTGCGTCGCATACGGTATCCCCTTCGTCTACGGCTTGATTTTGCATATCCGCAACGATTTGCTCTTGCGAAATCGCATCGGTATACACGGTTACTTGACGGATCTCGCCATCAAACGGACTCTTGGTGTCCGTGAAAGACGATTTATCCACGCCGATATTCATCGATGCCGTACTGACTGCGGGCATAGAAAACGTTTCAAACACTCCCTCAACGACGCCGTCCAAATAATAGGTGAACGCATTTTCCGTTCTGACTAATGCAACGTGATGCCACGTATTATCCAGAAGACTCGGACTTTCGTCAAAGGTATGCGATATCGAGCGGTCGTCCCAAACAAACGAAAAATGACCTAACGCATTCACTTCCCAGTTCACAGTGTTAAATAAACCGTCGTGATTGTGCCAATTCCCCATAATTACGCCGCCGAGCGACGCTTCGGGCAATTTGATCCACGCCTCGAAACTGTCGGGAGAATTTACAAACGGCTTACTTACGTTATAATTATAGCCGTTTATGATTTTGAACTCGGTAGGCGTTACGTACTCGTAACCGCCGTTTCCCGTTACCGCGACAACTTCTTTGTCGTTTGCGGGGAACGCCGGTAAAAGCGTCGACGTGCACATAAGCGCCAAACCGATTGAAATAACCGAACGTTTTTTCATTGTTTTTCCCCTCCTTCCTTGATTGCAACTGATTGAATGTTGGATACCGCATATCCGCCGTTGTTCACTTCTCCGCCCCAAGACCAAATTCCTACGCTGTTGCCGAGATTTCCGCCCGTCATATAATTGTAGAAATAGATAAAGTTGCCTTCCGAGCAGGTATGGTTATCGCCGTCGCACACGCGATCCCAAACGACTTCGCCGTCGACCATTGAAAGCGTTTTGCCGTCCGTCGTCGTATGTGTTGCGGCATCCGCCGTAAATCCGTACGTATAGATCAAGGAATTTTGGATATAAAGTTTCATCCAACCGTGTCCGCTTGCATCTACGCCGTATTTCATTTTGATATTGAACACCGCTTTGTCGCCGTTTTCAAGCGATTCGTAGTAAACGCGATAAGGACAATCAACGGATAAATCGGTCAATGCAGTAACGTAGTTATTAATACTTTTATCCGTTCCCGTCGACGTTGACTCTCCGCCGATTTTACTGCCGAGAATGAGTTGTCCCGACGCCGTCGAAAAGTCAAACCATACGGTATTTTGTCCGCTTGTCCCCGTGATATCAATCAAACCGTCGTCCTCAACGAACAGCATCATGCGCGCGCGGCAATTCGAATCTCCAACGTCGATTTTATAAAACGTAAGTTGATAAGTAAGTTCCGTTCCCGCTTGCGTGAGCGCAGAGTTAGCCCCGTCAAACGTAATTCCTTGATTTCCCGCAGCCGTACTGCGATTGCCTACCGTACTGTAAATGACGCCATTTTCGTCATACGTTACCAAAAATCCGTTACGCGTTTCCTTGGAAATAAACTTTGCGTAAATCGAATCGTCGCCGTTGAATACCGTGGTATCGTCTACCCTCGTTTGATACGTTTCTTCTAAATACCACCCGTCGAAGGTGTATTCTACAATATTACCGTTTTGCTTTGTTTCCGTTTGTTTTGTCGCGGAAATCAAATCACGAATACTCCCCCCGTTCTTAACCGCCGTTTCTCGGAACGTCTGCCCGTCGACAACGTATTCGATGAGGGAAAGGTTTTCGGTAACCTTTTCATAAACCGCATAGAGCGTACACGCCCCGGGAATGGCGTCGATTATCTCTCCGTTTTCCTGTAAACTCCAACCTACAAATTGATAGAGGTATGCGGTAGAACTGTCGTTTTCATCTTCGTACATTACGTCGCTATCCCACCCTTTGATCGCATCCAAAGACGCGCCGACGGGAAGCGTGAACATGCTTTCGTCGCGATACGTTTCGCGGAAGGTAACCTCTTCGTAAGGAACGTATTCAATATCGTAAATGATCTTTCCCGCCGTTGTAGAGCGGAGTCCAAAGCCCGTTCCCGAATACCTGTCTAACAAAGTCGTGTCGCTATATTTATCGCGATAACGCCAAATGAGTTGCTCGCTTGTAACCGTTCCGTAATCGGAGATATAAACGCACATATCGTCCGCAGTTAAAACAACTTTGATGGTAACCCCCATCAATTCGCCCGAATTCAAGCCGTTATAATAATCCTGCCACGTTTGCGGAAGGGTGGCAAGTTGCAGTTGCGATCCGCTAAAATGCCCGCCCGCGCTCCACGAACCGTTGATATGCAACACTTGGAAATTCCCCGTCGCGGGTAAAACCTGCGCCGCCATATAATAGCAATCCGCTTCGTATTGATCGTCCGTATTCGGCATATTCATACGGAATGCAGGGCCAACCGCGCCCGCAACGCCTTTGTTCATTGCAACGCGCATAGAATACTCGCCGTACGCCTTTCCTTCATCATAGAAAACGTGTCCAACGCGCCCCGTCGTGGTATACGTTTCCGTCGTTTGATCGTACGTCATCGCAACTTTGGGCGGAACTCCCGTACGGTCGTACTGTGCAAGAAGAATAATCGTTTCACTTCCAACGGTAATCGGATCGGTAACCTTGACCGCCGTCGCGTCCGTTTCCCCTTCGTACGCCCAGTGGTCGAACGGTGCGTAACCGACGCTTCCGAGCGATTCCACTTCCAAATCGTCCGGCGTATAAAGCGCGTAAAGTTCCGAAAGGGTGATAACGTCCCCTTCTTGATATTCAAACCGTTTCCAGTCTTGCGTTTCACCGTAATACAAATAGAGATACGTACATTTCGACCATTTTGCATAAAGCGTTACGTCCGACGTAGGAACATACGGACTTTCCATCGCCGTTCCTAAATAGGTGTTTTGTTCGTACCACCCGTCGAAGGTATATCCGTAACGCTCGGGGGTGGGCAATTCTAATGCCGTTCCCGTATATTGCATAATCGAAAGGTCGTTCCCGTCCATGCTATCAAACGTTACGTCGATGGCTGCATACGTCCACTTCGCATATAACGTGATATCGCCCGCGGGAATCATATCCCCTTGATATACCGTCCCCTCGAACGCGGCGTTATCGTACCAACCTGAAAATACAAAGTTTTCCCGTTCGGGCGTAGGAAGCGCTACCTTTTGACCTTGCACGTCGACTTTTTCATACTCCGTACCGCCGTTTGAAACGAACGTAACCGAACCGCAGATCATTTCCCACTTTGCATAAAAAACCGTTTCGCCGCGCAAAACAAATTCTCCCGAAAGCGCTTCGCCTTCAAATTCGGCGTTATCGTACCAACCGACGAAGGTATAACCCTCGCGCGACGGTTTTGGAAGAACCACGGTATCCCCAACGTTCGCCGTTATTTCTTTATAAGAGATCCCCCCTTCGGAATGGAAGGAAACGGAAACGTTTTGCACCTCTTCCCCGCACCCCGTCGCCATAACGAGAATTCCGCAAGAAAGCACGGCACCGCAAATGAGCGACAATAATTTGAACTTTTTCATATCATTCTTTCTCATATCGCCCTCCTTACGTTAAAAACGCACTGCTTACAGACACGTTTGCGATGGTGCTGTCAACCATGTCGGAGCGGATTCCCCATCCCGTTCCGCTCAACGGGTCTAAATCGGCATAAGTGAAACTTAATTCTCCGTCCACAAAACAAAGCATCTTGTTTCCCTTATAAATCACCTTTAATTCATAGGAAGTATCCGCGTCAAAATTAGCAATTTCAACCGTTTTCAAAGCACTCCAAGAGCCGTTATCCGTTTTACCGAGATATGCAAGCCCTGACGTGCTGACAAAATAGAAATAGTAACTGATTCCATTCCCTTCCCAAGTGTTGATTCCGCTTTGAGATAAACCGAATACAATTCCGACGTCGCCGCCCTTTCCAACAACGTCCGCCGAAAGCGTTCCGTAAGGGAATGGCGTTTGAGAATCCGTATTTGCCCAAAACGAGCGCGTATGTTCCACGGTATAAACCCCGTTCGAAAAGGACATTTCCCCGTTCATATAGGTAAGCGTCGCCCCCGTATAATCGTATACGGTGGAAAAGTCGTAATTTCCCTCAATTACGTCCCCGTCTTTGTCAAGAATATCAGGAACAAACGGTTCGCTTGGCGTCGGCTCGTCCACCTCTCCATTTCCACCTTCACTCGGCGGGAGCGCCGCGTCCACGTCTTCACTCGGCGTTATCACCGTGGCGGGACTACCCGTTCCGTCTTGCTCGGGTAAAAGCGTTTGCGGATCGACCGTTTCACCGCACCCCCCAAGCAACGCCGCCATGGAAAATACGGCGCACAATATAAGATACTTGCCTCTTCTCATTGTCTTCTCCTTATCCTATTAAAATCGTGCAAAGCACGCCTTTGATATCTATATTTTATAAAAATACTCCTCTCTTTGTCAATACTTGATTAAAAATTTGTAAAATTTTACCGTTTACTCAAATGAAACTCGTTGAAATAAAAAAGAGAATCAAAGGGCGTTTCCCATAGGGATTTAAATTGACAATTTATAAAACTCGACTTATTGAGAGTCGAGTATTTGTTTACCCACGCAAAAACGATTGTGTTATACAAATTTTTTTGATATAATAAATTTACTCGTAGACAAGGTTTTAAAGATAATAAAGATATGTTCAATTCGATAAAAACTCAAAAAGATATAAATAAGTTTCTTGATAAAACAAATTCGTTACACGATGGATATATTGTTGGTGTCCAATACCTTAATAATGGTATATCTTCAATAGGTGATGAATATAGT
>JAGASM010000041.1 GCA_017621735.1 Clostridia bacterium | reverse complement strand
TTAATTCCGTTCCTTACGGGCCTTACGTTACGTCGGAGCAAGCCGCGCTCATCGCGTTACGTTCGAACGCGACCCTCGCCGACGAAACGCTCGCCGACTTCGGCGTTCTCTGGGACGAAACCGACGAAACCAGCGAAACGACGCTCGCGGAAACGGCGACCGACGGCGAAACGTTAAACGTCGTCGCCGAAGCGTTAACCTTCGAACCGCTCGACTTAGGAGAAATCGAACAAGAACCGGGCGACGCGTCCGTCATGAGTGGGCAGACCGCTACAAGCGGCGGTGAAATTCAAGTAACTTTTTCCGGCGGAATGGACAACTCTTTTTCCGGGGGATTAAGTTTTGGAACCAATAAGGTTCTTTACGAAAATGAAAGCTTCAATATGTATTTTCACGGGCCTGCCAATACGTCGGTTACGGTTAATGGAAGCGGCTCGCTAACCCCCTCAACTTGGACCGCCTCCTTAGCGAATACTGCTTCTCAGAGTTACACGTTTACTTCCGGAATCCCTGCGGTTTACGAAGGGTTGCGCACTTTTTCGTTTTCCTTTACCGCCTCTGATAACGCCTATACGTTAAAACCTAGCGGCGTTACGGTTGCGGTTCTTGACGCGCCGGAATTTATTACCGGAGGCGCGGGAGAGGGCGAAGATCGTAAAACGGTAAACAACGATTCATACACTTTAGGTTTCTGCGTATCGGAAAAAGTAAATAACGCAACCGTTTATACCCCTCGGATTCACAGGGCGGCTGGGGTAAAGTTCGAAGGAACCACATCGCTGCCGGCGCCTTTTTTCATCGACCCCTCGACTGGCACGATTACTTATGATAGAAACGCGCAAACGGACGGACAACGGTTTGGAACCAAGAATATTGTAATTACGGCGAAATATCAAGGGGCGGAAGAGTTGCACGATAAGATGACCCTCACGCTTAAATGGGCGGACGTTGCGCAAGCCAAACAAAGCCTTGAGGTAAAATGGCGCGAGTGCGTTAATTTGCTCGTAAATACGACGGATATAACGTGCCACAACGTTAATGTAATGCTGCGAAATGCGTTTGAGCAACTTGAAAGAGACGACAGAAATATCGATTACGCTATTGATTCGATAACTGAAGAGCAGGTTAGTTCCTCTTGTTGTCTGGGGGTTGCGCCGCATTCCGCAATCAAGATTACCTTTGTCGACGGAACGGTGTTGCGATATGATCGCGGTTCGGTCTTTTGACGCGCGCAACGCGATGAAATTGGAATCGGAACAGAAAGAAGAGAAAATGGGTTATCGATATTGGAATACTTTTTTTGGTCGCAAGACAACGTTAATTTTGGTTGGACTTTGGGCGTTTGGCGCGTTGGCGTTGCCCGTAAATTATCTTAAGGCGCAAGACAAAGCGTCTGAAAATATTGCGCAAGCGACGAAACAAGTTGCGGAAACGCGGGATTTGGCCGTCGCTTGGATTGACAGGGCGAGAGGGACGGCGGAAGCATACGATATCCGCGAAGATTCTTTTGAAACAATCGAAGCCATCGCTTGCTTTATCGCCGAAGCTAAGGCAAAGTTTGACGCGGTAAACTCCGCGGTAAACTCGATAAAAATCGTTTCGTTGCCCGCAACCGAAAAAGGGGGAACGGCGCGCCAAGCGGTGCGCGCGCTCTATTGCGATGGAAGCGTTAAGTATTATGACGCGGACGCGTTAGATGGAACGACCGCGCCGAAAAGCGAGCCGGACGCCGCGAGCGTCGAAGCGGCTCCGGAACACGTCGTCGGATTGGACGCTTTTTACGCCAAGTATGCCAAACGATTTGAGGAGAAGTTACGCGCGCAAGCTATTGAGCGATGCGTGGCGAAGGGGGGAGACCCGTCTGGAACAGGGTTTCTATTCGCGTTTGAATCTTTGAAGCCAAGCGTTATTCGGCCTACGAAAGCGGAGAACGAGAGGGAAATACTCAAATCTGCGTGCGGTCAATACGCCTACGCCGCGCGAGAATACAAATATGACGCCGAAACAACGGCGATGTTTATGGCGGCGCGGATTAACCACGAACGCGTTCAGATAACAAAGCGTATGTCCCCGACCGCTTTTACCGAAATAAAATCGGTGAAAATTGTTCCTTTTTGCGTTGTCGAACCGGTTGAAAACGAGAAATTCGTCCGAGCGTCGATTTTTTACGCGGTGCGAGTCGTATATTCGGACGATGTTGTTAAGTATTATGAAAATGGGACTTATGGAAAAGACGCAAACGGTCTTTACGACGTTCTTGACGACTTGAAAAAAATCCCTGGATATACGCCGGTCGTTGCGAACGAGGAGAAGTTGCCGGAGTTTGAACTTACGCTAGACGGCTTTAATAAATTGGAACCCAAAAATAAAAGCGTGCCGCTAGAAATCGCGGAACCTATGAAATGACGCGAGTTCTGTTCGCTTCTTGGCATTGGTATCTCGACCAATCGAACGGGGCGTCGATTACGACGCGGGAAACGCTGCTCGCGTTGGCGCGGCGCGGTTGGGACGTGAAAACGTTCTGCGGCGCCGCGACCGACTTCTTTGCTCCGCCAAGCGTCGACGAAATCTTGACTTCGAGCGGCGTCGCCGTCAAAAAACGCTTCGACGGCGGCGTCGGCGAGGGCGCGTTTCGAGCCGTTTCTTACCGCGATTCCAGCGTCGAGTC
>JAGASM010000040.1 GCA_017621735.1 Clostridia bacterium | reverse complement strand
GGGGACGGATATATGTGCCTCAACTGCTGGTACCAAGGCAACTTGCGCCTTGTCTATAACTTTAACGAGTTCTTTGGCGGAACGCATTCCGCGCCCTTGTCGTGGGGAACGGAAATGCACGCATTCCGCATTGTAGTAATCGACGAGGCGATCGAACTTTGGATCGACGGCGCAAAATATCTTGCAACCAACCTCAGCGCGTTCGGCGGACTGACGAACGGCAACGATAACAATGCAAGCGTTGCAATCCCTGCGGGAACGCTTTCCGGACTTAATTTCCATCCCACGGCGGCAAACGTCTTTAAGATGGATAATCTTGTCATCAAAGAAGTAAAGGCGGGCACGGAATCCGTTGTGATGGAAGACGATACGACGGCTCCCGCACTCGTCATGGCGAATGTGAACAACTCCGCGATCAACTATACGAGTGATAACTGGAAGGTGGAAGCGACCTACGACGTACTTGGAACGACGGCGGCGAACACGAACTTCTGCGTATTCCTCGGCGGTGCAAACGGCGTAACCGGGTGTATCAATGCTGCGGGTGCAACGACGTTTAACGTGCAGTTGGATATGAACGGCGACGGCACGGCAACGCCTCGGTTGTTCCACTATACGACGGCAAACGGTTGGCAAGCGATCCAAGGCTCGAATATTACCCTTCCTACCGAAGGAGCGCTTACGATGAAGTTTGTTTCGTGCGGAGATAACATTTTCTGGTACATCGGCGATCAACTTGTACTCCAAACGACCTATTCGGCGCACGGATTGAACAAAAACAATCTTACGACGCTTGGTTTGAACGAGATTGCAGGCGTGATGGAATATTCCACGCTTACCTACGCTTCGCTCACCGAGCAAGAAATTGCAGAATTTACCGCACTTGCGGAATAATTCATCCCCCTTGCTATCCCTCCCCAAAAGGGGGGGGATGGCAAAAGGAGAGAATAATGAAAAAAACAGTGGTGGCATTTGCGGCGCTTATGGCTTCGGCAATCGGGCTTTCCGCTTGCGGAGAAGCGCCTTTGGGACCTGCAACGTTGACCGTCAACGGGTACGCGATAGAACAGTATAAAATCGTCTATGCGGAAAATCCGGAAACGGACTACCTTGCACAATATCCCAACTACAACGTTGTGGATGATATTCAATTTAACCGCATTACGGCGGAAGAGTTGCGCGACGAAATTAAAACGCTTTTCGGCGCGGAGTTAGAGGTGTGCCTCGACTATCGTACGCAAGGGGGCGATTGCGAAATTTTGGTAGGGGCGACCAACCGAACGGTCGATGCGCCAAGTTTCTTTGCGATGAGCCCGTACGAAATGGTTTCCGGCGTAGACGGCGCGAAAGTGTATCTTTGCGGCGGCTCGTTCGGCGCGACCTATCAAGCAAAAGAACGCCTTGTAGCGTATTTGAAGGCGCAAGCGGAGCAAGGGGGAGAAATCGACCTTGCGGAGTATTCTCTTGTTGAGGAAGCGCCCTTAAAGACGGTTGCGTGTTTGGGCGACAGCATCACGGAAGGCGCGTCTACGTTTATTGAGGACGTTGTTGTGGACTTTGCCGAAAACAAAGCGCACTATTCTTGGCCCGTCGTACTTCAACGGTTGTTTTGGAAGGACTGCTACGTCTATAATTTTGGATGCAGCGGAGCATGCGTGCGCAACGATCTTCCCGAACATGCATACGTCAATACGGTGCAATGGTCTACGCTTTTAACCGTTGCGGAAAAGGTCGATCTCGCGCTGATCATGTTGGGTACGAACGATACGTTTTGGGATTCGGACAATACCATGTCTTCGCAGGAGGCAAAAGTTTTCCAAGACAGTTACGAAAGCATTCTTCGCGCTCTTCTTGCAAAAAATGCCGAAATGCAGTTTACCATGTTTAACTGTCCCGTCGTGTACGGGCATCCGTTTTCAGCAAAACAAGAAACGTTAGATGCGCAACTCGTTGCGTACGGAGAATTTCTCGCAAAGGGTTATAACGTAGAATTTTTTGACATGAGGACGGCTTCCGAACAGTTTGACAGAAGCGCTTTTTGCGACGGCATCCACCTTTCTTCCCGCGGGGGAGGAATTATGGCGCAAACGGTAGCGGCGGCGCTCGAAGATCTTTACGGAATGAAACAATCTTAAATATACGGCAAATGAAAACCGCCTCAATTCTTTGAGGCGGTTTTTCTTATTTCTTATGTAATTTTTGTTGGCGTAAAAAGACGGACATAACAAGTTTATGCGGGAGCAGTTTTGTTGCAAACACAGTCAGTTTTGCAACTGCGCCGGGGACGACAAAATCTTTCTTTTTCTTTTTCATGGCGCGGAAGGTCTTTTTGATAATAAAAGACGGCTCGTACATACAGTCGAAACGGGTGATGACCGACTGTCTGTTTGCACGGTCGAAAAAGGCGGTTTTCGTCCAGTAAGGACATACGGCAAGCGTCTTAATTTTACGCGATTTGAGTTCCCGTCCAAGCGAACGGGTAAAGGAGAGGACGTACGACTTCGTTGCGGCGTATACGTTTCCGTACGGAACGGGTTGGAATGCCGCAACGCTCGCGATATTGACGACGATTCCGCCCTCCGTCATAAACGGCAAAACGCGATAGGTGATTTGCGTGAGAGCGCGGCAATTTAAGTCGAGCATGCCGAGGTTGTCCTCTTCGCTGACGTTTTCAAACGATTCAAATTTTCCGTACCCGCTCGCGTTACATAATATTTTAACGTTGGGTTTTTCTTCCCGTAAAAGGGCGGAAAGGGCGTCTACGCTCGCAGGAGCGGTTAAGTCGAGGGGAATTGCCTTGACGGGGACGCCTGCCTGTAAGGCGCGTAAGCGGTCTTCTCCGCGCGCAATCGCCCAAATTTCATCAATTTGATATTCTTTTGCGACGCGAAGAGCAAATTCTTTTCCGATGCCGGACGAGGCGCCCGTGATGATTGCAATCGTTTTCATATCGTTCTCCTTAAATTAGCGTTTCGTATTCGTTGTAGAGAGCATCGCTTTCCGCATGGATTTGTTCAAGTCGGGTACAAATTTCTTGCATTTTGCGGTAATCCGCCGTCGCCATACTCTCGTTTAGCGCAAGTTCTTCCGCTTCCAAACTCTCGAGCATACGCTCAATTTGTTTGATGCGGTTGCGCGCTTGCGCCTCTCGAGCGCGATCTTCTTTGCTCTTAAAGCCTGATTTTTCCGCTTTTTCCTGTCGTTCTGCGGTTTTTGCCGTGGGGGTAGGAAGGTTGCGCTGTTGCAATAAAAATTCCTCGTAACTGCCGTCGAAAAAGGTGAATGCGCCCTCTTCGATGTGCGCGATCCTCGTTGCAATCGCTTGGATAAAATATCTATCGTGCGAAACGAAGAGCAACGTGCCGTCAAAGGACACGAGCGCTTCTTCGAGCGCCTCTCGCGCGGGAAGGTCGAGGTGATTGGTCGGCTCGTCCATGATCAAAACGTTTGCGTGCTCCGCTTGCAAAAGGGCAAGTTGCAGTTTTGCGCGTTCGCCTCCCGAAAGGCTTGCAACCGTCTTGTCCATATCCTCGGCAACGAGTCCCGACTGCGCGAGTAAACTGCGCGCGTCCGTTTGCGAAAGGAGGGAATGCTTTCCCCAAAAGGCGTCTAACACGCGGTCGGAGGGGGACAAATTTGCACTTTCTTGATCGTAGTAGGCGAATTTCGTCAATTTTCCGCTTTGCACGCGACGGTCGTTTGAAAGTAAAAATTTCAAAAACGTCGTCTTTCCTGTTCCGTTATCTCCCGTTACGGCGCATTTTTGCCCGCGCAAAAGGAGAAAAGACGCGTCGTTTAAGAGGGTTTTCGTTCCGACTTGAAGGCTTCCGCCTTCGCAAGAAAGAACGCGTTCGTACGGCTTATCCTGATAGGTAAAACGGAAACGGGGGCGCGTGGGAGGGGGGACAGGCTTTTCAAACCGTTCCATTTTTTCTAACTGTTTTACCCTGCTTTGCGCGCTTTTAGCCGTCGTTGCACGCACTTGGTTGCGATTGACGTAATCTTGCAGCCGTGCAATTTCTTCCTGCTGACTTTCGTACTCCTTTTGCATGAGCGCGACGCGCTCTTGTTTCAAAATTTTATATTTGGAATAATTGCCCTTATACGAAAAGATCTGTCCGCGTTCGAGTTCGATTGTTCGCGCGGTTAATTTATCGAGGAAATATCTGTCGTGCGAAACAACCAAAATCGCGCCCTTGTACGTGCGCAAGTATTCTTCCAGCCAAAAGAGCGTTTTTACGTCGAGGTGGTTGGTCGGTTCGTCTAAAATGAGAAGATCGGGCGATTCAAGGAGCAGTTTGCACAGTTTTAACCGCGTTTTTTCTCCGCCCGACATCGTGGATACGATTTGGTCGTAGTTGTTTTGGAATCCCATGCCGTTGAGAACGGTGCGGACGCGTACGTCAAAGTGATAACTGTCGCGTGCGGAAATTTGTTTTTGCAAACTTTCCGCTTTGGCTGAAAGGATGCGCAATTCGTTCTCGCTTGCGCGTTCAAAGGCAAGTTGCACTTCGTTTAACTTTTGAAGAAGTTCCTGATCGTATAAAAAGACGGATTGCATTTCTTCGTAAACGGTGGACGACGATTCTAATCCGCCCGTTTGCGAAAGATAACCTATGCGTATGCCGTTTTTTACAAACACCTCTCCCTCGTCGGGAAATAATTCTTTGAGCAAAATGCGCAAAAGCGTCGTTTTACCTTCGCCGTTTCCCCCGATAAAGCCTACCCGTTCTTCTTCGTGCAACGTCAAAGAAACCCCCTTTAATACGGGGACGTCGGTATAGGTAAAAAACACGTTTTTCAGTTCGACGAGCATAATAATTCGACCTCTTTCAATACTGTGTCTATGAAGTGTAAACAGTTGCTTGCAATCCGACTCTTGGAAGAACGGCTAAAAGGTGCCGAGCCTTCCGAATGTGCGGAAATTACAAAAGAACTCGTCCGATTAAAGGACGAATGGTTAAACGGTTAAAAATCCCACGTCGGGATAAACGCACGCTCCGCGCTTTCCCGTTCTTGCGTATAGACGGTTTGAAAGCCGAGGGAAAGAGCATAGTCGACGACGCGGCGGTATTCCCGATCGGTAATTTTTCTGGAAAGTTCGGGGAATTTTTCCCATTCTCCCATCGGAACGTACTGCCGCATGAGCGAGATAGGGGTGTCTACGGGCAGCGTTTCCCGCATAAAGTCGAGGAGTTTGATAGAGTCGGACGTGCACATCGGCATCACGAGATGGCGTACCAAAAGTCCTTTCAAAAGTTTTCCCGTTTCCGACCAAACGGCGGGCGTTTGCGCCATGAATGCAATCGCCTCTTTTGCGTACGAAAAATAGTCCGCGCGCCCCGTATAGCGCTCGGAAAGGGCGGGGGAGAAAAATTTCAAATCGGGAAGCCACACGTCGACAAAGGGCGCGATTTGTTCGAGCGCTTGCACCTTGCAGTATCCGCTCGAATTGTATACGACGGGAACGGTCGGTTTGTAAAGGGAAAGCGCCTTTGAGATGAGGTGGGAAACGTGGTCGGGAGTAACGAGGTTGACGTTATCCGCGCCCATATCTTCTAACTGACGGAAAATGTCGCAAAGTTCGTCTACCGAAATTTCTTTTCCGCGCGCCGCACGGGAAACGTCGTAATTTTGGCAAAAGGCGCACCGAAGGTGGCACCCGCCGAAAAATACCGTTCCGCTTCCTTTTTTGTGGGAAATAGGCGGTTCTTCGAACGGATGAAGGTAGTACTTTGCAACCGTCAATCCTTTTACACCGCAATATCCCGCGTGAAGTTGTCTGTTTGCCCCGCAAGCAACGGGACAAAGCGTACAATGGTTCATAGCAACATTATATCACGGGAAGGACGGAAAAGCAACCTCAAATCCATCACGTTTTGATTGACTTTTCTCCGCCGTCGTATTATAATGTGCAATGAAGAAAATTACGATGGAAAAAAAGACATGAAAAGATTTTTTACAAGTGAAAGTGTAACGGAAGGACATCCCGATAAGGTTTGCGACCGCATTTCGGACGGGATTTTAGACGAACTTCTCCGTCAAGACGAAACGACGCGCGGAGCAATCGAATGTTGCGCGGCGTACAATACTCTCTTTATCACGGGGGAAGTAACGAGTAAAGCGGCGGTCAATTACGAAGAGGTCGCGCGCAAGGTTATCAAAGAAATCGGGTACGACTTTGGGGAATTTGCTTACGATCGTTGTAAGGTGATCGTGGAAATCCACGGTCAATCGGCGGATATCGCGCTCGGCGTCGATTCTTCGATGGAAAATAAAGCGGGCGGCGAGGCGGAAGACTTGCTCGGCGCAGGCGATCAAGGAATGATGTTTGGGTACGCATGCCGTGAAACGGAAGAGTTGATGCCTCTTCCGATCGTCCTTTCTCATAAACTCGCTTACCGCTTGACGCAAGTGAGAAAGGAGGGGATTCTTCCTTACCTTCGTCCGGACGGCAAGACGCAAGTTACCGTCGAATACGACGGAAAAACGCCCGTCCGCGTCGATACGATCGTCGTTTCCACGCAACACGACGGGGACGTTTCGCAAGAGCAAATTGCAAGCGACGTCAAGGAATGGATCGTAAAAGGGATTGTTCCCGACGCTTTGCTCGACGGGAATACCAAATATCTCATCAACCCTACGGGGCGGTTTGAAATCGGCGGTCCGGAGGGCGATTCCGGTTTGACGGGAAGAAAGATCGTCGTCGATACGTACGGCGGTAGATGCCCGCACGGCGGCGGCGCGTTCTCGGGGAAAGACTGCACGAAGGTAGATAGAAGTGCCGCATATATGGCGCGTTACATCTGTAAAAACGTCGTGGCGGCGGGACTTGCGGACGAAATGCAGTTGCAAATTGCATACGCAATCGGCGTAGCGCGCCCCGTTTCCGTTTACGTAGAAACGTTTGGCACGGGAAAACTTCCCGACGACGTAATCGCCGAAGTGGTAAAGAAGGAATTCGACCTTCGTCCCGCGGCAATCATTAAAAAACTCGATTTGCGCAAGCCCGTTTATTCTCAAACGGCGTCTTACGGTCATTTCGGCCGTGATGCGTTCGCGTGGGAAAGAACGGACAAAGCGGAACAGTTAAAATCGTACGCAAAATAAGGAAAATAGTATGTTGTCCGAAAAAGTTTCTCATGTCGAAGAACTTTGTTATGCGAGAAGATACGTCGTATTAGACGGTAGAGCGCAAGGCGAAAGGGTAATTGAGGTGCACAACGGTTGCCTGTCGTTTACCGTTCTTGAAAGCCGTGCGCTCGATTTACATTCGTTTCGCCACAAGGGCACGAATTTAAGTTTTATTTGTCGGAACGGACTCGGAACGGAAAACGGCTTTGCAAACAGTTTTAACGGTGGAATGCTCTACACTTGTGGGCTGGAAACGGTCGGCGCGCGCGCTTTGCCCGTACACGGCAGTATCCACAACCTTCCCGCCGACGTATCGAGCGTAAAATACGACGAGGACGGGGTGGAGATCATCGGTTTCGTGCGTCAAAGCGAATTGTTTGGGAAAAATCTTCTCTTCAAGCGAAGAATCTTTACTGCCGTAAACAGCGACGAGGTAACGATTGAAACGGAAATTTGTAACGAGGGATACACGGACGCGGAATATTGCGTGCTCTTTCACATGAACGTCGGTTATCCGATGCTCGACGAGGGGGTGCGAATTGAGGCGGACGTTCGTTCCACGACGCCGAGAACGCAATGGGCAAGAGAAAACGTAGAACGGTGCTTTTTGATGGAGCATCCGATTGCGGATACGGAAGAACAGGTATTTTTCCATCAGGTAAATACGGGAAAAGTTTGCGTCGTCAACGATGCGTTAAAAAAGAAACTCACCTTTTCTTACGATAGCGAGATGCTCCCGCATTTCATTGAGTGGAAGAGCATGGTATCAGGCTCGTATGCGCTTGGCATTGAGCCGAGTACAACGACGCTCGACGGCGATTTTTGCATGAAGAAGATTGCGTCGGGTGAAGTGCACCGATATGTCATTCAAATCAAAGCGGAAGATGGAAAAGACGACGGGAAATAAGTCGATAGGGGCTTCAACGCTCGTAAAAACAGCATGTTTTGTCGCTTTGATCGTCGTTTGTTCATGGATCAGTATTCCGATCGGGGGCGTTGCGATTACGCTGCAAACGGCGGCGATCAGTCTTTGCGGGGTGTGTTTAGGCGCTCGCCGCGGGGTGGCGGCGGTCGGGATATACCTGTTGATGGGGATGATCGGAATTCCCGTTTTTGCGGGATTTCACGCGGGGATTTCTGCCTTTTTTCAGCCTTCCGGCGGGTATCTCATCTCCTTTTTGCTCATTCCGCTCGTTACGGCGAACGTTCGCCGTTTACGCGGTCGGCACAACGTTTTATTTGCGATCTTGTATTCCGCTCTTGCTCATCTATTATGCTACGTCGTTGCGACGGGGTATTACGCAATCGTTTTTTCCGTTCCGCTTTCGGCGGCGCTGTCCGTTTGCGTGTTGCCTTTCTTGATCGGGGACGCGGTTAAGACGGTTGCGGTTGCATACGTGGGCGTTCGGCTTTTTACAATTCACAATCATTGAAAGACGGTTTTCCGTCTTTTTTTCTTTGTCAAAATGCGTTTGAAGGGGCGTGGAATGAGGTATAATATTAGCAAAGTAAGAGAAAGAGTGCTAATTTTCTCAAGGAGGAAATGTTATGGATATGAATCTATTTACAAAAAACAGTAAAATTGCCCTTCAAAACGCACAACAACTTGCAATCGAAGAGGGGAATGCGGAACTTACGCCTCTCCACTTGTGTTACGCGCTTTTAGAAAAGGACGGGCTTGTGTTCCGCATGCTTTCTCATGCGGGAAGGGACGCGGAAGGGCTTCGCCGTGCCGTGCAAGAGGAGGTGCAAAAACTTCCTTCCGTTTCGGGCGCGTCGAGCGGGAACGTCTACCTTTCGGCGGCGTCTAACCGCGCGCTTGTCGGGGCGGAAAAACTTGCAAAGGGAATGAAGGACGAGTATATTTCCGTCGAGCATTTGTTTTTATGCTTGTTCGACTGTGGGGAAGAAAAACTCAACGCCCTCTTCCGCCGTTTCGGTGTGGAAAAAACGCTTGTTTTAGAAGAGTTAAAGCGGGTGCGTGGGAACCAAAACGTCGTGAGCGACGAGCCGGAAAACACCTACGAGGCACTTGAAAAGTACGGGACGGATTTGACGGCGCGCGCCCGCGACCACAAACTCGAACCGGTTATCGGTCGGGACGAAGAAATTAGAAACGTAATTAGAATTTTATCACGAAAGACGAAAAATAACCCCGTTTTGATCGGAGAACCGGGGGTGGGAAAAACGGCGATCGCAGAAGGGCTTGCGCAAAGAATTGCATACGGAGACGTACCCGAAGGCTTGAAAAACAAAACGCTTTTTTCCCTCGATATGGGGGCTTTGATTGCAGGCGCAAAATACAGAGGAGAGTTTGAAGAGCGACTCAAAGCCGTTCTTGACGAGGTGAAAAAATCGGAAGGAGGAATCCTCCTTTTCATCGATGAATTGCACACCGTCGTAGGCGCGGGAAAAACGGACGGTGCAATGGACGCGGGCAATTTATTAAAACCGCTTTTGGCGCGCGGGGAACTTCACTGCATCGGCGCAACGACGTTGGACGAATACCGCAAGTATATTGAAAAAGACGCGGCGCTTGAACGTCGGTTTCAACCGGTGCTTGTCGGAGAACCGACGGTAGAAGATACGATCTCCATCTTGCGCGGACTCAAAGAGCGATTTGAAATTTTCCACGGCGTGCGCATTCACGACGACGCCATCGTCGCGGCGGCAACCCTTTCCGATCGGTACGTAAGCGACCGTTTCCTTCCCGACAAGGCGATTGATCTTGTGGACGAAGCGGCGGCTATGATTCGGACGGAAATCGATTCCATGCCGACGGAAATGGATTCTCTCCACCGCAAAATCGTTCAACTTGAAGTGGAAGAAAAGGCGCTTTCCAAAGAAAAGGATCACCTTTCCGAAGCGCGGCTCGCTTCTTTGCGCGAAGAACTTGCTTTGCTTAAAGAGGAGTTTTCTTCGATGAAGGAGAAGTGGGAAGGGGAAAAGAACGCCATTCATGCAGAAAAAGACTTAAAGGAAAAGATCGACGAGATAAAGGGCAAGATTGATACCGCAATGGCAAAGGGTGAGTTGGAAACAGCGTCCCGCTTGCGTTACGGGGAACTTCCCGCGCTTGAAAAGCGGTTGGAAGAAGCAAAGGGGAAGATAGAAGAGCGTCAAGACGCCCTTTTGCAGGACGAGGTAACGGAGGAGCAGATCAATCAAATCGTTGCGCGTTGGACGGGGATTCCCGTTGCACGGCTGAAAGAGGGGGAACGGGAAAAGTTGCTCCGCTTGGAAGAAGATTTGCATCGCCGCGTCATCGGACAGGAAGAAGCGGTTACCAAAGTGTCCGAGGCGATTATGCGTGCCCGCGCGGGGATTTCCGATCCGAACAGACCGATCGGTTCCTTCCTGTTTTTAGGGCCTACGGGCGTTGGAAAGACGGAACTTGCCCGCGCGCTTGCCGAAAACTTATTTGACGACGAGCGCAATATCGTCCGTATCGATATGTCCGAATATATGGAAAAGTTTTCCGTGTCCCGCCTTCTCGGCGCGCCTCCCGGATACGTCGGGTACGAAGAAGGGGGTACGCTCACCGAAGCGGTGCGCAGAAAACCCTATTCCATCGTGCTTTTCGACGAGATTGAAAAGGCGCACCCCGACGTGTTTAACGTGCTGTTACAACTGCTGGATGACGGTCGGGTAACCGACTCGCAAGGGCGCACCGTGGATTTTAAGAATACCATCGTTATTTTGACGAGTAACCTCGGTTCAACCGATATCATCGAGGGGATCGAAGAGGGGGAAATTTCCGCGCGCGCAAAGGAACGCGTCGATGAAATCTTGAAGCGCTCCTTTCGTCCTGAATTTTTGAATCGCTTGGACGAGATCATTCTCTTCAAACCGCTTACGCGCGAAAACGTCGGGCAAATCGTCGAGTTGCTTTTTGATAAACTTGCCAACCGATTAAAGGGGGAAAACCTTTCGCTTTCCGTAACGAAAAGAGCAAAAGAATACGTTGCGGAAAACGGATACGATAGCGTTTACGGCGCGCGCCCGTTAAAGAGATTTTTACAAAGCAAAGCGGAAACGCTTCTCGCAAAGCATATTTTGAAAAATAATCCAAAGGCAGGAAGCGTATTGACGCTTGATGCCACCAATCAAGATGGATTATTCCTCTCGTAACGAACGGCATAAAGCCCCGCTTTCAAAAAGCGGGGCTTTTCTTGACAAAAGACTCTCCGTTCGTTATAATGGAAGAAAGGAGTTAATATGGCGGAAATTACGGGAATTACCCCACAAGTCAAAGATAAAACGCGCTGTAACGTCGAGGTGGACGGGCGTTTTTATTGCGGTATGAAGTTGGAAACGGTGATGCAAAACCGATTGAAGGTGGGAATGACCGTAGAAAAGGAGTATCTTGCTGCGCTGCAACTTGAAAGCGAGAAAAAAACGGCGCTCGACAAGGCGCTTCGCCATATTTCCGTTTCGATGAAGACGGAAAAACAAATCCGCGAGTATCTTACTAAAAAAGGATACTTGTCCGAAATTTCCGATTACGTAATCGAAAAAATGCGCGAATATCATTATATTAACGATGAGGAATACGCCAAAATGTATTCGGAAACGGCGGGAAAACGAAAGGGAAAAAGACTCATTGCCGTCGAACTTAAACGAAAGGGCGTTTCGGATGCGGTAATTGAAACCGCGTTGACGTCCATCACGGGAGAAAAGGAGAGTGCGGAGCGCGTTTTAGAAAAATACATGCGCGGAAAAACGGCGGATAAGAAAACGCTTTCAAAGGCGTATGCGTATTTGCTTGGAAAAGGGTACGACTATGATACGGCAAAAAGCGCGTTGCAGTCGGTAAAGGACGTGGAAGATGAAACGAATTTTGATTAAATCGACTATTTCCACCAACGACGAGGCGAGGCGGTATTTAAGCGAAGGGGAAGACGTCGTCGTTTGCTCGGAAGAACAAACGGGCGGAAGAGGGACGAAGGGCAGGAGTTTTCTCTCTCAAAAAGGGGGCGTATACCTTACCAAATTGACCTTCCACGACCATCTTCCTGCAAGTATGGCGTATCGCGTTATGATGCATGCCGCGGTTGCCGTATGCAAGACGGTTGCCTCGTTCGGCGTTCCTGCGGAAATCAAATGGCCGAACGACGTATACGTGCGCGGTAAAAAAATCAGCGGAACGCTCATCGAAAACGTGCTTGCGGAAAATGCGGTAAAAGCGAGTATCGTCGGAATCGGGTTAAACGTTTCAAACGACGTTTCTTCTCTCATGGGAATCGCGACGAATTTGCATGCGGAAACAAACCTTCGCCCGACGGTGGACGAGGTGCGGGAGCGGTTGATTTTTCAACTTTCGCAACCGTTTTCAGAGGGAGAGTATCGCAAATTTGCAAGTTTTTTGGGGCGCGAGATCTCCGTTGTAGAAGGACAAGAGCAGTACCGCGCAATCGCAAAGGACGTGTTGCCCGACGGGCGGCTCGTCGTGGAAAAGAACGGGGAAGAACGGGCGCTTTCTTCCGCGGAAATTACCGTTTGAGGGATTGTATGAAACGCAGTTATTCGTTAAAACAAATGAGAAAAGCGGACGAGGATACCATTGTAAGCGGGACGCCGTCCTTGACTTTAATGGAGCGCGCGGGGCAAGCGCTTGCGCAAGCCGTACTTCGCGCCTTAAAAGAGAAGGGAAACCAAGAGGTCCTCTTCGTATGCGGAGGCGGAAATAACGGTGGGGACGGATTTGTCGCGGCGCGCATTCTTTCCGACGAGGGGATCGACGTTTCCGTTTTGTGTCTTGCAACCTCGTTTTCCGTCGATTGCTTGGCGGTGAAAGGAGCATTTCACGGCGAGGTGCTTTGTCGGATTCCCCGCCGAAGATATCCGATGGTTGTCGATTGCGTACTCGGCACGGGGCTTACGCGTGCGCCGGAAGGGGATAGCAAAACGCTAATTGAGTTTATCAACGGTCAAGGCGCGTACGTTGTGTCCGCCGATCTGCCGAGCGGTCTTTCGGAAAACGGCGTTGCGCTTTTCCCTTGCGTCCGCGCCGACGAAACGGTATGTATGGGTTTGATGAAAAACGCTTTGCTCATGGAGGAAGGGCGTGATTTTGCGGGACGGGTTACCGTAGCGGAGATCGGGATTCGCTCGAAAGAAGAAGGGGTTGAAGTTTGGGAAGAGGAGGGCGTGCGCGCTTACTTTCCTACGAGGGCGCGCCATTCCAACAAAGGAAATTACGGAAACGCATGTATTGTCGCCGAGCGCGTAGAAGGGAGCGGAGCGCCCCTTCTTTCCGCGGGCGCGTGCTTAAAATCGGGCGTCGGATACACGCGGATTCTTGCCCGAAAACCGTTGCTTGATTTATACGTCGGAACATATCCCGCTTGCGTGTTGGCGGAACCGAGTGAAGATCAAATTTGTTTCGCAACTGCCGTTGCCTACGGCATGGGTGCGGGAAAAAGCGTGCAAACGTACGAGCGGGTAAAGCAACTTCTTTCACTTTGTAAGGGAACGCTCGTGCTTGACGCGGATGCGCTCAATTCCATTGCCGAATACGGAAAAGACGTCTTAAAAGAAAGGAAGTGCAAGGTAATTTTGACGCCGCACGTCAAGGAGTTTGCGCGCCTTTGCGGGTTGGACGTTTCCGCCGTTCGCGCGGACATGGTGGGGCTTTCCAAGTCGTTTTCCCGCGAATACGGGGTAACCGTTTTCTTGAAAAGCAACACGTCCGTGATTGCGGACGGGGTGCGCGTTGCCCTCAACGAAAAAGGCTCTCCCGCAATGGCAAAAGGCGGAAGCGGGGACGTTCTTTCGGGATTTTTGGTTGGAACGTGCGCGCGGGGCGTTGCGCCGTTCGAGGCATGTTGCGTGAGTGCATACGTTTGCGGCAGAGCGGGAGAAATTGTTTCCGAACAAATGGGGGAATATGCTCCCGACGCGACCGATTTGATCGCGCAGATTCCCGCGGCGATGCGAGAAGTTCAGGCATAGCCGAATGCTCGCACGAAAAGTGCACACGTCATTAAGGCGCATCCGCTTATCAGGTAGTAGAGGGGAAAAATTGCAAATAAACTCATCAATAAGAGAAGAATCCCGCTTATAAAAAATGGGCGGGAATTTTTTTTGCCGAAAAAACGGCGTAAATTTTTCCGCACCGTTCTTTTTTGCGGGGTGCCGCAAATCAGGCGTTCGGGAATCCGTTGCGTCCGTTTTAACAGAGCGTAGATCTCTTCCCCGTCGACGACGGGAATTTCAAATGAAAGCAAAAGCGCGGCGCACTCGGGGGAGAGCGCGTTGCAAAGTAAACCGAATTTTTCCGCGCGGTTTGCCCGCAAAAGGGTGGCTGCGACGTCGGCGGAAAGCGGTTGCATCGAAAACCGCGGGTAATATGGAATGCCGTCTATTTCGATGGCGTTTTCTCTTTCTCTTGCGGTTTTCTCTTCCGCTCGGTATGCCTCCGCCAAAAGCGAGCGAACGCGGTCTTCTTTTTCCAACGTCAAGTGGAGAAGGAGCGCTTGCTTTTCTCTCTTTTCCCGTTCGGATAAGAGTTTCTTATCCCGTTTGCTTTGAAAAACGATCAGGCATATTCCGCCTACGGAAAGGAATAGCAAGACGGACACGGAAAAGCAAACGCCGAGCGGGACGTCGTAAAAGCGCAGGATACAAAAGGATAGGATTGCGGTGCATACGGCAAAGAAAAGGGAATCGGCAAAGAGAGGAAATTTTTTCATACTTTGATTTTTGACCGTTTTTCTTTCGATTAAACTTGCAAACGGACGAAAGATTGTGTATAATAATCGTATGAAGATTGGCATTTTCGGCGGGTCGTTCGATCCCGTTCACGTTGAACACGTGCATATGGCAAAAGCAGCGATAGAAGAACTCGGTCTTGATCGGCTGTACGTCGTTCCGTCCTATCTTGCGCCGCACAAGCAAAACGGGGCGGTGGCGAGCGGGGAGGAACGGTTAGAAGCGTGCCGCATTGCGTTTCGAGAGTTGCACAACGTAGAGGTGAGCGACCTTGAAATTTTGGCGGAAGGGACGAGTTATTCCTATCTCACCTGCCGTGCGTTTCAAGAACGTTTCCCGTCTGCGCAACTGTTTTTTCTCGTTGGGGCAGATATGCTCGAAAATTTCTTTTCTTGGAAAAATCCGTCCGATATCTTAAATCGGGTAACCCTCGTCGCTTGCGGGCGCGGCAATGCGGGAACGGAAGAGTATCAACGGCGCTTTCAAGAAGAATTTGGGAAGGAATATCTTCAACTTTCGTTTTGCGGGAGAGCGGTTTCCTCTACGCGCATTCGCGTCGATTTGGCGTTTGGAAAAAGGACGGAAATGCTTGACGACAACGTTCGCGCTTATCTCGACGGGAGAGGAACGTATGCGTATCCGTGCATTCAAAGCGCACTTGCGCTTTTGAAACCTTCGCGCGCGGAACACAGTTACCGCGTTGCCGTTATGGCGGCGGAGCGGGCGAAGAGCGTCGGCGTTTCGCAAGAAAAGGCAATTCTTGCCTCCGCCTTACACGATTGCGGAAAGTACTTGAATACGGAAAGTGAACTGTTGAAGGGGTTTTCGGTGGAAAAAGACGTACCTCCGCCCGTGGTGCATCAGTTTAGCAGCGCTTATCTTGCCGAGCATGCGTTCGGGATAACGGATGAGGAAATATTAGACGCTGTTTGCTATCATACGAGCGGAAAGGCGGGAATGAGCACTCTTTCCAAACTCATTTATCTTTGCGACCTCTTGGAGGACGGGCGGGAATTTGAGGGGATTGCTCCGTTACGCGAGGCGTTTTACAGAGATCTTGACGAGTGTTTCTTTCTGGCACTCCGTCATCAATTACAATATTTGAGCATGAGCGGGAAACCCGTCTATTCCTTGACGGAAGAGGCGTACCGCTACGAATTAAACAAAAAGGGAGAAGGTTATGAACGGTTATGAACTTGCTCGGGCGGCGGCGAAAGCGCTTTCCGATAAAAAAGGAACGGATATCGTCATTGTCAACGTGGGCGATCAAACGGTCGTTTGCAGTTATTTTGTCATTGCAACGGCAAAGAGTACGACGCAAGTGCGTGCAATGGGGGATTTTACGGAAGAGGCGTTGGAAAAGCAATTTGACCTTTCTCCGATTCGCACGGAAGGGTTCCGCGAGGGACGTTGGGGCGTGCTTGATTACGGGGACGTCATCGTGCACGTATTCAACGAGGAATCTCGCTTGTTCTATTATTTGGAACGGCTTTGGGATTCGGGAACAAACGTCGAACGGTACGTTGACGGGGAAAAATAAAAAATGGAACTGATTGCGAATTTCCTTTTACAAATTTTGCTCGCTGTCGGCGCAGTCGTTTTTTTCGGATTGCTGCTCGCACTCGGACGGCGGGTTTTTTGTCGGATTTCGGGGAGCGTCGGTCCTAAAATTTTGCTTGCAACGGGGATTATCGGAACGCCCGTTCACGAACTCAGCCACGCGCTCATGTGCTTGATTTTCGGACATAAGATCACGGAGATTAAACTGTACCAAAATCCGTACAAAACGGGGGATGCAAGCGGGGCGATGGGATACGTCAATCATTCTTACAATCCCAAAAACCTCTACCATCAAATCGGGAATTTCTTTATCGGCATTGCGCCCATTTTGGTAGGGAGCGGGGTATTGCTTCTCTTGATGTGGTTGCTGATTCCGAGCGTTTTCGCAGACGTGTTTTCCGAACTCGAAATGCTTGGGCTTATTACCTTTGATTTATTTGACGGCGCAATGTATGCGGATTTATTCTCCGTATTTGGGGGCGTATTTTTGGCAACGTTTGGGTTTGGGAACTGGTCAAATCAGCTTTGGTGGGTTTACATGATCCTTGCTTTGACGATTGCAACGCATATGGAAGTGAGTACGCCCGATATCAAGTCGGGGGTGAAAGGATTTTTATTTCTTGCGGGCGTATTGCTCGCGGTGGACGTGATTTTGTTCTTCGTTTCCGTCCCTGCATTAAATGCCGTAACGGGCGCGCTTGCATCTTTTTCCTTTACGGTAACGGGATTTTTGATGATTTCCGCACTTTTTTCCGCGCTTATGATTCTCGTTGCGCTCCTTGTGCGCGGCATTCGAAAATTGATAAAAAAATAAAAAAACCGACACCCGACGGTGTCGATTTTTTTTGCCATATAGCAAAGTTTTTTGAGATGCATCACCTAATCTTGATTCGAGAAAGTGATTTCTTTCGTGGAAAACAAACGGGGCGGCGGAATCGTTCACTTAAACTTGATTTCCCGCGGGTGAAACGGTTTGCTTATATGGATCATGATTGCCAAATGCGAAACAAGCGGAGCGGCGGAATCGTTCACTTAAACTTGATTTCCCGCGGGTGAAACGGTTTGCTTATATGGATCAAGATTGCCAAATGCGAAACAAACGGAGCGGCGCGGAATTGTTCACTTAAACTTGATTTCCCGCGGGAGTGTGTACTCCGTTTGCTTGCGTTTTTTCTTTCGTTCGACGATGTAATAGACGGGCTCGGGAGGTTTTTCTTCTTCCTTCGGGCGTTCGGGAGGAAGATTTTTGTAGAGGGTGCGATAGCCGAACAAAGCGAGTTTCACGGTAAAAACGAGTAAAACGCAGAGTAAAAACAAAAATAAAAGGTAAACTGCGCCCATACCTTGTACGGATAATAGATTCATAGAGATAGCATACACCGTTCATAATGTCATATTTTGCATACGCTTGGCATATTTCCGCTATTTTTTGGGAAAAATTCGGGGTATGGAAACAAAAACGGAACACGTATCGGAACAACTTGAATTTGCCGAATTTCGACGGACGCGCCGAGAAACGGAATTGCAACTTGCATTAAGAAGAATTACGGTGAACGCATCCAAACGGGAAATTACCCGCGAGGGCTTAAAGCGTGCGTGCGAAAGTGCGGTTCGCCTTGGAACGGACGGGGTACTTGTTTCGCCGATCAACGCTTCTTCGGTGCGGAGAATGGTCGCGGAGCGTGGAAAACGTCTTTGCTGCATCGTCGGAGGGACGGGGGAAACGCTTGTTTCCGTCAAGCGTGCGGAAGCAAGAAGGGTTTCGCGTGAGGGCGCGCGTGAAATTTGGTTTGTGCCAAGCGCGTCGATCTTGCGTTCGCACGGGGCTTCTGGATTAAAACGAGAAATAAAACGGGTGCGCCGATGTGTCAAAAAGCGTACGTTCTTTCTCCTTTTGGACGATCCGTTTCTTTCGTCGGAAGAAATTTTGCTCGGCGTACGCGCCGCAAAAGAGGCGGGTGCGGACGGCGTTTGCGTACGGGGCGAGGTGGACGTTGCGCTTGCCGTTTTGACCGCAAGCGAGGGGAAGTTGTTTGTTTGCTGTACGGGGGTGGAGAATGCGGAACAGTTGCGCCTTTTGTTAAAAATCGGCGTGGGACGCGTTTGCTGTGTCAATGCGGCAGAAATGGCGGAGGAGATGCGCCGTGCGATGGAAGAATCGCTGTTTCCTCTTCGCTCCGACGGGGAGCAAGAGGCGGAAGAGGGATAAAAGAAGGGGAAGTTGTACGTAAAGTGCGGCTTTCTTTTTTTATAAAAAAGAAGGAAATTTGTCAAATTGCAGAAAAAAGAACAAGGCGTTCTGTTAAAATTAGAAAAAGTGCCCCAAAACGCTTTGAAATTTGAGGAAAATATTGTAAAATAGTGTATTGTAGGAATAAGTAGAATTTGTCGGGGCGACTCGGCATAAAACGGAGTTTTCATATGGGTTTAATCGGATACTTGATGAACGGCGATAGCCGCAGAAGCTTGAAAAAATTAAATAAAATGGCGTTGAAAGTAGAGGCGCTTGCGCCCGTCTACGAAAAGATGACGAATGCGGAACTTTCTTCGCAAACGGCAGTTTTGAAAGAACGCCTTGCAAAGGGGGAAACGCTCGACGATATTTTATACGACGCATTTGCGGCGTTAAGAGAAGCGAGTGCCCGCGTGCTTGGAATGAAGCACTTCCACGTACAAATCGTCGGCGGAATTTGCTTACACCAAGGCCGTATTGCGGAAATGAGAACGGGGGAAGGTAAAACGCTCGTTTCGACGCTTCCCGCATATTTGAATGCGCTTACGGGTAAGGGCGTTCATATTGTTACCGTCAACGAATACCTTGCAAAGCGCGACGCGGAATGGATGGGAAAGGTCCATAAGTTTATGGGGCTTACCGTCGGGGTTATCGTTCCCGGCATGGACGACAATGCAAAGCGCGCCGCATATCAATGCGATATTACCTACGGTACGAACAACGAATTCGGGTTCGACTATTTGAGAGATAACTTAAAATCCAACTTGAGCCTCATGGTTCAAAGAGAACTCAACTTTGCTATCATCGACGAAGTTGACTCTATTTTGATCGACGAGGCGAGAACGCCCCTTATTATTTCGGGCAAGGGGGAAAAATCTTCCTCGCTGTACGAAGAAGTCGACCGTTTCGTCCGCACGCTTACGGGTGGATTTGACGACGATTTGAAAGATGCGGAAAATGCGGAAGCGCAGGAGAGAAAGCAAGCGAAAAAGAGTAAATCCGCACTCAGCGAACGCAAACTCGCTGCGGCAGAAGCGCGCATGTGGGACTATATTATCGAGCGGAAAGATAAGCAAGTTCAACTTACCGAATACGGTGCGGAAAAGGCGGAGCGCTTCTTTAACGTAGACAATATTGCCGATATTTCCCACGCTTCGTTAAACCACCATATTCAACAGGCGCTCAAAGCGCATCAACTTTTCCACCGCGACGAGGCGTATATCGTCAACGACGGAGAAATCGTCATCGTCGACGAATTTACCGGACGTTTGATGATCGGTAGACGTTACTCGGACGGATTGCACCAAGCGATCGAAGCGAAAGAAGGGGTGAAGATTCGCGAAGAAAACAAGACTTACGCGACGATCACCTTCCAAAACTATTTCCGTCTTTACAAAAAGATGTCCGGTATGACGGGTACCGCAAAAACGGAAGAAGGGGAATTTAGAACCATCTACTCGTTGGACGTTGTCGAAATTCCCACCAACAAGCCCGTGCAACGCGTCGACTTGCACGATAAGATTTTTGCGACGGAAAACGGCAAGAAGATGGCAATCGTACGCGAAATCGTCGAACGGCACGAAAAGGGACAACCGATTCTCGTCGGTACCGTTTCCGTCGACAAATCGGAAGAACTTTCCCGCCTTTTGCGTCGAAACGGCGTTCAACATAATATTCTCAACGCGAAAAACCACGCGCGCGAAGCGGAAATCGTCGCGCAAGCAGGGCGTTTCGGTGCGGTTACGATCGCGACGAACATGGCGGGACGCGGAACGGATATCTTGCTCGGCGGAAACGCGGAGTATCTTGCGAAAAAACGTTTGAGAGAAGAGGGCGTCGAACACGAAACGATCGAACTTGCCACCTCTTATGCGGAAGTGGACGAAGAAACGATGAAGGTGCGCGAGCGCTATCACGCTCTTTATAACGCCTATAAAGAAAAGACGGAAGAAGAAAAAGCGAAAGTTATCGAGGCGGGCGGTCTTTGTATCATCGGGACGGAGCGTCACGAATCCCGCCGTATCGACAACCAACTTCGCGGCCGTTCCGGACGTCAAGGGGACGTCGGCGCGTCCATCTTCTTTATTTCCTTGGAAGACGATTTGATGAAGCGCTTTGGCGGAGAACGCATGAAGAGCATTTACGCGGCTTCTAAAATGCAAGAAGAAGAATGTTTGGAATCCAAACTTCTTTCCCGCGCCATCGAATACGCGCAAAAACAAATCGAAGGGAGAAACTTCGGAATCCGTAAAAACGTCTTGCAATACGACGACGTCATGAACAAACAACGTATGGTCATGTATGCGGAACGTATGAAAGTCTTAAAGGGAGAAAACGTGCACGCGCAAGTGCTCAAATATATCCCCGATTACGTTGAATCCATTGTGCGCAGTGCGGTAAACGCCGACGATATGCCCGAAAAGTGGCACGCGGAAGACTTGAACAAGGCGCTTGAAATCAAACTTTTGCCCGAGGGGACCAACTACGTTACCGAGGAAAAACTCAACCGTTGGGAGTATGCGACGGCGATCGAGAAGATTTCCGCAAAAACGGCAAAATGCTACGAAGAAAAGATTGCAAAAATTAAGGAAGAAACGGGCATTGACTATTCGGACGTCGAACGTCAAATTTTGTTGCGCAACGTAGACCGCAACTGGATCGATCATATCGACGCAATGGATCAACTCCGTAAGGGGATCTCTCTTCGTGCGTTTGCGCAAAAGGATCCCGTCATCGCGTATAAAGAGGAAGGCTCGGCAATGTTCGGCGAGATGATCGATCGCATTCAAACGAACACGATTGCAATGCTCTTGAAGGTAAAACTTGAAATTCGTCAACAACCGGTTGCGCGCGTCATGCCGACGAATATTCCGAGAGTGGCGCCGAATCCAAACGCTGCACCTACACCTGCGTCTGCACCCGCGCCCGCGCCTCAAGTGGAAACGAAAGTAACCTCTTCCGATCCCCGTGCGCTTCCGACGCCCGTTGACGTCGACAGTTTGAAGACGAACGGGTCGACCAAATTCAATCCCGCAACGATGCCCAAGAAAATTAAGGTCGGCGCGAACGATCCTTGCCCTTGCGGTAGCGGATTGAAATACAAGAAATGTCACGGAAAACCGTAATCGGTTTATGAATTTTCAAACAATCTCCGAGTTTTTACTCGGAGATTTTAGCGCAAAGATAAGGAGATTCTATGTTTAAGGCGGACGATTACAGATTAAAAATTAAGGCGCTGGAAGAAACGCTCGGCGAAGCAAAATATGCGCTTGATATCGACAACCGTGCGGCGCAACTCGTCGCATTGAAAGAAGAACAAGAAAAGCCTGAAGTGTGGCAAGACTTGGAGCGCTCCGCGAAAATCGGACGCGAGATTGCTTCCATTGAAGGAAAAATTAATGCGTACGAAGCGGGAAGAAAGGCGCTTGACGACGCAAACGAAATTATCGATTTGATCGAAGAAACGGAAGAGGAAGACCTCATTCCCGAACTTGACAATATGATGGTGCGCGCGGAAAAGGACATTGAAGAAATGCGCATTCGCGCACTTCTTCGCGGTAAGTACGACGGATCGAGCGCGCTCATGGCGCTCCACGCGGGCGCGGGTGGAACGGAGGCGTGCGACTGGTGTCAAATGCTTTACCGTATGTACTGCAGATACGCGGAAAAGAACGGCTTTAAGGTAACGGAAATCGACCGCCTCGCGGGCGACGGCGCGGGATTAAAGTCGGTTGACTTTAAGGTAGAAGGTGAAAACGCGTACGGGTATTTGAAAGCGGAAATCGGCGTTCACCGTCTTGTCCGTATTTCTCCGTTCGACGCGAATAAACGCCGTCAAACGAGTTTTGCTTCCGTCGAAGTTATGCCCGAAGTCGACGACGACAACGACGTCGTCATCAAAGACGAGGATATTCGTATCGACGTGTACCGTTCGTCCGGCGCGGGTGGACAAAAGGTCAACAAGACGGAAACGGCAATTCGTATTACGCACTTCCCGACGGGAATCGTCGTAACCTGCCAAAACGAGCGTTCACAACTGCAAAACAAAGAAATGGCGTTTAAGTATCTCCGCAGTAAATTGCTCGAAAAGCAAATCGAACAGCGCATGGCGGAAGAAGCGGCGCTCAAAGGCGAAACGAAAAAAATCGAATGGGGCTCGCAAATCCGTTCGTACGTATTTTGCCCTTATACCCTTGCAAAAGACCATAGAACGGGTTACGAAATGGGCGATATTCAAGCGGTCATGGACGGGGATATTCAAGGGTTTATCATCGACTATTTGAAGAAATCTTAAATTATGCAACCGATTATCAAAGAAAATCCCGTCATTTTGGGGATCGAATCCTCATGCGACGAAACGGCGGCTGCCGTCATACGCGGAAGAAAATTACTTTCGGACGAAATTATCTCGTCCGCTTCCGTTCAAGCGATTTACGGCGGCGTTGTGCCTGAAATTGCCTCGCGCGCACACACGGATGCGGTAGATACCGTCGTGCAGCGAGCGCTTGATCGAGCGGGCGTAAAAAAAGAGGAGTTGGACGCAGTCGCGGTTACCTACGGAGCGGGGCTTTTAGGGGCGCTTCTCGTCGGTCTTTCCTTTGCAAAGGGGCTTTCGTACGGATTGAATATTCCGCTCATCGGCGTCAATCATATTCGCGGACACCTTTCCGCCGCGTATTTGGAGGATGAAGGGCTGAAACCTCCGTTTATGACGTTGCTTGCAAGCGGGGGACATACGGCGATCATTCATACCAAGACGGAAATGCAGTTTGAAGTGCTCGGCGGAACGCTCGACGATGCGGCGGGGGAAGCGTTCGATAAAGTCGCGCGCGTTTTATCCCTTCCATATCCCGGGGGACCGCACGTTGAGACGCTTGCAAAAGAGGGAAAAAACGTCGTTCCGCTCCCCAAAATGCTCAAAGGGGAAGGGGGGTACAACTTCTCTTATAGCGGGTTAAAGACGGCGGTCATCAACTACTGTCATAGCAAAAAGCAAAAGGGAGAAGAGGTCAACCGTGCGGACGTTGCGCATTCCTTTCAACGTGCGGCGCTCGACATTCTCGTGGAAAAGGTCGTGCAAGCGGCAAAAGAGCGGGCGGTCGATACGGTAACCGCAGGCGGTGGCGTGATTGCAAACGGATATTTGCGCGAAGCCCTTCAAACGGCGTGTAAAAAGGCGGGACTTAAACTCGTTTTACCGTCGAAAAAGCATTGTACGGACAATGCGGCAATGATTGCTGCAGAGGGCTTGGTGCAATATCAAGCGGGGAATTTTGCATCCCTTTCTTTGAATGCTCAAGCGAGCATTCCCCTTCGTTAATCGCGACAAAATTCGGCATATTCCGACGGAATATGCCTTTTTTCATGCCAAAAAACCCGCTATAATGGCACGTACGAACAAACGGGGAAGGGACGACGTGGTTGTCTATTTGGAGTATGCCTTATTAGAAAACTTTATATTAGACGCAATCCTTTTGTCTTTGGCACTCCGTGCATCGGGCGCAACGGCGCGAAAAATCAACGTTGTGTTTGCCGCTGCGTTGGGGAGTGTGCAAGCGGTTTTGATACCGATCGTTCCGCTGCCCAAGTGGGTTTTATTGCTCGTCAAACTGTGTGGCGGCGCAATCGTATGCATGATAGCGATATGTCGCGGAAAAAATATTGCGTATTTGAAAACGACGCTTTTATTTTATTTGTTTACCGCGCTTGCAGGCGGAATTTTAACCTTTTTCAGCGGCGTGTTCGGCGGGATTCCGCTGTGGTTCGAGGGGGTGTTTTTCGCAGGGTTTTACTTGCTTGGAAAAGTGGCTGTGAACATATTCCGCCGCGCGCGCAGGACGTATTTGAATACCGCGCAATGTACGCTTTCTCACGCGGGAAGAACGGTGCGGTGGAAAGGGCTTGTCGATAGTGGAAATATGTTATATTTTCGCGGGAATCCCGTGTGCGTTCTCTCTTCCGTCGGCGTATTTGCGCTATTTGGCGCGCATCCCGTTTCGGAGGGGAGAATGACCGTTCAAACGGTAAACGGAGAGCGCGAGTCGCCTGTTTTTCGGTGCGAACGGCTTTCGGTAGGCAAGAAGGAATGGCAAAACGTTTATCTTACGGTGGGGGAACTAAAGGGAGAGTGTCAAATTATCATACATACCGCTTTGACGGAGGGGGAACATGTTAACGGCAATCAAAGAATTATTAAAAAAGATGACGGGCGCAGGGGGCGTCGTTCACTATTTGTGCGGAAGTGAGGCGCTGCCATTACCGCTTTCCGCGGAAGAAGAGGCGGAGTGCCTTTCCAAGTTGGAAGAAGGAAAAGAATTAGAGCAAGTGAAGGCAAGTTTGATCGAGCATAATTTGCGCCTTGTCGTATACATATCGCGAAAGTTTGACAATACGGGTGTGGACGCGGACGATTTAATTTCCATCGGGACGATCGGGCTAATCAAGGCGATCAATTCGTTTAAGACGGATAAAAATATCAAACTCGCAACGTATGCTTCCCGCTGCATTGAAAACGAAATTTTAATGTATTTGCGGCGCACTTCCCGCTTAAAGACGGAAGTGTCTTTTGATGAGCCGCTGAATACCGATTTTGAGGGAAATGAACTGCTTCTTTCCGATATTTTAGGAACGGATACGGACGTCGTATACGGGGGGATTGAGAGCAGCGTCGAAAAGGAACTTCTCAAAGACGCGCTTTCTAAACTGCCCGAGCGGGAACGGAAAATTATGTATATGCGGTTTGGTTTGGGCGGGAAAGAAGAGATGACGCAAAAGGACGTCGCCGATTTCCTTGGCATTTCACAAAGTTATATTTCGCGGTTGGAAAAGAAAATTATCGAGCGATTAAAGCGTGAAATATCAAAATTAGTATAGTTTCAAAGTACTATGTCAGTCATAAATGACATTATTGCACAAAATTTTATCATTAATATAGAAAAAGCACGGCTTAAAGCCGTGCTTTTATTGTGATTATTTTTTGTTGGAACATAACAGCCGAATCCGAATGCCTGATTCGTAATCGCCGAATTTTTTGCCGAACAACGTCAGTCCGCCGACGTTTTTCGCATCCGAAGGGACTTCTAATCGGAAGGTGAAAGAGGGGCTCTTTTTCAAGTTGAGTTGGTGAATGGTAACGGGGGAAAGGAACAATCCGTCGAGGTACGTTCCCGTTTCATTTACCGTTAATACCTTCATAATACCGTATTGAGGGAAGTTGGTGAACCACCATTGCGGGGTATACCGTCCTTTTCTATCAAACAGTTCGCCGGGGGACGTCCAGTAACCGAGGTTGATCCCGTTGATGATAAAGTTGATGTCGGAAGGGTGATAACTGATAACGCCGGGTGCTTCGCTGCATAACTCAACAAAAATTTGCAATTCGACGGGGTCTTCCGTGACGGACACCATGTTTGCGACGGTATATTCTACGTACCCTTGCGTGAACCAAATGACGGATGCGTTAAAGCGTTCCGGCAGGTGGAAAAAACGGGGATCGTCAAAGCCGTCGCCGATGACCTTTTCTACCGTGGAAAGACCGCAGGTGGGCAAAATGGAGCAATCGGAAAATTGCCCCGCGTCCAATTCCGTTTCGTAAACCTTTTGCACAGCGATTTCAGGGGTGATGTTGACGATAAGTTTATCTTCGGAAAGACGGCAAACTTTTTGCGTTCCGCGCGTTTCCGAGATGAGGTCGGTGGAAACGAGCCCCGCTGCGATGAGTTTTTTGATATGCGGAGTAAGCGTGCTCTTCGGTAATCCGAGCGCCACTGCGATATCGTTCATGTTCATGCGATGGTTATGCAATAAAAGATTGATGATTTTGACGCGGATCTCGTTGCTCAGCGCCTCGAAAACGGGAATCCCGTCTTCCAGATGTTCGATAATTCTCACGAACGTCTTCTCCTGTTTCGATGTAAAAGGGCGGACAGAAAAGGTATAGTTGGAATAAAAGTGTTTCCGTACGACTTTTTTCAAATTAGATTCTATTTTATTTTAACCGATTATTATAATATTGTCAAACGGATACGGGCTGTTTTTTGCATTTTTATGGAAAACGCCCCTATGTTTTGCGTTATTAGTTCGTAAAAATACGTACTAATACCATAAAATAAAAAATATTTCAAAAAATTTTCCAAAAGGGTATTGACAGATGGGGGGGGGTGTGATATCATTAATATGGAAAAAGTGGAATAAGTACAATTTTTGTCAAATTTGTTCATTTATACCAGTGGAGGTTTTATGCAACACGTAAAGTGCTACAAAGAAGGATATCCCCGTCCGCAGTTCGTGCGGGACAATTTTACCGACTTATGCGGAAAATGGCAGTTTGCATTCGACGCGAAAAACGAAGGGGAAGAGGAAGAATGGTTTCTTCATTTTCCCGAACAGACTTCGATTGTCGTTCCGTTCGCTTATCAAACGCAAAAAAGCGGGATTGAAAGCGATGCGGTCGCTTCTTGCGTTTGGTATTCGCGTACTGTAAATTTCGACGCTTCCCGCTTGAAAAAGGAACGCTTACTGTTGCATTTTGAGGGATGCGATTATTTTACGAAAGTTTGGGTAAACGGAATTTTCGTCGGTTCTCATCGCGGCGGGTATTGCCGCTTCTCCTTTGACGTAACCGCTGCCGTCCGAAAAACGGGCGGGGCGGCGAACGTCGTCGTGCGCGTAGAAGATACGCAGGAGGCCGTTCAACCGAGGGGAAAACAAAGTTCGCTCGGTTCGTCTATCGGATGCTGGTATCAAAACACGACGGGAATTTGGAAGTGCGTTTGGTCGGAATTCGTTCCCAACCGTTATTTGACGGGGGTAAAGATCACGCCGAGCATTCGCGATTACTACGTGGAGTTCGAAGCGACGCTGTCGGAGTATGAGGAGGGGTTTTCTCTTCGTGCTGTCGTATCTCATCACGGAGCGACCGTTTCGGAAACGGTTTCCCGCTTTACACGCCGAATCCTAAACGTCAAGGCGGACCTGAATCACGACGGCGATATTTTCCGCGTGTATTATTGGACACCCGAAACGCCCAACTTATACGACGTCGAATTTTATTTGGAAAAAGACGGAAAGACGATCGAAAAGGTCGGTTCGTATTTCGGCTTGGCGGAATGCTATACGGAGAACAACTGCGTCATGCTCAACTGCAATCCCATCTATTTGCAAATGGCGCTCGTGCAAGGATATTATCGGGAAAGCGGACTGACGGCGCCTTCTGAAGAGGCGATGATTTCTGACTTGCAACTTGCCAAGAGTTTGGGCTTTAACGGAATCCGCATGCATCAAAAGGTAGAGGACGAACGCTTTTACTACTTTGCCGACCTTCTCGGAATGGCGGTATGGTGCGAAATGCCTTCCGCTTACGAGTATAAGAGTGAAACGGTGGATAAAGTCATGGCGGAGTGGATGGAAGTCGTCCGTCAAAATTACAATCACCCGTCCATTCTCGTTTGGGTACCCCTTAACGAGAGTTGGGGCGTTCCGCGCATTTTGACCGATCCCGCGCAGCAGTCGCTTTCTTTGGCGTTGTACTATGCGACGAAAGCGTATGACGCTCGCCGTCCCGTTATATCCAACGACGGTTGGGAGCATACGAAAAGCGACATCGTAACCCTTCACAATTACGTGCAAAACGCGGAAGAACTTTCCCGTTTTTACGGGGATTTGGAGAACGCACTTGCGGGGAAAAACGTACCCGGATACTCACAACTTCGCTTGCCCTTTGCAAACGGATATTCTTATCACGGGGAGCCTGTAATAATCAGTGAATTTGCGGGGATCGGGTATCAAAGCGGATCGGACGGCGGTTGGGGGTACGGCTCAAAGGTCGCCGCTTCCGAGGATTTTGTCAACCGTTTGCGCGCACTTTGTGCATCCATTCGGAAAATAGACGGGATTTGCGGATTTTGCGTTACACAACTCACCGACGTAGAAACGGAAATTAACGGGCTTACCGATATTGACCGCATACCGAAAGCGCCGATCGAAGTGCTTCGCGACGCGATATCGGAAACAAAAAAGTAAAAGGGGGTTGTCATGTTTCGAATACTTTCGTGGAAACAGTTGCTAACGTGGATTATTTCGGTTGCGTTTGTATTAGGTTGTTTTTTGACGGCGCTTCTTATCGGCGCACCTACCGAGTATAGCGGAGATTATACCGTTTTAACCCTTTGCCATTGGGATAACGGCGGAAAAACGGAAACGGACCTCGTAAAAGAAGTGTGCTTGTCCTTTGAACAAAAAATCAACGAGGAAATCGAAGCGTACAATCAAACGCTTTCAAAAGATGAGGAGCCGCAGCAACCGATTAAGGTAGAAGTCAGCGTCATTAGCAGTTACGAATCGCAGTTTAACAGCATCATTGCGGCGCAAAACGTGCCCGACGTATTTTTGGTTCCCGACGGGAACTTCGGTCAATGGGTATCGACGGGCGTCATGCTCGACTTAACGGAATACGTTGCAAACAGCGACGTGATTGACTTGGATAAAGTATGGCCTTCCGCCGTCGACCGTTACCGTTATAACGGCAAGACGATGGGGTCCGGTTCAATCTACTGTATGCCGAAGGACATTACGCCTTACGTGATGTATTACAACAAGGATATGTTCGACGCATACGGCGTTCCTTATCCCGATCCCGAAACGCCTTGGACGCCTTACGAGGCACTCGACTATTGGAGTATGTTCGGTTACAGCCGTTCGGAAGAGTTGGGCGGGAGCACCGTATACGTCAGTCGCACGGGAGAAACGAAGGTGCGCGACGATCACGTGTACGGCGTTGCAAAAATCTATCCTGAAAGTTTGATATGGTCGAACGGGGCGGATTACCTTTCTGCCGACCGAACGGAAGTGCTTATCGATACGCCCGAGTTTATCGAGGTGTACGATTATATCCAACTTGCGACGATGGACAACTGCGTAACGCCTACGTCGGCAATTCTTTCCACGACGAGTGAAAAGACGCTCTTTTTGAACGGCCAAGCGGCGTGTTACATTGAGGGGCGTTCTGTAACGTCCGATCTCCGCAATCAAGCGACGTTCGATTGGGACATCGCGCCCATTCCCGCATTCGAGGTAAATCAAGATTGCAACGGTTGGTCGGGTTCGGTAGGATATGCAGTGTATAAAAATACGCCGTATCCCGATCTTGCCTACCGTTTGGCGGAATATTTCACGTCGCTGGAAGGACAACTGATTATGACGGAATCGGGATTCTCCATCCCGCTTTATAACGACCAAGAAGCGATAGACAAACTATATGAGTTCGACGCGGGGCAATTGCCCAACAATACGGGCGAATGGTTGCGCGCGGCGGAACATCAACGCGCGGGACTGTGGCAATATTTGCCCAGCGTCCGTTGGAAGGATAAAATGGCGGAAGATTCCGGTGCGATGTTTGAAAGCGATCCGAGTAAACGTCTAACCGCCGAACAATTTTTGACTGATGAAAAAGAGGTTGTCCTTAGCATCATAAAGACGGACTTCCCCGAACTGTTTACTTTAGACGGACAGTGAGAAAAGGAGGGGCTATGAATACATTTGGAAATAACGCAGTAAAACCGCCGAAAAAGAAAATGAGCCGTCAACGCCGTTCGGACATGATATGGGGCTACATATGCGTTGCGCCTTTGACCATCGGGCTTTTGCTCTTTTTGGCTGCGCCGCTTTGCTTTGCGCTCTACCTCTCGTTGACGCAATACGACCTGTTCAACGAGCCTGTTTTTGTCGGCTTTGACAACTTTATCCGCGCATTCTCCGCGAATGAAACGCAGTTTTGGCCTTCCGTCGGCAATGCGTTCGTCATGAGTATCGGCGTATTGCTTTCCATGGCGTGCTCGCTTGTTCTTGCAAATTTGATTTCGGGAAAGAGAAAGGGGAGCAACGTCTTCCGCATGATCTACTTTTTGCCGACCATTTGCTCGTCCGTTGCGGTAGGGATTATGTGGAAACGCATATACGACTATCAATACGGGTTTATCAACAATATCGTTGCGCTGTTCGGGGGCGATAAAGTCAACTGGCTGGATGCGGCGCATGCCGTTCCGTCCATCATCTTTCTCAACGTCTTATTCGGAATGGGAACGAACATTCTCCTTTATATTGCGACGATCAAAAACGTTCCTGCGTCCTATTACGAGGCGGCGGAGTTGGACGGTGCGGGGAGTTTGCAAAAATTCTTCTATATCACCCTGCCTTCCGTATCACCCGTTTCCTTCTATATTTTAACGACGGGACTGATCGGTTCGTTGCAAGGATTTGCAATTTACCAAGTTATGACGAACGGAAGTCCGTCTAATACGATGATGCCCATGCTAATCATTTATAACTATATGGGCGGAAATTACGGTGCGTTCTACGGGTATGCTTCCTCGCTTGCCATCTTGCTTGGGGTTATCATTGCAATCGTTACGGCGCTCAACTTCGGTATATCCAAAAAATGGGTATACTACGAATCGTAGGAGGTGCGGATATGAAATTATTAAACGTATCGAAAATGCGCGTAAAACGCGCAGGCGAGATCGGCGGAAAAGCACTGTCATATTTCGTCTTGATCGCCGTTGCGTTCCTTATGCTCGTGCCGTTTGCTTACCTGCTTGCCTGCTCCTTTAAGACGGCGCAAGAGATCAATCTTTCCTCCTTCTTTCCCAAGCAGTGGACGGGGAGAAACTACGTAGCGGTCTTTGAAGAAACGGTAATGCTCCGTTCCTTCCTCAACACGTTTTTGTACATTATTCCGCCCGTTCTTTGCGGGGTGTTCATGAGTGCACTTTGTGCTTACGGATTTGCACGGTTGCGCTTTCCAGGGAGTCAGGTTCTCTTTTCTTGCATGATGGCGACGCTCGTCATTCCGAACATTATCATTATGATTCCCTCATACGTCATGTTTGCGAACTTCTATAAGTGGGTAGGAACTCCGCTTCCCGTCATGTTGCCTGCGATGTTCGGCTCGACGGTGATGATGTTCTTCTTTTTGAACTTCTTGCGGACGCTTCCGCGCGACTACGAAGAAGCGGCGATCCTCGACGGCATGGGGAGGGGAGGAATCTTTGTAACGATTATCTTTCCCTTGATGAAGCCGGCAATTATTACGCAGATCTTGCTTTGCTTTATCAATCAATACAACGACTACTTGACGCCACTTCTTTATTTGGGAAATGACGAACAGCTGTTTACGGTACAACTTGCCATCAATCAGATGAATTCGGCGTACGCTGTTGAAACGGAAAAATTACTTACCGCCTGCGTGGTGGCGATGGTTCCTACCTGCGTGCTTTTCTTGCTTTGTCAAAAATATTTGACGGACGGGATTAGCGTAACGGGACTCAAATAAATTGTAAGAAGGACTGAAAATGAAAAAAATTATGACGATGTTATTAGCAGGTTGCATTTTAGCGGGCACGGTTGCATGCGTGCCGAATACCCCTGTCAATCCCGTCGTTCCTCCTTCACCCGACGTGGGGGACAACGGCGGTGGCGAAGAGCCCGTAACGCCTCCTTTTGAAGATCCGACGGAGGAAGAAAGGGTAAAATTACGGGAAGAGAGAAATTTTACCGACCACAAAACGCCTTCTAATCTCTTAAACGAGGAAGAATTGCCCGACGCAAAAGACGGTGCCGTTTCAAAAGTAGACGGCGACTACGTGTTGTCGAGCGGTGGGTTAAAATTAAAACTTGCGCAAAATGCGGGCAAATACGCTTTGTCCGTTACAAGCGGTCTTGGGATTGTGTGCGCGGAGCAAACCGCGCCTGCAAAACTGTACGTGCGCGGGCAAGGGGCGATCGAAACGGGATATACGTCCGTGAGCGAAGAACGGTACGGCTTAAAGGCGTCTGTTACCGTTCAATCGGAAAACGGCTCGGAATTTCTCATCGAGGACTTGTATTACGTGCCTCAAAAGGGCGACGGTGCGTTCAACGTGCGCAGAAGTATCACCGTTACGGCGGCAAATTCGTCCGACCGTGGATTTGAAAGTATTTTCCGCGTGAGCGTTCCGAGCGGGGGCGCGGACGATTACAGTTGGTTTGTTCCAAATAATATTTTTGGGGAATTCCCCGATGCAACGAGTAAAATCTACCGCGAAACGCTTTTGGGCTTGCCGTTTGCAATGTTCCGCAGCAATACGTCGGGATATGCCATTTCGCTCGGCCGCTATCAACCGATCATTACGCCGACGGACAATTCGTTTGCCTCCATCGCGCTCATCAACGAAGGGGACGCGCCTTGCATGGAAGTCGCGTATCCCGCCCGCGATTCCGCGCGTCGGTATTTTGACGTAGAAGAGGACAGTCGCATCGTGTACGACCTCACCGTGCGCGCAGAACACACGCAATCGTTTGCGGGGGCAACCTCTTCCGTCTATAACGCGCACTTTGATTTGCAAGATCAACGCATCGTTGATACGGACATTGACGAAGTGTACCGCGTCATCAACGAAGACTTTAAGACGTTTTTACATAGCGAATCGCAATACAATTCCGCTTTAGGCAGTTATACAAGTTACGGATTACCTTGGCGAATTACGTTGGAAAACGGAACCATCGGTCCGTATACCTATCAGGCGGGCTTTGTCGGACAGCAAATTCCCGCGGCGTATAACATGCTTCACTACGGAGTACGGGAAGACGACGCTCAAAGTTTTAGAAACGGCATGAATACCGTCGATTTTTGGGTAAAGGTCATGATGACCGAGTCGGGCGTTCCAAAAATTTGGTACGACACGTGGGCGGACGGATTCCGCAGTTATCCGACCTTCCTCCGTATGGCGGTCGACGCAATGGAAGGGGTGTTCGATGCGTATCGCCTCGTTTCGGAACACGGAATATCCCGTCCCGAATGGTTGAATGCGCTTGTATCCTTTGCCGATTTCTTGGTCAATGCACAAAATGCGGACGGAAGTTGGTACCGTTGCTACAACTGGAACGGAACGATGTTTGTCAACGGCGACAACGGAATTCCCGAGCCGGGCGGAAATATTTGTCAGTCTTCCTCCAAAGCGAATACGACGATGCCCGTGCGTTTCCTCGGAAAAATGTACGAATTGACGGGGGAAACAAAGTATAAGACGGCGGCGATCGACGGAGGAGAGTACGTCTATCGCGTGCTTTATCCCGTCGGGTACTATACGGGCGGTACGTGCGATAACCCTAACGCCGTCGACAAAGAGGCGGGCGTATATGCGATGTACTGTTACGACACGATGTATATGCTCACCAAAGACAGTAAATGGATTGAGTGCTTAAAGCAAGCGACGGCGTTTACGATGTCCGCAGTCGTTGCGTACAGTTTTGAAATCAATCAAAACAGTTCCGATCTTAAAGCGGCGTACGCTTTGAAATACGGATATACCGACGGGCTCAGTTTCATCTGTTGCGGAAGCACGGGGGTAGATAACTATATTGCGTATATCTATTACGAACTCTTCCGAATTTATATCATTACGGGCGAAAAGACGTATTTCGATCAAGCGGAATTCGTCCAACAAAACAGCAAATCGACGATGGACTGGGACGGCCGTTTGGGGTATCCGTATAAGAGTTTGGTTGCGGAAGCAACGACGATCTACTCGTTTGGGTTCTCGTCGGCGACGGACGACAACGGCGTGATGGGCGTATGGCTTCCTTGGGCGTCGGTGGCAAATGCCGAGCCGATTGCAAAGATGTACGATCATTTCGGGACGGCGGACGTCAAAGATTTAGAGGATTATCCCCTTGAAACGTTGCGTGAATCCCTCGAACAGTACGGAATCGGTGGGAAGAAACATAGAAAATATCTCGCGGCTTGCATTCGAAACTACACCTAAATAGGAGGAAGTTATGAAAAAAACGGCATGTTTTCTTTTGGGACTGTTCATGTGCATGAGTTTTGTCGGTTGTTCCGATCCGACGCCAACTCCAACGCCGCCTTCGCCGCCCGGACCGAGTGTCGACGGCGGGGGAGACGAGCTGCAAAAGCCCGTGTTCGATTATAGAGAAGACCGCGATCTTACCGCGATGCCTCTTCCCGAAACGACGGTCGACGCGGCGACGCTTCCGATAGCACCCGACGGCGCGATTACGGAAAACGGGCTTGAGAGCGACGGATATCACCTGACGTTTATAGAGGAAAACGGCGGATATTCGTTGGCGCTCGGCGACGGACAAACGGTGTCGTTCGGACAGGAAACGCCCGCAAAAGTATATTTGCGCGGAGAGTCGTCCCCGCTGAAAGGGGCGTATGAAACGGTTACGGAAACCGCTTACGGCTATCTTGCCTCGGCAACGCTTACGTCGAGCGCGGGGAGCGTGCTTTTGGTGGAAGATCATTATTATCTTCCCAAAGAGGGGGTTGACGGGGCATTTAACGTCGCGCGTCAAGTTACCGTAGAAAGCGCCGATGGCGGAGAAGAAGGGTTTGAAAGCGAGTATGCGCTTACTTCCGAAGATGCGGAAGGGGATTTCGACTGGTTTGTTCCCAACTGTGAATTTTCTTCCATGGCATATACCGCCAAGACGTATCGGGAAACAAATCTCGGCGTGCCGATGATCATGGCGCGCGATCGGCAAAACGGAAACACCCTTTCCCTTGCGCGCTATCAACCTGTGATTCACTATGAAAATAACAACTGGGCGAGTCTTTCTCTTTCCAACGGCATGAAGAGCGCGACCATCTCTGTGGAATATCCGAGCAAAGATTCTGCGCGCAAATATCATGCGATGGAAGAGGGGAATTCCCACGCGTTCCATTTGAGTATGCGCGTCGAAACAACGCCGTCGCATAGTGAGGCGACCGTTTCTACCTACAATGCGCACTTCGATTTACAAAATCAACGCATTGTCAATACGGACATCGACGAGGTATATAACGTTGTTTGTGAAGATTACAAGACGTTTTTGCATGCGACGGAACAAGAAGATATCCTTACCGGGAAAAAGTACACAAGTTACGGACTTCCTTGGCGCATTACCATTGAAGACGGCGAGTTTGGACCTTTGACTTACCAGGCGGGATTTATCGGACAACAACTTCCTTCCGCTTATAACATGATGCTCTACGGTGTCAAGAACAACGATTTGCAAAGTTTGCAAAACGGGATCAACGTCGTTGATTTCTGGGTAAGCGGTGCGGAATTTATGAGTGCGTCCGGCGTTCCCTATATTTGGTACGATACGTGGGCGGACGGGTTCCGCAGTTATCCTTGTTTCTTGCGCATGGCGGTCGACGCGATGGAAGGGTTGTTCGACGCTTACTCCCTTGCGGTTGCACACGGCATCGAGCGGTCGGAATGGTACGTCGCCATCGAGGCGTTCGCCGAATTCCTCGTCAACTATCAAAACGAGGACGGAAGTTGGTACCGTTGCTATAACTACGACGGAGGTCCCTTCCAAAACTGGGATAACGGAATTGAGGAGCCGGGCGGAAACATTTGTCAGTCGGAAAGCAAACTCAACACCAACCTTCCCGTGCGTTTCCTTGGAAAAATGTACGAATTTACCGGCGATGAGCGGTACAAAGACGCGGCACTTGCGGCAGGAGAATTCGTATACGAGAACATTTATCCGACGGGCGTCTATACGGGCGGTACGTGCGATAATCCCAACCGTGTCGACAAAGAATCGGGCGTTTACGCGATGTACTGTTACGATACGCTTTATACGTTGACGGGCGAAGCGCGTTGGTTGGAATGCTTAAAACAGGCGACCGCATTCACGATGTCTACCGTTCAGATTTACAGTTATCCCGTTCGTGATTCCGCGCTCAAAGCGGCATACCCTTGCGAATACGGCTATAACGACGGAATGAGTTATATTTGTTGCAATTCGCCGAATGCGGATAACTATATCGCGTTTATTTATTACGAACTCTTCCGCGTATACGTACTCACGGGAGAAGAAACGTACTTGCGTCAAGCAGAATTTATTCAACAAAACACCAAGTCGATCATGAACTGGGACGGCGCACTCGGCTATAAGTACAAGAGTTTGGTTGCGGAAGCGTCTACAACGACGGGGTTCACCTTTGGTTCCGCATCGGACGGCGCGTGGGTAACGTGGAGTTCGGTGGCAAACGTCGAGCCGATTGCAAAAATGTACGTAAACTTCGGTTCAGCGGACGTCATGACGTATGCCGAAACGCCGATTGATGAGTTGCGCGAACAACTTCAATCGGTCGGGGTTGGCGGAAAAAGTCATGCCGTCTATGAAAATACGGTTGTATCACAACTTGAAAATTAAGAAGGAGGAATCTATGGCAAATTATGCAAAAAATCGCAGCAAACTGATCGGAATTTGTGCGCTTGGTGCCGTCGTGTGCTTGGGCGCGGCGGGCGGACCGTTGCTTGCGGACGCGCTCACGCAGACGTCGACGACCGATTTGATTGCGCAAACGCAAGGTGCAGAGTGGTTTCATAACCCCGTAGAAGAGGGGACGACTGCAACGCCGGGCACTTGGTCGAGTGCTGCGGGCAGCATTACGGTCGACGCGCAAGGGGGCAACTATGCAATGCAAGGCGCGACGTATCTTTCGCCCAAAGGGCAGGCGCTCGGTGCGTATGAGATGGAAGCGTCTTTCGTCATCAACGAATTGTACGAAGTTGAAAATCCCATGATCGGGATCGTACCTTGGTACGTGGACGAGGACAACTATCTTTTCGTACAACTCAAATTCAGTTGGGCGGATCAGTACAAGTTGACGGCGGATGATCGCGCAGACGGTTACGGCTTGCAAGAAATCATCGTCAGCGGACGGCTCAACGGCGAAGCGAAGTACAACAGTGCGACGGCGCAACAGGAAAATACCGTTTTTGACGCAACGGGCATTGCAAACCGCCGCAATCCCCTTTCCGCGCAAGGACATACCTTGAAAGTGGAAGCGGAACAAAGCGGATCGAGCGGAAACTTTACCAAGTTCACCATATCTTACAACGGGACTTCGGTGGGGAACGTATCCGCTTACTATTACAACAAGATCTACAAGACGGCGGCAATGGGCTTTATGGCGCAAGACGTCAACGCGACGTTCACAAGTGCGACGTTTACCGACGGTTATGCGGAAAACAGAACGGCTTCGCTTGCGCGCGACTGGATGGAAAAAGACGGCTTTGTGTACCGCACCCTTGCGGGGGAAGACGCGTGGACGATTGACAGCGACGGTTCGGTAACCGTAGATTCGTCGGAAAACTATTCGGTAACCGGTACGAACTTCGGTACCTATAACACAAACCGCGGCTATACGGAAAATCCCTATGCGGTAACGAGCGAAGGACTTCCGCAAAACTACGAGGTAAGCGCAACTTTCAAGGTAAACGAACTCGTTGAACGTACTTCGTCCAAAGAGTACAAACTCGGTTACGGGTTGATCCCTTGGATGCAAGACGACCAAAACTTTGTATCTGCTACCATTCGCCGTACGGAAAAGGGCAGTTTGACGATGCCAAGCGTTGCGTACGAAGTCGTACTTTACGGTTGGATCGACTGCTCTAACTTGGGAATCGGTACGACGGTGTATAAACTTCCGAACGACTTTGACGTAACGGAAGAACATACCCTCCGCGTACAAAAGAAATCGGTTGGATTCTTCGTTTATCTCGACGACGGAGAAGAGCCGATCATTCAAAAACGCATTGCGGGAACGGATGAAAACTTCGGTTACGGCTACGAAGGCTATGCCGTCGATTATACCGCGACGGCGATCGAAAGCCGCGCAATTTACCAAGCGTACGATGAAATTTCTTCTTACGACGAAGAGGAAAACATTTGGAAGAATGCGGGAAAATCGCAGACCTCTTGGACGTTTGACGAAGGAACCATCGCGCTTGACGCAAAGGAAACGGCTGCGGTAGAAGACGGAGTGAGATCGTATCTTTTGGGTACGAGCGAAGTAACGGATAAAAATCTTACTTTGACGGCGACCGTGCAAGTTTCGTTGGGGCAAGATGATTTTGCCGAAGTCCTTCTTGCGCCTTACGTTGTAGACGAATTTAACTTCGTCCGTGCGGGAATTGCATGGAAGAACGGCACGCCGTATGCGCGGATCTATGCGTGCACGTATACGGAAGAAGACGAAGACGAGGGGAGAGATCCCGCGTATACCTTAAAAGAAATGCAACTTTCCGCGATTGATCTGACGCAAGAAATCACCCTTTCCGCGGTAAAGGTTGGCAATGCGGTCGGAATCGAATTGAACGGCGAACTTGTCTACGGGCTTGAAATTGCCGATATCGGCATGATTGCAACGGATATCGGCGTGTACGCTTACAACGTGGATCTCGACATCTCCGATTTACAAATGATCGGGTATAAGAAGTATACGCAAGTACAGGTCGGCGATTGGCTTACTTCGGGAATTAAAAACAATCAATGGACGATCAACTCCGAGGGGTACATGGTTTCCGACTGTACGTACGACGATACGATTACGCCGTCCGACAAAGACGACGACAAAAACTGGGCGCTTCAAGCAAATGCTTATACCGATTATACCGTAACGGCAACCGTTCGCGTTACTGCAGAATCGCGTGCGCAAGACAGAGTCGGTATCATGGTTTGGTATTTGGACGAAGAGAATTATCTCATGTTCTTCATGGATAAGTGGCGTTCAGACAGTACCGTTCCGAGAACGACGTTTACGGGGCTTATCAACGGCGAATATCTTCCCACCCGCTACAACCACGGCGGATGGTTCCCCGAAGGGGATGCTGTTCAATCGAGCGGTTTGACGATTACGGAAGAATCGCAACTCGATCAATGGCATACCGTTTCGGTAACGAAGTCGGGGAATACCTTCACTTGCAGTGTAGACGGAACGAAAGGGCTTTTGACCTATCGCTTGCCCGTAGAACTTCCTTCCGCGGCGGGACGCACGGTATATAGCGGACTGTACGTTCTCAACGACAAGGTGGAATTCTCCGAGTACGCTTTGACGCCTGCGGGACAAACGGAGCAACTTTCTACGCCTGCCGATCCTTCTCAAGCGACGAGCACGGAAGAAGAAACGCTCACGCTCGGTACCTATCAAGACGCCGATTATACGGACGAGTTCGACGGGGTAACGACGAGTGCGGTGCAATCGGGCGGAACGACGCCTCCCGCGGATGAAGATCCCACCGATCCCCCTGCGCAAGATCCTACGGACGATCCCCAAGAGGATCCCGAAGAAGGTGGTTGCGGTTCCGTTGTCATCGGCGGAATGAGCGCGGTCATGTTAGCGCTCGGTGCGGGCGCGGTCGTATTTGCAAGAAAACGCAAATAGGACGTCATTCAAATTTGGTTGTAATACTACAACATATAAATTAAATTAATTTAAGGAGGAAACATTATGAAAGGCAAACTTATGCTGGCAGGCTCTTTGGTTTTGGCAGCGGCAATGACGAGTTCGGTAGCGCTTACGGCGGCTGCTGCACGCGTTGATGAGGACGGCGTAACGCAATACGGTTGGACGTTGATGTGTCCCGCAACCGACGAAATTCTTTGGGAATTCGACGAGGACGGAAACGTAGCGGCATCGTATGCGGCGGAAGGGGATATCGCAAACCACTTTACGAATAACTATGCAATGCGCGATATCGAATTTGCAGCGAACGAAGCGTATACCGTTCAAGCGACGTTTACGCCGGAAGCGGAACAAGATCTGTCGACGGAACGTTCGTACGGTATCGTATGCTGGTACGCGGATTCTAACAACTACATTCTTTACTGGTTGCAACAAAAGACGGACGGCGGTTGGTCCGGTCAGTTCTACGGCAAAGTGGACAATGCGATCAAGGCAGTTGCGTCGGATACCCATTACGGTACGGGCGGATGGAGCACGAGCGAATGGAACGACATGTGGTGGGACGCAGGCAAAAACCATGAGGCAATAAACGGAACGAGAAGTGCGTTGTTGACCACGACGGTCGGCTTGAAGGTGGAATCGGAAATCAAAACGGTTTCGGTCGGCGGAACGGAAACTTCGTGCCGTGCGTTCAAAATTACCCAAACGGTAAACGGAACGGATAAGGTTGTCGATACCTTCTATTGCCGCGACATTACCGCGGAAAGCGATCCTGCGCGCGTCGGTATTTATACCCACAGTTTCAGCGTTGGCATCAGCAATCTTTCCATCGTCGGCGCAAACGACGCGCAACGCGCGGCGGCAGTCGATACGGCGGTCAATGCAATCGGAACGGTTGACGCGGCGGAAGACATTCGAGCGGTTGTAGACGCTCGTATCGCTTACGAAACGCTTCTCGGACTTCAAGCGCAATGCGCGGCGGATACGGCAAGCAAACTTGAAACAGCGGAAAACTCGGTCGGAACGTACGTTGACGGATTGATCATTGCGCTTGATTCCACCTCCGCAACTTTCGCTGACGACGTAGATGCGGTTTACGAATTGTATACCTCTTTGAACGACACGCTTGCTGCAAAGGTTACCAAGACGCAAGAACTTGCGGACGCGCTTGATTTGGCACAAAATCCTCCCGCACCTCCCGCAGAAGAAGATCCTACCGATCCTCCCGCGGACGAAGACCCTACCGATCCTCCCGCGGACGAAGATCCTACCGATCCTCCCGCGGACGAAGACCCCACCGATCCTCCCGCACAAGAACCCACGGATGATCCCGAAGAAGAGGGTGGATGCGGCTCCGTTGTTATCGGCGGTGTGAGCGCTGCAATCGTTGCACTCGGTGCAGGCGCAGTGGTATTTGCAAGAAAGCGCAAATAAGATGCTCAAACAAAAAATCAGGCTTCAATGAAGCCTGATTTTTTTGTATAGTAATACCCCGCGTTAGACGCGGGGTTCAGGAAATGTTAAACATATAATTCTTGAAAATGAAAACTCCTTTTGGTATAATAAAATTGAGGTCTGCAAACCCAACAAAAACCAAAAGGAGGACATTCAAG
>JAGASM010000039.1 GCA_017621735.1 Clostridia bacterium | reverse complement strand
TCCTTTCGCTGAAAAAGACGTCATCAGAACCAAGCATGGTATTCAGGACCGCACATCAAGCTCTCGTTTTATGTCGCTCGATGGTGTATGGCAGATCAAAAAGCTTGATCATATTGAGGACTTTGAGGTCAATGAAAAGCTCGAAGACAGAATTCCTGTTCCGGCGTGTGTTCAGATGCACGGATATGACCACATTCAGTACTTGAATACGAGATATCCTTTCCCGGTTATGCTTCCGCACCTTCCTTATGAGAATCCGTGTTGGCATTATCGCCGTACCTTCAATCTGAAAAAGAAGCAAGGCGAGAAATATTACATTAACTTTGAAGGTGTTGACTCCGCATTTTATCTCTACGTAAATGGACAGTTCAAGGGATATTCTCAGATCTCCCACGCAACCAGCGAGTTTGACGTGACCGAGCTTGCCCTAAACGGAGAGAACACCATCGACGTTCTGGTTCTCAAGTGGTGCATTTCCACCTATCTCGAATGTCAGGATAAGTTCCGCTTCTCGGGCATTTACAGAAACGTATATCTGCTCACCCGTCCCGAAAAGCATATAACCGATTATAAGATTGAAACGAAACTGTCGGGTAGCGACGGCATACTCGCATTTACAAATGAGAGCAAAGTGGATGCAAAGCTTGTTTTCGAAGATAACAGCGTCATCGTTCCTGCCGGTATGAAGACTGAAATCGTTCATCCGAGATCAAAGCATTGGACGGCTGAGAAGCCTAATCTTTATACGCTTGAAATCCATGCAAACGGTGAAAAGATTGAAGAAAACATCGGTTTCCGCGAAGTAAGCATCGATGGAAAGGTGTTCAAGATCAACGGTAATCCTGTGAAGCTCAAAGGCGTAAACAGACATGACTTTAATTGCGAGACCGCCGCGACCGTAAGCCTTGAGGATATGGCGAAGGACATCCACTTGATGAAGGAGCTGAACGTCAACGCAGTCAGAACCTCTCACTATCCCAACAGCCCCGAATTCTATCTGCTTTGTGATAAATTCGGTATCTATGTTATGGACGAAGCAGACCTTGAAATGCATGGTGCTTGCACCCGTGACGGTCGCTATGATATCCCTCTGTGGAAGGAGTATGCAGAGAACAATTTCTTTGCTCCTGGCATTACCGACAGACATACGGCACTTGTTGAAAGAGATAAGAACCGTACCAGTGTTATCATTTGGTCGCTCGGAAACGAAAGCTCCTTCGGAAAAGCATTCTTTAAGGGTGCGAATTACATCAAAAACCGTGATAAGACAAGACCTGTACACTACGAGGGCTTGCAGAACGCTGATCCTAAATACTACTATACCGAACTTGTTGATATGGTAAGTATGATGTATCCCTCTTTTGACACCATACGCGAAAAGGTTCTTGACAATCCCCAAGAAAACCGTCCGTTCGTACTTTGCGAGTACACCCACGCGATGGGTAACTCCTGCGGTGATATCGCAGAATATTGGGATATGATTTATAACAATGAGCAGATGATGGGTGCATTCGTATGGGAATGGGCTGACCACGGTATCAAGACCGATGATGGATTCCTTTACGGCGGTGACTTTGAAGAACCCGAGCACGACGGCAACTTCTGTGCGGACGGTCTTCTGACTCCCGACAGAAAGCTGAAATCCAATGCGCTTGAAATGATGGCTGTTTACGGAGGTAAGACTACTTCCGAAATGTGTGAGGTAGACATCCCCAAAAGCTCTTATAATTTCTCCTCCTCAATCGCAATTGAGGTCAACGAACACACGGGCGAGATTACCTCGATCAAGGCAGATGGAAATGAAATTCTCCGCACACCCATCCACTTCAACATTACCCGTTACACCGATAATGACCGTGATTTGATTCCTCATTGGATGGGTCGCTGCCATCTTTCCTCTTGCAAGCCCCACATTTTCTCTTGTGAGAAATCCGAGAATCATTATAAGTTTGAAGGTGTTCTTGCGGCAAACTGCTTGATGCCTGCTGTGGAATTCACCCTCGAGTATACTGTAATTGCCAATGAGCTGACCGTCAACGTTTCCTATAAGCTTGCCGATTACGTTCAGCGCTTCCCGAGATTCGGATTTGAGTTTGGCGTAGATAAAGGTCACTGCAACTTCTCTTACGTTGGCTTTGGACCTACGGAAAGCTATGCGGATAAAAAGGCCGCTTGCGAGTATGGATACTACGTAAGCTCCGCAGAGGAAAACTACGATATGAAGTATATCCGACCGCAAGAATCGGGTAGCCACTATGCTTGTAAGTATATGGCTGTCAAGGATCTGTTCAAGGTAACTGCCGATAAGCCCTTCTCCTGCTCGGTCAACCCTTATACTACCGAGCAACTCAGAGAAACACTTCACTCCTTTGAGCTTGAAGAAAACGATTTTGTCAACGTCTGTATTGATGTTGCAATGCGCGGCGTAGGCTCTCATTCCTGCGGTCCCGATCTTCCCGAGGAATTTGAAATTCCGAGAGAAGGAAACAACACCTTTAAGTTCACGTTTTAATTGAAACAACCTTCTGCGGTGTTGCGGACAGAAAAATATACGACTTTCGGAGGCATCTGCAAGGATGCCTCCTATTTTCTGAAATGAGTATTATAACGAAATCCGATTGCATCGGACTTTGAAAATGAAAACTCCGTCCCAAGTTGAGACGGAGTTCTTTGAACGTGTAAATTTGTAGAAATGAGAAAAGGCTCAAACCTTTAGTCTACACTTGCGTAGAAAAAGCTTGAGCCCTTTCATATGGCTGGGATAGCAGGATTTTGGCTGCGCCAAAGCGTCGTCGCTCGCGGGGAAACAGATAATCCTCCGTGCGGTCGTTCCTCGCTCCTCGCACGACCCTACGATCCGCGTATTTCTCACCGCGGTTCCTTTCCAAAAAAAGCCCCCCGCACCATCGGTGCGGGGGCTTTTTTGTATAAAGGCTACGAAAAAGATGTTTTTGTGCTTTGTAATAAGGTTTTGAACTCAAACAGAGTTATGTTTGAAAACTGAAACGGATGACATTCATTCAAGTTAAATCAAGGGTTGTAAATCCAGCAGCATTCAGCTTTTTTTGTAAAGCATGAAACTTGGAATGTTCTTTTGCATACGGATCCAATCGGATTTTTTGCAAAAATCGTGTAAAAGACGTTTCTTTCAATGGTGTATAAATTCTTGTGTGATGTTCAGTTGTGAAAAACTCAAAAAACGGGAAGCACCTGCCGCCTACACATTTCAATCTACCGTTGTTTTCGTTCGGCGATTTACCTTGTGCTAAACAGTAATTCCTAGCGCATTCATTGAGATCGATTTTTTTAGTATTCAGATACCCTTTTTTATAAAAAATGGCTTCCGAGGTGATTTCTCTGACATCATCAAACGGTATTTTTATTACAGTTGCTTCGTCCTCAATATGATATGCCTCTTGAATTGATTTGTAAAATTCGTCCCAACTCATATTTTCACCGCCTTTCTGTGTTTATAATACCACACTTTTATAAATAAATCAAGGCGTAAGCCTTGTATATCATCCGCAACTTGTTGCGGTATATCATCAATGCGGAGCATTGTATATCATCAAGCCGCAGGAAAATGCACGCTGGCGCGTGATGAGATACAAGGGCGGTTGCCGCCCTGATGATATCCACGACTGCGTCGTGATAATATACCAAGCCTGCGGCTTGGATAAAAAAATTCGACAAGTCGAAACTTGTCGAATTTTTTGGCTGGGGTAGCAGGATTCGAACCTACGAATGACGGAGTCAGAGTCCGTTGCCTTACCGCTTGGCGACACCCCAAAATTACCTGTTTTTTTGCTTGTTAACGGATTATTATTCTACCAAACGTACAGAAAATTATCAAGCGTTTTTTACCGCTTTTGACAATTTTTTTTCTTTTCCGCATATTTTTTATGCGTTTTTTCACCCCTTCTTTCATACGTTATAGCAAGAGGTGTTCTATATGCAATTATCATCCATCATCGGAAAACAAGTTCTCACTCAAAACGGTAAATTACTCGGCTACGTAAAAGACGCTTTTTTTCAACGCAAATATGCGAAAATCTCTTGTCTTTGTTGCGTAGACGGCGAAGAAAACCCCTTTTATCTTCCCGCACGCGCCGTGCGCGCTTACGGCGACGTTTTGCTTGCGACGACGGCGAGAATTCCTTCGCCCGTCGGAAAGCCCAGCCCCGTCGGAAAATGTGTATACACGCATTTGGGAGAGTTCCTCGGTTCCGTTTGCGACGTACTGCTAACCCCCGACGCGACTTCCCTTTTTATCGTTTGCAACGGAGAAGGACAAACCTCCCTTGCCGTCGATACCCTTTCCCTCGGTGAAAACATTATCGTCCGCAAACAAAAAGAGCCGTCCGCCCCCTTGCAAACCACAGACGCGCGCCCCCTACCGCCCCGCGTCGGGTTACTTGGAAAACAGGTAAAGCGCACCGTTTACGACGGGGAAGGCAATCCTTTGATTTTAGCAAACGAGCGCATCACCGCCGAAACGCTTCAACGGGCGCGAAAACACAACCGCTTGTTGCAGTTAACCGTAAACACGCTGACCAACTTGCCCTCATAATATTATAGGCAGTATTTGGCCGTCAATTTCAAAACGGAAGCAAGGCAATCGTTCAAAACGTCCAACTCGTCTTGGGAGAGTTCTCTCCCGCGATACCCCTCTACGCGGCGGCAAAGAGCATCCGTTTCCAACCGATCTCCCGCGGAAAGTTCCGTCTTTTTTAACTTTCCAAGCAAGGCGTCAACGTGTTGGAATTGCATCCCGCACGCCTCCGCTCGGTGTTTTTCGTCGGAAAAACAAGTGATTTTAGGCGGACGCGCCTCCCGTTGCGCCGCCCCCTCGTCCGTCAAAGGAACGTGGAATCTTTGATACATGGTATCCGCCTTCGACTGCTTCTTATCCTTTCTTTTTATCAAAAAGAGGAGCGAACAAAGCGCGTATTCCAAAAAAAGCAGTCCAAGCCAAAAGAAAGCGAGTGTAACGTCCCCCTTCGCGGACATGAAAAGAAATCCGCATCCCGCAATCGCAAAAAACGTCGGATGCGACAAGTCCCTTCTATGCAAAAAGAAATATAAGAGCATTGCGATTAGTTGCACGGAAGGCAAGATGATAAGTGGAATCAAGTCGGGCACCTCCCCGACAAAGTGAAAAAACCGATCAAAAATCTCCATAAGAAAAACTCCCGTTCAAGGATACCCGATTCTTTGCGGGAGTTTTTGTTTGTTTTTTGCCGTTTTTGTCGAAAAAAGACGAAAGGGCATTCTATACAATACGGTTATCCAACGCCCTCTATGGTTGCGTTCAAAAACGCCCCGCCTCTTTCCCGCAAAATTGCCACCCACCGAGTGCCGAACACTTTTTTTGCCGAGACGAAAGAGCCAACCCCTCTATGGTTACGTTCAAAAACACCCCGCCTCTTTTCCGTAAAATTGCCACCCACCGAGTGCCGAACATTTTTTTGCCGAGACGAAAGAGCCAACCCCTCTATGGTTACGTTCAAAACACCCCGGCTCTTTCCCGTAAAATTGCCCCCCACCGAGTGCCGAACATTTTTTTTGCCAAGACGAAAGAGCCAACCCCCTCTACGGTTACGTTCTTTCCCGCAAGCATTTGACTTTTAACTGCTTTCCGCTGTGCGGGTTACGGATTGATTATCACTCCCGACATTTGCATCTCGTTCCAAAACGGACGGTTGATCTTTTGTTCAAGGGCAACCGTTTTGCAATCTGTTTTCCATATAAAATCCCTCCCGCAGTTTCTTCCTGTGGGAGGGTGATCAAGCAGGGCATATCCCGCCATATCCGTTTACATCAATATTTCGCGGCACGTTTTTACGTTGATAATGCGCGCTCTTACCGTCCGTTCGTCCACGCGCATGGCGCGCGCAACTGCTTTTTTGTACAGTTGAATTTGCACCGCATAATCTTTTTGAATGCGAACGTCGTCGTGCGAAGAATACTTGTAGTCGATGACCGTGTACCCGTTTTCATCCTCGCACAAAAGGTCGATTGCGCCTTGAAACACCATTTCGTCAGAAGAGTCTATCGGCGTAATTTCATCCGCTTGCAACGACACGAGAAATTTTTGTTCCCGCCATACCCTTTTCCCCGCAAGCGCGCGAAGGCAGGGCAGCGCCATCATCTTTTCCAAGCGCTCGACGGAAAGCAAGGCAAGTTGCTCGGGCGTAAAAATCCCCTCTTCCTTCATTCGGTTTAATTCGTGCTCCGCATTAGAAGAAAAATCGACGTGTTCCAAAAAAAGGTGATATGCCGTTCCCTCTTCCGCAGACGATCCGACCTCTCCCGTCATATGAAAATAGGAATCCGTACGCTCCGCACGCAGCGCTTGCATGAGTTCGGTCGCCGACGATTTGACGGGAAGATCGACACTCGCTTGATAGGGATATTTGCGCGCAAACGCCGAGAGAATGCGTTTTTCTTCCTCCTCGTTCGTCCGATAAACGAGCGCCCTGCGGGAAAGGGAAACGATTTCCCTCTCTTCGTCCTGCACAAAATAGGGCGCGATCGCGATGGGATCGATCAAATCGGAAAACCGACGCGCACGCCTGATATCGAGCGCGCGGGGACTTTCTCCAAGCATGACGTGCAAGCGGTATTTTGCGCGCGTCATGGCGACGTACAAAAGGTTGATCTCCCCCTTTCTTTCCTCCTCTTCTTGCAAGCATGCCGCAGCCCGACGGAGAACCGTTTCGTACGTAAATTTGCGCGCAACGTCAAAGCATCTCGGCGCGACGGAAAACTGTTCCGTCCACATGACGTCGTCGTGGTCTGCTCCGTGGAATTCCGTTTCCATATTTGAAAGGATTACGACGGGGTATTCCAGCCCCTTGGACGCGTGCATGGTTACCACTTGCACGGCGTCTTGTCCGCCCGCTTCGGAGAAAAAAATCTCCTCGCCGAGCCGCGCAACGCGCGTGAGAAACTCATGCACGCTCCCCGTTGCCTCCGCAAGCACTCGGCGGGCGCGGTTGAGCCGCGCTTGCCCGTCCTTCCGCGAAAGAATTTCCGCCTCCAACCCCTCGGCAAGCAATGCGTATAAAATCTCCTTTGCCGAATGGACGGCGCACCGTCCGCGCAACCGTTTGGCGGTTGCAAAAAATCGGTTGAGTTTTTTTGCAATGGAATCTTGCATTTTTTCCGCATACGCCGTACATGCTTCGCGGAAAGAATAAGCCGAAGGGAATCGCAAGCGAATTTGCGCAAGTTCCTCTTCGCAAAAACCGCCGACCGCAGAGAGCATTGCGCTCGTCATGGGAATATCCTGTTCGGCGTTATCCAAATAGGAAAGCCAGTCGAGGAGCATCCGCACTTCCCAAAAATTACAAACGTTTACTTTTGACGTCGTGGCGACGGGAATTCCGGCGTCGCTCAATGCGGAAACGATTTTTCCCACTTCACCCGTATTCTTTCTGACGAGAATGGCAATATCGCCGTAACTTACCACCCGTTCTTGTCCCGCGTCGACGTCGTAAAAAGTCTTTCCGACTTCCCCTTTTACGACGGAAACGATCAAATTTTGTTCGGCGGTCTTCTTTTCCCGCTTTTTCATTTCGCTGAGGACGGAATATACTTCCGACGGGGAATTTCTTTCCCCCTTCTCTTCGTAAAAGCGGTGAAAGAATACACCCCCGCTCCACTCGCCGTACCGTTCTCCCCCTTGGGCGATTCCTCCGTCCGCATAGGAAAATCCGCACGTATCCTCTTGCATCGCAACGTCGAAAATGCGGTTGACCGCATCGATGACGGACGCAGCACTGCGGAAGTTGCGGGTAAGGTGCAACACGGTGGGAAGACTCTCCGTTTTCTTGGTAAAATACTCCGCCTTGCTCCCGCGGAAATTGTAGATCGATTGCTTTCTGTCCCCGACGAGGAATACCTCCTCGCCCGACAAAAGGGAGATAAGTTTTTCTTGCGCGGGATTGACGTCTTGATATTCGTCCACAAAGACGTAACGGAACTTTGCCTTGATCGCCTCATACGCCTCTTTATCTTCGAGCACTTTAAGGGCGCAATGCTCCAAATCGTCGTAATCGAGCAGTCCTTTTTCCCGTTTGATACGGGTGTACGCCTCGTCGTAGCGCAACACGAGGGTAGCAAGCGCCTTTGCGCGCGTCGCGCCGTCCTGATAGCGTGCGTACTCTATCTTTTCCGTTTCAAACTCTTTTAATTGTTTTAAGAGGTCTTTGAGTTCTTTGGAAAGCGCGGAAAGTTTTTTCAACGCAACAAGTTTTTCCCCCGCATACTTGGTAGAGGCGGGCAAGCGCTTTGTGAGAGAAATAAATCGAGCGGCGGAAATGAGGGAGAATAATCCGTCCGCTTGCAACAACGCCTCGCATGCCGATTTTATTTCTTCCGCGACGGCGCGCGGCTGCGCATCCTCGCTTCTTTCGAGCAGTTGCCATGCAAGTTGACTGAAAAAACGAATACGTTTTTGAAAATCACCGTATAAGAAGCGACAGGCGTCGTCGAACAAGTCAACCGTTCCGACTTCTTGCAAAAGCGCTTGGTAATCGGCGATTCCGCGGTATTTGCGATGAAGGGAAAGAATGATTTCCCGCAAACGGGAATCGCGCTTGGAGCGTAAATAGACGGAGAGAAGATCGAATAAAACTCCGTCCTTTTCTTTATAAAGCGTTTCAAACGTTTCCGAAATTGCCCGCTCGGAAATTTCCCGTCCGTCCGCGTCGTCGGGAGAAATAATGCGGAATGCGGGATCGACTCCCGCAAGATAAAAATACGAGCGTACAAGCCGACCGCAAAAGGCGTGCAACGTGGAAATTTCGGCAATCGGAAGATAATTGAGTTGCCCTTTTAAGCGTTCCCTCTCTTCTGCTTCCGCTGAAATCTTTCGATAAAGCGCATTGCGCAACTTCTCCCGCATTTGCGCCGCCGCCTTATTTGTGAACGTTACGGCGAGCACCTCTCTGACGTCCGCACCCTCTAAAATGAGTTTGACAAGGCGTTCGATCATGACGAACGTCTTTCCGCTCCCCGCGGAAGCGGATACGATAATTTGACCGCGGGCGGAAATGGCGCGCGCCTGTTCTTCCGTATAAGTAACGCTCATTCTTCTTCCCCCCGTTCTCTTTTCACGACGGAAACGACGTCTGCACATTTGACGTGTTCCACCTTCCTCGGCGCGCCGTCAAAGGCGCACGCTCCGCGTAAACTGCAATATTCGCATGCGCCGACGTAAGGCGAAGGCGCGATGTTTCCCCGTTTCATCTCCCCCTCCGCCTTTTGGGTAACGAGAACGGAATAATCGAGAAAGGCGTCGAAGTCCTCCCCGCTCATCCCCTTATCCGTAAATTTCCCGTCCCGCTTGCCTGCGAAAAATTCACTCTTTTCCCCCTCTTTCAGGGCGGCGTCTTGCAGGGAAAGCACTTCGTCCTCGCCGTTATAAAATCCGAGCATGCGGTACTTGTTTTCCCCTTCCTTGGTAAACCCGTCCGCCGCGGGGAAATAAAACGCGCCCGCCGCCTTTTTCTCCCCCTTAACCCCTTTGAGATAAAGTTGGAGTTGCAATTTTCTTCCCGTGTAATACGCTTCGGCGCTGTCGTCGACGTGCCCCGTCTTATAGTCGATGATGCGGACGTATTCGTCCGTGCTGTCGACGCGGTCCGTCTTTCCGTATAAGGACAGATCGGGAAGCGTAACCGTTTCTTCCAGCCCGCTCACGCGGAACTTCGATCCCGCCAACTGGCGGTATGCAACGGCGGAAACTTCCATACTCTCGTCGATCAACCTACCCACCATGTACTTCCCTTCCTCCGTATCTTCCATGGAAGAGAATCGGGAAGAGGCGAAAATCTTCCGCGCGCACACCTCGGCGTAGCGGCGGGCGTCATCCTCGCTTGTAAGGTCGTTTAATTTTTTTGCGACTTCTTCCAAAACGGCGTGAACGATCGTCCCCGCGTCCGCATTTAACACGCTTTTTTGCTCCCGTTCGCGCAAACGCAATCCGTACGTCGAAAACCCTGCATAAGGGCATGCAAAATATTTTTCCAAAAGGGAGGGAGAAACGTATCCCCCCTTAAAATACAGTTTTTCCCCGCAAGCGAGCGGTTTTTTTTCTGCGCCTTGGAGCAGCCCGTCCACGTCGACGCCCCTCTTTTGCAATACGGAATAGAGGGTGGAGTACGCTTCAATCTCCCCCGTCCTTCCCCCTTCAAACGCGTCTTTGAGGGCAAACAAGCGCAACACGGCGGGCGTCGTTTCGCATCTGTCATACGGGTACGCGTCGGGCATAGGCGGAATGCGCAACGCCTTTTCTACGTCGGAAAACAGTTCGCTTCGCGCCGTTTCCGTTCCGCCCTTTCGAATGGAATAACTCAAATACAGCCGTTCGGAAAAGGCGGTAAGATTGAGCGCCAAACTCTCCTTTGCGCGCGCGTTGACTTGTGCGATGGCGGGTGCAATTTCCACCTGCAAGGACGCAAGACGGCGAATGTCCCCGTCGTTGATGACTGCGGTATCCGTCGATACGCGGGGAACGGCGTCCGTTAGCCCCGTTGCAAAGAGCACTTCCGCACGCGCAAATTTACTCTCCGTGCAGTCGCCCACGAATACGCGGTCGTAATTTTGCGGAATCATAGAAACTTTCAGCGCGTCCGTTCCGTTTTTCAAAAGTACGGCAAATTCCCGCGCGGAATACTCCTCGTTTCCGCAAACGGAGTCGATTTCCTCCAACACGGAAAAAAGTGCGTCGCTTTGTAAAAATTCTCTTTCCGCCCCTTCAAAATATTCTAAAAGGCTCTCCGTCGTTTTTGCCCCGCCGCACGCCTCGTAGAGATCGCGGATCCCCTTGGTAAAGTCGCTTCCCTTTCCCTTTTTGCGGAAACACGCAAGGAACGAAAGCATTCTCTCCCGCGCGGAGCGAAGCGCTTCTACGCGGTAACGTTTGATCGGTTCTCCCTCTTTGATCTCCCGTTTTACGCCACCGCGGAAGCAAGCGTACCGCGCAAGGTAATTGCGATACTCGTCCCCTTCGCCAAAATAAGGATTCGCGGCGACGTCGTCCGCTTCATGCGGTAAAACGCCGCTCTGTACCCCCTCTAAAAGGGAAAAAACAAACTTGCAAAAAGGATGCTCGGAAAGCGGGCGTTTTCGATCGGCATAGTAAGGAATCCGATAGGAAGAAAAGACCTTCCCCACCAGATCGAAAGCGTTTTCGTCCGATACAAGCACGACGATATCGCGATATCGAAGCCCCTCTGAAACGTGTTTTTTGATGAGCGCGGCAACCCGTTCGAGTTCTTCTTCCTCGTCCGCCGCCGCAAAGGTATATACGCACTCCCCGTCCCCCTGTTCGCTGATTCCGTCGGGGGAAAACAACCCCTTTACGAGCATCTTTGCGTCCTCCGTAAGAGAAGAGCGCAACATGGCGAGGTTGGGCGTGCAGATCTCTTCGCATACGCGGCGGAAGGTACGCGCGCCCTCGTTGGTGTACGCGTCCTCTCTTCCCGCAAGAAAAATCCCCGTAACGGACGCGCTGTTTTCAATCGCCGCGCGGATCCCCTCTTGCGCTTGGCGCGTAAACGAGGGGAATGCAACGAAAAATACGTTGACGTCCCGTAAAATTCCCGATTGCATTTTTTCGGGAAGCAAGGCAAGATACCCGTTTTCGTCTACAAGAGACGCGTCTTTTAAGAAGCGTTCGTATTCGGAAAAAACGAGCGCCAAATCTTTGAGTTTCCGCGCGAGCGTTCCTTCCGTTTCTTCCGCACTCTTTAAGAGCAGTTCCGCATCCACGCGGGAAGCGGAAAGTTGCGCGATCGTTTCGTATACGACCTGCGCGCTCTCCTTGCCAAAACAAGTGAGTTCTTCCGCGCGTGCAGAGAGGATGTTCCCGATCTGCATGACGGAGCCTTGCTTGCTCAATACTTGTACGTTCCCCGAAAGAAAACGGGCAAACGTCGTAACTTCCGTCAAAAACGTTCCCCCTACCTTTTCAAGCACGGCGCGTTCGCAAAGAAGGGTGAGTTTATCCTCACAAAATATAAAGTTGCGTTCTCCGCGCATCTCCGCTTCGGCAACCCGTTCGCATAAATACGAAAGTCCGTCGTCCAGCGTAGGCGCTCCGATAATGTTTACCAACTTTTTTTCTCCTCGTTCGTTTTTGCAATCCCTTCGTTTCTTTCCGATTCGTCTTATTCCACTACGGTTTTTTCTATTATATCACACTTTTCATAAAAATTTCGTTTATTTTCGCCGTTTTGTTTTTACAAAATAGAAAATCTGTGGTATAATATGCGTGATTTTTCCAAATTCGGAGGATGCAATGAAAAAATCTCGCTTTGCAGGGCTTCTCCTTCTTCTCCCCGTTACCTTTTTAGCAGGGTGCGGCGGCGGAACGCCCGCTCTGTCCCTTTCTGCCAACTGGTACTTGGACAATACGTTGTCGGAAAACAGAACGGACGAAAAGGAAGAAGTGCTCGAATACAAAATTACCTATAAACCGGAAGGAACGGATAGCGATTTTACCGTTTCTTACGACGAGGGAACGTACAAGACCTCCCTCCGCTCCGAACGCCGCACCCTTGCGGACGGCACGGACGCCACCGTTTACGTGTACTCGACCGAAATGAGCATTACGGGACGGTATTCTTTCGGAAGTGAAACGAGCGAAGACTTTACTGACAGCGTTAAGACGGAGGCGGTTTTCCGCAACGTAACAAAGGGCTTGCAACCCCTTTCGAGCAGTCGAACGGTCAATACGACTTCGCCCACCAAACTTACCCCCTCCTCTTTGGAAGGTGCGTACAAGTACTATTCGTTCACGTACGAAACGGAATACGACGAAGCGTTGGAAAACGCAACGATTACGTACACCGACTTAATAACGGAAGGCGCAACTCCCGTCGTTACCGAACTTTCGCTCGACGAGGAAGAAGGAACGTACTTTGACAACGAGCAGTTGCTCTTTGCTCTCCGCGGCGCAAATCTCACTTCGATTATCACCTTCCGCACTTTGAACCAAGTGCAAAGACAGGTACAATCGCTTGCGACGAGCGAACCGACCTCTACGACAGTCGAACTCAAAGGCGCAAATATCGGCGGTACGGTCAGCGACTATACGGTAGACGCGGTAAAGGTAAACCTTTCTTACCAAACGACGCACTCGGGCGGTACGCAAGCGCTTTGGTACGCAAAGACGGGAACGCCCAACAACTGGCGCAACGTTCTCCTTTATATGGAGGCTCCCATCATCTACGGCATGGGCTCCCTTTGCTACACGCTCACCTACGCCGACTTTACGGATAAATAATCTATTACATTTATACCCCACCCGCATCGCGGGTGGGGTTTCTTATCAAAGAAAGCGCCGATTTCTTAAAAGGAATCGGCGCTTTTTCTATTTTTCTCTCTGTTTTATCGTTTTCGCCGTTATTTTTCGTACACACTGCGCTTCAAAATGCCGACGTAAGGAAGATTGCGATAGTTTTCCGCATAATCAAGCCCGTAACCGATTACAAATTCGTCCTCGATTTCAAAACCCGTGTATTCCGGCTCCATCGGAACTTGTCTGCGCGCGGGCTTATCGAGAAGGGTTACGATGTTGACGGATGCGGGACGGCGCCCGTTTAACAACTTTTTCAAGTGATAAAGGGTATTCCCCGAGTCGATAATATCTTCTACAATAAGGACGTCCCGCCCTTCGATATCCGCCGCAAGATCCTTTTTGATCTTCAATTCTCCCGTACTCGTCGTCCCCGCTCCGTAAGAAGAAACGGACATGAAATCGAGTTCGCACGGCGTTTGCATGTTTCGAATGAGGTCGACAAAAAAGACGACGCTCCCCTTTAAGATACAAACGACGACGGGTTTTCTCCCCTCGTATAATTTATCAAGTTGCGCCGCAATTTCCTTTACGCGCGCTTGAATGGTTTCTTCCGACAATAAAATTCTTTCGCAATCGGGATGCATATCCGTTTTCTCCTTTGTTTTTACGTCTTTTTTATGAATGCACGAGCGCTTTGTTGCTTGTTCTCGGCGTCCGCTCTTTCATTCGGTACGTAGAGGAGATACCCTCTCCGTTCCGTTTGTTCCTCTTTGCATACGCACAGGGGAAGGCTTACTTTTCCTCTCCCGCGTCCGCTCTTTCATTCGGTACGTAGAGGAGATACCCTCTCCGTTCCGTTTGTTCCGTTTGCTTGATTTCGTCCGCAATCTCTACGCCAAACACCGCGTAAACCCTGCTATTTTTCGCCAAGACGGGCAATCCCCTACTGATACGAGCGGAAACCTTACGATCGGTCAAAAACGCTTTTAACGTCTTTTCCCGCCCGTGAAAGGGACGAAATTGATCTCCCGTTCTCCGTGTGCGAAGAACGCATTCGGGCGGAATTCGATCGAGGTCGACGCGAAGCGCTCCTTCCTTTTCTCCAACGCCGATTTCCACGAATCCGTCGCCAAACGCAATCGTTCCCATTGAAAACGGAATTTCTTCTAAAACGGGAGGTCTGGGACGGTAAAGGACAATCTCATCCCCCTCTCTCATCGCCTCGACGCCGCAAGGAAGGCTCATGCGCCTCCCGCTTTGTAGCGTACACAGGCGTAACGTTTCCTCCACGACGGAGGAAGTATAATCAACCCGCACGCCGAGTTCCTTCACCGCTAAAATGCACGCGCGGGAAAAAATCGGTTTGGGCAAATCTATGCGAAACCGCACGTCCGCGCCCGTTTTGAGTTCCGCTTTGGCAAGTGCTTGTAAATATGCGTCGTCTTCTGCGGAAAGAGAGGCAAACCGCACGAGGTGCTCTCCCGCCCCGTTGTAAATTTCTTCTAAAAGAGGCAGCGCCTCTTTCCGCAAACGGTTGCGCGCGTAAGAAAGATCGACGTTGGTAGAATCTTCCCTATACAAAAGGTCGTGCTTTGCTACGTATTCGTCGATTTGCGCCCGCGACGTTCCCAAAAAAGGACGAATCACCCTATCCCACTCCGTAATTGCGGCAAGTCCCGCGGGGGACGTCCCCCGTATCAGGCGGAACAATACCGTTTCGGAAACGTCGTCTTTGTGATGCGCCGTCGCTACAAAATCCACCGCGCCGTCTTTTAGCACCGTTTGATAACAATCATAGCGGAAAATGCGGGCTTCTTCTTCCATTCCCCTTCCGCTCTGCTTGCACCGCGCGGGAACGTCCGCACGGAATACGGTAAGAGGCACGCCCCACTTTTTGCAAAGTTCGGTTACAAATTGTAAATCGCGCAAAGATTCTTCCCCGCGAATGCCGTGTTCGCACGTAAGCGCCGTAACGCGAAGGGAAAACTCTTTCGCGTTATGGAGCAAATAATGAAGCAAGGCGACCGAATCGCGCCCGCCCGAAAGCGCAACGCAAATTCGCTTGCCTGCATATTTGTTGAGCGAACACGTTTTTTTCATATCAAAAGTATAACATGTTTTTCCCGTATTTGCAATGAAAAGAGAAAAATAAAAAAAATTTTCAAAAATGAAAAAAAGTATAAATTTTTTGCGAAAAACAGTTGACAAATTGTTGTATGTTCGCTAAAATAAATAGGCTATTCGATGAGAATATCAACATCGCGGGGTGGAGCAGCCAGGTAGCTCGTCGGGCTCATAACCCGAAGGTCGCACGTTCGAATCCTGCCCCCGCAACCAAATGGCGATGTAGCTTAGTTGGTTAGAGCGATCGGTTCATACCCGATAGGTCAGCGGTTCGACTCCACTCATCGCTACCACAAAACAGAACCGGCTTATCGCCGTTTCTATATACGGCCCGTTGGTCAAGCGGTTAAGACACCACCCTTTCACGGTGGTA
>JAGASM010000038.1 GCA_017621735.1 Clostridia bacterium | reverse complement strand
TCATTTAATTGTCCTCCGATTTTGTTTTTGTCGCAACTGCCAGGTCACGACTTTATTATACAAAATCGGAGTTTTTTTGTCTATTACTCATCGGTAAACCTTTACCGAACCACGCCACTATGGCGTGGTTTTACTATACAAAAAACAAAGGCGCAAACGGTTTGCGCCTTTGTCTGTTTTTAATTATTATTACGCCCTTTCAACGTAATCGTAGTACAGTTTGTTGACCGCATCGCAATACCGCTGTGCAATTTCAAACTTGTTAAGCCCCTCTTTTACCATATCTTGCACGTACATGGGTGGCGCGATGACCAAAATCCGCTTCTTTACACTATAGTAAACGGGATAAACGGGAACGTCCTCTCCCGTTTTGCGGAAATACGACTGCGCGAGCATGACAAACCCGGGGAAAAAATCCGTCAAAACGTCTTTATACCCCTCGTTGGAATTTTCGGGGAAGATCATGACGGAAAGATTTTGATCGAGCACGTCCGTGCTGACGCGAAGCGTCGCAGAAAAACGCGCGTCCGTATAAGTGGGAATCATGCGCATTCCGCGGTAAATCGGCGGATTGAGAAACCCCAAAACGGACGCTTTGAACGAGGTTGCAGCCCCCGGCTTCATTCCGCATTTTTTGATATACAAAATATCGCGAAGGTACGCTTTTCGGCTTTTGAACCCCTCGAACATTTCGTGTGTTCCCCACTTGCACGTCGTTTTCGGATACCAAATATCAAGCCCGGGAGGCCCGCTCTTTGCCGAGTGATTGACGACGACGATCGCCTTATCGGGAAGTTCCCCCGCAAGATTGATGATTTGCGGTTTTTTGAAGATAAGCGGCATAAAAACTCTTACAAGTTTATAAAACCAACTCTTCCCGCTCGGGAATTTGATTTCCGTTTTATTCTTTTGTTTCGTTTTGCTTTTTGCTTGTTTTTTTGACACGAATTAACCCTCTTGATTTGTCGTTACCTTTTTTCCGTAATAATATACGCCGAGCATTCCGGGACCTACCGACGAACCGACGCACGGACCGACGTAACCGATATGCACCTCGACGTCCCTGCCGAGTTTGCTCAAAATGACGTTTTTGAACTCTTCCGCTTCTTTCAAGCAATCCGCATGACTGATAAAGACGCGTTGATAGGGCACGTCTTCAAAACTTTCCGCCACGCGATCCGCGATGCGTTGAAACGCATTGAGTCTGCCCTTTACCTTTTCCGCCGCGAAGTTTCTTCCGAGTGCGTCGGCGATGATGATAGGTTTGATGTTCAAAAGCCCGCCGAAAAAGGCGCTCGCCGCGCTTACCCTTCCCGCTTGCTTCAAATAGATGAGTTTATCTACCGTTCCTTCCATATGAACGGTGAGTTTATTCTCTTCCAACCACTGCGCCGTCTCTTCGATCGTCTTGCCTTCCGCGCGCAACTCACTTGCGCGAATGGCGAGAAGCCCGAGCGCATAGCATGCGCGAAGCATATCCAAACAAACGATCTTCGCTTCGGGATATTTTTTCAACAGTTCGTCGCGGACAACGCAACTCGACTTGACGGATGCGGAAAGCGCAGACGACGTGCCGAGATAAAGCACGTCCTTTCCCTCTAAAATCGCCTTTTCAAACGCCGTGCGGTAGGAATTCGCATTAACTTGAGCGGTAATAAACCGCTTTCCGTCCCGCATGTGATTGTAAAATTCTTTCGCGGTAAAATTCTTCCAATCCAAATCCGCCTCATAGTCTTTTCCCTCGAACGAATAGTGCATCGGGACGTATTCAATGCCGAACTGTTCGCGGAATCCCCCTTCCAAATCGCATCCCGTGTCCGTGATAATAACGTAATCTCTCATATTTTTCTCCTTATTATTCGATAATGAAGAGGAAATCATACACGTCCTGCCCGCCGTCGATTTCATACAACTCTACGTTCGGGAACTCTTCCGCCTGTTTTGAACGGAATTCTTCCCGTTCTTCTTCCGTAGTATTCTTTCCGTAAACGGCAATCAAAAACTCTTTTTCATCAAGGCGCAACGATTGTAAAAGTTCGCACGCCGTTTGTATTTTTGCGGGGGTACATACGTACATGGTATGGTCGGTGAACCCCATGTATTCGTCTTTGCGCACCTCGACTCCGCCGCACGTCGTCGTTCTCACGGCGCGCGCTACCGTCGCCGTTTCCGTTCCTTGCATACTCTCCGTCAAAATCGCTTGAATTTCATCGGGATCTTCCGCGCTGTAATCGAGCATAGAAAGCGCCGAATAGCCTTGACCGACCGTCTTGCTTTCAATTACGCGGACGTCGGAATCTTGATAAATATTTGCAGCCTGTTTTGCCGCAAGCACAATATTTCCGTTGTTGGGAAGCACGAAGATAACGTCCGCATTTACCCTTTCAAACGCCTCGATAAACGCCTCCGAAGAGGGATTGTTCGTTTGTCCACCCGAAATGACGTAATCGACGCCCATTTCCAAAAATACGTCTTTTAACCCCTCGCCCGACGCTACGGTTACCGTTGCATACTTTCTCCGCGCGCGCTTGGGCATTTTTAACTGCGTTTTTTCTTCCACGACCGTTTCGTTGTGTTGGAGGGTCATATTCTCGATTTTTACCGTAAGATATTCTCCGAACTTTTGGCAATATTCGAGCACCTTATACGGCGTCATCGTATGAACGTGAATTTTTACGATCGTTCCCGTTTGGAATGCGACAACGGAATCGCCCACCGAGGAAAGATACTCGATGAGTTCTTGTACGGAAAAGGCGTCTACGTCCGTTTTGCACGTCTGTAAGCGCAACAAAACTTCCGTGCAATACCCAAACTGCATGACGTCGTTTTCGGTAAATTTAGAAAAATCAACCGTCTTTTGTGCGGGTAAAAGCCCGTCCCCTTCAATTTTTTCTCCGCCGAGCGCCTTGCAAAAGCCTTCCATAATATAGACGAGCCCTGCGCCGCCGCTATCGATTACGCCCGATTCTTTTAACACTGCCAACAAATCGGGAGTGCGTTCGAGCGACTTTTTCATCTCTTGCAAAAATTCCGCAAAAAAATCTTCTACGGTTGCACGCTTGCTTTTTTCAAGCATGTTTTCCGTCGCCTCTCTTGCAACCGTTAAAATCGTCCCTTCAACGGGATGTGCAACGGCGCCGTAAGCACACCTTACCCCCTCGTTCAGCGCTTGGGCAAACTGTTCGACCGTCGCTTCTTGCAACCCTTTCATTCCCTCGGAAAGTCCGAAAAAAAGTTGGGACAATATGACGCCCGAGTTTCCTCTTGCGCCGAGAAGCATTCCTTGCGCCATGCTTTGCGCCTTTTCTTCCAGCGAGTCGCCCGACTTTTGCAGACAGTCGAGCCCGCCTTGCATGGTGAGATACATATTTTCCCCCGTATCCCCGTCGGGAATGGGAAAGACGTTCAAATCGTTTACGGTTTTTAAGTTGGCATGCAAATTCGCCGCGCCACCGAGAACCATCTTGTAAAACAATGCCCCGTCGATGATTTTTTGATTTTGTGCCACGTTTTCTACTCCTTTGGTACAATCCTCTTAAGCTGTATTATATCATAAAATTATATGACATTCAAGCCTTTGGCACAAAAAACAGTTGAAAATGCTGTGAAAGATTCAACCGTTTTCACAACTTTCCCCGCGCAAAATAAGTAAGACGGGAAAGTTAAAGTCAATGAAAAACGTAATATTCCGTTTGTTTTCCGCAAACGAACACCGCCGCGTAATTTTGATGTTCTCCGATCGGTTGCGGCTCGATTGCATGAATGGAAAAAGCGTGCACCTTATCCGAAAGATACAAGTGCAAATGTGCCCCAACGGCAAACCCCTCCGTTTTTGACACGTGTTCGAGCAAAGATTGCACGTTTTCCATGACCGACTCAAACGTTTTTTCATGATCGTTCAAATTGTCGACGACGACGTCGATTTTGCGGTTTCCCAAGAAAAAAGACACCTCCGCCCAAGTACGGTCGTACAACTTTTGCGCCGCGGAAACCGCTTCGCTTAAATCGCTGTAATGCATATGCGAATACATGGATACGGTGTACTCCCGTTCGTTTACGTCAAGCCACACGCTCACGTAATGCGGATCGGTTTCTTGTTCCCGCTCAAACGGTTTATCAAATCGAAAGAAAGGCAATCCGTTCTCTTCAAAATAATGCAAATGAAATTGATAGAGCGCACTCTCTTTGAGTGCGTTCGACACCGCCAAGATGCGCTCGTCCGTGCAATCTGCTATCTTTTTGAACTCTTGCATATCTACCTCTTTTTGTAATGCGATACGTTTATTATACACCCATTGCAATAAAATGTCAAACTCTCATGTTTTTTTCTTGAAACGGTTGACAAACCCTCTTCCCCGTGATATACTCAATATAATAAACCGATGATAAAGAGAAGTAGACCGAACCACCTTCCTTTCAGAGAGCCGTAGGCGGTGAAATTACGGCAAGAAGACGCGGTTGAATGGACTTTTGAGGGCGAACGAACGTATCCTTTGGATATCAGTAGCAATCGACGGGCACTGCCCCCGTAAGCGGCGGAGCGTATGCAGTACGCACAAAGTGGGTTTTAACCAAATCGGGTGGCACCGCGGTACACGTATCGTCCCGAAGAACAGAAATGTTCTTCGGCTTTTTTATTAGGAGGCGTTTATGAAAAACGAACGGCAAGTCTTTCGATGGCATCCTATCCCCCGCCCGATCCATCGAAAATCAACAAAAAAAGGAGAAAGAAAATGAAACAGGAAATCCCTTATAAAATTTATTTGAAAGAAAGCGAACTGCCCACAAAGTGGCTCAATCTCCGCGCGTTTATGGACAAAAAGCCGGCGCCTCTTCTCAATCCTCAAACGCATGCGCCGATGACGGAAGAAGAACTCTCTAAAATCTTTTGCACGGAACTTGCCCGTCAAGAATTAGATGATACAAGCCGTTATATCGACATTCCCGACGAAGTGCGCGACTTTTATAAAATGTACCGTCCCGCACCCCTCGTGCGCGCGTACTGCTTGGAAAAAGCACTCCAAACGCCCGCGAAAATTTATTATAAATTCGAGGGAAACAACACGTCCGGATCGCACAAACTCAATTCCGCCATCGCACAGGCATATTATGCAAAAGAACAGGGATTAAAGGGCGTTACGACGGAAACGGGCGCAGGGCAATGGGGAACAGCCCTTTCGATGGCTTGTTCCTACTTTGGGCTTGACTGCAAAGTATTTATGGTAAAAGTTTCTTACGAACAAAAGCCCTTCCGCAGAGAGGTCATGCGCACTTACGGCGCAAACGTTACCCCGTCCCCTTCTATGACGACGGAAGTCGGACGCAAAATTTTAGAGGAACACCCCGGCACGGGCGGATCGCTCGGCTGCGCCATCTCCGAAGCGGTAGAAACGGCTTGCGGGTTGGACGGCTACCGCTATGCGTTGGGGAGCGTGTTAAATCAAGTGCTGTTGCATCAATCGGTCATCGGTTTGGAGGCAAAGGCGGCACTCGATCAATACGGCGTTACCCCCGACGTCATTATCGGTTGCGCGGGCGGCGGATCCAACCTCGGCGGATTGATCGCGCCCTTTATGGCGGAAAAACTGCAAGGGAAGGCGGACTATCAGTTTATTGCGGTAGAACCTGCCTCCTGTCCCTCGCTTACCCGCGGGGCATACGCGTACGACTACTGCGATACGGGTAAAGTTTGCCCCCTTTCCAAGATGTACACGCTCGGCTCCGGATTTATGCCTTCTGCAAATCACGCGGGCGGACTCCGCTATCACGGCATGACGTCCACCCTCTCCGAACTCCGCCATCAAGGACTGATGGAAGCGCGCTCGGTGGAACAAACGTCCGTATTTGCGGCGGCGGAACAATTTGCCCGCGTCGAAGGAATTCTCCCCGCACCCGAATCGGCGCACGCCATTCGCGTTGCCATTGACGAAGCGATGAAATGCAAAGAAACGGGCGAAGAAAAAACCATTTTGTTTGGACTTACGGGAACGGGATACTTTGATATGTTCGCATACGAAAAATTCCACGACGGAAAAATGACCGACTACGTCCCTACGGATGAAGAAATCCAAAAGAGCCTTGCAGATCTTCCCAAATTTTAATAATTGACGTACAAAAAAATGCGGCGGAAAATTTTCCGCCGCATTTTTTCTTACGGACAAAATTTCTTTTGTCCGCCCCCCAAGCAAACTAAATCGCCTCGTACGTACGCGCCTCAAAGAATGCGAGAACTGTTTTTACTGCAGTATTCAACGCCGTTCCGCCAAATCCATGCCCCGCACCGGGGATCACTGTGAGTTCTACCCGATCTTCTCCGTACGCTTCCACCGCGCCGTCGATATATTGCCGCCTTACATCCTCATCCCGGTCGCCCCATACGATACAAATGTTTTTTTCGTAATTGCCGATTACTTCGAACGGATACAACTCTCGCACCGACTGAATATACGCCGCGTCGATGGAGTAACCCTCTAACGTGGTATTTTGAGCGGGTTTTTCCCGCCAATCGTCGGCAATGTTAAACGCAGGGAAATACATCGCAATCGCCGCAACTTCCTCCTTTACGTCGTCGTCCGCCGCGGTAAGCCCCGTTACAAACCCGCCTTGGCTACCGCCAAAGAGGAAAATTTGCGTTTCATCTACGTTTTCCAACCCTTTTACGTTGGCGATCGCCGCACGGAGATCTTCTTTCATGGTGAACGGCGTATATTCGGATGCCGTCCGTCCCGTGCTCAAGCCGCCCGCTTGCGCCCCGCAAAAGTCGTACGCATAGCAAACGTATCCGCGCTCCGCAAACGCCTGACACTCGGCGGGAAAATCGCGATAATGTCCGTTAAAGCCGTGGTTTAAGATAATTGCGGGGAATTTTCCCTCCGCTTTCGGCGCCCAAAGCATTCCGTAAAGAGAAATTTCCTTCTCGCTTGAATCGGTATAATTGACCGAATGTTGGTTGGATTGCACTTCGTATCGGAAATCTTCCGGTAAAACACGGGGTGTACGCACTTTTTCTCCTTCGCATCCTGCAAAAATTCCCGCAAATGCAAGAATGATTGCCGTACATAATATCATTACTTTTTTCATTTCTTTTTCCATTTTAGATTTTTGTTCAAGCATGGCGAGCAACGAACTTCGCCTATGCGGAAAACCGCTTGCGCTTATCGCCGTCAATCGCTTTTCAAATTTTGCGTTACCCGCGAAAGCATGGCGAGCAACACACTTTGCTCCTCTTTGGAAAATCCGCGCAATCCACACGCTTCAAGCCGTTCTATTTCCGCTTCCAAGCGAATTGCCATTTCGCTCCCCTTTTCCGTCAAAAAAACGCGGTAAGAGGACTTCCCTTTTTCCGTAACCGCTCTTTCACGGCGGATAAGCCCGCTCGCTTCCATTTTTGACAACGCAACGGTGAGCGTAGATTCTTTAATTCCGCACTGTTTCGCAAGGATTTTTTGCATCAACCCGCCCGTTTGCCGTAAAATATATAAAATTTTCGGTTGTTCTTCCGAAAGCCCTAAATCAGAAAACACCCGTCGGCTTGCGTCCGCATGCGCGGAACTGCTTCCTAATAGCGCTAAAAATAGTTTTTGGTACATCGCAACCCCCAAATACAAATTAGATATCTAATTTATGCAATGATAACACGGAACGCCCGTTTGTCAATAGGCTTTTCAAAAAAAAACTGCCCGCACGTTGCGTGCGGGCAGTTTTAATTATTTTTCCGTTTTAACGAAGCGATTAATCTTTCGCTTACGCGCCCTGTTCGGGCGTTTGCGGTACGCTTACGGTGATGTTGGAATATTCCATTCTACCCGTTCTGCCGCTGAACAAACCAAAGTACGCACCCGTGTGCATTGCGTCGTTTGCCGTTTTATTGTCCTCCAAATCTACCACAAAAGACAACTCGCGCGCAAGTTCGCCGTCTACGTAAAGTTTGTAAGTTCCCGCCGCGATGTCGCACTCAACCTTAATGTGATACGTCGTGTTTAATTCGGGCATACCTTTGAGTTTATCTCCACCTTCGGCATAAGTCCCTTGATCGCCGTTTGCAAACCAAGCCGAACCCACATCGCCGCTGTTTAATCTACCGACGAGGCAACCGTCAAGCGAGGTATCCGTCGCAAGACCGAATACAACGCCTGCAGTATAACTGCTGCTCTGCAAAACTTTCAAATCAAACTCGACTACCGCGTTGTTTGCAAGCGTGATATCTTTGAATACGAGATAAGAGTAATTCTCCGTAGAGGTGTAAACCTTGTTCCCTTCTGGATTTTCGGTAACTTCCCAAGCCCCGCCGAGAATGTTGTAATTCGTTTCTTCGGGATCGGGCGTTTCGTCGCCGCCCTGTTCGGGCTCGTCTTCCTTAACGCCGACGGTGATATTTTCAAATACCGCTCTTCCGCCGCTCTTTCCGCCGTACAAGCCGAAGTATTTCCCCGTATGCAAAGTATCCTTTTCGGGATTCGTAGCATCCACTGCAAAGTACAGGTGGCGCGCAAACGTGCCGTTTACGTATAAGTCGTACGATGCCGCCTCGATATCGCATTCGATTTTGACGTGATACTTCGTATTCACGTCGGGCATTTGTACATACGTTGTGTCACCATTCCCGTAGCCGTTCGGGGCGCCGTCCAACATCCACGTATCGCCCGGTTTTCCGTTGGAAACTCTACCGACGCAGAAGCCCGCGTCATCGTCCGGAGAATCCAAACCGAAAACGATACCGATAACGCTCGAACTGTTGTCGAGTATGGTCAAATCAAATTCGATTACTGCGTTGTTTTCAAGTACGATTTCCGTGAAATTGAGCCATGCGCCATCCGCAGTGGAGGTGTAAACCTTGTTCCCTTCTGGATTTTCGGTAATCGACCAGCCCCCGCCTATAACGTTGTGCGTTTTGTCCTTCATGACGGTGTCTTCATGGACGAGCAACGGCTTAATTTGCTGCGTCCAAATTGCATATCCCGCTTCCGAAAGGTGAATATCATCCGCTCGGAAATATTCGGGCACGGGAACGCCTTCTTCCGTCAAGTATTCTTCCAAGTCTACCGTCTTTAACCAGTCGGTATGCAATTCGCCGTATGCCTTCATCGCCTCGACGAGTCTGCCGTATTCCAACGTAAATTCGCCGTTTCTGTAGTTATTGGGCACGGGCATGCTGAGTACGTATACGATATTCGCTTGAGGGAAATCCGTGTGCATGAGTTCGAGCATTTCTTGCAATCTCAATGCGGTATTCGCGCCCGTTTCGCCAAGTCCGTTTACGTCGTTTCCGCCGAGGAAGAGCAAGATCTGGCTGGGTTGCATCGGTTTGATCAATCGGTCGTATGCAATTTGCCAGTCATAAGTCGTCGTTCCGCCGATCCCGACGTTATACGCCAAGACGTCGTTCCCCAAATCTTCTTGCCACGTGTTCCAGAAGTCTACGGAAGAAGATCCCGCAAGGACGATACCGCCCTTTTCCGCATTCGCATATTCCCCTTCCAAATCTTGAATCCGTCCTTCGTAAGATGATTCGTATACGTATTCTTCCATATTTGCAACAAACTGATCGACTGCCGCCGCATCCGTGACGACGGACATATCGTAAACTTTCAACGCAGCGTCCTTTCCGCCGAAGGTCGCGCACAAACCGCTAAAGGAGGTGTTTTCGTATTTGTGCCATACCTTGCCGTTGATGAGCAAGTAAACGTTTCCCGCGTCGTTGACTGCCGTCATATTCAAATATGCGGGAGTACTGCTATGAGGACGGCGCACAAGCGTCCATTCGCCCCAAGCGACGTTGTTCGTCTTTCTTTCGGTAAACACTTGGAAGTTTCCGCCATCCCATTCAAATACGTAGCGAACGGCGTTCATATCGTTTTCGTAGAACTGGAATTCGCCCTGTCCCCAAATGAGATAATCGGTAAAACTTACCTTCAAGTTTACGATCCATTGATTTCCGCTTACTACGGTTCCGTTGTTTGCAATAAACGCCTTTCCGTAGTTCTTCGTATCTTTATGCCATTCGCCGTATTCGTCTTGCGTGAACAACGGGCTTTCTTGATATCCCGTTGCCGTGCTGCTAAACGTAACTCCGCTGTCGGTGTAATCGGGGTGCAATTCGTCGAATAACGCCGCAAAGTCGCCGTTGTAATATACCTGCCAGTCGGACCACGTCGTGTCGGCATACTGACGCATTGCAAAGGCAAAGCCGCAGTGGTTCCAGTCGAACGTTTGGCTGTATACGAGCGTATACTCTTCGTAGAGAACGGAGGAATTCGTTTCAAAATTATCGTGAAGCCAAAGTTCTACGTAGCCGTTTTTATACAGCGCGATGATATTGTACGTGTAATCCGATCCGGTAGGGAAGTTGTTTTTGTTGATCTCGATATCCGTTTCAACGCCGTTATGGTTTTCGTAACCCATCAAGGTATTGTTCGTCGGATGACGGAACATATGGAACTTAATGGAGTTCTTCGAGTCCTTGTAAAGTTGGAATTCCGTCTTGCTCGCGCTCGGAGTCCCCTCCCCGCGCGTATTTTGCATTCTGACAGATACGGAAACCGCAAACTCGTGTCCGCCGACGGGAACGCCTTTGTAGAAATATCCGCCCATTACGCGCTCGTTGGAATCCGCGCCGTTGATCGTAATCGATTCGTCGCTGTTTTTTACCGCTCTGTCCGTATGGAAGTCGAATCCGATGCTATTCGGTCCGATGAACGGTTCTTCGTAATCCGCAAGTGCCGCCGAGTGCGCCGCCTCTACCTTTTCCGCGTCCGTTTCTACCTGAATGTCGTTGACGACAAACGGGTGCATAACGTAACTCAATACGAGTTCGGAATGGTGAATCGAATGAAGCGTTCTGTGGAACACCGTTTCGCCGTTGTGGATCATCACCATCGAATTTCCGAGATTGACGACGCCAAATTCGATTTTGTCGCCTTCTTGATATTCGACGTTCGTCGCAATTTCGTAATAGTTTAAGAAGCCCGAATTTTCTTTATAGTCGGTGAAAAGCAAATAATGGGTATCGTCAAGCCCTCTCAATACGTAGCGAATCATAAGGCTTTCCGTTTGATAGGAAGCAAGTACGATTTCGCTGCCGATCGAAAGGTCGGTCAACGTTACGGACATTTGATACGCATAATTATCGACTAAATTTTCTCCATCTTCATCGAGTGCGGCAACCGTACCGTTGATCAAATAACCGTTGTGTTCGTTGCTCCACAAACCGTTCCTCGCAGCGCCCGTATTTTGTACGGAGTGCCCACCGAACATGGGATTCAACTGAATTTTAACGGTAGCATTCCGTTCCGTTTCGCCGTCTTCCGCAACGCAAACAAAGTCAATCTCCTTCTTTTCTTTGTCGAAATCTACGGTCAGCGTAGATCCTTCCGCATGATCGACCGAGATAAGAGAGGTTACGTCTTCCGCTTGCATCAACTCGTTGAGTTTCGCCTCGGACATCCAAACATATCCGCTGCTGACGTCGCAATCGTTGATTTTTAAGACGTCAAACGAAGCGTCGTCGGACAATTCCACCGTCGGTTCGTCCCCGCCGGGGGTTGGGGAAGGTTCGGGAGTAGGTTCTTCATCGCATCCAATGAGGAAACCTGCGCAAGCCATTGCCATGGCAATCCCTAAAAGCACAAACCTTTTTCTCATAAATACCTCCTTATGATATGTTTTTTTTTGCAAAGATACAATTTGTTTTTTCCCTTATATCATAACACACACCCCCCCTCTGTCAATACCAAAAAAAAATCTTTTTCATCCCAAAAATTAATCAATTGTAAAACGGCTCTACCCAAACCGTACCGTTTTAAGGCAAAAAAAACTTGAATTATAAGTTCAAGTTTTTTACAAAATGGTGTGCGGGATCTGTTTCTTCCCACCTAAAAACAAACTCCCGATTTTTCTAATACGGCTTTCCATGCAGGCGCGAACGTTCCTTTTGCCCTCTTGAACGTTTCCTTTACATCTATCGAGATAGTATCAATCGGAAACGCCCTTCCAAGCAGGTACGAACGCGCCGTCTTTTGCTCCTTTGCGATGAGATTGTTTATTCGGAAACGCCCTTCTATGCGGGCACGAACGCGCCGTCTTTTTTTGCAAAAACGAGCGTCCCGCTTTCCCCCGTAACGTAAAACTCCCCGTATTGCTCGCAACGGGCACGCGTATCGCCGTCAACTGCCCAACTCGGTCCGCTCGCCACGCTGTACTTGGGTTTGAGTTCTTGTAGCAGTTCCGCACTGCTATACGGAAACGCCGTGCCGTGATGCTGTACGCCGTACACGTCCACTTCCCCCACGTTTCCAAGCAAATAGCAATCGGACGAATTCAACGCGTCCCCGCCGATGAGCGCGCTTGCACTTCCGCTGACAAAATGGATTTGCAAACTCAAATGATTGACCTCTTGCCCAACGTAATTGTCTCCCTGTAAATCGGTACAGTTGTAGATATCAAAGTAGGTTTCTTCGTCGAGCGTTACCCGCATTCCCTCTACCGCGGGGGTGCAAACAGTTACTTTGGAGCCGTCCGAGTTTACCTTGCTTTGCGCGGCGGAAAGCATATTTTCATATGCGTCAATATCGATTTGCAAAATAGAAGGCGGTCCGATAATCCATACGTTTGTATGACACAGATAAAGTTTCTCTACGTCGAAGCGGTTGATTACTTCCGCAAGTCCGCCCGTGTGGTCGGCATGCGCATGCGTACTGATGAGATAATCAATTTTTCCCACCCCGATTGCATGCAAATATCCGATAAGATAGTATTTTGATTGCGCCTCGTCCCAACCGCCGTCGATCAGGACTGTTTTTTCTTCATGTTGAATGAGCGCGCACAAAGAAGGTTGATTTTCTTTCGACTGCAAATGAATAAACCGAAGATACGTTTCCGTTTCTAAAACGGGTGGCTCTTCCGCCGTTTGCGGCTGACAGCCGACGGAAAAAACAGATACAACAAACAACGTGAGAAACAATGCAAATTTTTTCATGCAAACATTTTATATGTTTTTATGTTTCATTTTTTCATTTACACCGTTCGGTGTATCTTTCCCGCATTTACACCGTTCGGTGTAAACTTGTTTCATGGAAAAAAATTACATGCAAATATTTGCTGAAAATTTGAAGAGTTTGATCGGCGATTCTTCCGTATCGGAATTTGCGCGCAAGGTGGGAATTCCACAACAAACGATCTCGCGCTATCTTCTTTGTCAACGGGAAATATCCCTTGCAAATCTTTGTAAAATTGCCGACTATTTTGACGAATGTATTGATTATCTGATCGGCAGAAAAGACTAAACGTATCTAAAATAAAAAAGAGCCTTAACGGCTCTTTTTTTATTCAAACACGTCGATGACGTATCCGTCGATTGTCGTAATGCTACACGTTTTTCCTCCCCAAGGTTGTACCACAACCTCGGTAATTGCATCCCACCCCTTGCGTTTTACGTATGCGTATAGCGCCGCAACGTCGTTTACTTGCATAAACGAAATCGTATTTTTTTGCGGTTGACCTAAAAACATTTGAAATCCGGTAAAGGGCGCAATGTGCGCAAACTCTACCTCGGGAAGATTATCAAATACAACTCCGTAGCAACCTTTCCCGTTTCCGTCTTTTTCTACAATGTTTGAATACCAGCCCAACACGGTTTCAAACCATTCCGCCGTCCGCTCCATGTCCTCCGTAAGATAAATCGGGGCATTTTCTTTTGTTACGTAACCTTTTTCTGAAAACCGACTCATTTTTTTCTCCTTATAATGAAACGCTTTCTCCGTGCGTTTCGTACTCCTTATAATTATCTAAATGCATTGCGGGCGTTTGCTCGCGAAAGGTAATGCATCTCATTTCACTTTTCTCGTACATACCGAAAGTATGCGCGGGAAAAAACGTATTATTCTAATCGCCCGCCGCGAGATATCCTTCCGCTTGCAACGCGCGTGCAATTTGATCAAGCGTTTCTTGCTTTTCCGCCCGCACGGTATGGTAATGATATCCCCCCGTTACGTGCATGAGTTCCGTAGATTTACCGCTCCGCACGCCCTCTAAAAACATGCGAACGTGTTCTTGCGTTGCAATATGCAACTTGGCGGAAATTTTTCCGTAAACCTTGTGCCATACAAAAACGTCCACGACCGTTCCACCCAACCCGACGATAAGAGAAAGTTCTTTTTCCGTCCGCTCGGAAGAGTGTTTTACCTTAAACACCCGTTCAAAGTAGGGATGCTTTTGCAGGAGATATCCGCTATGCGTTGCCTCGATTTCAAAGCCTTCCCCCTTCAAAAGCGCGACGTCCCGCACGATAATTTGACGGGAAACGCCGAGTTTTTTGGAAAGTTCTCCGCCCGTTACGGGGGTTTCTTCTTCCATGAGCAATCGCGCAATTTCCCTTCTTCTTTCTTCCGCTTTCATCTTCGCTCCATTATACGGCGTGCAAATTTTTCAAAGAAAGATCCAAAATCGGTGCGGAATGAGTAAGTGCGCCGCTGGAAATATAATCGACGCCGATCTCCACAAGCGCAGAAATATTTTCCGCCGTTACGTTTCCGCTGCACTCCGTTTCCGCCCTGCCTTTGCAAAGCGCAACGGCTTTTTTCATGTCTTCTACGCTCATATTATCGAGCATGATAATGTCCGCCCCTGCTTCGAGCGCCTCTTCGAGCATGGATAAATTTTCCACTTCCACCTCAATTTTACGGACGAACGGCGCGTATTCTTTCGCCATTGCAACCGCTTGCTTGACGCCGCCCGCCGCGCCGATATGGTTATCTTTGAGTAAAATGCCGTCGCTTAAATTATATCTGTGGTTGTGCCCGCCGCCCACTTTGACGGCATACTTTTCAAACACGCGCATATTCGGCGTCGTTTTTCGCGTATCGAGCAGTTTGGTTTTGCTCCCCCTCAAAAGCGAGGCGACCGCACGGGTATACGTTGCGATTCCGCTCATTCTCTGTAAAAAATTAAGCGCCGTGCGTTCTCCGGAAAGAAGTACGCGGATATCCCCGCGCACCACGCCGAGAAGTTGCCCCTTTTTTACCTCGTCGCCGTCTTTACAAGAAAAGGAAATTTGCGTTCCCTCATCCAAAAGTTGAAAGGTACGCGCAAACACGTCAAGCCCCGCAATCACGCCGTCTTGCTTGCAAATGAGTTGTACTTCCCCCAAACAATACTTTCGCATAACGGAGTTGGTGGTAATGTCCTCGCTCGTAATATCCTCTTTTAACGCGCTTTTGATGAGGTCGTCCGCATTCATCCGCATGGTTACTTCATTCATGACTGTTCCGCTCCTTTTCAATCGCCGCAAGAACGGCGGTTTTGTATTTTTCTTGATAATTTTCGTACGTTTTCGCGTCGATATCGGGGGCATGTACGGGGTTTCCCGCTTGATAGTTTTCCGCAACGTGCTTTGCCGCACGTTTTGCAAAGACAAGGCTCTCCAATAGAGAGTTGCTTGCAAGTCGGTTGCGACCATGTACGCCGTTACACGCCGTTTCTCCCACCGCATAAAGCCGTTCCATCGAAGTTTTACTATGCTCGTCCACCTTAATTCCGCCCATAAAATAGTGCTGGGACGGAACGACGGGAATCGGCTCTTTGGTAACGTCGTATCCCTCTTCCAAGCAATGCCGTAAGATGTGCGGGAAGTGCGTTTTAATCACCTGCTCGGGAATCGGCTTCATAGAAAGCCATACGTGCTTTGAGCCTTCTTTTTCCATTTCCCTATAAATGGCTTGCGCCACCACGTCGCGCGGAAGAAGTTCGTCTACAAACCGCTCTCCCTTTCCGTTGAGCAAAATCGCACCCTCCCCGCGCACCGATTCGGAAATAAGAAATTCCCGTTCGCGGTTTCCGTATAACGTCGTGGGATGAATTTGAATATAGTCGATATTTTGCAAGGCGATTTGATGTTTTAGTGCGATCGCGAGCGCGTCCCCCGTCAAATGCCGATAGTTTGTGGAATGTTCAAACAGTCCGCCGATTCCACCCGTTGCAAATACGGTATAGTCGGCGACGATCGACGAATACTTTCCTTCCCCGTCGTGCCCGATAATTCCCCTGCATGCATCTCCGTCTACAATGATATCCACCATCGTAAACTTTTCGATGATCGTAATATTTTCCCGTTCCCGCGCCCTTTCTAAAAGGTGGGAGGTAATTTCCTTTCCCGTCCTGTCCTCATGGAACAAAATACGCGGTTTGGAGTGCGCCCCCTCTTTGGTATAGGCGAACCCCTCTCCGTCCCGTTCAAAGCGTACGCCGATGGACACCAACTCGTCGATAACCGCTCGGGAAGAGTTGATCATGACGTCCACCGACTGCGGGTTGTTTTCATAGTGCCCCGCGCGCATCGTATCTTCGTAAAAGGACGGATAATCTTCTTCGTCTTTTAAGACGCAAATTCCCCCTTGCGCAAGGTACGAATCACTCCGCTTTGCAACGTCTTTCGTTACAATGACGATTTGTTTTTCTTTTGGAAGATGCAACGCGCAAAAAAGCCCCGCAGCGCCGCTTCCAACGATCACGATATCCGTTTTCATACTGTTTTAGCCCTATTCTCCGTTTGCAATTTACGTTGCTAGTTGCAACATTCTTTCCAAAGGCGCCATTGCGCAAAGCCTCTCTTCTTCGTCCATTTCAACGGCGTTTTCACCCGTTTGAAGGACGTGGGCGACCTTTTCAAGCGTAACCTTTTTCATGTCCGCACACACGGGGCAGGGGCTGACGAAATAAAACTTCTTTCCCTTGCCCAACCCTTCTAACTGATAGGAAACGCCATGCTCCGTGCATACGATAAATTCTTTATTTTCACTCTTTTGAGCAAACGAAATGATGCCCGCCGTGCTTCCGATATAATCGGAAAGAGAAAGTACCTCTTCTCGGCACTCGGGGTGGGTAAGGACAAGCGCTTGCGGGTGTTTTTCCTTTTCGGCGCGTACCTGCCCCGCCGTAATCTTATGGTGATAGGGGCAAAATCCGTCGTTGAGAATAACGTTTTTCTCGGGAACTTGCTCTTTTACGTACCGACCGAGGTTTTCATCCGGGATAAAAAAGACGTCTTTGTTGGGAAGTGCTTTTACAATTTGAACGGCGTTGGACGAGGTAACGCAAACGTCGCTCTTCGCCTTTAACGCCTTCGTCGAATTGACGTAACAAACAACGGCAAGATCGGGATACTCCTTCCGCATTTGCTCGATTTTTTCTTCCGATACCATGTGCGCCATCGGGCAATCCGCCGCCCCGTCGGGGAGCAGTACCGTCTTTTGAGGGTTCAAAATTTTTGCACTCTCTCCCATAAAGCGCACTCCGCAAAATACGATCACTTGATGATTTATTTGCTTTGCGATCTTTGCAAGGTAGAAAGAATCCCCAACGTAGTCGGCAATTTCCTGCACGCTGCCGTCCACGTAATAGTGAGCCAAAATGACGGCGTCCTTTTCCTTTTTCAATCGCTCGATTGTCTTTACAATTTCTTGTTTCATACCAAAAATGCCCTTTTGCAATTTGAAACAGTATAACAAAAAAACAGGATATCTGTCAAGTTATCTGTCAACCTTTTCCGTTAACAAGCAAAAAATAAAACAGTTACCCCCGCCGTTTATTTTGTAAGGAACGTCGCTCCCGCTATCATTGATGCGATCCTTTTTTTCTTCGGGCGTTCGGTCGCGGAGCGGTATTAAGTTTTCTCTTCCGTCCATTTCTACTCCTTTTTTTGCATGAAAAAAAGTAACCCCCCAGTAAAACTGGGGGTTCTTCATTTTCGGGCAAAGCCCTAGTCTACTAGTCAGTGAGCCACGCTCACATAGGACGACCTGCCAGTCCTCGCGTATGTTACTTGCTACCCTTGAAAGGGTCCTCAG
>JAGASM010000037.1 GCA_017621735.1 Clostridia bacterium | reverse complement strand
TGCTCCGCGTCGAAGTTCGTATCGCACGCTTCGCAGTGGTAATGCCCTTTCGTGCCCGTTCCTTCACACGTCGCGGGAATCTCGTCGATCCACGTGCCGTACTCGTGTCCGCTTGCGGGAATCGTCAGATCGGTAATCTCTTCGTATTCCGCGTCGAAGTTCGTATCGCACGCTTCGCAGTGGTAATGTCCCTTCGTGCCCGTTCCTTCACACGTCGCGGGAATCTCTTCGATCCACGTGCCGTACTCGTGTCCGCTTGCGGGGATCGTCAAATCGGTAATTACTTCGTATTCCGCGTCGAAGTTGGTGTCGCACGCTTCGCAATGGTAATGCCCTTTCGTTCCCGTTCCTTCACACGTTGCGGGAATCTCGTCGATCCACGTGCCGTACTCGTGTCCGTTTGCGGGGATCGTAAGGTCGGTAATCTCTTCATGCTCCGCGTCGAAGTTCGTATCGCACGCTTCGCAGTGGTAGTGCCCTTTCGTGCCCGTTCCTTCACACGTCGCGGGAATCTCTTCGATCCACGTGCCGTATTCATGTCCGCTTGCGGGAATGATCGCATCGACCGTCTTATGGCAATATTCACATTCTTTGTATCCGTTTCCCTCTTCCGTACACGTAGGCGGAACAACAGCAACCGCTTCCCCGTACTTGTGCCCGTCTTGAGGATCTACTTGCGGACGTTCGATGATAAACGACCCACCGTCCGTCGCCGTCAACTGATAACGAATCGGCTCGATGCACGTTGCGGGTGTTCCAACCTGTTGCGCTGCCGTTGTGGAAATCCCTTCCGCGTAGATATAGAACTGCGTTTCGGTGTTGGAAGGCTCGTGCCCTGCAAGATACCAGAAATCCCTCGTCGCCGAGAAGCCGTTAAACGTAGCAAGTTCTCCCGTCGGCTTAAAGGCAAATCCCATACGCACGTAATCGACGTACGTTACCGTACCGAGCGCGGAATCGGGAATAAACAACTCGACCGTCGTCGTATACTTTCCGCTCGTTTCATTGTAATCCTGTGCAAGGTAGACGTTTCTTCCGTACAATCCGTTTCCTACCGCCGTTCCGCAAATGGTTACCCAGTAGCGGTTTGCGCCGATATAGAATTCAAAGTTCGTGTTATTGTACCAAGAGTAGTTGTCCGTGGGACGGGGATTCGTCGTGTGCGTCGCTTGAATCCACGCGTAAATACCGCTTCCTTGAACGTATTGCGCACGCAGGTCGTAGCCAACGCTTCCGTCCGTAGACCAAACGCTCAACATATGATCTTGCGCCTCTTCGTTAAAGTCGGTATAGTTTCCGTCAAGTTTGATATTGTTTACCGTACGGACGGTGGAATAATCCCAAATTCCTGCGGAATTGACAAAGTACAGTTCGGCAAGTTGATGCGCGTGTCTGCGCGTAGGATACCACCAATCGTACCCGTCCGTCATATTATGGAACTTGATTTTATCGTTGGGCGTTTTCCACGCAAAACCGATGTTCAACTCTCCCGTCAAAGCGTTGAGAGGCAAGTTTTCCATTGCGATAAAGCCTTCCGCTATCGAATGATACCCCTCGTCCGTCATCACCGTCTTGATCGTTCCGTTGACGTCGGGATGCGTCGTATTTTTATTCGCCGAAATCCAAAGTTGGAAATTCAAAACGCCGTCCGCGTCCGCGCCGTTGATACATACTTCGAGGTTGGTATTGTCAAACCAGTCGTTCGCGCTGTTCACGTACAGTTCGTGGAATGCCTCCGCCGCAAAGTACAACCCGTCCTTCGTAAGGTACGCATAATAGGTAACGCGTTTGTGCGACGTATCGCCAAACCCTACCATCGTGCGCCCCGTTTTCAAAATTTCTTCGTTCCAGTCGGATAAATCACCGTCGATCGCAGTTTGTTCAAGCGCGATTACTTCGACCGTCGTGCAGAAAACCGTTTCTTCTTCGATGAGGAAGTATTCCTTCGTCGCATTCTCGTCCAAAACAGGAACTTTTGCAACGTTGCGGAAAAGCGCCTCTTCCACCTGTACGAGAGTGTACTCCCCGTCCACGCAAACAATTACGTTTTCTCCCTGTTGCGTAGCCGTTGTGAATGCAATCTCATCTTCGCCGTATACGGTAACGACGTATTTTTCGAGCATATAATCGTATCTGCTGCGGTTTAAGTCGGAAGGCGTCGTTACTTCCGCCTTTCCTCCCTCGTCAAACGCTTGTACGGAGAGCACGACGGGCTGTTCCGCAAACGCGGTAATTTTATCTTCCGTTCCGAGTGCAAGCACGTGCACGTACAACGCGCCGTCTTCTACGTAATAAGCGGAAACGGTTCCGCCGAACACGTTGAGTTTGTCCTCTGCCCCGTACATGGTACCGCCTGCCGCAACCGATTGCACGCCCGCCGCATTTTGTGCAATGCATACGTATGCGTTTGCGTTTCCGCCAAAAAGCGCCGTTTTTGCCGAAAGGACGTTTTGTTCGACTTGCGTACTTTCAAGAGCGGTAACGGAAGTCGCTTCCGTTTTTTCGTACGTCGCCGTAAACGAACAGTTTTGCGTAACCGTCATGCCGTCCGTATAGCCTTCCCATGCGGTAAAGGTATAAGTAAATTCGCCGTCCGAATACGTTTGCGGCGTTTCGGGAAGAACGACCGTTTCCCCCGCTTTTAACGCTTTATCGTAAACAATGCCGCTTGCATCCGTAAAGGTAACACGGTATTCTTCTTGCCAATCGAGCTCAATATCGTACTGATTGTTCGTGATAAAGTACTGATCTTTTACCGTCGAATAGGCATTGACGTGCACCGTATTGTCCCCGTCCGTAAAGCCCAAAAGCCCTACCATGCCGACGGCTCCGAAATGCCGTTCTTCTTGCGAGAAGTCAAGGAGAATCGAATTGACCGTATGTCCGTTTTCGTTGACGTCCGTGCGGTGCCATGCGCGATGCGAATTCATATGACCGCAAATTACAAGAACGATATTATCGTGCTTGGAAATGAGCGTGTCGTACAACTCGGTCGCATCCATGCCGTCGTCCGTTTTATAACTGCTCGCACAACCGGGATCGCCCGGCGCCATGATATTGCCAAGCCCGTCTTCCATATATGCGTGATTGACAATGACAACCTTATGATTTGGATGCGCGGCAATCACTTCGTTTGCCCATTGCGCTACCGCAGGACGAACGGCAAGTTCCAACCCCATGAACATATATTCAACGCCGTTGATGTCCATGAGGTAGTAGTAGTTTTCCATACTGCCCTCTTCGTAAGCACCGCCGAAATAATCGTAGCGGGAATACTTTTCGTAAGGATAGTATTCGTTAAAAAGACCGGCGTCCCGTCCGTAGGTGGGATAATCGTGGTTTCCCATCACGGGCATATAAGGAACCGTTCCGTCAAGGATAGACGCCGCTTCCGTTACAATATGCATTTGCTCGGGCGTGCACGTATTGACCAAATCCCCCACCGAAAGAACAAGTTTGATGTTGAGCGCCTCCGCATTTTCCTTGATCCAAGTAAAATAGTTGCGCATGTTGATTTCAAACCCTTCGGTCAAGAACTGTACGTCGGGAAGAACGGCAATTCTGAAATCCGCCTCTTCAAGCACGTAATCGCTCATCCAAACTTCGTAACTGTCGGCAACGATTTCATTTTCCCCTTGCGAGGTTACAAGATCGACAAAATTCACGCCGTTTTCGGGCACGAAACAGTGCAAGAGCCCCTCTTCCGTCCCGTCGAGCAGCGTGCGGGGTGCGGAAAGTTCTTCTTCCGTCAACGCGTAATCCCACATGCGGATTTCCGCAATTTCACCCACGAACAAGTCTTCCACTTCGTTATACGTTCCGATTTGCATGTGGCGGCTCGGAATGATAAACTTGTTCCCGCTCTCTTCGTAGAACGCCTTCTTCTCGGCGGAAATTTCAAACGTTTGCGCCGCCTTATCGACGAGCACTCCGTCCGTATAAACGGAAAGTTCCACCTTGAAAAGTCCGCGTGCCGCGTCGTAATATCTCCGAACGACCGCCTTATGCCATTCCCCGTCCGAGAACGACGCTTCGGTCGTGACGTTGATATTCGAATACCCGTCCCCGTTGTTTTCAAAATAGCGCAACCGTCCGTCCGCGAGCGCGTTGAGATAAAAACCGTTTACGTCCGCGTTTCTTCTGTAATTGCTGAGGATGGTCTGCTGTTTTCCCTCTTCCGTCTTAAAATATACTTCCGTCGTGTCGGGCACTTCCGTCAGCATTCCTTCCGTATCGATTGCTCTGTTTCCGTCGAAAGAAACGCTCTCTTCAATCGGGGCGCTTGTCGGCGCAAACAAATCGTGCGTAAACCCGGAATCGGTATCCGTAACTTTGAACGCGTACACGCTCATCGTCGAACTCGTTCGAGCCATCAACCCCACTTCCCCGTTTGCCTCCAAAACGCCTTCGTTTATTTGGTAAATATCGAAATTTTCAAAGTCAACGTGCCACTCGGTATCCTTTCCGACGATCATGCTCTCTGCGGTAAGTTTCCCCTCGTCGAGCGTCAAGCGCACCTTTATCCGATCGTTGTATTCGTATTTTGTATATCCGTCGTTTTCCGTAACGCGTTTATCACCGCCCCAACCGTCCGCGGTGGTACTAAGCGTCCGGTGTTGGTTTAAGTAGCGACCTTCCGTTGTGCCGCTTTTAATTAAGAAAAGACCTTTGTACGTATTGCTTGCGCGGAATACAATTCCCGCCCATTGTGCAGTAAAAGAAAATTCCGCCTCTAACACGTAGTTTCTAAAGTTCACGCCCGTCAAAACGTACGACGTGGGGTTTGCCGTCGGCGCGAGCGTAAGTACGCCGTCTTCTTTTACGGGCGTTACCGCACCGCGCGTTACCGCCCATTCGCCGTCCGAAAGGCGGGGAAGATAGTACGTTTCCCCCGTATCCGTATCGGTTACGGTAAAATCGTACACTTTCATCGTCGCGCCCGTTCTCGTTACGAGCCCGACTCCGCCCGACGTTCCAAACACGCCGTCGAACATTTCCGAAATGTCCGCATTTTCAAACGTGGTTACGTAATCGGCGTCCGTCCCTACGATCATCTGTTGCGCCGTCAGTTTATTCCCGCTTACGGTGAGTTTGACGCGAATGCGCGAATTAAGCGAATAATTCGTATATCCTTCGCCCGTCGGATTCAATTTAGTACTGTTCCAACCGTTCCCTGAACTCGTAATATGGTATTGAATATTCGTCGAGCCGTTCCCGGTCATGTAGAACCCTTTGTGGGCACCGTTGACGCGGAATACAACCCCCGCCCATTGCGCGTTGTACGAATACTCCGTTTCCAAAACGTAGTTCTTAAAATCGATATTATTGATGCCGTAGACGGTAGGATTTGCCGACGGTGCGAGCGTATAAACGCCGTCCGAATAGGTGGGCGTAACCGTACCTCTCACCACGCTCCATTCCGCTTGCGGTTTAGAACGTTCGTCAAAGTCGGACTCATACGTGTACGAAGAGTCTAAATCGGTAATGCGCACGCTGTATACCGTTACGTCCGAATACTGAAGGCAAAATCCGACGTATCCTTCTCCCGTTCCCACCTCGGAAGGAATCGCTACTCCGTCGAATTCGACAAAGTAATCGGAATCCCCCGACTGCATCGAAGAAAGCGTCAAAAGATTGTCTTGAAGACGAACCTTAAGTTTGACCGTTTCTCCAAGCGCATAGGGCAACCATCCCGTTTGCGCTTTTATAATATTCACTTCGTCCCAACCGCTTCCCGACGACTTAGTAACGTGCCGCTTGAGTTGGTGATACCCGCCCGTTCCCGCGCCGAGTTGATAAAAACCCTTTTGGTCGCCGTTGCCGCGGTACATCAGTCCAAACCACGATCCGCTGTTGAGTTTCATTTCAACTTCCATTTCGTAGTTTTCAAATTTGCGGTCGGCAAAAAAGACGGAACCGGGGTTGGTCGTCGATTTCAACTTCATCGCCCCGTCCGCATACGAAACGGAAGTATCCCCGTGGTAACTTTGCCAACCGAGAATTTCCGTTTGCGCCTGCGCGCTCCCGCCGTCGTTAACAAATAAAAATCCGAGTGCGGTCGCGAAGATGAAAAGAACAGAAAATACAATGAGCAGTATTTTGTGATTCTTAACCATTTTATTCATAAACGCGTCCTCCTTATAAAATGATTTCCCGCCTCGACGAAGAGTCGGTACCGTTTATCGCACATCCTCTCCCCGATTTGTCAAGTGATAGAACGTTTTTGTACAATTTGAGCAAAAAAATTTTTTGTATATTGACAAATATTCGTTTTATCACTATAATTATTACATACGGAATATTTAACGTACAATACCGAAAATAAAACAAAAAATACGGATTATTTGCAACTATGGAAAAATATCAAAGTTTTGACTTTATTAAAAAACACGACATTCAAAATTTCCGCGGACTGCAAAACGAAACCATTTCCCACTTCCACAATCCAAGCGGGAAATTATACCCTTTTTATTTGTCCTGTTTCGGAATCACCTACCCCACGCCCGACTACCGCATCAAAAGATATCCCGTTCGCGGATTCATTCTCGAACACGTCGTTTCGGGAAAGGGATATATCATCCTAAACGGCAATAAATACACCGTAACTGCGGGAGATACTTATCTTTTGAAATCAGGCGAGAACTGCGATTATTTTTCCGACGAAAAAGAACCGTATCAAAAACTGTGGGTAAATTTTAGCGGTTCTTTCCCGCAGCAAATTCTCTCCCTTTACCGATTAAACGAAACCGTTTATCACGGCGTTTCTCTTTCTGATGTTTTTGAAAAATTATATGCGCTCGATCAAATTTCAACCGACATTTCCGACGTACATTTGCAAGCCGCAACGCTTCTCACAGAAATGCTCCTTCGCCTCGCAAAGAGCATAGAAAAAAAGGAACAAATTTCTAAAACTGCTATGGAAGTAAGGCATGAACTAACCCTTCACATGAACCAACCGTACAATCTCGACGAAATGAGCCGCAAACTGTTTTTATCGAAATCGGAAATCATCCGTTGTTTCAAAAACGCTTACGACGTTACGCCCTACCAGTTCTTGTTGGATTTGAAAATAAATTATGCAAAAACCATGCTTGAAAACGGGCATTCGTCGATCAAAGAAATATCGGAACATTTAGGGTTTTCTTCTCCCTACCATTTTTCGGAAACGTTTAAGCGCCGCGTTGGGCTTTCCCCTTTACAATACCGCACCCACGCCCGCAACGCCTAACCCCTACCCTCATTGCTTGTACAACGATTCCCCTTTACAATACCGCACCCATGCCCGCACTTCTTCTCTCATTTTTGGAAACGTTTATGCGCCGCGTCGGGCTTTCCCCTTTACAATACCGCACCCACGCCCGCAACGCCTAATAAAGCTTTCAATTTGTTCTATAAAAAAAGGAGCGTCTTGCTTTTTTCAAGACACTCCTTTTAATTTTTTGACGCCACGAGTTCAAATAAAATTTATTCTAATCACTTGTTCGCATTGGCGACGGCTCTCCTTTTGGGAGGGCTTTTTTTCTTTTATTTCTCTTCTTTGTAGGCGTTTACCAACGTTTGAATATAATCTTCGACCGCCCGCACGACGTTTTCGGGCGCAAGAACTTTTAATTTATCACCAAACGCACAGCACCATGCGAGGAAGGTCGGGCTTACTTGTGCTTGCACGGAAAAACGGATTTTTCCGTCCTCTTTCTCCTTCACGTTCGCCGTTCTTCCAAATTTATCATATACGACGTCGAGAAGATCCCGACTTGCGCAAAACTCGACAAACTCGCAATTCCCCCCAAACATCGAAAACAACTGCCGCTTTCGCTCCGGAAGTTCCGCGCGTTTGCTTTGCGCTTTGACGCTTATCTCATCCGACAGTACTCGCACGTCGTCCATACGGTCCACGCGATAATGCACAATCGACTCGTGATAGTCGTCAAACCCGAATAAATAGTAGTACCCACCGTCAAACACCGTTCCAAGCGGATTGAGAACGTATTCTTTTTTGTTTTCGGGATTGCGTTTGCTCATGCGGTACTTGCGACCGCCTGACGTACTATAATCAAAATAGCAAAATTGTATCTTCTTTTTTTGCAAAATTGCCTGCGTAATTTCGTTTACCGAATATAAAACGTGTTCGTTAGGGCTTTTGGAAACGGTAAATTCCACAATATTCCGCTTTAACACCTTTCCGCGTTCGCTTCCTGCAAGATCAGCGATCTTTTGCACCAACTCATCCGTCTTTTTTTGCGGAACAAAACTTGCCGCTTGCACGGCATCCATTAAAATAAACAGTTCGGGAAGCGTAATACTTCGATCAACGACGTAATACTCGTTTTGTTTTTTCCGCTTACAAAAAATCTCATACCCGTACTTTTGCAACGTTTTGATATCTTCGTAAATGGTGGCGCGAACGCAATGAATCCCCACCTCGCCCAACTTTTGAATGAGCGCTTCCGTACCGATCGGATGCTCTTCGTCCGTATCGCGATACAACGTTTCCCATATTTTCAGTAGACGAACGCGTTTTACGTCTTCTTGCATGCCAAATTCCGCCTTGTTAAAATTTTCCGCTTACATTATACCACGCACCTGCCGAGAAGTAAAGATGCACATGTGTTCATTTCACGACATTTTCAAAAATCTGCCCCCGCAATCGGCTCCCGCCTCGAATCCCCCCGCTTTTTCGCAATCGAAAAAGTGCCCTAAGGGGCACTTTTGTGAAAGGGCTATAAAAAAGATATTTTTGCCACTTTTTGTTTGGGTTTGAACTGTAGCGTCACAATCACGCCAAAGGCGTGTATATCATCAAAACGTAGTTTTGTATATCACCAAGGCGAAAGCCTTGTATATCATCATTGCGAAAGAGGATACAGCCTGCGCTGATGATATACACCTTCGGTGATGATATCCGCGACTGCGTCGTGATGATATACCATTGCTTTCGCAATGGATAAAAAAATTCGACAAGTCAAAACTTGTCGAATTTTTTAGCGGAGCGTGTGAAACGTAAAACTAATTAAAAAATAATGGTAAAGTATAGTGCTACGCAAAGCATCGTTAAATCTATTCTTCTATTTTAGTTTTAGAGCACAAATAAACTTTTCTTATTAAAACACATATTAATAAAACCAACAATGAAATTGCAAATCCTATTAACCAAATACCAATAGCATTATTTATTCGAAATTCGTACGTTGTAGTCGTACTACCCTTTGTACTACCGAAATACTGACTAGACGTACCGAATACGCTTCCCGTTGTGTAAGGCAAATAACTAACTAGCCACCCAGAAATTAAAAATAAAAAGAAAGTTATAATTGGAGTAATAATTACAAAAATCTTACTTTTAAAAATTTTATCCATAGAATGCTCCTTTTTTGTTAATTGTATTATATAAATTTATCTTAAAGAAAGTAAATGGCCTAACCCCAAACCAAAGTTCAAATTAGGTTATGTTTGGCGCAGGCGGAGGGATTCGCGTCTTTAGCGACGCGCCCCGCTTGACAATTTTTAATTGTCAACTTTGCCTTCAAACACGCACGCTAACCAACTCATTTAAGGCAAAGCGATTGCTCCCGCAATCGGCTCCCCCCTCGAATCTCTCCGCTTTTTCGCAATGAAAAAAGTGTCCCAAGGGGCACTTTTGGCGCAGGCGGAGGGATTCGAACCCCCGTGGGCTTTCACCCAAACGGTTTTCAAGACCGCCTCGTTATGACCGCTTCGATAACTCTCCGTAAAAAATATTAAGTTGGAAATTTGCGAGAAAACTGCGAGAAACGCTTCTCGCACCGAGCAATCGAACCCTCAAAAAAGTCAATAAAATCAAGGGTTTTCGAGAGATTACATAGACAGACGAAGGAAGTTTTCAAGACCGCCTCGTTATGACCGCTTCGATAACCCTCCGTGT
>JAGASM010000036.1 GCA_017621735.1 Clostridia bacterium | reverse complement strand
TTCTAATGTCCTCCGTTTAATTTTTTGTTGCTACTGGCAGGTCGCAATTTTATTATAAATTAAACGGAGTTATTTCGCAAGTTGGAACGGCATAAGCCTTTTTTGAACCCCCAGACTATCTGGGGGTTTTCTTTATACAATAAAAAAACTCGGCTTTGAAAAGTCGAGTTTTTTCAAATTAGTTATTCTATTCCCTTTTTCTTTCTGATTTCTTTGACCGTCTTTTCGTATCCATGGTCGGACGGATTGTAATAAACCTTGTCTTTGAGCGAATCGGGAAGATATTGCTGCTTTACCCATCCGCCGTAATTGTGCGGATACTTGTAACGTGCGCTTTGCGCTTTCGCCTCTTTATCCCCGTACGAATTGTCTTTTAAGTAGGGGGGAATGTTGTCGTCCCGCATGACGTTCGCGTCCCGTTTTGCCTCGTGCATGGCATTGACGACGGAATTACTCTTTTCCGCCTCACACACGTACACGATTGCCTCGGACAAGGGAATAAGCCCCTCGGGGTAGCCCATGTTTTGATATGCGGTAAGCGCCGCCGTCGCCATCAAAAGCGCATTCGGATCCGCCATGCCCACGTCCTCCGCGGAATGCGCGATCAATCGGCGAATGACTAAAATCGGATCGCATCCCCCTTCGATAAGCCTCATGGCGTAATAGAGCGCTGCATTTGCGTCGCTTCCGCGAAGGGATTTGCAAAACGCGGACAAAATGTCGTAATATAAATCTTCGTTGTAAGAAAGGGCCTTGCGCTGAATCGACTGTTCCGCGTCCGAAAGGGTTACGACGATCGTCCCGTCCGCTTGCGGAGGCGTTGTAAGCACCGCGAGTTCCAACGCGTTGTACGCCGTGCGTAGATCTCCGCCCGCCGTTTCGGCAATATGGTCGACGGCGTCTTGCGCAACTTGCGTCTTGTATCCGCCCAAGCCCTTTCGCTTATCTGAAAGCGCGCGAAGGAGCGCCCCTTTTACGTCTTCCGTCGTAAGGTGCTTAAACTCAAACACACGGCAGCGGGACACGATTGCGGGCGTCATCGATGCGTACGGATTTTCCGTCGTCGAACCGATGAAAATGATCGTCCCTTGCTCGATTGCGGGGAGCAACGAATCGGATTGCGTTTTATTAAAGCGGTGGCACTCGTCGAGCATTAAGTAGGTGCGCTTGTTGAAAAGTTTCAAATTGTCCCGCGCTTTGTCCACCGCCTTTTTGACGTCGGCAACTCCCGCGTTGACTGCGTTCAACTTAATAAATTCGCCGTTCGTTTGCGACGCGACAATATTTGCAAGCGTCGTCTTTCCGCATCCGGGCGGCCCCCAAAAAATGCAACTCCCCAAGCGATCCAAAGAAATCGCGCGGCGAAGAAGAGAGCCTTCCGCAACGATATGCGACTGCCCTACAAACTCCTTGAGCGTATTTGCGCGCATCCGCTCCGCAAGAGGTTTTGCACGCTCCTCGTTGTCGTTAAAATCGAATAAATCCATTACTCACCTAACAGCGCGCGGATCTTTTCCGCGTTTTCCTTGCCGAGTTCGTACCCCTTTTCGTACGCAAACGCCAAATTTTTTACCTGATATTGATCCATATCGCCCAACTGCGGCTCTAACCACAGGTGAATATTTTTACTGCGCGAACGGCGGTTACGCTTGGTTACGTTGGTGTCAATGACGTCGATAAAGCGCAAAAAGCTCGCAATCAAGTTTTTCGGCGCGGGGCGTTCGGCAGTCAAATCCCCCAAAACGTCCACGGCAACAATAACTTCCGCGCCCATGTTTTTTAATTCTTTGACGGGAACGCGTTCAAGCACACCCCCGTCCACAAGCAACATTCCGTCCTTTTCTTGCGGGGAAAATACGCCCGGGATACTCGCCGACGCAACGACTGCGTCGATGACGTTTCCTTCCTTCATTTCAATCGTTTTGCCCGAAATAATATCCGTTGCGACACATCGGAAGGGAATTTTCAAATCTTCAAACCTTAAATGCGCGCCCAAATACGACTCCAACAGTTTCCGCGCTTTCGTCATGCGGAAAACGCCGTTCATGCGAATCGGATTGACGTTGAGCGACGCAATTTTAAGAAGACTTAAATTGAGAACGGCGTCCTTTACGACGGACATCGAAATCCCCGCGCAATAACATACGCCGACGATCGAGCCCATCGAACACCCTGTAACGTAATCCGCTTGAATGCCTTCTTCTTCCAAAGCCTGTAAAAAACCGACGTGCGCGACGCCGCGCGCACCGCCCGCACCGAGTGCAAGCCCTAATTTCTTACGCATATTCACCTCCAAGTCAACGCAAACTTACGCATATTCCTCTTGAAAACAACGTAGGATATGGCATGATTTGCCGAAAAAATCTCCTCTCCGTTCTTCTTTCTATCCCCGTCCTTTTTGCAACCGCACTCTTTCTCGCGTTCCCCGCGCGCTACGCAAAATCCGTATTCGACGGAATATCGCTTTGGGCGCTCAACGTTTTGCCCTCTCTCTTTCCCTTTTTGTTTTTGACGGGAATGTTGAGTGAACTGCGGTTATTTCCTCTATTGGCACAAAAAACCGCACCCGTTATGCGAAAATTGTTCAAAATACGCGGAAACGGCGGCTGCACTCTCCTTCTTTCCGCACTTTCGGGCTATCCCGTCGGCGCACGCCTCGTTTTTACCTTAAACGAAGGAGCGGATATAGACGAACGGTTCCGCCTATCCTGTCTGTGTTCCACCGCGTCCCCCGCATTTTTGGTCGGCGTCGTCGGCGCCGGCATGTTAAATAGCGTGAAAAGCGGTTGGATGCTCCTTTTTTCTCACTTTCTTTCCGTGTATGCCGTTGGGTTTTTCTTGGGGTTGTTTGCCAAAAAACAACCGCCATACCGCCATACCGTACTCCCAACTACTTCCCCCCGTCTGTTTGCAAAAATGCTCGAACAGTCCGTATCTACCGTGCTGTACGTCGGAGGATACGTCGCCCTATTTACCGTGTTTGGACAAATGCTCGCCGATTGCGGGCTTTTCTCTTTTGCAAACAGCCCTCTCGTCGAAGGCTTTTTGCGCGGACTTTTGGAAATGACGGGCGGATGCGCCATTCTTTCCGCATCCCGTTCCCCCCTTGTCCTTCCGCTCGTTTGCTTTCTTTCTACGTTTGGGGGTGCATGTATTTTAATGCAACAGTTGTCTTTCTTGAAAAAAGCGGGGATTTCCGCGCCCAAGTTTCTCCTTGTTAAATTGCTGCAAGCAACCCTTTCGGGCGTTCTTTGTTACGTTTCCGTCTTGCTCTTTCCGTAAACGCCGATGATACGGAATTGCCGACAGTTTTCTTTGGCAAGGGCGATGGCGCGCTGCATATTTTCGTCCGCGTAATCCCCTTCCACTTCAATATAAAAGCGATACTCTCCGTATACGTCGCGAATCGGTCGGCTTTCGATCTTCGTCAAGTTCAACCCCGAATCGGCAAAGATGCGGAGAAGATCCAAAAGCGACCCCGGTTTATGCGCACAAACGGCACAAAAGAATAAATATTCCCCGTGCAAAGGCAATCCTTTTTCCTCTCTTACGAGGCGGAAAAACTGCGTAAAATTGTGCTTTTCGTTTGCGATATTCTCGTTTGAAAGGACAACCCCCTCCCTATTTGCGTGCGCGCCGACAATCCCCGCCGACGTGTCGTCTACCATCAGGAGGCTTTCCGCCGTCGAACGGGTGGGAAGATAGTCGGCATTCGGCAAGTTTGCTTGCAAAAATTCCGAACATTGACCGATTGCCTGTTCGTGCGAATATACCTTTTTAATCTGCGAAAGGGACGTTCCCGCCTTGATTGCGAGGCGATGATCGATGGGCAAAACGAGCCGTTCTACTGCAAACACCTTTTCCCGTTCCAAGAGGTCTAACACCTCTAAAACGCCCCCTTGAATGGAGTTTTCCACGGGAACAACCGCCGTTTCTACCTCTCCCGACAACAGTTTTTGGAACGCTTCGCCGAAATTCCGACAAGGAACGATCGCCGCGTCCTTACATAACTTTTGTACGGCAAGACAGGAATAACTGCCCGCAGGTCCCAAACAACTGACCTTTTTCATTTATGCTTTCTCCGCGATGTCTAAAATCAGCCGTTCCGTATCCTCCCAACCAAGACAAGGATCGGTAATCGACTGTCCAAATACGACGTCGTGCTTTTGATTGCCTTCGACGAGGAAACTTTCAATCATGAACCCTTTGATGATCTTTTTAAAGTCTTTGTCGTAAAGGCGGTTTTGCATCACCTCTTCGATGATGCGGATTTGTTGATAAAACCGTTTTCCCGAATTAGAGTGGTTTGCGTCGACGATAATTGCGGGGTTTTGCAATTCCCCTCCGCTCTTGCAGTACCCATCGAATACCTGCATGACCGTTTCGTAATGGAAATTTGGAATATCGTTCCCGTACGAATCCACCATACCGCGCAAGACGGCGTGTGCATATTCGTTCCCGCCCGTTTGCACTTGGAAATCGTGATACTTGAACACCTGCTTGCTTTGCGCGGCAAAAATACTGTTAAGAAGAACGGGAACGCTGCCGCTCATCGGGTTTTTAATGCCGACGGGAAGATCGATCCCGCTCGAAACCAAGCGGTGCATTTGATTTTCACTCGAACGCGCCCCAACTGCGATGTACGTCAAAACGTCTTCAACGTACGCATAGTTTTCGGGATAAAGCATTTCATCCGCCGCCGAAAGCCCCGACTCCTCGATCGCGTGCATGTGAAGTTCGCGAATCGTTTGAATTCCGCGAAGGATATTTTCCTTGTTTTCCGGATCGGGCTGGGAGAACATTCCCTTATACCCCACCCCTTTCGTACGCGGCTTGTTGGTATAAATACGCGGAACGAGCACGAGTTTATCTTTGACTTTCTCATTCAGTTTTCCAAGCCGTCTAACGTATTCGAGCACGGGTTTGCTCTCGTGCGCGGAACAAGGCCCGACGACGACGAGGAGTTTATCCGAACGCCCCGCGATGACGTCTTTTGCAAGGGCGTCGCGAGCGCTTTTGATTTGTTTCAAACTTTCGGGAAGCGGTTTTTCGGAAAGAATTTCTTCCGCGGAAGGAATTCGAATTTGTTTTTCAAACATATATTGACCTTCTTATTTTTCGTATTTCTCTTTGATGAAACGTGCAACCTGCTCGGGCACGTACCGTTCGTACGGTGTTCCAAAGGCAATCGCGTTTTTTACAAGCGACGAACTGACGTGAAGATGTTCTTTCTCCGACGGCAGGTACACCGTTACCATGTCCCCGTCTAAATCGCGGCTCGCGTAAAACGCCGCGTTTTCATATTCCAAATCGACGGTATTTCGGATTCCCCGCACGTAAAAGGACGTACCCTCTCTTTTGAGAAGATCGACGATTACCCCTTCCCACTGCACGACGCGAACGCGCGGCTCCCCTTTGTATACGGAACGGATCATTTGCTCCCGTTCCTCCGCCGAAAACAACCGCTCTTTTCCGCGATTGACGCCAACGGCGACGATCACTTCGTCAAATAGACGCAAGCACTTATCCACCGTGTCTTTATGCCCTACGGTAAACGGATCGAACGTCCCCGCAAAGACGCATTTTTTCATACTACACCCTCCCGTAAAAGGCAACGACCGTGCGCCCGTATCCGCGTTCGTCGCAAAGGCGGAACCCTGAAAATTCCCCTTGCGAACGCGTTTCGCTCTCGTATACGACAAGCCCGCCCTCGTTGAGCAAGTCCCCCTCCTTGACGAGGGAAAGCACTTCCGCGCGATAGTCCTGCGCATACGGCGGATCGACGAAAATCAAATCGAACTTCCCCCGTTGCTCCTTCAAACAAAGGCGAAAATCACGGCAAGTTACGGCGGCGGTTTCCTTTATTTTTGCAAGATTTTTTTTGAGGATTGTAATGCTGTCGGGGGAAAGATCGTTAAAGCAAACTTCGCTTGCCCCGCGGGAAATACACTCTAACCCCAGCGCTCCGCTTCCGCAAAATAAATCGAGGACACGCGCGCCGACAACGCGCGACGAAAGAATGTTAAAGAGGGACTCTTTTACGCGATCGGACGTCGGACGGACGTCCCAACCCTTAAATTCGGCGAGCACTCGCCCGCGATGTTTTCCGCTGATAATCCTCATTTTATCCCCCGCGCTCGTTTGATGGCAATCCGCGTGCCGTTTCTCGCGTTTACCGCACCGCGACGTTTGTATAAACTCCGCTTTCCCGTTGCTCGCCACACGGACTCTTCCTACTCTACCACGCTCGTTTGATAGCAATCCGCGCGCCGTTTTCTCGCGGTTACCGTACCGCGACTTGCGTTTGTATATAAACTCCTACTCTGCCGCGCTCGTTTGATGGCAATCCGCGTGCCGTTTCTCGCGTTTACCGCACCGCGACGTTTGTATAAACTCCGCTTTCCCGTTGCTCGCCACACGGACAATCCATCCTTTCACTTTCCCGTTATTCCTTTTTGCGTCATCTCAACAAAATAACGCTCCCGATTAGAACGCCCGTTCCAACCGAACGACTCACTTTTTCTTCGATTCTTTCTCTCCGCCTTTGCGTGCGTTTTCTACCCGCTCCATGCGTTCCGTTTCTTCTAACTTTCTCTTTTCTTCCACTTTCGCGCCGACAATATACATGATCCCGCTGACCAAAATGGGGAAAATCGCCATTGCCATGGAAACAAAGGGACTAATTACAACGCCCGCGTTATTGAACCATTGAATGGGAATAATCGCCCAACCCGCAATCATGATAAAGAGCGTCCCGATCGTCGGCGTGGCCTCGGGGAACAACCCCCAAAGCAATCCGAAAATAACGGCAACCACACCTACGTAAAAGCCGATGTTAAACCCCTTCCAAACGCGGTATTCCCGTTCCGGACGGTGATCTCCGCCCGACTGAATTCCAAACAGCGCGTTTTGACGGTGAATGTTCCCCGTTAAATAGGCGTCGTAATGCGTTTTACCGTACAAATAGCACAAGTGCCCGTTATACGCCATTGCACCGAGCAAGCAAATCGCACTCAAAATATAACGGAGTACCGCGCCCTCGATCGCTTGACAAGCGAGGAGCAATAAACTCATCATCATATAAAGGACGAACGGAGTTACCGAGCGGCGCAAACATTCCAACTGAATGCGCCCAAAGAGTCTCGCCTTCGTCATTTTCTTTTCGCTTTGTTCCATAAAGCCCTCCAAATCAGGTTTTATAAAAATAATATTTTTATAAATTATACCCCTCTTCTACGCAGAATGTCAAGTTTATCCCGCGAGCGAGGGAAATTTTTACAATTTTTTCATTTGAAAAGGGTATGCGCCCGTTCGGAAAACACAAAAATCCCCTTCTCCGTCAAAACGGCGTCGAGCAAAACGTCATGCGCCTCGGTGGGAATTTGCTCCGCTTTTTGTCCGTAATAGGCATAGCCGACGCGGAGAACGGACGGATTTTTCAAAAAGTAACGGTCGTAATATCCCCCGCCGTACCCGAGCCGATTCCCCTTTTCGTCGTAAGCAAGCAAGGGAACAAGCGCGATTTCGCATTCCCCCGCCTCTCCTTGCGCCTCGTCGATGCCATAGCGGTTGCGCGTCAAACGTTCCCCCTCTTTATAGCGCGCGGAAAGCATGTTTTCCCCCTCGATACGGGGCAAATACACCTGCTTGTCCGCCTGAAAGAGTGCGGAAATCACCCCCTCCGTCCCCGCCTCCGTGCCGAAGGAAGCGTATACGAAAAAGCGGGAATACTTAAAAAAGGGAGAGGTTGAAAAGAGGTTCGCCATCTGCTTGTCCGCCTCTGCGTTCTTTAAGCGTTTCCGTATTTCTTTGAAAATTTTGCGCGTTTGCGCTTTATCGCTCGTCATAAACTCTTACCGATCTCCTTCCAACCGAACACAGCACTTCGTAGGCGATGGTTCCGCACGCCTCGGCGTACGCACTCGCATCCGAAAAAATCAGTTTTCGTCTTCCAAAAGGGCAATCCCCCGCCGTCAAATAGGCGTCCATACACAGCGCGCCGATTGCGTTCAAACCGCCCGTTCGGAAAAATCCGTCCCCGTACCCTGCACGGACGGTTATCCCCTTCGTTTGCGCCAAACGGTATTCTCCGTATCCCGCGCCATTCCCCAAATAGGTCGCACGGTGCGAAACGGTCGCATAAACTTTCATCGCGCGTTCCAAAAATATTTTTCTCCCCCCGCTCGGCAAATACCCGTAGAGGGCGATGCCCGACCGCACTCCGTCGAGCGCACAAGTCGGGTCCGCTAAAATCCCGCCCGTTGCGGAAATATGGCGTACGGCATGCGGAAAACGATCTTTTACCAAATCCGCCGCCGGCAAAAAGAGTCGCATTTGTTCCTTTCTCGCCTGCTCGGAAAAGGGCGCGTAAAAGTGCGAATACACCCCCGTTACCGCAAGGCACTCCGCTTCTTTCAAGGCGGATTTTATCCGTTCGGGACGAAATCCGTAGCGGTTCATTCCCGTATTAACGGCAAAATGCGCGCTAACAGAGAGATGATACTTCTCCGTTGCGCGCACCGTTACGTTCAAAACAGAAGGGGAAGAAAGGGTAAGCGTAAGACGGTATCTTGCCCCCGCCAAAACGTCCGCTTCCGAAATCGGAGGCGTAAAAACGAGAATTTCTTCCGCAACGCCCGCTACGCGGAGCGCAACCCCTTCGGATATCGTCGCAACGGCAAACGCCGAAACCTTCCCCTTTAACGCGTGCGCCACCTCAACGGCGCCGTGTCCGTACCCGTCGTCTTTCACCACCGCAATCAACGGGGAAGAGGTTTGCTCTTTGATGCGCTCTGCATTGCGCCGAATTTTTTTTAACGAAATAACTGCTACCGTTTCTTGCACATCTTATGATATGCCCACGGAGCGTAATCCGTTCCTTATTTTTTGTAAATAAACCGATGACAATGCTCGCATTCGATGACGTTTCCGCCCGAAAGACGGCTTTGCTGTGCGATGGCAAAGCTCATTCCGCAAATGCAACTGTCCCCCGTAAGAGGCACCAAAATAGGGAAAATCCGTTCCTTTCTCTTTTGTTTATACTTTGCAATAATTTCATCGGGGATCGCTTTTGCGATTTGTTCGAGTTTTGCGTTGATTTTTTCCATTTCGGGCGCGCGCGCCTCTTTGATTTTTGCATACTTCCCCTTGTACTCTTTGTACTGGTTTTGCATCGCAATCGTTTGTTTTTTCAACTTATCGTATTCTTCCGCTGCCGCTTTAATTTCGGCAATGAGTTTATCGAGTTCCCCCTTCAACGCGCGAAGGCTATCCGAAAGGGACTGCGCGCTGCGCTTATAGAAGGTTACGTCCCCGCCGTCGTCCACGTGCTCGTCGACCTTTGCATATTCGGAAATCGCGTCTTTGATTTCCATGTAACGCGCGGTAAGCCCCTGTGCTGCGCGGCGCAACTCAACCGCCCGCTTGTCTTGCACGTCGAGTTTTTCGGGCGCGCTTTCCATAAACTTTTTCGCAACCATATATTTTTTGCGTTCTTCGCTTGCGGAAACTTCCTGCTCGATCTTGCGCAGTTCCGCGTCCACCTGTTGGTATTCGAGTAATTCGTTGATAATCGCCATAATCTTCTCCTTACAACAGCCTTCCGTCCGTAAAATATTCGCACGGAACGGTCAACTTTTCTTTTATTTTTTGATAAAAACGGAAAAATCCGTAATTTTCCGATGCATAATGGGTTAAAAGAACTACGTTTAACCCCTTGTCGAGTGCTTGGGCAACGTGATGATGTTTCCCGTCCGAAGTAACGATCGCCTCCGCGCCGACCCGCATTGCAAAAGCAATCGCGTCGCCGTCCATTCCCGCACCGCAAAAACTTGCGATCTTCTTAATCGGTCGGTCTTCCCCGTAAACGAGGACGCGTTGGGTAGAAAGCGTTTTTTGGGCGCGCTCTTTCAGTTTTTGAACCGTCGTTTGAACGGAAACCGCCTTTCCGTACCCCCCGCAAGAAAGCGGATGCATCACTTCTTCTACGCTTCCGCCGAGCGCTTGGACAAGACTGTCGTCGACGCCCCCTTCCGCCACGTCTAAATTCAAGTGAGCGGAGAGGACGGAAATTCCCGCCTTCGCCGCCTGCAATACGGCGCTATCCGCTTCTAACCGCTTCAACGGTTCGTATATGGCAGGGTGATGCGAAACGATCAAGTTCGCCCCGATTTTTTTTGCTTGCGCCACGGCGGAAGGCGAACAGTCGAGGGAAAAGAGCACTCTTAAAATCTCCTCCCCGCAGTCGATTATAATCCCGCTGTTGTCGTACGCGCCGTATTTTGCGCAATATTCGTCGCTCAACGAAAAGGGCGCAACGGCGTCGACGTTATGATAAATTTCCCGCAACTTCATGCAATACCTCCTCAAGCGCCTGCATTCGCGCTTGCACCTTCGCCCGATTTTCCTCGGAAAGACTCGCGCAATCTAACACCGAACGGAGTTCGTCCCGTTCTTTGCGGATCTTTTTCAAAAACGCGGGAGAAGGGGCGGATAAGTTATCTCTTCCAAACGCAAGTTCCCGTTTCGTATACGCATCGCCCTCTCCACGCGCCGCAACGATAAAATCGTAAAACTTTCCGTCCTCAAACGTATAATCGGACAAAATCCGATATCCGTTGGAAAGAAGATATGCGCGTACTTTTTCCGCATTTTTCATCGGTTGCAATAAAAGCGTTTGAGGAAGCGGCGCTTCCCTTAAAATTTTAACCGCTTCTTCGCCCCCCATTCCTGCAATCAAAACGCATTCGGGCGTTTCGGGAAACCGCGTTAAACCGTCCGTGCAAATAGGAATACACCGACCGCAATCGACGTAATTTTTCAGTAACGTAATTGCTTTTTGTAAACTTTCTTTGCTGATATCCGAAATATACGCACGTTCGCATAAATCCGCCCGTAAGGCATATTGCGCCATATATCCGTGGTCGCACCCTACGTCCGCAAACGTTTTACACTTTGGAATATGCGAGCAAATTTCTTGAATACGCGCCGTCATCAATCGAGGAAATCGCGCAATTTTTTACTGCGGCTCGGATGGCGCAACTTACGGAGCGCCTTTGCTTCGATTTGACGGATACGCTCACGCGTAACGTTAAATTCTCTGCCTACTTCTTCGAGCGTACGGGGTTTTCCGTCGTCGATTCCGTAACGCAAGCGAAGTACCTTTTCTTCGCGCGGGGTAAGCGAATCGAGCACGTGCAACAGTTGCTCTTTGAGCATGATGAACGCGACGGAGTCCCCGGGCGTTTGCGTTTTATCGTCCTCGATAAAGTCGCCGAGGTGGGAATCTTCTTCTTCGCCGATCGGCGTTTCAAGAGAAACGGGATCTTGCGCGATTTTTTGAATTTCGCGCACGCGCTCTACGGGAACGCCCATTGCCTCCGCAATTTCTTCGGGCGTAGGCTCCCTCCCCTTTTCTTGCAAAAGCATACGGGAAACACGCGTGAGTTTGTTGATCGTTTCCACCATGTGAACGGGAATACGAATGGTACGCGCTTGGTCGGCGATGGCACGCGTAATTGACTGACGGATCCACCACGTTGCGTACGTAGAAAACTTAAATCCCTTTTGATAGTCGAATTTTTCCACCGCTTTCATCAAGCCGAGGTTTCCCTCTTGAATCAAATCGAGGAAGAGCATTCCCCGCCCGACGTACCGCTTTGCAATGGACACGACAAGGCGCAAGTTTGCCTCCGACAAACGGCGCTTCGCCGCCTCATCCCCTTCTTGCATGCGGCGCGCAAGGTCGATTTCTTCATCTCCGGAAAGAAGAGGCACCCGACCGATGTCCTTTAAGTACATCTTTACGGGATCGTCAAGTCCGATATCGGAAAGCGCTTGCTCAAAGAGTTCGCGGTCGCGTTCGTCCTCGTCGAAAATTTGAATGCCCGCTTCGGGAAGAAGCTTGTACACCTGCTCGATTTGCGCAGGCGTTAAGTCGTACTTTTCCAACGCATCGCAAAGGGCGTTGGTAGAAATACTCCCCTTCATCTTATAACTTGCCGCAATCGCATCGATGAGTTCGGTTAATTTTTGTTCGGTTACCGTCATAATTTCATCCTCCGTCTTATCTGACGTTTCTCAATTTTTTTGTCATTTCGTTGAGTTCCAAGGCGATTTGTCGCCTTTCTTCCAAAGACTCCGTCTGTATATACCGCTCGTTCAAGCGGGAAATTTGAATGCCCAGCGCCTTTCTTTCCATCGTTTTGATGCTGTCGCGGAAAAAACGCTCCGCCCGTTCTCCGTCTAGATTGTCCCCAAAGTCCAAGTTGAGGATCTCCGCAAGTTCCCCGTCCGCTTCCATGATTTCAAACAATCCGCTTGGACGAACGCGCCCTTCTTGTCTGCTCTCTTTTATATACTCGGCAATGACGCGGTGTTCTTCCTCTTCCAAACAAAGCGTAGTCGGATCAAAGTCGCTTGCATAGTCGCGATTGAGCAAGCACGCCGCCAAGATAAACCGCGCCGCTTTGCGCTCTCTGTCCGCATTGTCCTCCCTCGGGAAAGCCGCACTCGGCGTTTCGCTCTTTGTCGGCTTTGCGTTTTCCAAATCGCGCATGAGGGAAGAATAACTAAAATCGGTCGTAATAGAAAGTTTGCGAACAAGTTCTTCCCGTTCCGTCGCGCTCTCCGATTCGCGAATGATAGAAAGCGCCTCTTTGACAAAATCGCGTCTTTCATCCGTCCGCGAAAGGTCGTACTTTCTCCTCGCCGCCAAAACGCGGAAGTCGATGAGGGGCATCGCATTGTCTAAGCACTCGCGATAACCTTCCGCCCCCATTCGTTTGATGACGTCGTCCGGATCAAGCCCTTCGGGCATCGGTACGACGCGCACGCGCAGCCCTTCGTCTTTCATAATGTCAAGCCCGCGCAAGTTCGCCTTTTGTCCGGCGAAGTCGCCGTCGTAACTGATAAAGACGTTCTCCGAATACCGTTTGCACAGGCGCGCCTGCTCCTTGGTGAGGGACGTCCCCATGCTCGCAACGACGTTCTTAAACCCCGCTTGATAGAGGGAGATGGTATCCATGTATCCTTCTACCATAATGACGGAAGAAAGCGCACCTGCCCTTTTTTCCTTTTTGACGAGGTTGACGTTGTATAAGTTTTTGCTCTTATTGAAGATCATCGTTTCGCGCGTGTTTTTATACTTTGCGCGATCCGTCTTTTCCATGACGCGCCCGCCGAACGCGACGACTTCGTCCATATGGTTGATGATAGGGAAAATCAACCGTCCCCCCTCCGCGTCGATGAGTCGGTTGTCGTCCGTCCGTACGCACGCGCCGCTATCGACGATGTCCTGCGGAGAAAACCCGTTATCGAGCAAGAAAGAGGGAAGCGACGTAAAGTCGAACGACGCGCCAAGCCCAAACTTCTTGATCGTCGTAGGGGCAATTTTTCTCCCTTGTAAATATTCGAGGTACGCATCCGCCCGCCCCGAATACAAATTCGAGAGGTAAAATTTTGCGGAAAGATGCATGATTTTGAGGTAGGTGTCCTTCTTTTTCTTTAATTCGGCGGTGCGCTCACTCGCCGCTTCGTCGTAAGCGGGAATTTCAAGCCCCGCGCGCTTTGCCAAAATTTCCACCGCTTGCGGGAACTCGACGTTCTCGTATTCCTGCACGAACCGAATGACGTCGCCCGATACCCCGCATCCGAAACAATGATAAAACCCGTCCACCGCATTGACGGAAAAGGAGGGCGTTTTTTCATGATGGAAGGGACAGCAAGCCCAGTAGTTATACCCCTTTCTGTCAAGGCGGACGTAAGAGGCGATCACCTCAACAATATCGTTTTTTGATTTCAGCGTCCGCAAAAATTGCGTGTAATCTTCTCTCATATCCCCTCCTTCGGGACGAACAACGTGCGGAATACGGAGATCGCATACTTGTCCGTCATAGAAGAAATATAATCGCAAACGGCACGGTTTCCCCCTTCCTTTTCCCATACCGTGCGGTAAAGGGGCGGAAGATGTTCGGGGTGTCCGTAGAAATATGTATATAACTCGTTTAACATGCGCTCCGCACTTTCTTGAATGAGTTTATTCGCCCGCTCATATACCCGTTCAAACATGAACGCGCGCAAGGTGTCGAGCGCTTTTTGCCGTTCTTCCGACATGCGCACGTAAGGTTTGCCGCAACTTTCCGTGTAAATATCCAAAATAGCGGTATTGATACGCTCGCTCGTGTCCCGCCCGAATACCTCTACGGCGTCCGCGGGCAACTCTTCTTCCGAAAGATATCCCGCGCGAATGGCGTCCTCAATATCGTGATTGATGTATGCAATGCGGTCGGCAAGGGACACGGCAACCCCTTCCAGCGTGGAAGGATTTCCGCTCTTCGTATGGTGAACGATGCCGTCGCGCACCTCAAAGGTAAGGTTTAACCCCTTCCCGTCCTTTTCCAAGACGTCCACAACGCGCAACGACTGCTCGCTGTGGCGGAATCCTTCGGGGGAAAGTTTTGCAAGCACCCGCTCGCCGATGTGCCCGAAAGGAGTATGTCCCAAATCGTGCCCGAGCGCAATCGCCTCCGCCAAATCTTCATTGAGGGAAAGGCACCGCGCAAGCGAACGCGCAATTTGACTTACGTCGAGCGTGTGCGTCAAACGGGTAATGTAATGGTCGCCGTCGGGCGCGAAAAAGACCTGCGTCTTATTTTTCAAACGCAGGAACGCTTTGGAATAAATGATCCGATCGCGATCTCTTTGAAAGTCGGTGCGCATTCCGCAAGCGGACTCTTCCCGTTCTCTTCCCGCGCTCTCCGACGATTTTTTCGCGTACGGCGATAAAAACATTTTCTCTTTTTCGTAAGTCTTTTCTTTCATCACCCTATTATTCGACGAAAACGCCCGTTTCTCCTCTTTTTTTATAAACTTTTTTGAAAAAAATTAAAAAAATTTATGCTTTTTTTGCAAAGAACGAGAAGTTTCTCCAACGCACTCCATCAAATCGGTAAAAATGACTGCGAAAAACCCTAAAAAAAAGAAAAGACCTCTTTTCAAAAAGAAGTCTTTGTTATCATGCCTCATTGCAAACACGCGCGCCACTAAATTTTGCGCGTTCAGGCACACATTCGTTTACGAACAAAACCCGCCGTCTACGCGCAACGTATCGCACTCATTGCAAACGCGCGCGCCGCTAGATTTTACGCGTTCAGGCACACATTCGTTTACGAACAAAACCCGCCGTCTACGCGCAACGTTTGTCCCGTAACGTATTTATTTTCCGCAAGAAACACCACCGCCTGCGCAACCTCTTCCGCGCTTCCCATTCTTCCAAGCGGAATTTCCTCGGCAAGCGCTTTTTTTTCTTCCGCCGAAAAACGGGCGTTCATCGACGTATCGATAACTCCCGGGCTCACGCAGTTTACGGTTATATGACTCGGCGCAAGTTCCTTTGCCAGCGCCTTGGTAAACGCAATCACCGCGCCCTTGCTCGCTGAATAAACGCTTTCGCAACTTCCGCCCACTTCTCCCCAAACGGAAGAAAGGTTGACGATCGCACCGCTCCCTATGCGGAGCATTCCCTTTACGGCGTGCTTACAGCAGAGAAACGTCCCCGTTGCATTGACGGAAAACACCTCGTCCCATTCCTTCAACGAAACGTCCTGCACCTGCTTAAAAAAGCAAACGCCCGCATTGTTTATAACGACGTCAAACGGCGTTTCAAAGAGGGGGCGCACGTCCTCTTCGCGCGATACGTCCGCCCTAACAAACGAAACCTCGGGAAGTTGCCCTCTCGCCTCTTCCGCATCCGCTTCGCTATGCGCATACGTCGCCGTAACGCGATATCCTCTTTGTAAAAACGCTCGGCAAACGGCAAGCCCGATTCCGCGCGTTCCACCCGTTACGAGTACCCGTTTCATATTCCCTCCGCCAGCGCGATAATTTCATCGGCGACCTCTTCCACCGTCTTATGATCCGTATCGACGATGAAGTCCGACACCTGTTCGTAAATAGGCGTACGCTCTCTCAAAAGGCGTTTGAGCGTGTCTTCCGTCTTGCCCGAATCGCGCAAAAGCGGGCGCGTATCATCACCAAGTACGCGGGAAAGAAGCGTTTCCACGTTTGCTCGCAAGAAAAAAATCTTTCCGTTTTCTTTGAGCATGCCACTGTTTTCCGCTTTCAAAATAAGTCCGCCGCCCGTCGAAATGACGAGATGGTCGGAGCAAACAAGTTCGCGCACGATTTCCGTTTCCAACGCGCGGAAATGCGCCTCGCCGTAAAACTCGAAGATGTCGGAAATTTTTCCGTGGCGTCCGCTGATGATGACGTCAGTATCATACCAACGGCGCCCCGTCTTTTCGGCAATGCGAATGCCAACGCTCGATTTCCCCACTCCCATCATACCGCAAAGAACGATGTTCATAACCGAAAACTCTCCAAAGCAAGTTTATAACTGTTTTCGCCAAAGCCAAGAATTTCCCCTTTGCAAACCGCCGTCAAAAGGGAAGTGTGGCGGAATTCTTCCCGCGCGAAAACGTTGGACATATGCACTTCTACAACGGGAACGGTAACGGACGAAATGGCGTCGCGAATGGCAATCGAATAATGCGTAAACGCCCCCGCGTTGAGTACGATTCCGTCGTATTCCCCCTCCGCTTTATGAGTGCGTTCGCACAATTCCCCTTCGATATTGCTTTGATAAAAATCTACCTCGTCGCCGTTTTTCAAACAAAACGCGCGCAAGTCGGCATTGATATCGTCGAGCGTACGCACGCCGTACACGGACGGTTCGCGTTTGCCCGTCATGTTTAAGTTCACGCCGTTGATGACAAGAAATTTCATATCTTTTCTCCTCTGTATTCTTCCCAAAGTTTTTTCGCCTCCTCGTCGGAAGGCTCTTTCCCTAAATAAATGCAGTCCGCCATATACGCTTGATAAAAGAGCATTGCCCCGCCGTTTACCGTTTGTTTTCCGCAAGAGGCGGCAATCCGCAAAAATTCAGACTGCTCGGGCACGTAAATTAAATCTACCGCGCATTCGCAACGGGAAAGAATCCGTTCGTCCACGGGGGACGCCTCTCCGCCTTCCCAAGTTACGGTCGGCGTTTGCCCTTCCGTGTTGTGCATTCCGATTCCCGTACAGTTAACGATCAAATCAAACGAACGCATCGGCACTTCAAACAGAGGCGTAAACGCGCCAAACTCGTCGTGCACCGCAAGAAGCCGCGCCTTGTCCCGTTCAAAAGCAAACACTTCCGCGCCCGCGTCAAGCAATTTTTTGATGCAACTTCTCCCCGCGCCGCCCGCACCGAGCACGAGCGCCGTCTTCCCGTTCAGTTGCACCCCCGCGTTGGTAAGCATGAGCAAAAACCCAAATCCATCCGTATTGTATCCGTAGCGATTTTTGCAAGTTACCGTATTGACCGCACCGAACACGTCCGCGTCGCCGCATACCTTTTGTAAATAGGGAATAATTTCCCCCTTAAACGGAATGGTAACGTTGAACGCGTCGTATTTAGAAAAAAGCGACTGCACTTGAGAAGAGAATTGTTCGGGCGAAATGGAAACCGTTTGATACTCACATTCGCTTCCCATGCGGCTTAAAATAAACGCATGCATTTGCGGGCTTTGCGAACGGGAAACGTCTTTTCCGACGACAGCAAGTTTTAACATGAAAACGCCTCCTCTAACCGCAGCAATTCCGATTCATATTCCGCAAACGGAAGGTGAAGCAACGCGTATTCCCCGCGCTTGGTCGGCGCGGTTACGACGATCGTCCCGTTTTCTTCGTTCTTTTTGTCCAACTTTGCGTACGCAATCCCCTCCTTCACAGAAGGCATTTGCCCTTTTTCGAGTACGTACAATATGAGTTCATCCAACCGATTCAAGTATTCCTCATCACAGGGAACGCGCGTCTTTGCAAGGCGCATCTCGTACCGCATTCCCACCAAAACGTACTCCCCGTGCGACAGTTTTCCGTCTACGAGTTCCACCGCATGTCCCGTCGTATGCCCGAGATTGAGCGACTTACGAAGTCCCGTTTCCCGCTCGTCCGCCTCTACGACGTTCGCTTTGTGCCGAATGTTTAAGGGCACGATCTCATCAAGAAAGGACAGGTCGAAAAGCCTTTCTTTATTTTGATACAGTCGATCGAACAACTCCCCGTTGAGCGCGCCGTGCTTGATGATCTCCCCCAAGCCGCACGCAATTTCACGGCGGGGAAGGGTGCGCAAAAACGTCCCGTCGACGAGCACCGCCGTCGGTTGATGGAACGCGCCCACGACGTTTTTATAGCAATCCAAATCGACCGCCGTCTTCCCCCCGACGGAAGAATCCACTTGCGAAAGAAGGGTGGTCGGCACTTGTACGCAATCGATTCCGCGCATATACAGCGCCGCAGCAAGTCCGCCGATATCCCCCACGACGCCGCCGCCGACGGCAAACAGGCATGCTTTTCTATGCAGCCCCGCTTCCGCCATCTTTTGCAAAAGCGCAATGAGCGTATGAGGCTGTTTGTTTTCTTCCCCCGCTTTCATCGCGTACACGGGTACGTCGGGCGCAAGAGAACGAATGACGTCCCCGTAAAGCGCATCGACGTTTTCGTCGGTAAAGACAAACGCCTGCGGATAACTTTTTATCAGGCGCGGGAACTCCCGCTCAAACACACCGTTTCCGCAAACGATCTTGCTTTCCCGCTCTTGTTTTTTTAATCGTAAAGTAATCGTCATTGCGGGAGCCTCCCGTACCGTTCGACGATTTGTTCCATCGTGTCCCCGCCCAAGCGCTCTAATACTACGGCGCAAAGTTCCGTACACACGACGCTCTCTAAAATAATTTCACACGCGGTAATCGCGCATACGTCGCTCCGCTCGGTCGATGCCCTAACCGTTTGCTTGGTAAGATAATCCACCGTGCTCAATCCGCGCATTAAGGTTGGAATCGGCTTCATCGCCGCGCGGAGAACGAGTTCTTCCCCGTTGGACATCCCCCCTTCAATTCCGCCCGCACGGTTTGTTTTGCGGTAAAATCCGCCCGCATTTTCATAGAAAATTTCATCGTGAACGTCCTTTCCGCTCAACGAAGCAACGCCCAATCCAAGTCCGACTTCTACCCCCTTGATCGCCTGAACGCTCATGAGCGCCGCACAAAGGCGCGCGTCGAGTTTTTGTCCGTACGTCATGCAACTGCCAAACCCGCTCTTTAATCCGCGCACGCGAATTTCAAGCATTCCGCCGCACGTGTCCCCGTCCGCCTTTAACCCGTCGATCTTTTCCATCGCGCGTTTTTGTGCGTCAAAAGACACCATGCCGAGTTCGGGAAGCCGTCCTTTTATTTGTTCAAAGGTGTATTCCCCCTCGTCTTTTACCCCGCAAATTTCTTTGACGTATCCGCTCACTTCAACCCCGAGAGAAGAAAGCAGTTGACGGCAAAGCGCACCTACGGCAACGCGAATCGCCGTTTCGCGCGCGGAAGACCGCTCTAAAATATTGCGCGCGTCCGTCTGCCCGTATTTGATCATGCCCGTCAAATCGGCGTGCCCGGGGCGCACCTTCGTTACCGTCCGTCCCTCGACGTTGCAGTGCTCGGGCGCCATGTATTCCTTCCAATTTTCGTAATCGGCGTTGAAAACGGCAAGCGTTACAGGACTTGCAAGCGTTTTTCCGTCCCGCACGCCCGTTAAAATTTCCACCTTGTCCGTTTCAATTTTTTGCCGTCCGCCCCTGCCGTACCCGCTTTGGCGCAACGCAAGATCGCGGTTGATCGCTTCGATGTCTACCGCAAGGTGAGAAGGCAACCCTTCGATGATGGCAAATAAGCCCTTTCCGTGAGATTCTCCTGACGTCGTAATTTTCATAATTCACTCCGTTGTGTATGCGTGACGGAATACGTTCCGCCCTTTATGGCGACGGTAATATCGCCAAGTTCATCCGTTCTGTAAATTTCCGCGCCGCTCGCTTTTAGCGTTTGCATTGCAGAAGAATGAGGCATTTGATAGGAATTTCCCCGCCCGCACGATACGATTGCACACTCCGCTTTGAGCAGTTGGATCCATTCGTCATACGACGCGGCGGAAGATCCGTTTCTCGAAACGCGCAAAACGTCGATCTCCGATAAGCGCACGGGAAACGCACCGCTGTCAAAAATATGCTCGTCGAGCAGATATTCCGAATACAGTTTTCTCTCCCGTTTGGACGGAATATCCGAACCGAATAAAATTTTCACCTCTTGATATTGAAAGAAGAGTACGGTAGACGCCTCGTCCTCCTCCGTTTCCTCCCGCGAATAGGGAGAAATGCAGCAAAGATATGCGCCCGAAGGATGGTCGAAAACGTCGTATCGGGACACGCGCTCCGTCTTGCATCCGTTTTCGTCCGCCGCGGCAACCATCGCCCAATATTCGTCCTCGTTGCCCGCAAGCGCGGGAAGATAGAGCGTTTGCACGGGAAAATTGTTTAATATCTCTTCAAATCCGCCGTAATGGTCGATGCTCGCCCGCGTTACAAGAAGGGAAAGTTCAGTTGGCGCAAGTCCTTTCAAAAAGCGAAATAAATGGTTGCGCGCCTTCCACGTTCCGTCCCCGCCGTCAATGACCAGCACTTCCCCGTCGGGGAATTCTACGATAGAACAATCGGCTTGCCCGACTGCAAGAAAATGTACCCGCAATTCTCCCGCCGTGCGCGGAGAAAATTGATAAGCGGGAAGCCACCTACGATAGGGAAAGAAAATTCCAACGACCGCAACCAAGAAAAACAAGGCAAGAAATACGCAAAGTTTTGCAATTCGTTTTCTTCGATTGACTTCGTGTAACGTGATCTTCTTTTTCGGCCTTCCGATTTGCTCTTTCATACGTTATTTTTCTTTTGCTTTGGGGAACGTATCCCGCCTGCGCTCTAACTTTGGCGCAAGGTCGCCCCCGCTTTTTTCTTTTGCGCCGCTTATACTTTCGCCGTCGCGGTTATTTCTTCTTGCGGAACTCCACGCCCGCGCTCTGACTTTGGCGCAAAGTCGCCCCCGCTTTTTTCTTCCGCGCCGCTTACACTTTCGCCGTCGCGGTTATTTCTTCTTGCGAAACCCCGCTTCTCGCAACCGCGCCTCGATTTCCTCCATGCGGGAAATGGTTTCTTCATACCCGATTTCAAACATTTCGTTCATTGCCGCACGGGACACGTCCGTTGCCCGAAAGGACGATAAATTCGGTTTTAGCATTATTTCGCACGCATCATATCCGCGCGTTTTGCTGTCCTCTTTGTACGCAACGGGAACAAATGCCGAAAGCGCCGTGCCGATGATACGGGAAAGATTCCCCTGCTCCGATTGCGCCGTCGGATATGCGGACAAATCGCATCCGATGACAAAGTCCGCGCCAAGATTTTTACAAACGTCCGCAGGAATCGCGTTGGTATACGCGCCGTCGTAAAGTTGCCTTCCTTCCCGCTCTACCGAACGGAAAAAGGGAGGAATCGCAGCGGACGCAGTAAGCGCGCGCGTAATTTTTCCCTTGTCGAGCAAAACCCCCTCGTTGGTATGCGCGTCCGTCGCCCATGCCGCAAAGGGAAGGGGCATGTCTTCGATATTCCCCTCTAAATACGGTTCTAAAATCTCTTCAATAAACGCGGGATCGGCAAACGGGCGCAAGTTTTTTCCAAACTCTCGCAAGGAAAACCCGCGGACGATTTCCGTCATGTCCGACGAGGAAAATCCCTTTGCATAGAGTGCGCCGACGATCGAGCCGATCGACGTGCCCGTTACGACACGGAAAGAGATTCCGTGTTCCTCAAATGCTTTTAACGCGCCCAAATGAGCCATTCCTTTCGCTCCGCCGCTCCCGAGCGCGATTCCCAAAACGGGAGTTTTCTTTGGTGCAAATAGGCGTTTTAACCGTTCGATAAATTGCATACACCACCGCAACCGTATAGATATACAATTTTATTTTACACTTTTTTTGAGAAAAAGTAAACAGTTTCAAATAGATTTCGTTTTAAGAGTGAGCAAAAAGCGTATAAATAAACGGAGGAACTTACAATGACGTGCTATTTTCGGAACAACCGACGCCTTTTTTTCACCGTTTTGGTCGTCTTATTTTACTTGGCGCTTCTTTGCGGGGCTATTTTTTGGACGGTCGAATATACGCGCGGAAACGTGGATGCAGGCACCTTTCGCCACCGCGCTTTATACGCGCTTTTATGCGCCGCTTTGCTCGCCTTGATCCTCGTCCTTCCACGCGTTTTTCGCTTTTCCTGCCCCCTTTTCTTACAAACGGCACTCCTTTGTTTTGTCTTTCTCGCCTTGGGAGGGGGAACAGTATTTGCGTTTTATCAACTGATTCCTCACTTCGATAAAATACTCCATACGTTGAGCGGTCCCCTATTTACCGCCGTCGGGCTTTCCCTCGCCTTTCCGCTTGTCAAAGAGCGAACGGGAAGAACGCGTGCATGGTACGCCGTTCTTTTTGCCATTCTCTTTTCCCTTTCCGTCGGCTATGTGTGGGAAATTTACGAATTCACCGTCGATACGCTCTTTCAAAGCAATTTGCAAGGTTGGTCGCAAGGATTATTGAATGCGATGCCGGACGGAACGTATCTTCATACCACCGCGCGCGGAACGGCGCTTCTGGACACGTTGTACGATATGATCTTAAACCTTTTGGGAACGCTCGCCTTTTCTTTGCCGATGTTTTTCCTCTTCTGTAAAAAGCCAAACGCGCTCGACGCCTTTGCCTTTTCCCGCAAACAAAAAAGGGACGAATAAATCGCCCCCTTTCCGTAAAATTTTGCGTAAAAAAAGGACGAACAAATTTTGTTCGTCCTTTTTTGATTCAAATATTATGTACCCGCGCCCTCAACGGTTATTCGATTGATTTCAACGAGGCGTTCATATCCGTATTGACGATTTTTCCGCGCAGCAAAAGGGTTGCCAAAAAGCAGAAGAAGAGGGTAACGATAGGCGTTACCAAATACGTCCACCACTTGATGTCGGAAACGGCGCCGAAGTCGATCAAATAAAATACGAGATCCATAAAGAAATATCCGAGCGCCACTCCAAGCAACGCGCCGATGGCGCCCATGATATAGATTTCCCGATAAATATATCCGCTCACCTCTCGATTATCGTAGCCCAAGACCATAAGCGTTGCAATTTCCCGCTTTCTCTCTCCAACGTTGATATTCGTCAAATTATATACGACGAGCGCGCAAAGCGCCGCGGAGAACACGAGAAGCGCAAGCGAGATGGTAAGAAGAGAACTTCCCCCGTCGATTTCCGCCGCACAGTTCATGAGCCCCATCCCCGCAAACACGAGCACGGTCGAACCGATTACGGAAATAACCGTCATGAAAAATCTTCCTTTGAACAAAAATACGTTGCGTACCGTCGATTTATACCGAAAACTCAACCGATTCCAAAGAAAGGGAATTTTTTCCAAAAATACCTTCTTGCCCGATTTTGCAAGTTTGGGCAAAAGAAGCGTTGCGGGCTTTTCCCCCGCCGCCTTCAACCCCGAAAGAAGGGTTAAAAGAACGGTACTCATCAAAATAATGGCAAACGAGCCTGCAAAGAAAAGATAATTGTGCACCGACGGCATGGGCGGCATTTCATATTGTAAATGGAACGCGTTGTAAATAATTTCCGTGAGAGCGTGTCCGACAAAAAAGGATAAGCCCCCGCCGATCAAACTTGCCAAAAAGACGAATAGTACGTATCGCCCTACAATTTGCAAAGAGGTATATCCGAACGTCTTCATGCAAGCAAGTTGCGCGCGTTCCTCGTCAAACAGACGCGTCATTGTCGAATAGACGACGAGGAGCGTAATCAAGAGAAAGAACACGACGAAAATGAGGGCGATCATGCCCACCTTTCCCGCATAGGAAGAAAGGGAGTAGAGTCCGAAATTCTCGTACAGCGACAATACGGCAACGTCGGACACCTCTTGCTCGACGAGGGCGATTAGGCGCTCCGTTTCCTCTTCATACTCATCGCTAAACCCTTGAAAAATATCTCTATCTTGCATCGCGACGTAAACGTCGTTTGTCATCGGGACGACCGCGTCGAGATAGTACACGTAACGCAAACACTCGTCCTCATATTGAAAACTCGGCTCTTCCACGCGGTTGAGAAGAAGCGGATTAACGACAATTCCGCACACCTCGTACTCTTGCCCCATGACCGCAACCGTATCGCCGACGGAAAACGAGCGCAATTCCTCCGTTTCCCGCTCCACGACGATCTCTCCCCTTTCTTGGGGAAGCCGCCCTTCCAGCAAGGTCAATCGGTTGACGTCCGTCGAAAGGTCGTAACTGTAAACTCTTACAACCTCTTCGTTTTCCTGATATTCGTACGAAAACCCTTTCAAGACGTTTTCCGCACCGAACGTTTCTTCTATCCACGATAAATCGTCCGCCGAAAACCCCGTTGGGCTGGAACTTTTCAAATATAAATCGGAAACGTTCTTCTCCCGATAGTATTCGTCCATTCCCACGTCGATTTTCGTTTCCACTTCGCCGATTCCGCTCATAAAGCCGATGCTCACGACGACGATAATGACCAAACTGAAAAAACGGGATAATTGATTTTTGAACAACCTAAAAACGAACTTAACTCTTGCACTCATTACCACTCAATCTCCCGAATCGGAACGGGCGATTCGTTGATTTCTATCTCCTCGATCTGTCCGTTTTTGATATGTATTACCTTATCTGCCATTTGTTTGATTGCGGAATTGTGCGTAACGACGACGACAAGTTTTCCCTGCCGCTTGCACACGTCGTGAAGCAGTTCTAAAATGTTTTTTCCGATTTGATAATCAAGCGCCCCCGTCGGCTCGTCACATAAAAGAAGTTTTGGATTTTTTGCAATCGCGCGCGCAATGCTTACCCGTTGCTGCTCCCCGCCCGAAAGTTGCGCGGGGAAATGCTTCAAGCGTTCTTGAAGCCCCACGTCCGTTAAAACGCCCTTTGGATCTAATGCATTCTTGCAAATTTCCGTTGCGAGTTCTACGTTTTCAAGCGCGGTGAGGTTGGGCATTAAATTATAAAATTGAAAGACAAACCCCACGTCCTCTCTGCGATAAAGCGTCAATTCTTTCTTCGTCAAAGCGGAAACGTTTTTTCCGTCCAAATAAATTTCCCCTTCCGTTGCGGTATCCATTCCGCCTAAAAGGTTCAAAAGCGTCGTTTTTCCCGCGCCGCTCGGTCCTAATACGACGACGAATTCCCCGTTTTCAAGAGAAAACGTAACGTCCCGAAGCGCAAAAAAACTGCCCGCTTCGCTTTTATATTCTTTCCGTACGTTTTTTAACTGCAAATAACTCATATACACTCCAAACTGCTTGTTTCAATCCGTTCTTTATGATATATTATAAGCAACTACCGTTGGTAAAGCAACTACCGTTTATTCTATAAAGTTGCTTTTTCAACGAAAAATACAAATCGTTGAGGAAATTATGAGCGATCTTCGGGTAATCAAAACAAAAAACGCCATCGAACAGGCGTTCTTACAATTACGGGAAAAATATCCGCTTGATAAAATGAAAGTAAACGAACTTTGCACACTTGCCATGATCAACAAAACGACGTTTTACAACTATTACGACGACGTTTACTCCCTTTCCGAAGAACTTGAAAACGCCTATTTGAAAGAGTGTTTTTTCGGATTTGAGGCATATGATTGCTTAATTACGGATACCGAACGGTTTATCCAAGGGATTTATCGGAATTTCGTAGAAAACCGTAAATTGCAAATTGTGTTCCGCGAACGCGTGAATACGCTCGTCGAAAAAGCGCAAGAACAGGTTTTGGAATTTTACAAAAACGACGTAACGTCAGAAAAAGTTAAAATGCGCGTGATGTTTTTAATTCACGGTGCGTTTTATCTCCTTTTCAATTATAAAGAGCAACACAACGACGGAGAAAAGTTGAAAATTATCATCGATTACGCAAAAACCGTTTGGAACGAGAGAGGATAAACGCGCGCACAAAATCATTTTGTTTTGGTTGATTCAACCCGTTTTAACCCTTTATTCTTTGTTTATTGCGACGATAATATTTAGGTGAGAGGATAAACGCGCGCACAAAATCATTTTGTTTTGTTTGATTGCACCCGTTTTTCTTCCCGCTCCTTTTAGAATATGAAAATCGGTTGCAAACCCGTTTTCCTTTCCGCTTTATATCCTTTGAATGATATTACACAAAACGGTTCCTGCACATTTTTCCCGAAAGCCCACATCATCAAACAAACTTTTTCCACGCAAAAACGGACGGTTTCCCGTCCGTTTTTGCGTCATTTTGTTTGAATGGAAATTCCTTTTTGCATACATTCTTCCATCTTTTTATACAATTCCGCCTCTGTACGGAAAAAATAAATTTTCCCGACACTCTTGGACGGATACTCATCGGCAAACTCCCCGCGGATTTTCTTGCCGCCGTTATATATTTCCATCTTATGAATCCCGTATCTGGACGGCAACACCCCATCGCTCTTTTCTTGCGTAACCGCCTTAAAACAAGTAACCAACTTTTCCTTTCCGTCCCAGTCAACTGACCAAGAATTCCAGTCGGTGTCGTTGACGTCGTCCTCGATCCACTCAATCTTCCCGTCTTCTTTTAACGTACAGTTATGATTGTCGGCAATGAATTGCAATTCATATAAATCTTGTTTGATTTTCGTCTTCCCGGGGCGCAATCCGTTCGGTAACGGGTTTCCGTTCAAATCGTATTTGATATGAAGATGATACCACTTTCCCTTCAAAGAAATAACATCTTTGCGTATGTAAATGAGAATGATTTTTTGCACGAAATAGACGATTTGATAAATCAGCAAATATAAGCATGCCGAAATGATCAAGTCGCATAATTCTACCGCCCAAGTGAGCCCAAGTACGTTATCCAAAAATTCGTACAGTTTTGCATCGATGATTTGATTGATAATCAAAAACAACGAAAACACAATGCCATGCATTCCCAAAATAAATCCTCTTTTTTTCATATCTCCCCTACCTGTTTTTCAATAACGTAAGCAAATATGCGTGGGTATCGACGTTTCCCGCAACGATAGTAGACGGTTCGGCAAACGGCAACCGCTCTCCGCTCCATTGCGAAATGATACCGCCCGCCTCTTCCAAAATAAGCGACGCCGCGCAATAGTCCCATACTTTGATTTTCCGTTCAAAATATCCGTCGATTCGTCCTGCCGCAATATAACAAACGGCAAGCGCTGAAGAGCAAATTCGGCGAAGATCCATGCAATTTTCAAAAATTTCTTTGGCAAGAGAAAAACTCTCGTCGGAAACTCCTTTGTTGGTCGATCCCGCACCGAATTCCACAATCGCTTGACGGTAAGAAAGAGAGGAAACGCGCAGTTCTCCCCCGCGGTAACGTTCCACTCCCACTTTTAATAGACGGCTTATTCCCCTTCTTGCGTTGTAATAATGTGCCCCCTGTCCTTTGACCGCAAAGAACAACTCATCCTTGAACGGATCAAGAACAATTCCAAACTTTACCTCCCCGCCCGCGTAATAACCGAGTGAAATCGAGCATGCGTCGTAACCGCGCGTGAGATTGGTCGTTCCGTCTATTGGATCAAGCACAAACCGTTCGCCTACGGAAATGTGTTCCGATTCCTCTTCCGTAACAAATGCAACGGACGGAGCGATTTTTTTCAATCCTTTTTTGATAAACTCACTAATTTCCGTATCGACCGCCGTTACAAAATCGGCATCACCTTTTAGACTTACGTCCGCTTTCAACCGCTTGTTTTTCGCAATTTTTCGCGCGTTATAGACCAACTGAACAATCGCATTATAATCCATAGTTATCTCCTTTCTTTCTCTAATTTTGCATGCTGCAAAAGCCATTTTGCAACGCCGTCTTCGTCGTTCGACAAAATAATCCCCGTCGCAATTCGTTTTAGTTCGGGCACAGCGTTTTCCACCGCGTAACACTCGTCGGCAATTTCAAACATCGGAATATCGTTGATCTCGTCCCCGAAACATATCATTTTATCGCAACCGAGCCTTTTCTTTAAGAGAATCGCAGCGGACGCCTTGCTCGCGTCCTTGTGCAACACTTCCAACCACTGTTCTCCGCTATAAATGTCGCGATAGAAAAAACAGCGGAACGTATTCTTCAACGCCTCGTACACGGGTAGGAGTTTTTCCTCGTCGTCGATGGCGGAAAAGTAAAATACTTCCCCTTCGAGTGCCTCTTCTTCGGTGAAAATTTCCCGTTCCCGCTCGTCGTCGATGCGGGAAAGGATAAACTCCCATTGCGCGCGGCCGCTCTTTTCTTTGATGAAAGAAAACCGCGTGCGTCCGTCTATAACGGCATACGTGATCGGAAACAGTCCCGCACCTTGAAACGCGGAAAAGATGATCCGTTCCTCTTCTTCCGTAAAGCGCACGGAATGAATGGGCGCATGCGTTTGCGCATCCACCAAAAATGCGCCGTTGTGCACGATGACGGGTTGCTTTAACTTGATTCCTTCCACCGCACGCGACGCCGTTTCAATGGAGCGTGCCGTTGCAAACGAAAAACAAAGCCCTTTTTCAATGAGTTCGTTCAACGTTCGGTTTGTAAATTCGCTCGTCTTTTGCTCGTCGCGAAGGAGTGTTCCGTCCAAATCGCTCAAATACAACGTCTTCATTTACACCTCCAACGTCATGCCGTCATATGCCGCTTGTACGCCGTATTCCTTTTCCGCACGGGAAAGGGACCCCATCGTCGGCTCGGCGTTATGCGAAAAATGCGTTAAGATACATTTTGTTTTTTCGTCCGCAACCCCGATGGAATGCAACCGCTCCCGCACCTCTTTGACGTCGTCAAGCCCCATGTGCCGACGTACCGCATCGCTTTTTTCCCACAAAAACGTGCAGTCGAACGTAATTGCGTCTACGTAACCGCCGAGCGCGGACAAATAGCGATAATCTTCCTCGGGAAGCCGTCCCGTATCCGTCAAGTGCAAGTACCGTTTCCCGTTCTTTTGAACGAGATAGACGAAAGGATTTTCCGACGTGTGCGAAGCCTTTAAGGGAACAGCAACGTATGCGCCGAACGAAAACTCTTCAAAACTGTTTACCGTTACCACTTCGATCCCGCCCTTCACGTCTGCGCGCAACTCCCGCCGCGTACATTCGTTGAACACTTCTTTTACTTCTGCATTGCCAAAAATCGTCAACGTCGGCGAAGTTAAATTTCTCCCGTACTTATATCCGCGCAAGATAAAATCGTGCGCGTAAAAATGATCTATGTGCGAATGGGTTACCAAAAGATATTTGATTGCCGAAAGATCAACGCCCGCCTTTACGCCGTGCAAAAAAGCATCGGGCGGGAAGTCGATGGAAAGATCCCCGTCGATTATAATTTGAGAGCGGGAGCGCACCTCCCGTCCCCCGCGTTCTTTGACCGAACAGCAATATTCGCAGTTGCAAAACAGGGCGGGAATTCCTTCCGCAGCGCCCGTTCCCAAATAGTGTAATTTCATAACGTTAAATTTTGGATCCCGCCTCGCGCACGGCATGGAAGACTCCTCCTCCGCGCCGTAACTCATTCCGCGAAACGCCCACCGTTTTCCGTAAAGGTCTTAAATTTCGTAAAAACGTTCTCGTTCCGCGCACGGCATGGAAGGCCCCTCCGCGCCGTTAACTCATTCCGCGAAACGCCCGCCGTTTTCCGTAAAGGTCTTAAATTTCGTAAAGAATGGTAACGGGCCCGTCGTTTTTCTGTGTAATCTGCATATCCGCGCCGAACACGCCCGTTTTGACGCAAACGCCTGCCTCTTGCAAGCACCGCGCCGCATATTCATACAGTTCGTTCGCTCGGTTCGGTTTTTCCGCCTCCGTAAACGACGGACGGTTTCCCTTTTTTGCGTCGCCGTACAACGTAAATTGAGAAACGAACAACACTTCTCCGTTCACGTCTTTGACGGAGCGGTTCATCTTCCCCTCCCCGTCTTCAAACACGCGGAGTCCCGCAATTTTTTGCGCGCACTTTTCCGCTTGCGCCTCCGTATCTCCGACGCGTACCCCGAAAAATACGACAAGCCCGCATCCGATTTCGGAAACGGGCTTTTCGTCTACTTTCAAAGTCGCATACGTTACCCTTTGAGCGACGAATCTCATGCGCTTAAACTCTGCTCATGTATTCGCCCGTACGGGTATCGATACGGATGGTGTCGCCTTCTTCGACGAACATGGGAACCTGGAAGGTTGCACCCGTTTCTACCTTTGCCGCCTTGGTTGCGTTGGTAGCGGTGTTGCCTTTTACGCCCGGTTCTGCTTCGACGACCTTCAATTCGACGAAGTTTTCAGGATCAACGGAGAATGCGCTGCCGTAAAGGAATTTTACGGTAACCGAATCGTTTTCGCGAATGTAGCGGAGCGCTTCTTCTACCTGTTCGTAGTTAAGAGGCGTGAGGTTGAACTCTTCGTCCATGAAGTAGTAGAATTCGCCGTCCGTATAAGAATAGGTCATCTTTTTGGTTTCAACCTGCGCGGTTTCAAGTTTGGTCGTAGGGTTGAACGTTTCGTCGGAAAGCACTTGTCCCGTTACAACGTTTTTCAACGTGCAACGAACGAACGCCGCGCCCTTCCCGGGTTTTACGTGTTGGAATTCGGTAACGGTATAAACGCCGCTTTTATATTCGAACGTTACGCCCTTTCTGATGTCGCCTGCCAAAATTTGTGCCATATTGATGATCTCCTTCAAGATATAATTTTTTATATTCCCCCGCTATCAAAGAATAACGAGATCTTTTCTTGTTTTTTTCATAAAGGATGAAACGCGCCCTTCTTTTAAGGTAACGCTGTCCTCGATTCGGATTCCAAACTCGCCCGCAAAATATACGCCCGGCTCATCGGAAAATACCATACCGTCGAGCAAAACGTCTTCGCTTCTCGGCGAAAGGTTGGGACTTTCATGAATATTCAACCCGATGCCGTGCCCAAGCGAATGCGTAAACGCCTCTCCGAGCCCCGCTTTTTGCAAACTTTCCCGCGCGATTGCGTCCGCTTGTTTGCCCGTCATTCCCGCAGCGAGCGTTTCTTGTACGAGCAAATGCGCCGCCAAAACTTCTTGGAATGCTTTCTTAAAGTCGCCGTGTTTTCCGTCGTCCCCAAACAAAAACGTCCGCGTGATGTCCGAACAGTACCCGTCTACCTTGCACCCGAAGTCGATCAAAATTGCGTCGCCGAATTTGAGTTTTGTATTCCCCGTTTCATAGTGAGGAACGCTCCCGTGCGCTCCAAACGCACAAATGGTATCAAACGACGTTCCCGACGCCCCTCTCTTGCGCATATTATATTCGAGCAATGCCGCAACTTCCGTTTCCGTCATTCCCTCTTTGATTTCGGGAAGAAGGGCGTTAAACGCGTCTTCCGCAATTTCGCAAGCCTTGGAAATGGATCGAAGTTCTTCCTCGCTTTTGATAATCATCGCGTTTTTGAACGCGAGCATGCTGTCAACCGTTTCATGCCCCCAACGTTGGAGTTGCAGTAACTCCGGATAGGGCGTAAGCGAATACGGAACGCCGACCGAGCGATAGGGAGAGAGCATTTCTTCCGCCTTTGCCACCGTGCCGACGACAACTTGAATTCCGCTTCCTTCAAGCGATTTTTGCGCCGCTTCCGCATACCGCATATCGGTAACGAACGTGCACCCGTTTCCGTCTACAAGAACAAATCCGTCCGAAGAAGGGAATCCCGTTAAATAGCGGCGAAGATAATCCGTCGTGGTATAGAGGACGTCTGCGCCCGCTTCACGGTATATTTTTCCCAACTTTTCCGATAACATATCCATATTATAACAAAATTCGCCTATTAAGTCAACGGTTTTTATAAAACTTGTCCAAAGGCGGCACGACTTTCGTCGTTACGAATTCCCTTTTATGCGCAAATAAATTTCTTTCATTTCCGACGCGTCTTCCGCTTGCGTCCCGTCCGACTCGCTTACCACGTACGGCTCCAACTTCAAATCGACAAGCACTTCGGCAAGCGGAGAAAACTCCGGACCGAACACCTCGTCTTCAAACGTAAGATGCTTCACTTCGCCCTTTGCCGAATACATGATTTTTGAAAAATGCATGTGGAAATGTTTCATGCGCTCGTAGCCGAGCCGCTCGATCATATATTCCAAACGCACGCGGTAATCGTTTGCCGTTTTGAGCGATCCGCCTTCCCGCGCGTTGACGTGTCCAAAGTCCACGCAAGGGGTGAATACGCGGTCGATCTCACAAAATGCGGTTATCTCTTCTACCGTGCCGATCTGTGCGAGTTTTCCCATCGTTTCAGGGCAAAAGATGATATTTTCCATGCCCGTTTGATAGATCTCGTCGCGCAAATATTTGAGGCGATCTACCGTTCGCGCCACCGCGTTTTCTCTCGTATCCTTGCCCTGCGCGGCAGGATGAAACACGCAACGCGTTCCGCCCATTTTTTGGAGCATCTTTGCGCTGTCAAGCACGTACCCGTAAGACTTCTTCGCCATTTCGTCGTCGGGATTTGCAAAGTTGATAAAATAAGGTGCGTGAACGGAGAGTTCCACCCCCTCTTTTGCAAACGCCGCCCCGATGGACGCCGCCTTTTCTTCCGTCATGCGGACGCCCCGCCCAAACGAATATTCAAAACAATCAAGCCCGCGCGCCTTTACAAACTTTGCCGCTTGCTCCGTATGTGTATTGCCTTCCGCATAAAAACTTTCGCAGTTCCCGCTCGGTCCGAATTTAATCATTTCTAAGCCTCCGAATGTCCGCTTGAAGTTGCTCCTTCAACGCCTTTATGGACGGAAATTTACAAACCGTTCTATAAAATTCCGTCGGATAAATGCAAATTTCCTCACCGTACAAGTCGCCGTCAAACCCGTCGAGATACGCCTCGATTTTGCGCTCTTCTACGTCGAACGTCGGACGCGCGCCCACGTTTATAATGGTAGGGAACGTCCCCTTTGCCGTCGTTGCATACCCGCCGTATACCCCCTCTCGCAGAGGAAATTTTTCTTGCGGGACGGAAATGTTCGCAGTTGGAAATCCGAGCACGTGCCCGACGCGTCGGCCGTGTTCCACCCGTCCAAGCATAAAGTACGGATGGGATAAAAGCGCATTCGCCTCTTGCACGTTTCCTTCGGATAAAAACTTTTTTACGTTGGTCGAGGATACCTTTTCCCCGCCGATTTTTTTCAGTTCCAACACGTCTACGGGAACGGACGCCATTTCCTTTAACAGTTCGGGCGTTCCCTGCGCCCCTTTGCCAAAGCGGAAGTCGCTTCCGCACACGATCGCTTTTACGTCGAAAAAGGAAAACAGTTCGTCCGCAAACGCGCGCGGGGTGGTATTTTTTAACTGTTCGGAAAAGACGATCTCGTACACGTACGACGCGCCGCACTTTGAAAAGATACGGCGGCGTTCGGAAAACGTAAACACGTTCCCCCCTTCTTTTCCTCCTAAAATGGTGGTGATCGCAATCGGCTTTTGGTATCTCTTTGCCGCATCGAACAGCGTTTGGTGCCCAACGTGGATCCCGTCGAATCCGCCGAGCAGCAACACACATTCCTTTCCGCTTTTATCAAGTTGTCCCCTTTCAAATACGGTCAACATAATTTCGTCTTAATTTTCACCTTGCCGCCGTTCACTTCGGCAATTCCGTAAAACGTTTCTCCGTCGTAAATTTTATAACTTCCGTCCGCTTGATCGGTCGAAAGCGTCATTCCGTGAAAGAGTCTTTTGTCCGGCTCTAACAGTACGGGAAAAGGCAATACCTGCTCCGTAGGAATGAGATAATCCAAAATATTTTCTTTGGTGAGAAGGTCGAGCGAAACCGCGTTCGCCTCCGAAAAACACCCGCTTTGCGTGCGCTTTAAGTAACTCATATAACCGACCGTCCCGCAAAGGGACGCCATATCCCGCACGATAGAGCGAATGTACGTTCCGCCGCCGCAGGTAATGGAAAAGGAAAACGTGTCTTCCGACTCCTGCCCTAAAAGGCGCACTTCGTCGATGCGCACCCGTTTGGGCGGAAGGGTAAACGCTTCGCCCGCCCGTGCAAGTTCGTATCCCCGTCTGCCGTTTACGCTCTTTGCGCTGTACAACGGTGGAATTTGATCGACGTCCCCGCACAGGGAAGACAGGACGGCAGACAGTTCTTCCGCCGTGGGAACGCGCCCGTTGCCGAACGGTTCTCCCTCCCGATCGAGGGTGTCCGTCGTAACGCCGAAACGGAACTTGGCTTCGTACACCTTCGTTTTGGAAAGAAAGTAATCAAACAGCCGCGTTGCGTTTCCCACTCCCACGGGCAAAACCCCGCAGGCAAGCGGATCAAGCGTCCCCATATGCCCGCACGGCGTTTTGGTGAGCCACTTGATGCGATTCACGGGATATGCGGAAGATTTTCCTTCCTCTTTGAAAATATTCAAAAACCCCGTCATCAGTCCTCCAAGTATTGCGAAACGGTATATTGCAGTTTATCGAGAATTTCTTCTAAATCGCCGTAAAGCATGCACCCTGCGGCGAGTACGTGTCCGCCCCCGCCGTAGACGGTGGCAATGCGATTGACGTTTGCACGCCCCTTGGAGCGCAACGACGCCTTATATTGTCCCTTTCTCATCTCCAAAAGGGCAATGCTTACCTCTACCGTGTCCACGGTCAAAGCAAAGTCGACGAACCCTTCCGTCAAATCAGGCGTCGCCGAACACGCCTTCAAATCTTCTTGCGTAACGATGGAAAACGCCAACCTGTTTTCGAGAAAATAACGCAGTTTTCCGATCGTGCGCGCATATAATTCCGCACGGGAACGGGGTTGCTTTTTGAACGTTTCGTAGGTGATCAAATCGCAATTCGCCCCTGCGTCCGCCGCTTTTGCCGCAATGCGGAAGGTGTCGCCGTCTACGTCGTTGTGCGAAAAATTCCCCGAATCGGTAATTAACCCCGTCATCAACGCGTTGGCGATCTCCCGATCGAGCGGAACGGAAAGCGCCTCGATGAGTTCAAATATATTTTGGCAGTTAGAACTGCACTCCCTTACAAAATTGTACTTTGCAAACCGCGTGTTGGAAATATGGTGATCGACGTTTACCGTAACCTTTTTTCGCGCCGCGCGAAGATAGGTATCTTGCAGTTGTCCCAACCGCGCCTCGTCGCTGCAATCGACGCAAACAAACGCCTCCGCGTCGAGCGTAGGTGCTTTTTTAAATTCGTCTTTTCCGACCAAATACAAAAATTTAGCGGGAAGGATACTGTCGTTGACGATTTCGTTTTCGATCTTCAAATAAGAAAGAGCGCGGGAAAGCGCAACCGCGCTCCCGACGGCATCCCCGTCGGGTCGCGTATGCGTAAAGATCACCGCGCTCTTCACCGATTTCAATACGTTTGCAATTTCTTGAATCGTGTTCACTTTTCTTCTTTGTCCTTATGCAATTTCGAAAAAAGTTCATCCATTTTCGAGCCGTACTCCATGCTCTCGTCGAGCACGAAGGTAAGATACGGCACCGTTCTCATGCGCATAACAAGAGAGAGTTCGTGGCGGATAAACCCCGCGTTTTCGCGAATGCGGCGAAAGGTATGCTCCTTGTCCGCGGGGTTCGCCGTATAGATACTGATAAATATTTTCGCCGTTTTTAAGTCGGAAGCGACGTCCGCCTTCGTTACGCTGATAAGCCCCTTTAAGTCGGGAACTTTATGCTTGAGCGCGCCTTGCAAAATGGAGGCTATTTCCTTTTGATATTCGCTGTCCAACCGTTGGGTACGCGAAGTCTTCATGCCCGTTTGATCTCCTCAATCATATAACATTCGATGAAGTCGCCTACGCGGATCTCGTTGAAATTCTCGATCGCGCAACCGCATTCAAACCCGAAGGAAACTTCTTTTACGTCGTCTTTGAACCGCTTGAGTTGCTTGACGTTGCCTTCGACAATCATAATGTCGTCGCGGTAAATTCTCAACTTGCCGCCGCGGATGAGTTTGCCTTCCGTTACGTAGCAACCCGCAACCGTCCCCACGCCCGTAATGTTGAACGTTTGACGAACTTCGCACTTGCCCATATAAATTTCTTGATACTTGGGCGCAAGCATTCCTTTGAGTGCCGCTTCCATATCGTCGAGCAATTCGTAAATGATGCGGTAACTTCTCACGTCAACCTTGCTGCGTTCCGCAAGCGCCTTGCCCTTGCTGTCGGGACGCACGTTGAAACCGACGATGATTGCGTTGGACGAATCGGCGAGCATAACGTCGCTCTCCGTAATCGCACCCGCCGCCGCGTGAATGACTTTTACTTTGACCTCTTCGTTGGAAAGTTTTTCCACCGACTGTTTGACCGCTTCGACGGAGCCTTGAACGTCCCCCTTGACGATGAGGTTGAGTTCCTTCATCTTGCCCTCCGCAACTTGTGCGAAAACGTCGTCGAGGGTAACCTTCGTTTGCTCTTTGATCATCGATTCGCGCTGACGGTTCTTTCTCTCTTCTTGAACTTGCTTCATGAGCGATTGCTCCGCCGCAAAAATCGCGTCGCCCGCGTTAGGAACGTCCTCAAGACCAAGGACGGAAACCGCCGTAGAAGGTCCCGCCTCCTTGACCGTTCTGCCCTTGTCGTCGATCATGGCGCGTACACGCCCCATCGTCGTACCCGAAATAAGGTTGTCGCCCGTGCGGAGCGTTCCGTTTTGAACGAGGACACTTGCGACGGGGCCTTTGCCCTTGTCGAGTTTCGCTTCGATGATAACGCCCTTTGCAAGGCGGTTGGGATTTGCCTTCAATTCCTGCATTTCCGCAACGAGGTTGACGTTTTCGAGCAAGTTGTCGATTCCGTCGCCCGTCAATGCGGAAACGGGTACGATAATCGTATCTCCGCCCCATTCTTCGGGAACAAGCCCTTGTTCGATCAATCCCTGTCTTACTCTGTCGGGGTTGACGTGCGGTTTATCCATCTTGTTCATGGCAACGATAATAGGAACGTTCGCCGCCTTTGCATGGTTGATCGCCTCGATCGTTTGCGGCATGATACCGTCGTCCGCCGCAACGACAAGAATGACGATATCCGTCGCTTTTGCCCCGCGCGCACGCATTGCGGTAAACGCCGCGTGCCCGGGCGTATCGATAAAGGTGATCTTTTTCCCTTCGCCGAAGGATACCGTGTACGCACCGATGCTTTGCGTAATTCCGCCCGCTTCGCCTGCGGTAACGTTCGTTTCGCGGATTTTGTCGAGGAGGGACGTCTTGCCGTGGTCAACGTGCCCCATGACCGTAACGACGGGAGCGCGGGGAACAAGATTTTCTTCCGTTTCGCCGCCGTGCGCCTCGAAGAGAACTTCTTCCGCCGTCTTTTCCGGTTTGTACTCAAGATCGATGCCGAGTTCCAACGCGATAAACGCCGCGTTATCGTAATCAATCGACTCGTTTACCGTCTTCATAATCCCTTCGCGGAAGAGTTTTTTGGTGATTTCAACCGCGCTGATTCCGAGTTTTTCGGAAAGCGTTTTAATCGGAATTTCTTTGGAAGTTACGACTGCATGTTCGATTTTAATCGTTTGCACTTCCTTCTTGGCACCCTTCTTTGCAAAGCGCGCCTTTCTGTATCCGCTCTTCTCCTCGTCGAAATCGTCGATATCCGCCCCCTGTTGACGCTGCAACGCTCGTTTGTTGACGGGACGCTTTTCTACGTACGTCTTATTGTCAAACTTCTTTGCCCCCGAGAATTCTCTTCTCTGCGTGGGTGCGGGAGTAGGTGCGGGTGCGGGTGCGGGACGCATAGGACGAGCCCCCTGTCCTTGCGGACGTGCGCCGAATGCGGGGCGATCCCCCTGCGGACGTGCGCCGTAAGGCGGACGCGCGCCGTTTTGCCCTTGCGGACGAGCGGGACGGTCCCCTTGCTGACGGGGAACGAACGTATTTTGACGCCCTTCCTGTTGAGGACGGACAGGACGCGCTTGCGCGCGCTGTTCGGGACGGAATACAGGGCGTTCCGCGGGTTTTTCTTGCGCAGGTACAGATTTTTCCTGCACGGGCGCGGGTTTTTCCTGTTCGGGTACAGGTTTTTCCTGCACGGGAGCAGGCGCCACGACGGGCTCCGCGGGTTTTTCCGCTTCTTTTTTTGCACGCTCCGCCGCTGCAATTTTTTCCGCTTCGGCACGCGCCTCTTCTTCCTTCTTGCGCAATGCCTCTTCTTCCGCGCGCTTTGCAAGCATTTCCGCTTCCATTCCGCCCAGTTTTTTAATCAACTCCGAAAGTTGACGTTCGCTCGATACGATTGCCTTTTGCAATGCACCGATTTCTTTCTCTCCCAAAAGTGCGCTCAATTTTTCGATGTTTTCGTAAGCCATGCTACCTATCAAATCCTCCGATATACTCCGTTAATTGACCGTTTCCTACTTCGCCGTAAATTGCGTCCGCGAGCGATTTGTCGCGCACGGCGGCGAGTTTACAGTTTGCCTTATGCACCAAGTCCTCAAGCCCCGCCGTAAAAAGCAACGGGCAAGAAAACTTTTCTTTGAATTTTAAGATTTCTTTTTTGGAATTTTTCGCCACCGATTCGTCCGCGATCAAAAGGTATACGCCCTTTTTTACCGTTTCTACTGCGTTAACGCCGAGCGTAAGTTTCCCCGCGCGCAGACAAAACCCGAGATACGTTTCCGCTTTACTTCTTTGCAAGGAACTCCTCCTCAATGCGAAGGTAAACTTCTTCCGAAACGTCCGCGGAAAACGCTTTATGCAACAAGCGCTGCTTGCGCAATTTTTTTACGCAAGCCTCATTGTTACAAAGATAAGCCCCGCGCCCCGGAAGTTTCCCCGAAAAATCCAACTTGATTTCTCCGTCCGCGTTTTTGACAACGCGCAACATTTGCATTTTCGGAATCCCTTCACGACATGCGATACACATTCTAAGCGGGATTTTCTTTTGTCCGCTCATTTATTCCTCCGTAGGCTCTTCCGCCTCTGCGCCGAGGTTGAGTTTTGCCGCCGCCGATTCGCTCTTGACGTCGATCTTCCACCCCGTCAAGCGCGCCGCAAGACGGGCGTTTTGACCGTCGCGACCGATTGCAAGCGAAAGTTTATCGTCGGGAACAACGGCAATCGCCGATTTTTCCGAAAGTTGCGTAACGGAAAGTACGGTTGCGGGAGAAAGCGCCTTTGCAATAAATTCAAGGGGATTTTCGCTCCACAAAATAATATCGATCTTCTCGCCGCCCAACTCTTGAACGACCGCATTGACGCGCGCCCCCTTGTTGCCGACGCAAGCGCCGACCGCGTCCACCTTTGCGTCTTCTGCGAAAATCGCCATCTTCGTTCTGTGTCCCGGTTCGCGCGAAATGGACTTAATGACGACGGAGCCTTGCTTGATTTCAGGCACTTCGTCCTCAAACAATCTCTTAACAAGACCGGGTGCGGTGCGCGAAACGAGCACTTGCGCGTTTCTTCCGCCGCTTCTAACTTTTTTAACGTAAACTTTGATACGGTCGCCCGGTTCGTACTTTTCCCCGGGAACTTGATCTTGCGGAAGCATCAATCCTTCGATTTGCCCCTTTCCAAGTTCAACGTATACGTTCTTTAAGTCGATTTTGCGGACAAGACCGGACATGAGTTCCCCTTCTTTGTCGGAGAATTCGGAAAGGGTGTTGTCCCGCTCCGTTTCGTGGAGTTTTTGCAAAATGACCTGTTTTGCCGTTTGCGCCGCAATTCTGCCGAAGTCCTTCGGAATAAATTCTTCCGACAAAACGTCGCCCACTTTTGCGGATTTCTTTTTTGCTACCGCGTCTTCAAGCGAAATTTCGCCTTCTTCCGGTTCCCCTTCTACAACGGTGCGGAGCAAGAAAAAGCGAAGGGTGTTCTTTTCGGGATTCAAACGCACTTCGACGTTTCCCGATTCCCCCATGAACTGCTTTTTGCAAGCGGAAGCGAGCGCGTTCGAAAGCGCTTCAATAAAAATTTCCCCGCTAATTCCCTTTTCGTGTTCCAAATCGGCAAGTGCCGAAAAGAAATCCTTGTTAACCATGTGCTGTATTCTCCTTGTTATTTTTCCGTGATCGTTCGGCTTATCGCCGTGTTTTTCGCCCTCAGTCAAAATCGATTGCAAGGCATATTTTTGCAATTTCCGTCAACGGGAAGATTTCTTCCCCTTTGTCCGTTACAACGGTTACCGTCGTCCCGCCAAAAGCAGACATCGTTCCTTCGAAAATCTTCTTTCCCTTGCGGGGCGCGTACAACTTTACTTCTACCTTCTTTCCGAGATTGCGCTCAAAATCGCGCGGTTTACGGAACGGTCTGTCAAGCCCGGGGCTGGAACAGTTGAGCGTGTATCCCTCTCCAAACGTCGGATCGAGTTCGTCAAGCGGTTCGTCGATGGCGCGGTGGAACGTTTCGCACGCAATCAAATCAATTCCGCTGGGACGGTCAATGTAAATCGTAAGCGATTTTTCACGCATGTTCCATTCCGCATCGACGATCTCTACGCCAACCTTTTCCGCAATCGGCGCAAGAAAAGAAATAACTTCTTCCATGGGCTTTACTTTCATAAAAATCCCCCTGATAAAGAAATTTGAGAGTGGCGAACCACTCTCAATCTCAAAAATATCGATTAAGTATCCTTATTATAACATACGAAAAAACGTTTGGCAAGCATTTCAAACGGTTTTCTTCCGTTTTTTTCCACCGCAAGCCTCCCCTGTTGTAAAACCCAACCGAATAGGCGACGGAAAAAACAACCCCCACCGATCAACGTTTTTCGCCTTTACGCGTAAAACCGACCTTGCGGGCGACGGAAAAAAACAACCCCCACCGCTCGAATTAACATAGCGTTTTTCGCCTTTGCGCGTAAAACTGACCTTGCGGGCGACGGGTGAAATTAACCCCCACCGCTCAAATCCGCACCGAAAGGATTGCTTTTCTTCCCCGCCTTTTTTGTTAAAAACGACCGCGCAGTTTGACAAGTTCAATAAAAATTTTCGCGGTTACGAATGCGTCGTCAAACGCCCTATGGTGGTTAAACGCAAACCCAAAATGATCGGCAACCGTGTTTAATTTATAGTTGGAAAGGCGCAAATTTTCTTGGGCAAGCGAAATGGTATCCCACTGACGGTGATCGAACATATATCCGACCTGTTCTCCGTAGTAGCGTACAAACTTATAGTCGAACTGCACGTTGTGCCCGACAAGCATGCACCCGTCGCAAAACTTAAAAAAATCGGCAATTGCGTCCTCAATCGGAGGCGCACCGACGAGCATCGAATCGTCGATTCCCGTGAGTTCGATAATCTCTTTGCTCAAACGAACGGGACAGGAAACAAACGTGGAAAACTTTTCGCAAATTTCCCCGTTTTTTACCCGCACCGCGCCGATTTCAATAATTCGATCCATTGCACCCATTGCAGGGGTATTGTTTAATCCCGTCGTTTCCAAGTCGAATACGACGAATTCCTCGCTCTTAAAAGACGCAGGCAAGGGGATTTCCCCAAACAACGCCGTTTGGCGGACGTCGTGGATTTCCTCGGGGAATACCGTTTTATATCTTGCAGGCGCAGGCCGCGAAGGGCGCGCTTCGGGAACAAATCCCTTGGGAGGCATACCGAAATCCACCGTCTTTGCGCGGAAAGAGAGGTTTCCGTTAAAAATTTCATTGTCGCCCGTAAAGACGATCCAATCTTCCTGCTTGACGGTGCGCACCTTTTCAAGCGTTGCCTTTTTGCTAAAATAAGAAAGCCGCATGCTCCCGCTGCCGTCCGTTATGGTAAAGGAGAAAAAGGGTTTTCCCTTGCTCGTAACCCGTTCTTGCACGAACGTAACCTTTCCGCAAACGGAAACTTCTTTCGCCTCGCCGTTTAAGTCGGCGATATACGTTGCGTTCGTCGGCTTTCCGCCGTCGATTGCGACGTACTCCGTTACGGCAAAACTCCGCGCCGCATACTCGATTTCAGGCGGCGGAAGTTCTTCCCGTTCAATTTCCTGTTCTTTCTTTTGCACGGAGCGAACGCTTCCAAACCAAGCCCCGCAAAAACTGCGCGCAAGTTCCGCGCTCAAAACGTCGAGGATATTCCCCGACTGAAATTGTCTTCCTTCCGTATTTCCGACGTTCAAAAAGAACCGTCCCCCCGTTTCCGTACGGACGACCTCAATGTCCTCCATCACGATAAACGCAGCCACGCCGGGGAATCGAATTCGCAATACGTCTGCAATTTTTTTGCGCACAGCCTCCTCGTCGGGGACGGATTTTACAATTTCCACCCGCGCGGAAAGCCCTTGCGGAACGTACTTTTCCGTTACCGCAAGTGCATGCGCCTCGTCCTCGGGAGAATAGCGAACGTCCGTCGCAAGATGGAAAATTGCATTTTTCCCCTTTACGGTAATCCCCGTCAAAACGGCGCGACAAAGCCCGCTCGCACTTCTTATTTCGCTTAAATATTCGCTACTTCTCATCTTTCGTCCTTTTTACCGTTCGTCCAACAGTTGTTCTAAACGGCGGAAAAACTCCCTTTCCGCCTCTTCCGTCTTTACCTTTGCGTGTTCTTTTCCGCGCTCCATAATCAGGCAGTACTCTTTTCCGCCCGCAATTCCCAAATCGCAGTCTTTTGCCTCGCCCGGCCCGTTTACCACGCACCCCATGACGGCGACCTTTAACTTTTTCTTGATGCCGTAAACGCGCTGATTGACGCGCTCCGCAAGCCCCATCGAATCGTACTGACACCGCCCGCAAGTCGGACAGGAAACGACCTCGACGTAATCCTTCTCAATCCCGCAAGCACGCAACAAATCGTGCGCGGCATATACCTCTTTGACGGGATCGGACGTCAAAGAAACGCGAATGGTGTCGCCGATTCCGTCTAATAAAAGCGCGCCGATTCCCACCGCGCTCTTGATTACGCCCATGCGCTCCGTTCCCGCCTCCGTTACCCCGAGATGCAGCGGATACCCGCATCGGGAAGAAAGCAATCGGAATGCGCTTACCGTCAACGGGACGGACGACGCTTTGACGGAAAGGACGATTTCTTCCACGCCGTGCTTTTCAAGCAAAGAAACGTTGGAAAGCGCACTCTCTACGAGTGCCTCCGCGCTCTTTCCGTATTGCTGCAAAAAATGCTTTTCGATGCTCCCCGTATTCGCGCCGACGCGAACGGGAATCCGATGCGCACGAATGCACTGTGCGACGGACGCAATTTCCCTCTCCCCGCCGATGTTCCCGGGGTTGATGCGTACCTTGTCCGCTCCGTTCTCGATTGCCAGAATCGCAAGACGGGGCGAAAAATGAATATCCGCAACAATGGGCACGGATACGCGCTCCTTGACCGCCTTTAACGCGCGCGCGTCGTCCTCGTCCAAAATGGCAACGCGGACGATATCGCACCCCGCCTCTTGCAGGCGTAAAATTTGAGCGACGCTTTGCTCCACGCCGCTCGTTTTTTTCGTCGTCATGCTTTGAACGGCAATTTTTCCGCCGCCCAAGAGCACGTCTTTTACGCAAACGGTCTTGTTTGACATTTGCTTACTCCTGTTTATCCTTCCGTTCCATCATTCGCTGCAATTCCATCATAAAAGAAGAAATATCCGTAAACGAACGGTAAACGGACGCATACCGTACGTATGCGACTTCGTCAAGATGTTTTAATCCGTCCATGACCATTTCCCCTATGCGCTTGGAAGAAATTTCTTGCTCCATAGAATTGTATATCTTTTTGGTAATATCTTCTACGAGCGCGTCGATTTGTTCAATGGGGATCGGACGTTTTTCCGCCGCCTTGATGATTCCGCGCTTCACCTTCCCGCTATCGTACGCCTGACGGGTACCGTCCGACTTTACAACGAGAATCGGCGACATTTCTATCGTTTCGTAAGTGGTAAATCTTCGTCCGCAACCGATACACTCTCTGCGGCGGCGAATCGTTCTCTCATCGTCCGCGGAACGCGAATCGATTACTTTGCTTTCCGTGCAATTACAATACATACAGCGCATTTTAAGCCTCCCGTCCGCCCTCGTCGCGGAATGATATAATTTATTATATCATAATTGCGCCGCGTTGTAAAGAGTTTTTTTACAATGCTGCCGCACGCTGCGCTCTACCGTTCTAAACAAAAAACCGCACGCTCCGCTCTACCGTTCTAAACAGAAAACCGCACACTACGCTCTACCGTTCTAAATAAAAAACCGCGCGCTGCGTTCTACCGTTCTAAACAGAAAACCGCACGCTGCGCTCTACCGTTCTAAACAAAAAACCGCACGCTCCGCTCTACCGTTCTAAACAGAAAACCGCGCGCGCGGTTGCCCGATCCGTCCCGCGCCGCGTAATTTCAAAACGGAAACCGAACGCGACCGAAAATCATGCCGAAAACGCAAAACAAAGACAACGTTCCTTTTCAAAGCTCCCCGCACAAAGCCCACCACGAACAACCGTTCCGCCATCACACTACGGCATGCAGGATTTGCCCAATCTGTCCCGCGCCGCGTAATTTCAAAACGGAAACCCGAACGCGACCGAAAGTCATGCCGAAAACGCAAAACAAAGACAACACTCCTTTTCAAAGCGCCCCGTAAAAAGCCCGCACCGAAAGCCATGCTCCCGCCATCACTCTACGGCATGCACCCCGCGCGCCTAGCACTCTACGATTTCAAAATAAGAAAACTGCGAATGACTCAATTTGTTTTGCGCCCATTTGTAGACAAACGTTCGCTCTCCCGTTACACGTTCTTGATAAGACGAAAGTCCCATTCGGTATGCCGACTCGGTCGTATAATATTTAATCAAATACGTCTTCATAAATCACCTTAACTTCATCATAGCAACCTTTGAAATAAAGGTCAAGCAAAAAAATTTCTTCCCCCGTGAACTGTTCGCTTTTGCATACGTTTGCGTCCTCACGCTTGATTTTTTTTTGCGAACGTGGTATACTGTTACGGACGGAGGGAACTTATGAAACGATTTCGCGCGACAACCGCAATATCCATGCTTGCCATCGGCACGCTCTTTTGTTGCACCGCTTGCGCGGAAACGCTCAAAACGGACAACGCGCCTTTGCGCGGCAATCCGCTTTACAGCGATACCCTGCGCGCGGTTTTGGAAAGCGAATCGGTCGATTCCCTCATTCATTCTTACCTTACAAATAAGGAAAGCAGCGAGTATCTCGCCTATCCGTATGCCTTTTTGCAAAAGAAAGGATATGACGTTGCGGAACTGAAAGAAAATCCGAATTCCGTTTTTTGTCGCGCACAGTTGCGCAAAAACGATCTCACGTTCTTTCTTCGCACCAAAACGGAGGGCGCAAATGTGGACAGCGCCTACTACACCTTCTATACCGTTGAATACACGCTCACAAACCAAGAAACCTCCGAACTCTCCCTTTTATTTGACGGCGCATACGTCGAAACCCCCTTTTACGTGCAAACGATTGCGCAAACCAAAAAAGAAAACGTCGTTGCCGAGTGGCACGTTACCGCAACCGCATGGACGCAGTGGGAAGAATTGCTCCGTTATGAAGATTTGATGAGCGAAGATACCGTTCCCTTCCTCACCGCTTATACGCAAGGCTCCGTTTCTCTTACCCTTTACGAAGGAGAAGACGTTTACGAAACACGTTCTCTCCCCGCCCTTTGCGTGGAAACTGAACATACGGAAATCCAAACGGAATCCCTCCGCCACAACCAATCGGATCCCGTTTGGACGTCCTCTTTGATTACGCTTATCACCGCGTTCGACGACGTGCAATCGTACGACGATACCCCGTGCGGCGAGGCAATCGCGCTTCCCGTCGCCCGCGCACAATTTTTCCGCAAACTCTCGTAACTTTGATTGCGTTTTTACGCGCCTCGTCCTTTTTCGACGATCGACAAAAATATCTAAATAAAAGCCCCGCGCCCAAACATGGGCGCGGGGCTTTTATGATTCTTCCGTTTTTATTTCTGTTTCTTCCGTCGGTTTTTTTAAATAGAGTCGTTCCATGGAGAACCCTCTTCCGCGCACTTCCGATACGACGCTTACGGTAAGGAATGCCGCAGGATCGATGCGGTGCACCTCGTTTTTCAAACGTACCAAACGGCGATTAGAAACAACGGTCAATATCATATGACAGTTTTCCTTCAAAAATCCCGTTTCGCCGTACAATACGGTTACGCCCAAGCCCAACGTTTCGACGATCATCTCGCGGATCTCTTCGTATTTTTCGCTGATGATTTTTACCTGCGTTTTCTTCTGTCCGATGACGGAAATTTGATCGATGATGAAACTGTATAAAAGGACGATGACGATTCCGTACAAAACGGATTCAAACGGCATAACGAACGCCTGCATGACGACGACGGAAATGTCGATAATCCAAAGCCCGACGGAAACGGGGAGTCCAAAATATTTGTGGAAAATCAACGGAGGGATATCCGTTCCACCCGTAGAGGAGCCTTCGCGAATGACGATTCCGATCCCGATCCCCATAAACAAACCGCCGCAAACGGTAGCAAGGAAGGTATCCGTCGTCAAAAGACGATCTCCTAAAATCGCGCTGAATGCGCCCATAAAAACGGGATAGAGAAACGTCCCCATCAAAGTTGAAATTGCAAACTGTTTTCCAAGCGTTACAACGCCGATGAGGTACAACACGACGTTTGCAATCAAAACGATCAGGGAAACGGCTTGTTCGCTCCAAAACTGACCGACGAAAATACCAACCCCCGTCGTTCCACCCATTACAAGTCCGTTTGGAACGATAAAAAATGCCGATGCCGCCGCCGCAATCGCATTGCCCGCGACGACGATAAGAAAATGACGTACGTATTTCCACCACTTATACTTTTGCAAAAAATTCATAGTCTTCCCAAATGCCCGAAATTTCTAGGCAACGGTATTATATCACGGAAAATGTTTGCTTGCAATTATTTTTGCCCGTTTTTTTGCGCATATATACAAAATTTTAACCAACCAAAACAGGATTCGGAAAGAATCCGAATCCTGCCCTTATCGTTACGTTTTACCACGCCTGTGGAAAAACGGGATTTAGCCGTTTTGACCTCTGCCGTAAAGGGACGAACAGCCGCAAATACCGCACCGCCCGCCGTCAAGCGCGTACTGCCGCGCATAGTATGCGTCGTACTGTCCGCAACAGGTTACGTTACTCCAATCGTAAGAACTGCACCGATTGTTTTGCGCGCATGCCGTCGCTCCCGTTTGATAAATCGGGTACGTTTGCGCGGTTGTACAACAATGATGGCAACAGCGGCATCCGTTGTTTTGATTATATTCCGTTTGAAACAAATTGCGGAGGCAACGGAAAAAGCCTCCGTTCTCTACGTTGCAACAAGGGTTACAACAACTCATAGTAAAACCTCTTGCGTAAATTTGGCGGATTTTCCTCCGCCTATTATATCTTACGCCGCCGTTCCCTTTTTTGTGCAAAAAAAAACGCCTGCACGTTACTTTCGTAAACGCAAGGCGTCCTTTTTTCGATTTTTTTATTTTGCAAATTCTACGCTGCGGAATTCGCGAATGACGTTGACTTTAATTTGTCCGGGATATTCCAACTCCGCCTCGATCTTCTTTGCAATGTCTTTTGCAAGGAAGAGCGCTTGTGCGTCGTCCACCTGTTCGGGTTTGACGATGACGCGCACCTCTCTCCCCGCTTGGATGGCGTACGTCTTGTCGACGCCGTGGAAACTCTTTGCAATTTCTTCCAACTTTTCAAGGCGCTTGACGTAGTTGCTCCCCGTTTCACGACGGGCACCGGGGCGCGCGCCCGAGATTGCATCCGCCGCCGCAACGAGGACTGCCTCGATCGTTTTGGGTTCTACGTCGCCGTGGTGCGCCATAATTGCGTTGACGATCATCGCGTTTTCCTTGTACTTCTTCGCGATGTCCGCGCCCAACTGAATGTGCGTACCCTCTTGTTCGTGGTCGACCGCTTTGCCGATATCGTGCAAAAGTCCCGCACGCTTTGCAAAGTTGACGTCAAGCCCAAGTTCTTGCGCCATAAGTCCCGCAAGTTGAGCAACCTCAACGGAATGGCGATATACGTTTTGCCCGTAACTCGTACGGAATTTCAAGCGACCGATGAGCTTGATAATTTCGGGGTGCAATCCAAAAATTCCAACCTCGAACATTGCGTTTTCGCCCGCCGCTTTGATTTGTTGATCGAGTTCTTTTTGAACCTTCTCCACCGTTTCTTCAATGCGCGCGGGATGGATTCTCCCGTCTTGAATCAAGCGTTCGAGCGTGATACGCGCAACTTCTCTTCTCACGGGATCAAACCCGGAAAGAATGACGACCTCGGGCGTATCGTCGATGATCAGTTCAATGCCCGTTGCGTTTTCGATCGCGCGGATATTTCTCCCTTCGCGCCCGATAATTCTCGCTTTCATATCGTCGTTGGGAAGAGGAACGACGGACACGGTCGACTCCGACGCATGGTCGGACGCGCACCGCTGAATGGCAAGGGTAATGATGTTTTTTGCGTTGAGTTCCGCCTCGTCCTTTGCCTGTTGCTCCAAGTTACGCACTTGAATTGCAACGTCATGACGGGTTTCGTCCAAAATTTCCTCGGTGAGGATTCGCTTTGCCTCATCCTTGGTAAGTTGCGCAACCCGTTCAAGTTCCTCGATCATCAATTCGTGTTGACGGGCAACTTGCGCTTGCGTGCGCTCCACTTCTTCCAACTTCTTTTGAAGGTTTTGTTTTTGCGCTTCTACGCTTTCTTTGGCGCGAGCGAGTTCGTTTTCCTTCTTTTCAAGAAGATCTTCTTGGCGGTTGAGGCGCTGTTCCACGCGCTGTTGCTCCGCGCGTTTTTCCTTTACCTCACGGTCGAATTCGTTTCTAAGTTTAAGATCCTGTTCCTTTGCTTCTAAAATTGCTTCTTTCTTTATCTGTTTACATTCCGCCTTTGCGCTTTCAATCATGCGGGCAACGCGTACGTTCGTTTCGTCGAGTTTATCTTCCGCTCTTTTCTTTTCGCGCTTTTTGTAAACGTTGTTCAGAACGAGGAATACCACACCTGCGCCAACGACGAGCGCCGCAGCACAAAGGCCTATTGCAAGACCGATATTCATTGTTGCAAGGAGCAGGCTGTTCAAATAGGTCATAATACAGCCTCCTTAAAATTTTCAATTGACTCATATCCACAAACAATCCGTAAAACGGATAGACTTATGCCATTGTCCCTTTTATTATATCTTATTTCTTTCTATTTGTCAATAGAATGAAAGCAATCCATTCCTACGATGCAAAAAAACCGAAAGCGACAGCGGCGGGTACGGTCAAAAAACATGCCAACGATAACGGAAAATACAGTCCTACCTCTACCCCACAAAGATACACAAGCAGCGACAAGCAAAAACCTACCGAACGCCGCACGGGAAACAACCCTACCCCCACAAAGATACGCAAACGGTATAAGCAAAAAAACCACCGAACGGCGCACGATAAACAATCCTGCCCCACAAAGATATGCAAGCGGTATAAGCAAAAACCTACCGAACGCCGCACGGGAAACAACCCAACCCCACAAAGATACACAAGCGGCGACAAGCAAAAACCCACCGAACGCCGCACGGCAAGCAACCCTACCCCCGAAAAGATATGCAAACGGCGACAAGCAAAAACCTACCAAACGCCGCACGGGAAACACAACCCATCCCCCCGAAAAGATATGCGAACGGCATAAGCAAAAAACCTACCGAACAGCGCACGGAAAACAACCCAACCCCGCAAAGATATGCAAACGGCATAAGCAAAAAACCTAACGAACAGCGCACGATAAACAACCTTACCCCCAACACAGCCGCATATTTTGCCCCCCGATTTGTAAAAAAAATAAACCGCCTCGCAATTTTTTTTGCAAGGCGGTTTTATTCCGACACGTTCTAATGTCTCCCTTTTTATTCACACTCCAACTCGGCAAGCCATGCGGTTACGCAAGCGTCGGACGGCATTTGCCATTCTCCGCGCGGAGAAACCCCTACCGAGCAAACTTTTACCCCGTCGGGCGAACACGAGCGCTTAAACTGTTGGGAGAAAAAACGACCGTAAAAGCGGCGCAGCCATTTTTTGAGCGTTTCTTTGGAATATTGCGTCCCAAACGCTTCCTGTGCCAAATACAAAATTTTTGAAGGGGAAAACGCATTTTTGATACAGTGATACAAATAAAAATCGTGCAATTCGTACGGTCCGACCAGATCCTCCGTTTTTTGCGCAATTTGCCCTTTTTCATCAGGTGGAAGAAGTTCGGGAGAGATCTCCGTAGAAAGAATTCCATTCAAAACGCTTTGAACGTTTCCGCCCAACCGATCCCCTTCGTAACGGACGAGTTCTTTGACAAGCGTTTTGGGAATTCCCGCGTTCACCGCGTACATGGACATGTGATCGCCGTTATACGTACACCAACCGAGGGCAAGTTCGCTCAAATCGCCCGTGCCGACGACGAGCCCGCCCGTCTTGTTTGCAACGTCCATCAAAACGAGCGTCCGCATGCGCGCTTGCGCGTTTTCGTACGTTACGCCCCGATCGCGTTCGTCGTGTTCGATATCTAAAAAATGACAGCGTACGGACGGGACGATATCCACCGTTTTTGCCGTTGCGCCCAACTCTTGCATAAGACGAAGAGAATGCCCCTTCGTTGCGTCCGTCGTACCAAATCCCGGCATTGTGATTGCAACGATTTCCTTCCGCGAACGCTGTAAAAAATCAAACGCGCGAACGGCGACGAGAAAAGCAAGCGTTGAATCAAGCCCGCCCGAAATCCCGATGACGGCACTCTTTGCCCCCGTATGCGCAATTCTTCTTGCGAGCGCACGCGCTTGTATGGTGAGAATCCGTTCTTTTGCCGTATCGTTTAACGAGGAGAGGAACGGATTCTTAATGACCCCCCTCGTCAACGGAAAAAAAGACTGTTCAAAAGTAACGGGAACACAAACGTAGTTTTCACTCTTTAACGCGTATTTTTTGCGACGGGAAACGCAAAGTGCCTCGACGTCTATTTCGCAATCACAGCCGTTCCCTTCAAAGGGAAGGGATTCCCGTACGATTTCCCCGTCCTCTGCAACGAGGCAATGTCCGCCGTATACGCCGTCCGTCGTCGATTCTCCCTCTCCTGCACACGCAAGGAGATATGCGCAAGAAAGTTTTTCCGACTGCGCTCCCGCCAAAAGGCGCCGCGTTTGATCACGGCAAACGGTTTCTTCTTCCGCACACAGATTGACGATGACGTTCGCCCCCGCCAAAGCATGGTGGGAAGAGGGCGCGTCGGGCGCGTACAAATCCTCTCCGATTTCGCACGCAACGCATACCTGCCCCGCGCGCAAGAGGATATTCGTCCCGAATGGAACGTGCGCGCCGAAACACTCCGCCGTGCCTACCGTGTCCGCCCCGACGGCAAAATAACGTCCGTCATGCCCGCTTAATCGGAAGTTACGCTTGGGAACGAGCGCGAGCAGTTTTCCTCCTTTGATTGCGGCGGCGCAATTATACAACGCCCCCTCGAAGAAAAACGGAAGCCCGACGAACGCGAGAAGATTTTTCCCCTCCGTCCCTTTTACGAGCGCTTGAAGTGCGGTAAGACATTGATTGATAAGCGCTTGCTGAAAAAACAAATCGCCGCAAGTCGCTCCGCTGATGCAAAGTTCTGGGAAGACGAGAATTTCTACCCCTTCCGCATCCGCCGCCGCCATTTCTTCTAATAAAACGCGCGCGTTATATTCCGCATCCGCCACCTTTAACTTGGGTGCGCGAACGCCAACTTTGATAAACCCGTGATGCATCGTATCCTCCGTTTACGGTTTCGATTTATACAATTTTTACGCTTCTTCTGCGCCCGCCACTTCTTTGCGTGCGGACGGAGAATAAAGAAACCCCGTGCAAGGCGTTTCGTCAAGCGACAAGCGGTTTGTTACGCTTCTTCTGCGCCCGCCACTTCTTTGCGTGCGGACGGAGAATAAAGAAACCCCGTGCAAGGCGTTTCGTCAAGCGACAAGCGGTTTGTTACGCTTCTTCTGCGCCCGCGACGTCTTCGGCGGAAAGTCCCTTTGCCGCAGCGCGGATCTTTTCTTCCATTTCCGAAGCGAGTTCGGGATTATCGCGCAAGAATTGACGCATTTTTTCGCGGCCGTTCGCCACCTTATTGTCGTTATAACTGTACCATGCTCCGCTCTTTTTGATGACGTCGTACTGTACGCCGAGGTCGATGATACAACCCTCTTGCGAAACGCCTTCGCCGTACATGATGTCAAATTCCGCCTGACGGAAGGGAGGCGCGAGTTTGTTTTTGACGATTTTTGCGCGCGTACGGTTCCCCGCAGCGCCTTCGGAATCTTTCAACGTATCAATTTTTCTTACGTCGATCCGAACGGACGCGTAGAACTTAAGCGCCTTACCGCCGGGAGTAACTTCGGGATTTCCAAACATTACCCCAACCTTTTCGCGCAGTTGGTTGATAAAGACGACGCACGTCTTGCTCTTGTTGACGATTGCCGTCAGTTTCCGGAGCGCTTGGCTCATGAGGCGCGCTTGCAATCCGACGTGGCTATCTCCCATATCCCCTTCGATTTCCGCCTTCGGCGTAAGCGCCGCAACCGAGTCGACGACAATAATATCCACTGCGGAAGAACGCACGAGCGAATCGACGATATCGAGCGCCTGTTCGCCCGTATCCGGTTGGGAAACGTAGAGTTCGTCCAACTTAACGCCGAGTTTTTTTGCATAGACGGGGTCGAGCGCGTGTTCCGCATCGACAAACGCCGCAATTCCGCCGAGCGCTTGCGCTTGTGCAACGGCATGAAGGGCGACCGTCGTTTTACCGGAAGATTCCGGTCCGTAGATTTCAATCATTCTTCCGCGGGGAAGTCCGCCGATTCCGAGCGCCAAATCGAGTGCAAGGCAGCCCGTGGGAATCGTTTCGATGTCCGTATTTCCCGCTTCTGCGCCTAATTTCATAATCGCACCCTTCCCGTACGCCTTTTCAATTTGTGCAAGCACCGCGTCTAATGCTTTGAGTTTTTCTTCGTTCATGTTCTATCTCCTTACTTATTTTATCTCTTTGTAAACGAGGAAGAGGGCGAGGTTTTTCGCCGTTTGGGTGATTTTTTCCCGATCCCCTTCCAAATGGAAACGGTAAACGCGCACGCGCTCCTTTGTCCCCACCGCAATATAACACAGACCGACGGGCTTATTCGTGTCGTCCGATTTTGGTCCCGCGATCCCCGTCGTGGATACCGCGACGTCGCAATGTCCTTGTCCGATCAATCCCGCCGCCATTTCGTATGCGACGCTATCGGATACCGCTCCTTCCCCCTTTAAGGTGAGAAGGGACACCCCCGCCCGTTCTATTTTCGATTCGTTCGCATATGTGTTTAACCCTTCGTAAAACACTTTGCTTGCTCCGGGAACGGAAACGATCTCCCTTCCGACGCTACCGCCCGTAAACGATTCCGCCGTAGAAAGCACCAAACGGTGAAGGGAAAGCGCGTCGCATACCCTCTGCGCGAGCGGCGTATCGTCGACGGCGTATACGTACTCGTCGAGGGCGGAAACAAACAAACGCGTTACGTCGTCCGCAAGCATTTTGGGCGTTTCCGAATCGTACACGATTTCAATGCGCGTATCGCCGAATTCGTCCCAAACGGAAAAGGACAAACTCCCTCCGCTCATGCGTTTTGCCTGTGCAATCAAGCCTTCTACCCGTTCGGGCGGGGGCATGACCGCGCGGATCACGATTTGCGAATAGCGCTTTTTCCGTTGCCTATCGATGGCGGGAACCACTTCGAGGGATACCGCTTTCACTCCCGTCGCCGTCGCGGGGATAAGCGCAAAAAGGCATTCCCCCTCACACAAACCGCCGCTTAAAACAATGCCCGACGCGGAAAGCAGATCGCTTGCATATCCAAGCCGCTCTTCCGCACAAGTGAGAAACACCCCGTCGTATTCCCCTTTTAATCGCGTTACCGTCGATGCGATCGCCCTTCCGTCCGAAAGCGAACACAGGACGATTTCAGAAAGTTCCACCCCTCCCGATAAAAACGCGTCGACGACGGCGGGATATCCTTCTCCGCGGAGCGAACGCCTTCCCTCTCTGAGGACAATGAGTGCGTATTTCACGATTGCCCCCTCAAGATTTGAGCACCGCTCTGTTTTTTACAATGTAATGAATTCCCGACCAAACGGTTAAAATTGCGCATATGACAAAGGAAACGAGTCCGATATAAACGGCAACCGTTCCAAACTCCGTGCCGAGAAAAGACGTCGCGATGACGAGCGCCGCAACCGCGACGTCTTGCATCCAAGCCTTGATTTTTCCGATGTTATCCGCTGCAAGAACGATATTTTGTCCCGCGGCGATCATACGGAATCCACTTACGATGAGTTCCCGCGCCAAAATCAACGCGACGAGAACGCCCGCGACGGGAATCCCCCATTCCCCGACCACTTCAAACGCCATCGGTCTTGTTAAAAGCAAGATAAACGCCGTGGAAACGAGAACTTTGTCCGCAATCGGATCAAGAAATTTTCCGAGGTTGGTAACAAGCCCGCGCTTTCTTGCAATGTGTCCGTCTACAAAATCGGTCGCCGCCGCAACAGAAAAGACGATTCCCGCGACAAGGTAGTTATATCCGTTTAACGTCTCCTCCAAATAAAAGAGTACGATAAACGCGGGGATGAGAAAAATTCTCGCCAAGGTAATTTTGTTAGGTAAGTTCATATGATTCCTCCGTATGTCCGTATAGATCGTATTCGTCCGCCGAATCCACGACGATTTGATACCGTTTTCCCGTTTCCGCCCGAGGGGAGGTAAAGTAGACGACTCCGTCAATCTCGGGCGCTTGGAAAAACGCCCTTCCGACGAAACATGATTTTTCGTAATCAATCCCGTCGCAAACGACTTCGAGCGTCTTTCCTACGTACGCTTGCAAATATGTGCGGGATATTTCCGCCTGCACGGCGTACAACTCACGCACTCGGCGACCTTTCGTCGCGTGATGCACTTGCTCCGCCATGCCGTACGCGGGCGTATCAGGCTCACGAGAGTAGGCAAAAAACCCGCAGTTGGTCAAGTTTGCCTCCCCTAAAAACCGTTTGAGCGCGACGTGTTCCTCTTCTTTTTCGGAAGGAAACCCGCTGATAAACGTCGTGCGAATGGCGAGATCGGGAATTTCTTTGCGAAGACGTTCAAACAAAGAAAGATAACTTTGCCGCGTTCCCCGCCGCCCCATTCTCTTCAAAATACGGTCTTCCGAGTGCTGCAAAGGAATATCCAAATAATGCAATACCTTTTTATTCCGCTTGATTTCTTCAATCAACTCCTCGGAAATCATTTCCGGATAACAGTATAACAAACGAATGTGGCATATGTTGTCAAGTTTAGAAATTTTTTTGATTAAATTTACAAATTGATTGTTTCCGTAAAGGTCGATTCCGTAACGGGTGGTATCTTGTGCGACGAGAATGAGTTCGTCGATTTGCCCAAGCCCTTTCGCCTCTTCTACAAGGTCTTCCATCGGATAAGAACGGTACTTCCCGCGGATTTTGGGAATCAAGCAGTACGTGCAGTGATTTGCACAACCGTCCGCAATTTTCAAATACGCAAGATGCGGCACCGTGGTAAGCACGCGCGTCGCGGGAACAGGGTTTTGACAAGAACGAACGCCGTTCACCCGTTCTCCCCGATAAGAACGCTCCAACGCCTCAAAGAGAACGTTTGCGTCGTTGATGCCGAGAAACACGTCCGCTTCCGTCAAAGGCGCAAACAGTTCGTCTACGTACTTTTCGGGAAGACATCCGCTTACGACAAGTTTTTCCAACTTCCCGCTTCGGTATCCGTTACATTCGAGCACCGTTTCAATCGCCTCTTTTCGCGCCGCATTCAAAAATGCGCACGTATTGACGATTAAAATTTCCGCTTCGCTCGGATCGTCTGTTATTTCACATCCGTGCGCTTTCACCTCGCCGAGCAACCGTTCGCCGTCGACGCGGTTTTTATCGCACCCAAGGGAAATCATCCCAAACTTTTTCTTGATCATCCGCCAAGACTCCTACCTGCTTTTGTTTTACCGTTTCCGAAAAAAGTTGCTTTGCGGGGAATTGACGCACCCCTTGCCGTTTCCGAAAAAGTTACCCTTCCGTTTCTTTGAGGAAAACACGCCCCCGCGCGGACTTTTTGAAAATTCCGTCCGCCTAAATTCCGCTTAATCCAAACTGCCGTACTTACTTTCGTACTCTTCGGGCGTAAGCAATACGGTACGCGCTTTCGCCTTTCCGTCAAACGGGGAAATGTACCCCATCACTTCCATCCACTCGATAATTTTCCCCGCGTGGTTATAGCCGACCGAACACTTTCTCTGAATAAGCGAAATGGACGCCTGACCGAGTTTTACTACGATTCCGAGCGCTTTGATATACTGCGGATCCGCTGCACTGCCGTCCGCGTCGCTTGCCGCGCCGCTGCTTTCCGCCGTTTGGTTGGTACTGTTGATAAAGTCGGCAACCGATTCGTCGAAATACGCCTCGTTGTTCGCCTTGATATCTTTGACGACCGATTCGATTTCGTTCGTCGTCAAGAACGCGCCTTGAACGCGCTTGCAACTGAACATTCCTTCCGTACGGTAAAGCATATCCCCGTAGCCAAGCAATTTTTCCGCACCCGATTCGTCGAGAATGGTACGGCTGTCCACTTCTTGAATGACGCGGAATGCAAGGCGCGTAGGTAAATTCCCCTTGATGACGCCCGTAATGACGTCGACGGACGGACGCTGCGTTGCGATGACGAGGTGAATCCCCGCCGCCCGCGCCTTTTGCGCAAGTCGCTGAATCCTTTCTTCTATGTCTTTCTTTGCAACCGACATCAAATCCGCAAGTTCGTCGACGACGATGACGATCTTTGCAAGTTTGTCCTCATCTTCGGTACGCTTTGTGTTGTAATCGTCGATATTGTGGACAAGACTTCCGTCCCTCGTCTTTTGCTCGAACAAACTGTAACGGCGTTCCATTTCTTTGATCGCCCAATTAAGCGCCGTAACCGCCTTTTGCGCGTCGGCGATAATTTCGTTGATCATCAAGTGCGGAAGCCCGTCGAACACGGCGAACTCTACCTTTTTGGGATCGATCAAGATGAGGCGCAAATCTTCGGGCGAATACTTGCAAATCAAACTGACGAGAAGCGCGTTAAGGCACACCGATTTCCCCGAGCCCGTAGAGCCCGCCACGAGCACGTGCTTCATTTTGACGATATCACCGCATACGTCCCGCCCCTCGACGTCTTTCCCCATGACAAAGGCAAGCGCCGTCGGTTTCGCGTTGACGTAGTCGTCCGCATTCATAACGGAACGCACCCCTACGGTTGCGCGCTTCGCGTTGGGAACTTCGATGGAAATGGCTCCGCTTTCACGGTTTGCATACATATTGACGCCGTCGCGCGCATGGAGGCGCATGGCGATTTCTTCATCCCTTTTGATAACGGTATTGACCGTGATATTGCGGGGAATGTCGATATCGTAACGGGTAACGGACGAACCGCACGTTACCTTAACCACTTCCGCATCGACGTGGAAACCGTCCAACGTTTCCACGATAATCGCGGAATTGCGGTCGATTTCCTCTTGGGGAACGTCCACCTTATCTTCCGATTGACGGAACAGTTCGATCGACGGGCGATTATATGCCTTGTACACGTGTTTTTGCGGTTTGGGTGCGGGCTTTTCTTCCTCTTTCGGCGTTGCGCTTGCCGCCATGGTGTGCGCAAGAAGCCTTCTTCCGCTTTCGGGAAGAGGCGTTGTTTCGGTTTCTTCGGGAAGTTCCGGTTCTTCCGAATCAAACAACCCTGCAACGCTCCGTCTTTCTCCGCGCAATCCCTCGGAGAATTGCTCCCCGCGAATACGCCCGCCTCTCTCGACGTCCATTTGCTCCGTCGGAACGGGACGAATGCGCCCTCCTGAAATGGAATCATCCTTATCTTTTGTATCTTGGGAGGAGGAGAACAAACTGCGGATATCCGACGCCATCGCAGACGAAGGCGTTACCCGTTCCACTTGCTCTGCGGGCAACTCGCGGACGGGTTCTTCTTCGGGAAGCAGGTCGGGAATCTCATCCTCATAATCGGAAACGTTGGGCGCGGAAGAATATTCTTCTTCGTACGCTACGTCGTTTTTGTAATAATCGCGTTCTTGAACGGGTTGTGCAGGCGCTTGGCTCGCGCGGTAAGAGGGCGCGGGCGCCTCTATTTGGGGAAGGTCGTATTGCGTGGGCGTTTCGGCACGGAACGTCCCCTCTTCGTAGCGCGGGCGCGTCGGCTCGACTACCCTTCTCGGCATACTCTCGCGCACCTCTTCCGCGCGCTCGGAGTATCCGCTCAAATAGGTCGTCGGCGTTTCCCCTTCCGTCGGCGTAACCGTCGAACGGCGCTTGGTACTGTTAAACCGCGAATCGCGGTCGAAAATCAAATTGTCGCGATAACTGCTCGCAGGATCGGTTGAAAAGAGAATTTCACGGCTCTTGCGATATTCGGACACCTTCGGCGCCCCCGCTTCCGTCCGCTCTTGTTGAACGGGAACCGCTTTCGGCGCTTCCGCCTGCGGTAAATCGTCAAACGTAATCGGCGCGGGATACGCGCGCACGCCTTCCGCTTGGGGTAATTCTCTCCCCGCCGTGCTTTGCGGTTTGCGCACTTGTTTTTCTCCGCCCACCGCTCTGCGCTTGACCGCCTCAAAAAGAGGCGTTTTGCGAACGATCAAAAAGAGGGTAAGCGCGACGAGGAAGGAAAATACGACGAACGCGCCCGCAACGGAAAGGAGCGCGCGGAAAGGATACACGACAAGCGCATAGACGATTCCGCCCCCCGTGCAGGTAGTAATCCCACCTTCTCCCGCTGTATAACACGCAACCAGATATTCGCCATACGTTCCGTTCACGGCGTCCACACTCGTTCCAAGGTGAACGATCAAAAAGACAACCGCCAAAAGCGCGTAAAAATAAGTAACCCAACGGGTGGGAAGTAATTTCTTCCCAAATACCATCACGACGGATGTGTAAATCAACAAAATGAGAATAGGATAGGTAAGATAACCGAAAACGCCGAGCAAGAATCCCGTAATGGCAATCCCCACTTCCCCAAACATCAACGAACGGGTAACCGCAATCAAAAACGCAATCGCACTAAACAGCAATAGCGTCATGCCGACCGTTTCCCGTGTGAAAAAGGAACGATTCTCCTTGTTTTCTTTATTTGTGCCTCGTCCGAGTCCGTTCAAAATATTCCTCCGTTCTTCCCTTACGGGAATCGCTTTTTTCTCACTTTACAGTATAACATTTTTCCTTGGATTTTTCAACGGTATTGCGAAAATATTTTCCCTCTTTGCACGGAAAAAAGTACTTTTTTTCATAAAAGGGGCACGCGCGCGTATAGCCAAGCAAAAAATTCGATGGTAAATAGAAAAAATACGGGCGGTTCCCCGCCCGAATCATCGCTTTTTTCGTACAATCGCCAACGTATTATTTCATTCAAAAAACGTGCGGTTTTTCAAAACGATTTGCAAAAGCCACAGTTCCCTCTTCGCCGCACCCGTAGAACACCGTACACGCTTTATCCGCTCGAAAACTGAAACCCCCTCTTCGCCGCGCTCAATGGAACGCCGTACACGCTTTATCCGCTAGAAAACTGAAACTCCCTTCTTCCGTCGCGCACCCGTAGAACACCGTACACGCTTTCTTCGTCCGCCGCGCCCCCGTAGAACACCGTACACGCTTTATCCGCTCGAAAACTGAAACTCCCTCTTCGCCGCGCTCGTAGAACACTCCGCACGCCTTGTCCGCCGAAAAGCCGTCTTCCCATAGAAAGAATTGCCCTTCCGCCATACCCATGAACGCGGCAACCCGTGCGGCTACGCCATATTTTCTAAAATGAGTTTATCCGCAACAAGCGCAATAAATTCACTGTTCGTCGGCTTTTCCGTACCGATATATACCCGCGCTCCAAAGATTGCATTTACCGCATCAATGCGTCCACGATTCCAAGCAACTTCAATGGCATGGCGAATTGCCCGTTCTACTTTACTTGCCGAAGTTTCAAAACGTTCCCCGATCATCGGATACAATTTTTTCGTTACGTTGTTGATGATGTGCGGATCTTCCACCGCCATTTTGATCCCCTCACGTAAATAATTATATCCTTTGATATGCGGCGGAATCCCGATAGAAATAAAAATTCCGCTAATCCGCTCGTCAAGCGATCCGGCGCGCTTGCGTTCAACGTTCTCCGTTACAGGCGCGCCTGCGTCCTCTTCCGCAAGTTGCTTTAACCGCCCCGCGACCACCTCCGCGGAAACGGGTTTCATCATGTAATAACGTGCGCCGAGTGAAATGACGCGATTGATAACCGCATCATCCGAAAAGTTGCCGAGCACGACAACGTTTGCCCGTTTTCCCAACTTGTGCAATTCTTCCAAAACGGAAAATCCGTCTTGCCGTTTTAGATGCAGACTTAATAAAATCAGCGACGGTTTATGCCGCTCGATGAGAGATAACCCCTCTTCCCCGTCGTCCGTTACTGCACATACGGAAAGCCCCTCCCATTTTGAAAGTTCCGCTTGTAATTGTTGCGCAAACGACTCGTTGTTTTCTAAAATGATCACTTGTTCTTGTTTCATAATTCCCTCGCCTCAATGTGATGATGTAGGTATTATAAAACACATTTTTGTAAGTGTAAAGCGATTTTTGTAAAAAAATAAAATATAATTTTGCAAAATTATTGTTTTTGTATACAAAAATGTCGAATTACCGCGAATTTTTCTTTTTTTCATTCAAAATCCTCTTGCGTTTTTTATTTGCGGTCGGCAATCTTACTTTATTTTTTATACCACCACTTCAAGCGATGATCTTTTTCCGCTAAAGGCTATAATTAAAAAAAACCCGTTCCCGCGAGGCGGGAACGGGTTTTTGTTATTCTACAAGTTCCAAATATTCGTCGAAGGTAACGTTCTTGTCAAACGTCTTCGTTTCGTCAATGACGATAATGCGGTTCGCAACCGTATTCATGAGTTCTTGGTCGTGCGACGTCAAGAGCATGCATCCCTTAAACGCCGTAAGTCCGTTGTTGAGCGAGGTGATCGATTCCAAATCGAGGTGGTTGGTCGGTTCGTCGAAAATGAGGAAATTCCCCCCTTCGAGCATCATTTTGGCGAGCATACAGCGCACCTTTTCGCCACCCGAAAGCACCTTTGCGCTCTTCATTGCCTCTTCTCCCGAGAAGAGCATTCTGCCGAGCCAACCGCGGAGATATTCTTCGTAATGGTCTTTACTGAACTGCGAAAGCCATTGCACAAGCGTTAAATTGCAGCCGTCGAAAAACTCGTTGTTGTTTTGCGGAAAATAGGAGTGCGAAATCGTTTTCCCCCACTTTACCGTACCCGCATCCGCCTGTTCTTTGCCCGTGAGGACGTCGTAAAGCATGGTAACGGTGGTGGACTTGTCGCATACGATTCCGATCTTGTCCCCTTTTTGCACGGTAAACGAAAGATTTTTGAAATATCCTTCTTTCGTCAACCCTTCTACCTGCAAAATATCGTTTCCGATTTCCCGTTCGTACTTAAAATCGATAAACGGATACTTACGCAAAGAGGGCTTAAAGTCGGAAATCGTAAGTTTTTCCAACTCTTTTTTACGGGAAGTCGCTTGGCGCGATTTACTTGCATTCGCCGCAAAGCGCGCGATGAATTCTTTGAGTTCCGCAGCGCGTTGCTCCGCCTTTTTATTCGCGTCCTTTTGTTGGCGCGCAAGCAACTGCGACGTGTGATACCAAAAATCGTAGTTGCCGAGGAAGAGATTGATCTTCCCAAAGTCAACGTCGCAAATATGCGTGCACACCTTGTTGAGGAAGTGGCGGTTGTGCGATACGATAATAATGGTATTTTCAAAGTTAAGAAGGTAATTTTCTAACCAACGGACGGTTTTTAAGTCGAGATTGTTCGTCGGCTCGTCGAGAAGAAGCACGTCGGGATTGCCGAACAGCGCTTGCGCAAGCAGCACGCGCACCTTTTGCTTTGCGTCCAACTCGCTCATCTGCAAATAATGCAATTCCGTGGGAATATCCAACTCGTTCAAGAGCGTCTGCGCCTCGCTCTCCGCCTCCCAACCGCCGAGTTCGGCAAACTCGCTTTCCAACTCGGAAGCCCGCACGCCGTCCTCTTCGGTAAAGTCCGCATGCGCGTAAAGCGCGTCCTTTTCGTCCATGATTTCCACAAGGTGTTTATGCCCAAGCATAACCGTACGCAAGACCGTTTCAAAGTCGTACTTGTTTTGGTTTTGCGCAAGAACGGACATTCGCTCGTTTTTATCCATGGAAACGTCCCCTTTGTTGGGTTCGATTTCCCCCGACAAGACCTTCAAGAAGGTAGATTTCCCCGCTCCGTTCGCGCCGATGATTCCGTAGCAATTCCCCTTGGTAAATTTCAAATTGACGTCCTCAAAGAGTTTTTTGCTTCCGTACTGCAAACTGACGCCGTTGACCTGTAACATAGTTCACCTCTCATTGTTCTCCTTAAAATTATACCATATTCTCCCGCATTGAGCAAACGAAAACGGCAAGCAAACGTAAAATTAAAAAAACAAAGAGCGCAGGCACCCCCTCTTGACAACTCAACGTTCCTATGATAGAATAGCGAAAAAAAGGAGAACGACCTATGTCTGAAAAACACCTCAAAACAAAAAAACTGCTCAAGATTATCGGCATAAGCGCTCTTGTCGCGGGAATTGCCTGCGTGATTACGGGATTTGTTGATTTTTTCTCCTCCATCGGAGAAGGCATGCCCAAACTGTTCTTTTTGATGTTTATCGGGTTTCCGTTGACGGCAGCAGGTGCAATGATGACGATTTTCGCATTTAGACGGGAAATCCAGTCTTATACCATGCAAGAAACAGCGCCCGTATTTAACGAGGCGACAAAAAGCATGAGCCCCGGATTTCAAACGATTGCAAATGCCGTAAGCACTCCCAAAAAGACGTGCGCTTGCGGAGCGGAAAACCCCGCCGAAAATACCTTTTGCGCAAGTTGCGGCGCAAAATTGACGAAAACGTGCCCCTCTTGCGGAGAACAACTCAACGCAAACGACGCGTTTTGCGGAAAATGCGGAAATAAACTCGACTAAATACGCATTTCTTCGCGCAAGCTGCGGTGCTGACAAAACCACAAACTGAAAAGCGACCTCTTCAAGAGGTCGCTTTTTTCATTTATGATTGAATGGTAATTTTAATATCTCCCGTGTCCGTCGAGATCTCACACCTTCCCCCCGACGTCGTTTTGGGAACGTCAATTTTACCCGTGTCCGTTTCCACCAAGAATACCTTATCCGAAAGAAGGCTCCCTCTTACGTCCCCCGTATCCGTTTCCACGTAAATTTCGCTCGCGTCGCATCCGTCGAACAAAACGTCCCCCGTACTCCGCTCAATAAACATCATTCCCGACGCAATTACGTTGTTTAACGCGATTTTTCCCGTACTGCCGTCCGAATCAAAACGGCTGCACGCAAGATCGGAAACATCCGTCTTTCCCGTCGAAACTTCCACGGAAACACCCCCGTCGCAACTGATTTGAGAAAGGGTAACGCTTCCTGTCGAAACGGAGCAATCGAGCGCCCCGCACGATGCCCCCTCTACGCGAATTGCCCCTGTGCTCGATTTTATTTTCATCATTCCCGACGTAGAGGCATTGCACGCCACGTCCCCCGTGCTAACGGTAATATCGACGCTTGTAAATTTGAAACTGCTCGGAATTTCCACGTCCCCCGTGCTTTCGTCAATCAAAAGATCGCCATACTCCGTTCGGGGAAGAGAAAGGGTGATTTTGGGATCGGAAAATCCATAAAAGGTTTCGTACCATTCCCTCTCGTCAATCAACTCGATCGTCAACACGCCTTCTTTTACGGAAACGGCATGTTTCATATCCGTCCGTTCGTAACAGGTAACGGCGCACGCGTCGCTCTCGGAGAAAATAAACTCAATCCCCGCCGTTTCCGTTTTAATTTGTATTCCGTTGAACGCCTCCTCGATCGGGTGCACGTTCGTTTCGTACTCTCCCCCGGAGCACGCCGAAAGGAGCCCCGTTGCGACAAGCGTCAAGAACGTCGCTCCCACTGCAATTCCTTTATTTAACAATGCGGACATAGCATCACTCCTTATCAAAACGGCGAGGTGAACTCATTTCCCCCCGCCGCATTTTTTTATTTGATTATTCCCACTCAATGGTCGCGACGGGCTTCGGCGTAAGGTCGAAGAGTACGCGGTTGACGTTGGGCACTTCGTGCGTAATGCGTTCGGTAATGTGCTGCAAAAGTGCAAACGGAACGTGCGCAACCGTAGCAGTCATCGCGTCTACGGTATTGACGGCGCGAATAATAACGGAATACGCATACGTACGCGTATCGTTCAACACGCCGACGGAACGGAAATCGGGAACGGCGGTAAAGTACTGCCAAACCTGTCCTTCCAACCCGTTCTTTGCAAATTCTTCCCGCAAGATCGCATCCGACTCGCGAACAACTTCTAATCTTTCCCGCGTGATGGCGCCGAGGCAACGCACCCCAAGCCCGGGGCCGGGGAACGGCTGACGGTATACCATACCGTCGGGGAGTCCCAACTCTTTTCCGACGACGCGCACTTCGTCTTTGAAGAGGAATTTCAACGGTTCGACAAGTTCAAACTGCAAATCGTCGGGAAGTCCGCCTACGTTATGGTGCGCCTTGACAGGACCGCTTTCGAGAATGTCGGGATAAATCGTCCCTTGTGCAAGGAAGTCAATTCCTTCCAACTTTCTTGCTTCTTCCTCAAATACGCGAATAAATTCCGCGCCGATAATCTTACGTTTTTTCTCCGGTTCTTCCACTCCTTCCAACTTGCCGAGGAAGCGCTCGACCGCATCGACGTATACGAGGTTTGCATCCATTTGATTGCGGAATACCTCGACGACCTGTTCGGGCTCTCCCTTGCGGAGCAAGCCGTGATTGACGTGCACGCAGACAAGTTGCTTGCCGATCGCTTTGATCAAAAGCGCCGCGACGACGGACGAGTCAACCCCGCCCGAAAGCGCGAGGAGCACCTTTCTATCTCCCACTTGTGCGCGAATTTCTTTCACTTGTTCTTCGATAAACGCTTGCGCCAAAGCGGGCGTTACGATGCGTTCCATACTTTCGGGACGTTTGTTGTTTTCCATATAATAATCCTCCGTGATTTTTTCGTGTTTAGGGGAAAACACCCATATTGGGTGTTTTTCTTATTTGGAAGTGTAGTTGGGCGCTTCCTTGCTGATGGAAATGTCGTGAGGATGGCTTTCAAGAAGCCCTGCGTTGGTAATGCGGACAAACTCCGAGTTCTTGCGGAGGTCTTCGATATTGCGCTTTCCGCAATATCCCATGCCCGAGCGGATTCCGCCCTTCATTTGGAAGATGATATCGGAAACCGTTCCACGGTAAGGAACTCTGCCTTCCACCCCTTCGGGTACGAACTTCTTCGCGTCTTCTTGGAAGTATCTGTCTTTCGAGCCTGCCGCCATTGCGGAAAGGGATCCCATTCCGCGGTAAACCTTGAAACTTCTGCCTTGATACAATTCGATTTCGCCGGGGCTTTCCGTCGTCCCCGCGAGCATAGAGCCGATCATAACCGCGCTACCGCCCGCAGCAAGCGCCTTGACGATATCGCCCGAATATTTAATTCCGCCGTCCGCGATGATGCGCTTTCCGAGTTTATCCGCCTCTTCCGCGCAATCCATGACCGCGGTAAGTTGCGGAACGCCGATCCCCGCGACGACGCGCGTCGTACAAATGGACCCGGGGCCGATTCCGACTTTTACAACGTCCGCACCCGCTTCAATCAGCGCGCGCGTAGCCGCCGCCGTCGCAACGTTCCCCGCAATGAGGGTGAGTTTAGGATACTTCGCCTTAATTTCAGAAACCTTTTTAATGACGCCCATGCTGTGTCCGTGCGCCGTATCGATCGCAAGAACGTCTACCTTTGCATCGACAAGCGCCGCAATACGGTCCATGGTGTTTGCCGCCGTTCCGACCGCCGCACCGACGAGAAGTCTACCGTTTTTATCGCGCGCGGAGTTGGGATACTGAATGGATTTTTCGATATCTTTAATGGTGATCAATCCCTTCAAGTAACCCTTTTCGTCAACGATAGGAAGTTTTTCAATTCTATGTTTGCCGAGGATTTTTTGCGCATCTGCAAGGCTTGTTCCCACAGGTGCGGTAACGAGGTTGTTCTTCGTCATAACGTTTTCGATCGGTTGATCGTAGTTCGTTTCAAAGCGAAGGTCGCGATTCGTCAAAATCCCGACAAGTTTTCCACCCTTCGTAATCGGAACACCGCTAATACGATAGCGTTCCATAAGCGCAAGCGCGTCTTTTACGAGGTTTTGCGGCTCCAAGAAAAAAGGATCGGTGATAACGCCGTGCTCCGAACGCTTTACCTTGTCAACGTGCGCCGCCTGTTCTTCGATACTCATATTTTTGTGAATAATTCCGATGCCCCCCTCACGCGCCATGGCGATGGCAAGGCGGCTTTCCGTTACCGTATCCATTGCAGCGGAAACGATGGGAATATTCAACTGAATTTCAGGCGTAAGACAAGTACGTAAGTCCACTTCGTGCGGAAGCACGTTGGACGCTTGCGGAATCAACAATACGTCGTCGAACGTCAACCCTTCTTTTACAATCCTACTCATTAGCAAAATCCTCCAAAATATTTATGATATCTTTACACGCTTGAACATCCTTTGCCGCGCTTCCCTTTAACGCGCTTGCAAAGTCATCGCAAAAGCGAGCGTCTTCCTTTCCTTCGTACGCAAGAGCGATAACGGCGTTGTTTTGAGGGAACTGTTCGCCCGCCGCCTCGATTGCATAGTCGATCGCCTCCGTCTTTTCCCCAACCCGATAAAGGGCGCACGCATAGCCGCCGTAGAGGTACTGTCCGTACCCGCCGCTGATATGGTTAGAACCGGCACTCGCCTCATCTTGCGCCATGCAGTAGTTTGCAAACCCAGCCTCATCGAAAAAGACGTCTAATCTTTCGATAATTTTATCGTCGTCCTGCGTAACGATGGCAATTTCGCAAGCGTAAGCAAGATGCTCGATCGTGCCGTCGCGCTCGTAAACGCGGTAGGCATAATTTCCGCTTTGCGCTTTCATTCCCAAATTCGCCGTAACGTTCATCATGGCGACGGGCGCGCAAGCGGCGCAAATTCCAAAAATGAGGAGAAAGAGAAATACGGTTGCACTCAACGTGATAATCGCCGTTCTCAACACGAGATTTTTCATTCTCTTTCCTCCTTTCGGTTATTTTGCATATTTTATCACATCTAACGGAAAATTGCAACCGTATGAACGAAAAAAATTCGGGCGGATTTTTACATCTCCTTGCATAGCAAGGAAGCCCCCGCGCGCCTACCCTTTATTTCGCTCTTCCTCCTACCGTCCGTCGCCCCTTTCTCTCCCCTTGTTCAAGCCGCGTTCGTCCATCGTCCCGTTTCCCGTGCATGCGTATTTTTTGCTTTTCCCCCTACCGTCCATCGCCCCTTTCTCGCCCCTTGTTCAAGCCGCGTTCGTCTATCTTCCCGTTCCCCGTGCACGCGTATTTTTTTGCCCCCTACCGTCCGACGCCCTTTCCCAAAGCAACGGTCGTCTATCTTCCCGTTTTCCGTGCATGCGTATTTTTTTGTCCCCTCTACCGTCCGACGCCCCTTTCTCGCCTCCCTATTCAAACAACGTTCGTCTATTATTGCATAACGCACCTTTCCCTTTCATAGCATATAGCATGAAACGACCAAAAATTATCCTTCTTCTTGCCATCTTGTTTCCCGTTTTAACCGCTTGCGACGGCGACGATTTTTCTTCCCGGATCTCGGAGGCGCGCAGCGACCTATTTTACGCGCAAACGGATGAATTTTCCGTAACGTTTTCTTGCGTTACGCGCGAACAACCGCACCTCTCCGACGGCATTGTCGGCGAAAAGCAGTCGCTTGTGGAAATCTCCCTGCGCGATTTTTCTTCCGCAGACGGCTATCGTATTTTCTTTTCTTACGGAGAAACGGAAGGCGGCGGAGAAACGTCCTTCCACACCGTAAAAAACGAATACTACTACGAGCAAAGCGTAAAAGAATTTCCGACCTCAACCGTCGATTTACGCATTGAGTGCGGGGAGCATGTACGCGAAATTACGGCAACGTCGGTAAAAAACGAGAATACTCTTTCGATAGAAGGGGCGCTTGAAAAAATGCTCGAACAACGCGACGAGGCGCTCATTCCGTTTACGGAAGACGGAGAACTGCATGCCGAGTTTTACGTGCGTTTGTTGCGCCGAGAGAAAAATTATTATTACGTTGCCATTGTCGGAAAAAACGGGAACACGCATTCCTTTCTTTTGGACGGAGAATCGGGGGAAATTCTTGCCGAGCGAGAACACCCTTCCGTATAACCGTTCCGTAGAAACGCAGCCTTGCGTTGTGCATTTTCGTTAAGTAAATTCGCCTCTTGCAGAAAGCCCCCTCTATCTGCCGTTCCGTAGAAACGCAGCCTCGCGTTGTACGCTTTCGTTAAGTAAATTCGCCTCTTGCAGAAAGCCTCCTCTATCTGCCGTTCCGTAGAAACGCAGCCTTGCATTGTACGCTTTCGGCAAACAACTACGCCTTTTGCCGCGCGGAAAAACTTTCGTGTGATTTTCTCTCAACGCGCCTTTGCGATCTCCTCTTTCCCTCACTCCAACGGGCGCGCGCCTTATATTGTTTCTCCCCAAAAACACCCGTGCTCCTCTTTCCGAGCGCGCGTTTTTGCCCCCTTTGCCTACAAAGAGCGCGATCTATGCGACGCGCCCTATTCCCACTTGACAGATTCCCCCGCGCGTGGTATGATATCCAAGAATAGCGCAATGCTATTTTGAAAGGAGTTCCGCGTGAAAAAGAAGAAAAAATTCTCAATCGGCACTTTTTTCTTCCGCTTGTCCTGTGTTTTTACGGCAATCGTCGTAACCGTCGCCCTCGTGATGACCGTTCTTCTCGCCGTTGAATGGAAAACGGAAGACGCCGCGCGTTACGTGCCCGATTACGAAAAAATAGATTTAACCGAACTCCTCGAAAAGGACGTTTGGACGGACGAAGATTACGAAACGCTTTACTATCAAACGGGACTTGCGCGCGAGCCGCTCGATGAACTCAAAACGCAGCCTTCGCGTATCCTCAATTTCCAAGACGCCTTCTTCTACGAAGGCAAAATCGTACACATTCTCGCCGCGCCGACCACCCCGCACGAGGTGCTTCTGGGTAGGCTTGCCCCTTTTGCCCCTTTGAAGGACGGGGACGTCATCGTAACTTCTACCTGCCACACGTACGGTTGGCGAAACGGGCACGCTGCCATCGTCGCAAACGCAAAAACGGAAAGCATTTTACAATCGGTTGCCCCCGGTCGGCTTTCCCATACCGAAAGCATGGCGTGGTTTCAATCGGCAACCAACTTTATCATTCTCCGTATGAAAGATTTGACGGAAGAGGAACGCACGCAGATCGGCTCTTCCGCGTTAGAACACTTAAACGGAATCCCCTACTCGCTCACAGTGGGAATCTTTTCAAAAAAAGACCAAGGCTTTACGCCCGAAGCGACGCATTGCAGTCATTTGGTGTGGCAAGCATACAAAAATTTCGGCTACGATATCGACTCGGACGGCGGTCCCGTCGTAACGTCTAACGATATTGCCAACTGTCCGCTCTTTGAAGTCGTTCAAGTATACGGCTTTCATCCCGATCAGTTGTGGAAATAGGACAAGTATCCAAAAAGCGCATACTGAAAAATCCTCCTGTGTTTTTTATTTGTGGTCGGAAACCCCGCCTTTTTATATCACAGGGGGCTTTGCGATAGATTTTTTATACCACCGCTTCAAGTGGTGGTTCTTTTCCGCTAAAGACTACCGTCATGACGAATCCTCCTGTGTTTTTTATTTGTGGTCGGAAACCCCACTTTTTTATAACACAGGGGGTGCGATAGATTTTTTATACCACCGCTTCAAGTGGTAGTTCTTTTCCGCTAAAGGCTACCGTCATGACGAATCCTCCTGTGTTTTTTATTTGCGGTCGGAAAATCCACTTTTTTTGCGATAGATTTTTTATACCACCGCTTCAAGTGGTAGTTCTTTTCCGCTAAAGGCTACAAAAAAAAAGACGAACGAAAATTTTTTCGTTCGTCTTTTTTACTGCAAATATCAACCGTTTTTCTTGCCGCCGACGGGATTGTTAAAACTTTTCTTCTTGGCAATATAAGATAGAACGGCACAAGCCGCGATTGCAACGGCAAACGGAATTATAAATAAAAACCCCACTTCCCAAGGCGCACTTGTAAAATGATGTTTTTCCGCATGATAGCCGTTTGTGCAAACGTACGTTACGACAACGCACATGGCGTTTGTGAGTAAAACTGCAAGAAGCGCAAACGCGTACGACAATTTTTTCATAACTTCCCCCTACTTTCGTTTTCCCGTTTTGATGAGCAGAATCACTCCAAAGATCACGAACAGCACCGAAATCAGCATTGCAATCGACGTTCCGTCCAAAACGATTGTAGACGACTGCGCAACGCCGCTCGCCGTTTTCTCGTCAAAGATCAAAATAACGCCGAATACGATGAGCGAAACGCACCCCAAAAGCGAAACGGCAAGCCCCAATATTCCGAGCAGTTTGCCGTCGTCTTTTTTATTCTTTTTAGGGGACGGCACGGAAGGCGGTACATCTTGCAAGTCTTCCGCCTCGTCTTTTACGAGCGAATCGATGCTGACGCCGAAAAGTTCGCTATATTTTTGCAGCGTTTCGACGTCGGGCGTTGTCGTTCCGTTCTCCCATTTTGAAATTACTTGTCTGGAACAATTTAATTTTTCGGCAAGTGCTTCTTGGGACAGACCATGTGTTCGGCGCAAACCGTAAAGTTTTTCGGGCAACGACATAACTTTCTCCTTTCCGTAAGTATAACGGTTTTGATTATGATTGTCTATACACGATTATAAGCAATTCCGCCACGATCGTTGTCATTGATGGAAATAAATCAAAAACCCGACGGTTGCCCGTCGAGTTGATTTAGATTCCGCATGAAATTTTTATATATGCGATCGGCGAGCGGTTTATCCGTTCATGTATTCGGATAAAATGGAATTTTGCACGTAGAGGTATTTTTCCTTGATACGGGCAACGTCCCCCTCTTCTTCAAGGTATTCCGCCGTTTTGCGATAGGCGGCGGAAAAATCTTCCTTCCATTCGCTGTGGAAAGCGCTCTTATATTCCTTGGCGGAAAGCCCGCGCGCGGTGCGCAAAGCGAGCATGACAAACTCGAACTTTGCGTCGCTTTCCGAAACGTCTTCACTTTCGATGACGGGCGGGAACCCGGAAAGGACGCACTTCATATACTCGTCCAAATCAAAGGTGTTGGTAAACCGCTTGTTTCCGAGAAAAGAACTTGCGGAAACGCCAAGCCCGATGTATTCTCCCCGTTTCCAATAGTTGAGATTGTGCTTACTTTCCTTGCCCTTTTTGCAAAAATTGCTCACTTCGTAACGCTCGAATCCCCGCTCTTTGAGGAGCGCATAGCCGTATTCGTACAACTCCGCAACCTCGTCCGAATCGGGAAGTTCGCCGTTTAAGTAATCGGTATAAATCGGCGTTCCGTCTTCGGGCGTCAGCGCATACATGGAAATATGGCTCGCTCCGCTCATAACCGCAACCTCTACCGTTTTGCGAACGTCTTCCTTCGTTTGCCCCTTTAATCCGAGCATGATATCCGCGGAAAAGTTTTCCCCCTTCAAAAGGGAAGCGCAGTACATATAATCGCGCACGTTATGAATACGCCCTACCTCTTCGAGTTGTTCGTCGATTGCCGACTGCAACCCGACGGAAAAGCGGTTGATCCCCGCGCGCTTATAAATTGCGATCTTCTCTTCGCTCACCGTGCCGGGATTCATTTCAATGGTAATTTCCGCGTCGGGAGCCAAACGGAAACTCTTTTTAATTTGCTTGACCGCCGCCGCCACGTAAATCGGATCGACGACGGAAGGCGTTCCCCCGCCGAAATAGACGGTATCGAACGTCATGCGGGAAAGTTGCTTTCCCCTTTGTTCGATTTCTTTGATAAGGCACGCCATGTACGCTTCCGAAAAGCAAAGTTTTTCGGGGAAAGACGTAAAATCACAATAGGTGCATTTGTGTTTGCAAAAGGGAATATGCAAATAAATTCCCGCCATAAAACTCCTCCTTAAAAGGCGTTTTTGTTATTCCGCCTTGTATTGATAGCGGGATAAATCGACGTAGCCGTCGTTTACCTCCACTCCTTCCGCGCGCAAAAGGGACGCTTGCACCTCGATTCCGCCAAACGCAAACGCGGGCGCAAGCCTACCCTCCCGATTGACGACGCGATGACAGGGAATTACCCCCGGCTGCGGATTGACGTGAAGCGCCCAACCTACCTGTCTTGACGAGCGCGGAGCGCCGATATTCGCCGCAATTTGCCCGTACGTAACCACCTTTCCCTTGGGAACGGTGCGTAAAAATTCGTAAACCCGTTGATGAAAATTCATAACGTATCCGTTATTTTCTATCTTTGTTCGTTTTGAGAATCTCCATAAACACTTCCGAAGGCACTTCCACCGAACCGACTTGGCGCATGCGTTTTTTGCCCTCTTTTTGTTTTTCGAGGAGTTTTTTCTTTCTCGTAATATCCCCGCCGTAGCACTTGGCAAGGACGTCTTTGCGGACGGCTTTTACCGTTTCCCGCGCAATAATTTTTCCGCCGACCGCCGCTTGAATGGGAATTTCAAACAGTTGACGGGGAATGGCGTCTTTCAAGTTTTCCGCAAGCGTTCTCCCGCGCGTATAGGCGCGCTCTTCATGCACGATAGTGGAAAGTGCGTCGCAAATTTCCCCGTTTAAGAGAATATCCAACTTGACGAGTTTACTCCGCTCGTATCCCGCCACTTCGTAGTCGAAACTTGCGTACCCCTTCGTGCGCGATTTAAGTTCGTCGAAAAAGTCGTACACGATCTCGTTTAAGGGAAGTCGGTATTCGAGTTTGACGCGGTGCGCATCCAAGTAGGTCATGTCCTTAAACGTTCCCCGCTTGTCTTGGCACAAATCCATAATCGCGCCCAAGTATTCGGGCGGAGAATATACTTCCGCCTTGACGATCGGCTCTTCCATAAATTCGATGTCGGAAGGGGGAGGAAGGTGGGAAGGATTGTCCACGTAAAACTCCGTTCCGTCCGTTTTGTGCACGAGATAACTAACGGAGGGTGCGGTTGTAATGATGTCCAAGTTGAACTCCCGTTCAATGCGCTCTTGGATAATTTCCATATGCAAAAGCCCGAGGAACCCGCAACGGAACCCAAACCCGAGCGCAACGGAATTATCAGGCTCAAAGATGAGCGCGGCGTCGTTGAGTTGCAACTTCATGATCGCCTCTTTCAAATCGACGAATTTGCTTCCGTCGAGGGGATAAATCCCGCAAAAGACGACGGGTTGCACCTTTTTATAACCGGGGAGAGGCTCCTTTGCAGGATTCGTTGCCAACGTAACCGTATCGCCGACGGCAACGTCTTGAATGGATTTAATGGACGCGGCGATATATCCGACGTCCCCCGCGGAAAGGATTTCTTTCGGTTGCAAGTGCGGAGCAAACGCCCCTACTTCGACGACGTCGTACGTCTTGTCAGAAAGAAACGCTTTGATGGTATCCCCCACCTTTACGCTTCCCTCTTTGATGCGCACAAAGAGGATAACCCCCTTGTAGTTATCGTAATAACTGTCGAAAATGAGCGCGCGAAGAGGTTCTTCCGTATCGCCGACGGGCGGCGGCACGAGTTTTACGACCGCTTCCAAAATATCTTTGATGTTCGTCCCCTCTTTTGCCGAAACGCAAGGACACCCTTCCGTATCCAACCCGATTACGTCTTCAATTTCCTTTTTTACCTCGTCAATGCGGGCGGAAGGAAGATCGATTTTATTGATGACGGGCACGATTTCCAAATCGTTTTCGAGGGCAAGATAAACGTTTGCAAGCGTTTGCGCCTCGATCCCTTGCGAAGCGTCCACGACCAAAATCGCTCCCTCGCACGCGGCGAGCGAACGGCTGACTTCGTAAGTAAAGTCGACGTGCCCGGGCGTATCGATGAGGTTGAATTCATACTCATTCCCGTCGTCTGCATTATAATACATGCGGACGGGGGTTAATTTAATCGTAATTCCGCGTTCACGCTCGATGTCCATACTGTCGAGCAACTGCTCTTCCATATCCCGCTTGCTTACTTGCCCCGTCAATTCCATAATGCGGTCGGCAATCGTACTTTTCCCGTGGTCGATATGCGCGATAATGCAGAAATTACGCAATAACTTATTTGCTTTTGCCATGTGTTTCTCCGTCGAGCGTTCCGCTCTCCCGTATTATACCTTTTTTCGGAAAATTTTGCAATGATTCCTTGCTCTTTTTTCTCACATTTGCTACAATATCCGTATGAAACAGTCCTCTTTTTTGAATGATATCCCCGTTGCACACCGCGGATTGCACGAAGAAGGCATTCCGGAAAACTCCCTTTCGGCGTTTCGCCGTGCCCGCGATTTGGGTTTTGCCATCGAAACGGACGTCCGTTTGACCAAGGACGGAGCAGTCGTCGCCTTTCACGACGACAGTCTTTTCCGCGCATGCGGAATTGATAAAAAGGTAAACGATTGCACGCTTGCGCAACTCAAAAAATGTAATCTCTTTCAAACGGAAGAGCGCATTCCTACCCTTTCCGAACTTTTATCCCTCGTAGACGGCCGCGTCCCCCTTCTCATCGAAATCAAACAAATGAAGGGAACGCCCAAAAAACACTTTTTGGAAAAAGTTGCAAGCGAACTGCGCGATTATCAAGGGGAATTTGCCATTCAGTCTTTCGACCCGCTGTACGTTCGCACGTTCAAAAAACTTCGTCCCGATATCCCTTGCGGCGTCCTCGCGGCGGCAAACAGCAATCGAAAAGATCTTGGGTGTTTTCCGCGCATCAAAGCGGAGATCTTAAAAAATATGAGGCTGAATTTTTACGTCAAACCCGATTTTATCAGTTACTGCGGCGCCGACCTTCCGCAAAAGGCGTACGCCAAGTTCAAAGGAATTCGCCTTGCTTGGACGATCCGTTCCAAAGACGAAGAGTTGCACGCTCGGAAAAACGGCGCGGATAATATCATCTTTGAAAACTACCGCCCCGAATAATAGTCCCAAAAAAACGCGCCGCGGACAAATTAACGTGAAAAATTGCATAAATTTTTGTGATATTATGCAATTTGTTTGACAAATTTTGCATAAAAGAGTATCATTTTTGATAATCATCATGAGGGGGTACGTATGCTCACACTCGAAAAAATCCGTCACGCCGCCGAAGTTTTGAAAGAGGCGATCTACAAGACGGACGTTATTCATGCGGGAAAGTTAACGGACGAATACCGCGTTTACCTCAAAACGGAAAATTTACAAAAGACGGGCTCGTTCAAAATTCGCGGCGCGTACTATAAAATTTCCCAACTTTCCCCCGAGGAAAAGGCGCGCGGCGTCATTGCTTGCTCGGCGGGAAACCATGCGCAAGGCGTCGCCCTCGCAGCAACGAAAAACGGGATTTCTTCCCTTATTTGCCTTCCTGACGGCGCACCTATTTCCAAAGTGGAATCCACCCGCGCATACGGGGCGGACATTTGCCTTGTCCCGGGCGTTTACGACGACGCGTATAACCGCGCGCTTGCCCTTCGGGACGAACATGGGTACTCCTTTATCCATCCTTTCGACGATGAAGATGTCATTGCGGGACAAGGGACGATCGGGCTTGAAATTGTATCGCAACTGAAAAACTTGGACGCAGTCATCGTCCCCGTTGGCGGCGGCGGGCTTATTTCGGGCGTTGCATTCGCCATCAAGAGCCTCAACCCGAACATTCAAGTATACGGCGTGCAGGCGGAAGGCGCACCGAGCATGTTTAACTCCATGCGCGACCACCAAATTGAAACGCTCCCTTCCGTTTCTACCATCGCGGACGGCATTGCGGTAAAGCAACCGGGAACGAATACGTTTGCCTATTGTGAACAGTACGTCGACGGAATTGTAACCGTCAACGACGACGAGATCGCCTCCGCAATTCTCGCCCTCATCGAAAAACAAAAGATGATTGCAGAGGGCGCGGGCGCAACCCCCGTTGCCGCCCTTCTTTCGGGGAAACTTCCTCAACTCAAAGGCAAAAAGGTTTGTTGCGTCGTATCGGGCGGCAATATCGACGTTACCATTTTAAGCCGCGTCATTCAAAGAGGTCTTCTCACCTCGGGAAGACAGTGCACCCTCAACATTGAACTGCTCGACAAACCGGGACAACTCGTCGCCGTTTCGCAAATTATCGCGCGGTGCGGCGGAAACGTAACGGGCGTTCACCACGAACATGCAAATGCAGGAAGTGCGGTTATCGGATGTTTCTTGCGGATTGAAGTGGAAACAAAAGATTTTGCACATATCGCACAAATCCGAAAGGAGTTGGAAGACGCGGGATTCCGCATCGAATAAAAAGGAGAACACTATGGAAATCATCACCGTACAAACGGATAACGCCCCTGCGGCAATCGGCCCCTATTCGCAAGCAAAGATTGTAGGCGATCTTGTGTTTACGTCCGGACAAATTCCTTTGGATCCAAAGACGGGAGAAGTTGTAACGGGCGGCATCGCGGAGCAAACGCACCGTATTTGCCAAAATCTTTCCGCCGTCTTAAAGGGCGCGGGAAGCGGCTTGGAATGCGTTGTAAAAACAACTTGCTTTCTCGCGGATATGAACGACTTTTCCGCATTCAACGCCGTTTACGGAGAATATTTTACCTCACGCCCCGCGCGCAGTTGCGTCGCAGTTAAAAAGCTTCCTAAAAACGTCCTTGCGGAAGTGGAAGTAATCGCACTTTTGAAATAATCGGATAACGGAAAACGGTACGCCAAACGCGTACCGTTTTTTATATTGACGGCAATAACAGCAAAATTTTTAGACATGGTACCGTTTTTTAGCGATACCAAAACGCAGGGGGGCAAACTTCTCTTTCCCAACACAAGCGTCCCTAACTGACTGCGGGTTTTTTCAAATTTCTCTTTCCCAACACAAGCACGTCCCAAACTGACTGCGGGTTTTTTCAAACTTCTCTTTCCCAACACAAGCGCCCCCAACTGACTGCGTAGCCCCCCAAAAAAAACAAACGTATACCGTTTCTATTAACAATGCTCCAACCACGGATTTTTTAGAATCACCTTTCTCCCACCCCTTTTCTTTATGCCCCTACGGCACACAAACGCCACCGATTTTTAACGCCCTAACAACGGGATTTTTTAGACTTTGTTTTCTTTTTCCAACGCAAACGCCAACCGCTTTTTAGCGGAACGGGATTTTTTCAACTTCTTCCTTCCCAAAAGCGCAAACTTATCCCGTTTTTTATCACCGACCACGCCCCTCTTCTTCCCCTCTCCAAAACACCAAGCCAACCAACAACCATAATCGTATTGCGACGGCGGATTTTATATTTTCCTTCTCCGCACACTTGTAACGCCCCGCTTTTTCCTATAAGGAAAAGAAATGGCAAAACTGCGATTTTTTTCTTGTAAAAGAAAACCCTTTATGATATAATAAATTAGCAAGCGCGCTCAACGCGTGCAAAATTCAAAACACCCGAAGGAGGTCTTTATGAAAGAATGTAAAGCATTCTGCGGAACGGCGGAACAAGAGCAAAAACTCAAAGCCGTAATCGAAGAATCGCGATCCACCCCCGGATGTCTTATGCACATCCTGCAAGAAGCGCAAGGAATTTACGGATTTTTGCCCATCGAAGTGCAAAAAATAATTGCGGAAGGGCTCGGAATTTCCCTTTCAGAAGTTTACGGCGTCGTTACGTTTTACTCTCAATTCTCCCTCAATCCGAAGGGAAAACACCGCATTAGCGTTTGCCTTGGAACCGCTTGCTACGTAAAAGGCTCGGACAAACTGCTTGAAGAACTCGAAAAGCAATTAAACATCAAGTGCGGAGAATGCACTCCCGACGGACTTTTTTCCATCGACAGTTGCCGCTGCGTCGGCGCATGCGGGCTTGCTCCCGTCGTGATGATCGACGAAGACGTTTACGGCAAACTCACCCCCGAAATGGTAAAGGGAATTCTCGATAAGTACAGGGAGGAACAAGCATGACCATTCAAGAACTCGACGCTATCCGCGCCAAGAAAAAAGACCTCATCGAAGTTCGCCGCGTCATTCGTGAGCAAGGCGAAAAACTCGCCGAAAAGACGGGTTACCGCAAACAAGTCCTCGTTTGCGGCGGTACGGGTTGCACCTCTTCCAGTTCGATGAAAGTCATCGCCCAGTTGGAAGAATCGTTAAAACAGTTAAAAATCGAAGATATTCTCGTCGTTAAGACGGGTTGTTTTGGGCTTTGCGCACTCGGTCCTATCATGATCGTTTATCCCGAAGGTGCGTTTTATGCGCAAGTTACCCCCGAAACGGTAAAAGAAATTACGGAAAAACACCTTGTAAAAGGCGGAGAAATCGTAAAAGACCTTCTCTATCAAGGAACGGTAACGGAAAGCGGAGAAATCATCCCCTTTGCCGAAACCCCCTTCTATAAAAAGCAAATGCGTATCGCCCTCCGCAACTGCGGCGTCATTGCTCCCGAAGATATTGAAGAGGCAATCGCAGCGGGCGACTATCAGGCGCTTGAAAAAGTCCTTACCTCGATGACTCCCGACGACGTCATCAACGAAATGCTCGCCTCCGGGCTTCGCGGCCGCGGCGGCGCGGGATTCCCCACGGGAAGAAAATGGGCGTTTGCAAAGGCTTCCGTCAGCGACGTGAAATACGTTTGCTGTAACGCCGACGAAGGCGACCCCGGTGCGTTCATGGACCGTTCCGTTTTGGAAGGCGATCCCCACAGCGTTCTTGAAGCGATGACGATTGCAGGATACGCAATCGGCGCGCACAACGGCTTTATCTACGTCCGCGCGGAATACCCCGTTGCAGTCGAACGTTTGAAGATCGCGCTCAAGCAAGCGCGCGAATACGGCTTACTCGGCAAAAACATTCTCGATTCCGGCTTTGATTTCGACATCGAGATCCGTCTTGGCGCGGGCGCGTTCGTTTGCGGCGAAGAAACGGCGCTTATGCGCAGTATCGAAGGACACCGCGGTGAACCCCGTCCCCGTCCTCCCTTCCCTGCAGTCAAAGGCTTGTTTGGAAAGCCCACCATTTTGAACAACGTTGAAACGTGGGCAAACATCAACCCGATTATTGTAAAGGGCGCGGCTTGGTTCTCCTCGATCGGCACAAAGAGTTCGACGGGTACGAAAGTTTTCGCACTCGGCGGAAAAATCACCAACGTCGGACTTGTAGAAGTCCCTATGGGCACGACGCTCCGCGAAATCGTCGAAGAGATCGGCGGCGGGATCCCCAACGGGAAGACGTTCAAAGCGGCGCAAACGGGCGGGCCTTCGGGCGGATGTATCCCCGCTTCGCACATCGATACCCCGATCGATTACGACAGTTTGATTGCGATCGGCTCGATGATGGGCAGCGGCGGCATGATCATTCTCGACGAAGATACGTGTATGGTCGACATTTCCAAGTTCTACCTCGAATTCACGGCGGACGAATCTTGCGGAAAGTGCACCCCTTGCCGTATCGGTACCAAGCGTTTGTTGCAACTTCTCACCAAAATCACGGAAGGAAAGGGCGAATCGGAAGACATTCAAAAGATTGAAGAACTTTCTTCGCACATGAAACAATCTTCCCTTTGCGCACTCGGACAGTCTGCGCCCAACCCCGTTCTTTCTACCCTTCAATACTTCCGCGACGAATACGTAGAACACATTGAAAAGAAGGTGTGCAAAGCAGGCGTATGCAAGGCGCTTTTGACCTACCATATCATTGAAGACAAGTGTAAGGGATGTACCCTCTGCGCTCGGCAATGCCCCGTCAAGGCAATTACGGGAACGGTCAAACAGCCGCACGTCATCGACACGGCAAAGTGCGTAAAATGCGGACTTTGCATGGCGCATTGTAAGTTCAATGCAATCGAGAGAATTTGAGGTGAAGTATGAATAAAATGGTTAACCTGAAAATTAACGGCATTCCCGTAACCGTTCCGGAAGGAACGACCATCTTGCAAGCGGCAAGACAGGCTCATATTGAAATCCCCACCCTTTGCTTTTTGAAAGACGTAAGCCGTGTCGGCTCCTGCCGTATGTGCGTCGTCGAAGCGACGGGCGCGCGCGGACTCGTTGCCGCTTGCGTTTATCCCGTAGCGGAAGGCATGGAAGTACGCACGAACACGGACAAGTGCCGTCAGTCGCGTAAAATGACGCTCGAACTCATTTTGAGTAAGCACAAGAAAAAGTGTCTTTCTTGCGAGAGAAACCGCAGTTGCGAATTGCAACGCCTTTCCCTTGGCTACGACGTAGACGAAGACAGATTTAAGGGAGAAGACTTTAACCTTCCCCCCGACGAATCCACCCCCTACATCATTCGCGACAACGACAAGTGCATCAACTGTATGCGTTGCGTCGCGGCGTGCAAAAAGCAACACGTCAACGCAATCGGTCCCATCGGAAGAGGATTCAACGTCCACATCGGCAGCGCGTTCGACCGTCCCCTTTCCGAATCCCCTTGCGTCGGATGCGGTCAATGTATCGTCGACTGCCCCGTCGGTGCGCTTTCTGAAAAGAGCAACATCGACGAAGTATGGGAGGCGCTTTCCGACAGCACGAAGAAAGTTATATTCTTTACCGCTCCCTCCGTCCGCGCAACGCTCGGCGAAGCGTTTAGAATGCCCGTTGGCACCAACGTCGAAGGCAAGATGGTTGCGGCGATCCGCAGATTAAATCCTCACGCAGTATTTAATATGGACGTTACCGCCGACCTTACCATTATGGAAGAGGCAAGCGAACTTATCAACCGCATTAAAACGAACAAGCCTATGCCGATGTTCACGAGTTGCTGCCCCGCTTGGGTTAAATTCGTTGAGCAAACGTATCCGGAAATGATCCCGAACCTCTCCACCTGCAAATCCCCTCAACAAATGTTCGGGGCGCTTCTCAAGACGTACTGGTGCGAAAAGAACGGGGTAGATCCTAAAAACTTGTACGTCGTCAGTGTCATTCCTTGCACGGCGAAGAAATACGAATGCGGCCGCGAAGAGATGAAAGGCGACGTCGATGCGGCAATCACGACGCGCGAACTTGCCCGCATGATCAAAACGGCAGGCATTAAGTTTGCAGAACTTGAAGACGAAGAATTCGATAACCCGTTTGCAATCGCAACGGGCGCAGGCGCGATCTTCGGCGCAACGGGCGGCGTTATGGAAGCGGCGCTCCGTACGGCGGCTCATATGATGGACGGCAGTTTTGAAGTTTTGGACTTCTTTGCAGTCCGCGGAAGCAATCCCATCAAGGAAGCAACCTACCTCGTCGCAGGGCACACCATTCGCGTTGCGGTTGCATCCGGTTTGGACAATGCGCGCAAGATTGTCGAAAGTATCAAATCGGGCGAGAAAAAGTACGACTTCGTAGAAATCATGTCTTGTCCCGGCGGTTGTGTAAACGGCGGCGGTCAACCCACCCGTTCGGACGCTGTGCGCAACTCCGTTGAACTCAAAGAAGCGCGTGCAAAAGCGTTGTATACGGCAGACTGCGGAAATGAAATTCGCCGCTCGGCGGATTCCCCCGCAATGGACCTCCTTTACAACGATTACCTCGGCTTCCCTAATAGCCATAAGGCACACGAAATTTTACATACGACGTATAAGCCGAACAAAATCATCTAATGATAGCGCCCCCGCACTGCAAGCGCAGTGCGGGTTTTTTTTTGCGGAAGCGCACGCAAGTTTTTGTTCGCGCACGCAACGGAAAAGCCGAACAAAATCATCTAATGATAGCGCCCCGCACTGCAAACGCAGTGCGGGGCTTTTTTGCGGAAGCGCACGCAAGTTTTTGTTCGCGCACGCAACGGAAAAGCCGAGCAATCCCGCACTTGAAACGCGTCGGACTTCCAGATAGAATTTATGATTTTTTCCAACAAAAGCGATTTTTCCCTTTCGTACTTTTGACTTTTTCAAAAAATGCGCATATAATGATACGTATGCGGAAACTTTCTCTACAAAAAAGCCTCGGCGTAATCTATATTTTGGGTGCAGCGCTTTGCTTTGCGCTGATGAATTTATTCGTCCGCCTTTCGGGGGATCTTCCCGTCATGCAAAAAGTATTCTTCCGAAATATCATTGCAACCGCCGTGTCCTTTTTTATTTTGCTCCGCTCCGAGCAAAAATTCCGCATCCAAAAAGGAAGCCTACTCTTTTTGTTTTTGCGCGCGCTCGTCGGCTTTCTCGGCGTAATTTTGAACTTTTACGCCATCGGAAAGTTGAATATTTCAGACGCGTCGATCCTCAACAAACTCGCACCCTTTTTTGCCATTCTCTTCTCCCTTCTGCTTTTGAAGGAGCGCCCTACCGCTGTTGAAATCGTCTTTGTCCTCATCACGTTCGGCGGGGCAATGTTTGTCGTAAAACCCACGTTCAGTTGGGAAGCCGTTCCTGCGTTTGCGGGAATGCTCAGCGGGGTTTGCGCGGGATTTGCCTATACTTGCGTCCGTATTTTGGGGCAAAAAGGAGAGCGGAGCGATATGACCGTCTTTTTCTTCTCCGCCTTCTCCACCCTCGTTTCTCTGCCCTTCTTTATTGCGTTTTTCAAACCGATGACGTGGCTTGAAGTGTTATATCTCATTCTCGCAGGGGCTTCGGCGACGGGCGGGCAATACTTTATTACCCTTGCCTACAGAAAGGCCCCCGCAAAGGAAATTGCCGTATTCGATTACGCCCAAGTCATCTTTGCGGCGCTCCTCGGATTTTTCTTCCTCGACCAAATTCCCGACGTTCTCAGTATCGTTGGATACGTCGTCATCATCGGAACGGCGGTCGTGAAATACGTCTATCAACTCAAACGGAATCGATCGCATTCCCTTCTTTCCGCACATACGGACGCCGCGCCTGAACACACGGGCGACAGCCCTCCCTCACAACCCAACGAACAACAAACGCCAAAAAAGGACTGACCTACGTCAGTCCTTTTTTTCGCCCGCCACTTAAAGTGGCGGGCGGGTTTTTTCTTTTATTTTTGAATGGGAACGAACGTGTGAGTGATTTTCCCGCGGTGCAACACCAAATAGCAATAACTTGCATCCGAATACGACCCAGCCGAGCCGGGATTGATACAAACGACGCCGCCGATCTCTTCGTATCGGGCGACGTGCGTATGCCCGTAAAGCGCCAAATCGCAACCGAGTTCCTTTGCGCGGTACGCCAAGCGATCCCGTCCTGATTTCACCCCGTATCGGTGCCCGTGGCAACAAAGGATCCGCACCCCCTCTTCCTCCAAAACGACCTCGTCTAATCCGTAAGAAAAATCGCAATTTCCGCGGCAAACGTACGTCTTTTCGGGATAGGCGGAAAAAATCGGACGAAAGTCCGCCGAGCCGTCGCCGAGGTGAACGAGCAAATCGTTTTCTGCAAATAGAGGCGCCACCTTGTCGATTGCCCCGCGGCGACCGTGCGTATCGGAAAGTACGATGAGCGTTTTCAAAGCAGTTTCTCCAACGCACGAAGGGCACGACCGCGGTGAGAAACGGAATTTTTCTCCTCTTCCGTCGCTTCTCCGAACGATTTTTTCAAATCGACGCTGTAAAACAAACTGTCGTATCCGAACCCGTTGTTCCCGCATTCGGAAAAAAGAATTTCTCCGTGCGTCTTCCCCTCTGCCTCCAAAAGCGTTCCGTCGGGAAAGGCAAGCGCGATCGCACTTGCAAAGTAGGCGGAACGGTTTTCTTTCCCTTGCAAATTTTTCAAAAGCAGCGCCCTGTTTTGCGCGTCATCGCCGCCCGAATAGCGAGCGCTGTAAATTCCGGGCTCCCCTCCGAGCGCCTCGACGCACAGTCCGCTATCGTCCGCAAGTGCGGGAAATCCCGTCGCGCGGCACACCGCACGCGCTTTGATTACGGCGTTTTCAGCAAACGTTTTTCCCGTTTCTTCCACGTCGTCAAAAAATCCGGCATCCGCCGCCGACACCACTTCCCAACCCGATAAAATGGCGCGAAATTCTTCTAATTTGTGTTTGTTCCCCGTAGCAGCAACGACCTTTTTCACTTGATCTCCTTTTCGTATGAAAGGCGTTCCATCGACCCGTCCGCACGGTATTGCACCACTCCGCAAGCGGTAAACCCACACGATAAAAACGCGCGTTGCATAATTTTATTTTCCCGATGCGTATCCACGCGAAGAAACTTGATCCCACGTGAACGCGCCAAACCTTCAATTTCTTGATAAAGCACTTTCGTAAGCCCACGCCCGCGCGACGAGCGTTCCACCGCAACTCTGTGCACGGCAAGATAATTCCCCAAACTTAACCAACGGCCGTCAATTTGCAAATATGCAGGCTCATCGGAAACGACGGTGCATACGGCGACGATTTTCCCCGCATCCGTCAATGCATATTGCGTTCCGTCCGCAACGCTGCGACGCACCTCCTCTTCCGTAGGCGCGCCCACACCTTGCCATTGATCGATGCCCTGTTCGCGCAAAAACGCGCTCGCGTCTGTGAGAATCTCCAAAATTTGTATCACATGTTCTTTTTTTGCTTGAATGAGTTTCATATTTCCAACGAGGTAAACGCAAAAGCGTCTACGTCAAACAACCCCCGATCGGTCAATTTTAAGTGCGGAATAACGGGAAGCGCCAAAAAGGCGAGCGTCATAAACGGCTCGTAATAATCTTTTACGCCCATACGGTACGCCTCTTTCGTTATCCGTGCGGTATGCAAGCGCACTTCCTCCACGCTTGCGGAACTCATCAAGCCGGCAATATCGAGAGGGAACACCTCCTCTTTTTCTCCGCAAACGAGCGCCATGCCCCCGCCTGCCTCTTTTAAGAGGGAAACGACGCGCACCATGTCCGCGTTGTTATCTCCAAGTACGACGAGATTGTGGCTGTCGTGCGCGACGGTAATTCCGATTGCTCCACCCTTTAAGCCATACCCTTGTACGAGGCAAAGACCGATATTTCCGCTTGCGAAATGCCGTTCGACGACGGCAAGCTTGCAAAGATCCGTCCCCTCTAAACGGACGTCCCCGTCTTTGCGGTTGACCGTAGCCGTAACGCTTTCCGTCACCAAACTGTGCGGAAGCACCTTCATCGCACGAACAAGATTCCCTTTGAGCGCAATGCGAAAATCGTCTTCCGCAACCTCTTTTACGTGTACGGTATTTTGTACGCTTTGGGGAAGATACCGCTTGGAACTGTCAAAAAGCGCATGCCCGTCTTGGGCTACCTTCACGCCGTTCTTGTACACGGCGCGCACGCAAAAGGACTGCACGTCGTCCACAACGGCAATGTCCGCGTCAAACCCGGGGGAAAGCGCTCCCTTCGCCCTCAAACCGTAACACTCCGACACGTTGCGCGTCGCGGTGCAAATCGCCCATTTTGCGGGAATTCCGCAAGCGACGAGGCGGCGGAGCGCGTCGTCTATATGTCCGTGATTGTATAGATCGTCCGCGTTTTTGTCGTCCGAACAAAGGAGAAAACGACTGAAATTGAACTCCGTCATCGCCTTTGCGTTTTCCTCTAAATTTTTTGCCGAAGAGCCGTTGCGCAGTTGACAGTACATTCCGCGCGCAACCTTCTCCGCGCATTCCTTTGCGTCAAGCGCCTCGTGATCGGTTACAATTCCCGCGCAAAGATATGCGCAAAGACCTTCGTTAGAAAGCGCGGGCGCGTGCCCGTCCACGGTTTTTCCCGCCTCTTTAGCCGCAATCAGTTTGGTGAGGCAGTCCTCTTCCCCCGCCATGACCGCAGGGAAGTTCATCATCTCGCCCAACCCGTGAAAAAGCGGTTTTGCAATTTCCTTTGCCGTTTCTTTTCCGTCAATCTTCGCTCCGCTCGTTTCAAACGGAGTTGCGGGAACGCAAGAGGGAAGTTGCAAATAGACGTCGATCGGCGCCACCTCCCGATAGCGCAAACGGGAAAACGCTTCCGCCACGTATTCCGCCCCCTCGATTCCGCAAACGTTGGTAATTTCGTGCGGATCGGCAACGATGCCCGTCGTTCCGTGCGCGCTTGCAAGGGAAGAAAACGCCTCGGGAGAGAGCAACGTACTCTCGACGTGTAAATGCGCGTCGATAAATCCCGGAAGAAGGACTTTCCCCTTACAATCGACGGTTTCCCCTTCATATCCCTCGCCGATTGCAACGATTTTTCCGTTTGCCACCGCGAGTTCCTTTTCTTCCAACTCACCCGTATATACGTTAAATATTTTTCCGCCGCGGAATACAAGGTCGCACGGCGTGCGCTTCATTGCGCAATCAATCATTCGTTTCATACTGTTATTATACCACACCTACGGTTTTCCCGCAACCGCTTATTTGATTTTCCTGCGCATCCGCATCGAATTCAAAACGGCAAGGAGCATCACGCCGACGTCGCCGAATACGGCAAGCCAAAGCGGAACGATTCCAAAAAGAGAAATTCCCATTAACGCTATTTTTACCGCAATGGAAAACACGATATTTTCAAATACGATTTTTCGCGTTTTCTTTGCCACGCGCACGGTTTTGGGAATACAATCGAGCGAATCGGTTATAAGCACGAAATCGCCCGTTTCAATCGCGGCGTCGCTTCCAAGTCCACCCATGGCAAAAGAAACGTCGCTCTCCGCCATGACGGGCGTATCGTTGATTCCGTCCCCCGCATAGAGGAGCCCGCCCTCCTCTTTTAACCGTTTCGCGCATTCGAGTTTTTGTGCAGGCAACAAATCGGCGTAAATCTCGTCGACGGGGATTCCTTCAAGCGCTTCTTCGGCATGGCGCTTTCCGTCGCCCGTAAGGACGACCGTCTTTGCGATCCCCGCGCGTTTAAGGCTTTCGATGGCTTGCCCCGCGCCATCTTTTATCCGATCGCAAACGACGACGCTGCCGACGAACACCCCCTCTTCCGCAACGCAAATCCCCTCTTCTTCCGTTCGCACAATCCCGTTCTCTTGCAAAAACTTTGCACTTCCGACGAGGACTTTTTTGCCGTCGATTACAGCGGAAAGACCGCGTCCCGCAATTTCTTGTACGCATTCCGCGCGATAGGGCGTTTCGACGGAAGCAAACGCCTGTGCAAGCGGGTGCGAGGACGCGCGCTCTACCGCCGCCGCGAGCAAAAGCGCCCTTTCCTCCCCCTTGACGGAAGATACGGTAAATTTCCCCTCCGTCAGCGTTCCCGTCTTGTCAAACGCCGCAACGCGGGTAGAACAAAGAACGTCTAAATAAACGGCGCCCTTGCACAAAACGCCCGCACGCGCGAGCGCACCGACTCCCGAAAAATAGGTAAGAGGGACGGAAATCATCAACGCGCACGGACAGGAAATAACGAGAAAATTGAGCGCAGAGCGCACCCAACGGGCAAAATTGTATCCGTCGAACAAAGGGGGAACGATGGCAACGGCAAGCGCCAAAAGAACGACGATCGGCGTATAATAACGCGCAAAACGGGTGATAAATTTTTCCGGTTTCGCCTTGTTTTGCGTCGCATTCTCCACCATCTCCAAAATTTTAGCGACGGCGCTTTCATCGCTTTTTCGCAACACTTCCGCCTTTACCGCATTTCCGCAAACGACGTATCCGGAAAGCAACTCCGCTCCGACTCCGACCTCACGCAAGTCGGACTCACCCGTCAAAGATTTTGTGTCCACGTGCGTACTTCCCTCTAAAACACGGCAATCGGCGGCAACTTTGTCCCCTTTCCGAAGAAGCACCGTATCGCCAACGCAAAGTTCTTCCGGTGCAACTTCCGTTTGCGTTTTGCCGTTCAGCAAAATAGCGCTCCCGCTTTTGAGGGCTGCGAGCGTCTGAATGGCATTGCGGGAAGACCCTACGGCAAGCGATTGCAAATATTCGCCCACTTGATAAAGGAGAAGGACCGCCGCGCCTTCCATACTTTGACCGATGACAAACGCCCCCACGCTCGCAATGAGCATGAGTAAATTTTCGTCTAAAAGCGCGCTCAACCGCTTACTTTTGAACGCGCGGAATATATTTTTTACGGCGGAATATACCACTTGCCACCCTGCCGCCACCGCCGAACTCAAAAACAGCGCGAAAGAAATCCACTCGTTTTCTCCAACGATCCACAAAACGAGCGCGGGAACAAACAACGCAAGGCTCACAAGTACCGAACAAAGTTCTTTCCATTTTCGATCCTTTTTTACGGGCGCGTTTCCGTCGATAATTTCCACCTTTTCAAAGTGAGATATCAGGTCAACCGCACGCTCGAACGCCTCTTGCGTCGAATAGGCAAGCGTTACCTTTTGATGGATGAAATCGGCATTCGCTTCCTCAATTCCGTCCACTTCCAAAAGTTCTTCCGAAAGTTCTCTCGCGCAATTTGCGCAATCGAGATTGCGAATTTGAACGACTTTACGCATCTTCTTCCCCTCCCTTACACGAGAGGTGTTCGTATGCCGTTTGAAGCAACTGTGCGACGTGCCCGTCCGCAAGCGAATAAACGACGTTTTGTCCATCTCTTCTTGCACGAATGATCTTCCCCTCTCTTAAAATACGCAGTTGATGACTGACGGCGCTTTGCGTTCCCCCAACCGCCTGAACAAGATGATATACGCACAGTTCCCCTTGCGTCAGCGCAAGTAATATTTTTAAGCGACTCGGCTCGGACATTGCCTTAAACGCCCCGCTCATCGCCTCAATTCCCTCTTCCGTCGGCATACACGCAATGGCACGCTCTAATGCGCACGCATGCTCCTTTTCCCTTTGGCATTCTGACATATGACACCTCCGTATATCAATATATGAATACTTGTTCATATATTATCATAAAAAGAAAATGCCGTCAAGCATTTCCTGAAATATTTTTAGTTTGCAACAAGGCGTTCCGCCCGCGGCTTCCGCGCGCTCACTCCGCCTCGTGCGAGGAGCAAAACGCCCGTTCGCTCAAATAGGACAGCACCCCGTCCGCTTTCAATCGCAACGTTTTGGCTACCAACTTTTGCCGCGTTGCATGACGCGCGCGGTTGAACGATTCGTCGCCGTATTTATTATCCCCAACGACGGGATGACCGTAAAAGGCGAGGTGCGCCCGAATTTGATGCGTCTTTCCCGTATGGAGCGTAACGCGCAAGAGTGAAACGTCCTCCCCCTCCGACAGCACTTCGTACTCGGTGATGATCTTTTCTCCAACGGGCGAAGAGGAAACGTGCACCGTTGCCGTTTTTTCGTTCTTTTTTAGATACGCTGTTAAAATTTCGTGACGGGACGGCATTTTCCCCACGACCGTTGCGTGATAAATTTTTTCCACTTTGCGGGTGCGGAACGCGGAAAGCAATTCCTCCTCCGCTTTCGGGGAACAGGCAAAAATCATAAGCCCCGCCGTATTTCTGTCAAGACGGTGAATGAAATAGCATTCCCCCCGTTCTTGCAATGCGGAAAAGACCGCTTCCGAATTTACCCCGCTCTCCTTGTCGACAACGAGCACGTTTTCGTCCTCGTAAACAGTTTGAAACGCTTTGCGCAAAAGTTGCGCTTCCGTTAAATAATAGCAAACCTCGTCCCCCTTTTTTAAGAGGACGTCCTTTGAAACTTTTTGCCCGTTTACGCGTATCTCCTTGTTTTTTAGTAGCGTTCGAAAGCAAAACGACGCCTGCGCACATGCGTTATCGGTGAAGTTTTTGAGGGAAGCCGCTTGTGCGACCACGTACTTTTTTAACATAAATCTTCCTCATGAAAAGGGCAATTCCGCCGAATCCCGCAAACAAGATTGCGGTAAGATATCCGCCCGTCAACAGTCCGTACACGAGATACGAAAAGACGAACGCCGTGGCGGTCTGTATCGCAGCATATGCGAACGCACGGGGAATTCCTACTTCGCGCGCAGTTGCGGAGATTGCCGAAATGCACGGCGAACAAGTGAGAATAAAACAGGAAAACGCAAACGCGCTTTGCGGGGAATAGGGAAATCCTCCGCAATAGGCGCAAAGAATTCCCGCGACGTTCTCCTTTGCAATCAGTCCGGAAAAGGCGGCGTAAGCAATTTTCCAATCGGCGCACCCCATCGGTGCAAATAAAAATTCGAGCCACCCGCAAATGGAGGCGAGCATACTCTCTTCCACTCCGCAAAAGCGGAAAGAAAAAGTAAACGACGACAAAAGCCACGACAGTAAAAAGAAAGCGAGTATGACTGTCGCCGTCTTTATTATAAACTGTTTGGCTTGAAAGAGCAAGGATTTGATGACAAAAACAGGAGAAGGAATTTTGAGCGGGGCAAGTTCCATGATAAGCGGCGCGTTTGTTTCCCCTTTCATCAACGATGCCACGCAAACGGAAATGCCGACTCCGAGCACGTATAGCAACACCGCGCCGTAAAACGGGTTAGAAAACAAAGATGCCGTTACCGTTAAAAATACGGGAAGTTTTGCGCTGCAAGGTATGTACGGAAGGCACAAAATCGCCCTTCGCTGCAATTCTTTCTCGTTTAATCCGCGCGTCGTAGCAATGGCTGCCGCAGTACACCCGAACCCCATCAAAAGGGAAAAGACCGCACGTCCGTTTAAGCCGACGGCGGCAAAAGCACCGTCCGTTAAAAGTGCAAGCCGTGATAAAAGCCCGCTTTCTTCTAAAAGGATTAGCGCGAAAAACAAAAGAAGAATTTGCGGAAGAAATCCAAGCACGCTCCCCACCCCCGTCAAAAGCGCGTTGATAAGCGACGAAAGAACGGGAGAACAAATCGTTTGCGCGTACCCGAACAGCGTTTGGGAAAATAAATTTTGAATTGCCTCTTTCAAATAATATCCGAGCGCATTTGGCGAAAAGGTCAAATAAAAGGTCGCAAGGAGAATGGCGACAAAGACGGGAATCCCCACCCATGGCGAACACAACGCGCTTTCGAGGCGGGAAAACCCCTCCCGCATCGGGCGGTACGCTTCCTCGATTGCACAAGTGTTCACTTGCGCAGGCGGCAACTTCAAGAGGGAAGAAAGGCGCGATTTCAGTTCGTTCATTCCCCTTTTTCCCGTTGAAAACAGAATGATAACGGGAATTTTAAGCAGTTTGGAAAGACTCTCCGCGTCCACTTTTCCCCCTGCTTTGCAAAAGGCGCGGTATTTTGTCAAAACAAGAATGACGCGGCGTTTTCCGTTTGCGACCTCTCTCAACAAAGGGAAAACACGCGGAAGCGTTGCACACTCGACAACAAATAGAACGCTGTCCGTCGGATGTTTTAAAAGGTAATCCCGCGTAACCCCTTCTTCCATACTGAGGGACTGATACGAATAGATCCCGGGAAGATCTACCACGCGCGCGCGGAGGGCGTACCGTTTTTCCGTTTGCGCGCTCGTCCTTCCCTCCAACGTCCCCACCGTTACGCCGTGCCAGTTTCCAACGTGCGCATGCCCGCCCGTCAACCCGTTAAATAGGGTGCTTTTCCCCGCATTTGGATTTCCGACAAGCAAAAGAGTTTGTTCCACTTGACAGTTATTTCTCCGACTCACGGCTTCCTCCGCATTTTTGAACGGTGATTGCGTTTGCAATTTGTTCTGACACCGAAACGTTCGTCCCGTTCACACCGAACAGTACGGCACGTTTCAACCGTTTTCGTAAAATCAATTCACGTCCGCAAACAACGCCGAGCGCGGAAAGCCGTGCCCGCTCTTCCGCTTTGAGCGCAATTTCTTCGACGGTTGCCCGTTCCCCTTGCTTTAATTGAGATAACTTCATATCCTATACAATGCAAGCGTTGCGGCGTTTATACCCAACGGCAAGGAAAAACGGAGCAAAAAACTTGCTCCGTTTTTGATTATCTTACTTTTTCTACGTCCCGATTGCCTTGCAATTTGAGCGCGCCGTTCGTGAGAATGGGCGAAATGATCAACCAAATTGCCGCAAGCGCGATAAGCGTATACGTGATGATCGCACCGACGTTGCGAGGGCCCGCAAAGATCGAAGAAACGAGGTTGAAATTCAACAACCCGTACATTCCCCAGTTCAACGCGCCGACAAGGACGAGAATATAAGAAATTAAATTTGCAATAATCATACGACTTCCTCCTAACCATAGATTGCGCACCTGCCGTAAAATTATACAACGCATCGTCGTTGACGTTTTTCTTAAAAGAAAAGCAACCCTATAAAATAAGCCACTTCAAGTGGCGTTTTTTTCGCTAAAATCCACAAAAAAATAGCGTAGCGACAAATTTTCGTCGCTACGCCATGTGTTTGTTTGGTTTTTTATTTATTTTTCTTTTGTCCTTTCAATTCGGTCAAGTTTACTTCTTCCATTTTCTTATCGGAAGGCTTAACGACGAACAGCACGACGATTGCAATTGCAAGAACTGCGGAAATGCTGAAAAGTACGATTGCCGCAACGTTGTTTTGCAACCAGTCAACCTCACCCGCGATTTCGTCGATCGGGTTGCGTACTTCGATGACTTGATATGCAATTACTTCTTGGCTGGGATATACCTTGTCCGTTACGTCCGCACGGATGAAATAGTATCCGGACTGTTGAGGACGGAAGGTAAGTTCGGTCGCATTCCACTCGTAGTCGTTGTCCGTTCTATCCCAAGCGGCGTCGTCTTGCGTAACCGAGTCGTCGTATGCACGAATTTCTTCGAGATAAGCGACGTAATCGGTAGGAGCCTCTACCATATCCGAATAGGTGGGCATACTTCCCTTCTCTTCGTTGTATCTGTTTTGATCAAAATAGAAGAGGGTGTATTCTACTTCATACCCTTCAATTCCGACGATTTCGAAATCGGAAGCGCTATAAACGCTGTCGCGATAGCCGAGGGACTGTTCGCCCGGATCTTCGATGGTCGCACCCGTACTTCTTGCCGTAAAGGTGAATTGAGGAATGCAATCGAGCTCCCAAACGTTGGATGCGGTAACGCTAACAGGCTTTCCGTCTTCCATAACCGTCATCCCGTTGCCGAGTTTATCGGACGCGATAACGCGGAAGGAATATTCCGCCTCGTCTTCAATTTCAAAGCGGAGCGCATTGTAATTGAGCGAAGATGCCGTTTTCGTACTTGCGGAGAACTGCGTCTTATAATAGACGGTGAACTTCAAGTTATTGTAATCGGTAAAGTTGTCGGTAATCAACCCGCGCAAAGAAGGAAGATAGAAATACGATCCTTCGCCTGCGTTGAGTTTTTCGCTTGCTTCTTTGACCGCGCTTTCATACGCAACAAGTGCGGGAGCGGCATCGTCGAGGACGGTGTTTTCGTCCGCGTCGATCGTCGTGCAAGTATAAGAAGGTCCTTGATCGTCGCGCGATACGGGAATGTATTGCGTTTCGCCGTGCGTACCCAAACGCGCGCTGTCTACGTACCAAGAAAGGTAAACGTATTCGTCCGCATCCATGACTCTGCCGTCGTCCAACTTAAAGCGAACGGATACTTCTTCCTGCGTGCTGCCTTCCGTTTGAGGAAGGAAATAGGTAGACGTGGAAAGGGTGGAATAACTGGGATCCGCTTCCTCCGCGCCTGCTTCGGGCGCCTCGTACATATAGTATTGACGGGATACGGAAACAGATTCGTCGCAAACGTCGATCGCTTCGTAAGAAAGCGCGAACTTATATCCGAGAGGGAAATGGTTTACCTTTTCGTTTACAACGAGCGCTGCGGGCGCGTTATCGACGATTTTTCCGTCCGTCAACTTCAACGACTGACCGTTGAGCGACTTCATTGCAATCAGTTGCGTCGTTTCCCCTTCTGCAAGGTCCGCTTCAAAACTCATAGGAATTCTCGGCGTGGAAGAACTCGAAGAGAGGTATTCCATGTAATATCCGCCGATGTTTTGGAACGCGCCGACTGCCGTATCGTTGACGTTTACTTGGAACGTCCCGTTTTCATCGCTGACGAACGCAACTTTTACGCCGCTCGAAACGTCGATCGCCGTCTTTGAACCGGCGTCTTCATCCGCATACTTGCAAGCCGCATAAACTTGTCCCTCTTCCACCGTGAAAAGGAGAGCGTTTTCCGTCGTGCCGTCTTTGCTGACGTTTTCTTGCGCGCTTTCAAACGAAAGGGTAAGCGTTTCAAAATTGATCTCGTCAAGTGCAAACTCTACCGAGAAATACTTTTGCGTTACGACTTCTTCTACCTTTTCAAACCACTTCAGCGCAAGATCGCGGCGGTAATGGACGGATCCCCCGTCGGAAAGCTCAAACTGAACGAACGAATCTTCCCCATCTTCTGCCGCGGTAGCGGTAACCGCGCCGTTTCTTCCCGCAGAGAAAATGCCGGACGGCGTATAATCGACCGCAAGCGCTCCCACCGAGGGGACGGCCGTTCCGATCGCCGCGCCCATGGTAAGGGCAAACGCCGCGATCAACGTTGTCAAACGAGTTTTATACTTTTTCATAATTTCATGCTCCGGTTGGACAAAAACATTGCCCGCTTATCTTAATTATTTTACACAAATTTTCCCGTTCCGTCAAGCCATAATGCCCTTTCTTTTTCGAGAAAATATATTTTCCTAAATTTTATTGCGGCCAAACGACCGATTCGAGGTGAAAAAGCCTCCACGGCGCCTCGTCTTGAGGGGGTTCGCAGATAAATTTCATGCGTTCTTTGGTAACGGGATGCGTAAAGGAAAGCGAATACGCCCAAAGGGCAAGTTTTCCCTTTTGCGCGCGCTCTCCGCCGTAACGCATGTCCCCGTAAACGGGATGCGCAATCCCTGCCATTTGCACGCGGATTTGATGACTCCTCCCCGTGTGCAACTTGAGTTCGGTCAAAGCGTACTTGTCCGTCTTTTCCAAAACACGGTAATCAAGCGACGCCATCTTTGCGCCGTCCGTCGCCTGCGTACACAAGTACACCATATTGTTGACGGTATTCTTTTTCAACCAGTTGACGAGATTTCCGCTCTCGGGCGAAGGCGTTCCGTTTAATACGGCGAGATACCGTTTATCGAAATCCCCCGTCTTCATTTGTTCCCCTAACCGTCCCGCAGCCTTGCTCGTTTTTGCAAATACCATAACGCCGCCCGTAGGACGGTCAAGCCGATGTACAAGCCCAACGTAAACGTTCCCCGGTTTTTGATATGCCGTTTTGATATAATCTTTAATTTGATCGAGAAGATTACAGTCCCCGCTCTCATCCGGGCAAGACGCCAAGTTTTGCGGTTTGTATACGACGATGATATGATTATCTTCGTATAAAATTGTCAGTTTATTTTCTTCATTCATGGATAAACATTCCTCCCGCGCCACAGGGAAGACAAATCCCTTCCCCCGTGGGAAGCCCCACTTCGTACGCCTCGATCTTCCCCTTCCGTCCTTTGAGGCAAAGGGAAAGAATGTTACTCAACACCGCCGGTTGCAGCCCCGTCGTGTAACTGTTGATCAAAAAGAATAACGGATTATCGCTGAGCACTTCCGTACAAAGTTGGACGAAAGGATAAAGTTCGCTCTCGATCTTCCACATTTCGCCGTTCGGCCCCCGTCCGTAAGAGGGCGGATCCATAATGACGGCGTCGTACTTATTTCCGCGGCGAATTTCCCTTTGAACAAATTTTTTACAGTCGTCCACGATATAGCGAATCCCGCTAAAAATGCCCGAAAGGCGCGCATTTTCGCCCGCGCGTTCTACCATTCCTTTTGCCGCGTCCACGTGCGTTACTTCTGCGCCCGCTTTGGCACAAGCAACCGTCGCCCCGCCCGTATAGGCAAAGAGATTGAGTACTTTAATCGGTCTTCCCGCCGATTGAATAAGGGAAGCCATTTTGTCCCAATTAACGGCCTGTTCGGGGAAAAGCCCCGTATGCTTAAACCCCATCGGTTTTACTTTGAAATTGAGGTCGCGGTAACTTACGTTCCATTCGTCGGGCATTTTTTTGCGGTACTCCCATCCCCCGCCCCCTTTTTCGCTGCGGTGATATACCGCGTTGAGTTTTGGATAAGAGAATAAGTCGAACTGCGATTTCCAAATTACCTGCGGATCGGGGCGAAGCAAATAAACGTCCTTCCACCGTTCCAACTTGTAACCGTCGCCCGTTGCAATGACTTCGTAATCGCGCCATGCGTCGGCAAGATGAATCATAGATAAATTATAAACTTTTTCCTTCGCTTTGTAAAGTAAAAAAAGCGACGCGCCGATAATTTCTTCGCGCGCGAACTAATTTTTCTCCCGTCCCTCTCATTTCTCTTTCGCCGTTCACGGAAGCCTCCGCGCTCCCGCCTTTTTCTCCCCGCTTGCCGTTCTAACTCGACAATTCACAAAAATCAACGGAAACTGTCCTCTCTCGTCTTTTTTCTTCCCCGCTTACCGTAAAAATCAACGGAAACTGCTCGCTCCCGCCTTTTTCTTCCCCCGCTTACCGTTCCAACTGGACGATTTACAAAAACCAACGGAAACTGCCGCACTAATTTCCCCTTCCCCAACCGCCGACACGCGCAAACTGCGTTTACTATAAAACGACGCACCGATTTTTTTGCATTTACTCGGCAAGGAAGTCTTCTCGTCGAAGTCCCTTGCGCAGTTTTTCAATCGCCTTTTTTTCGATTCGGCTGACGTAAGAACGGGATATCTTTAACTTTTGCGCAACCTCGCGTTGAGCAAGCGGAGCCCCACCGAAAAGCGCATAGCGCAAACATATAATTTCCGTTTCCCGCTCGTTCAATATCCCCCGAATTTGCCGTACAAACTTTTCTTGCACGATTTTTTGTTCCACGCTTCCAAAAACGACGTCCTCTTTTTCCGCGAGTAAATCCATCAAGGTCAGTTCGTTCCCCTCTTTGTCCGTCCCGACGGGATCGGATAAAGACACGGTGTTGCGATGTTTTTTCCCCGCGCGAATGAGCATTAAAATTTCATTTTCGATACACCGTGCCGTGTAGGTTGCAAGGCGTGCCCCGCGCCCCACTTCAAACGTGTTGATTGCCTTAATAAGCCCGATGCTCCCCACGGAGATCATGTCGTCCGTATCCGCCGCCCCCGAATACTTTTTGACAATATGCGCCACAAGCCTCATATTGTGCTTGATCAACAGATCTTTTGCGCGTTTATCTCCCCCTTTCGCCGCGATAAGATAGCGTTCCTCCTCGTCGGGGGAAAGCGGTTTGGGATAGGAATCGCGCACCATTCCCGTAAAGAAAAACAATTTGCATAATACGGCGTAAAATAAATCGAACATATCGCCTCCTTTTTGTAAGGTTATTATACGTTGCGTCTATTTTGTCCTATTACGCCGATCTAAAAATAATCCACTCCATCTCCATTAAAAAAAGCCCGACTTGTATCGGGCTTTGACTTGCGCTTCCGCTTCAAAAGTTTTTTGCAATGCGCGACAGAAAGCATTCAAGCCTCAACGGCGGAAAAACAAGCAAAAAGCCCGACTTGTATCGGGCTTTGACTTGCGCTTCCGCTTCAAAAGTTTTTTTGCAATGCGCGACAGAAAGTATTCAAGCCTCAACCGCGGAAAAACAAGCAAAAAGCCCGACTTGTATCGGGCTTTGACTTGTGCTTCCGTTTCAAAAGTTTTTTGCAATGCGCGACAGAAAGTATTCAAACCTCATCGGCAGAAAAACAAGCAAAAAGCCCGACTTGTATCGGGCTTTTCTTTATTCTTCCGTTTCGAGAATGCCGATTCCGTATGTAATTTGCATTCTTTTTTTATTCATCGGCGTAGGCGCAAGTTGTAAAAGAACGTTTTCCCCCACCTGCGTCATGCCCATACTCCACCCCGCTTGCAACTGCTCGGTGCGATAGGTAATCAGCATAGGAACGCGGTACCATTCCCCCTCGCCGTTATCGTAATTGACGTGATAATATCCGGGATCGCGCATGCCGTAATGCTCGCCTTCCCGTTTTGCCGTAACGATGACCGTTCCGTTCTTTCCGCCGTGCGGAACCCAAATGACGTAGGGCATAGAGCCGAGATAAAGTCCGTCCGGCGTTTCCACCCGTTTCCCTTGGGAAAGCGGATCCCCCCAATTTACTCCGTCGTCGGACAACTTAAAGTAAATATCGCACGAAGGATAGCCCACGATTTCGTACACCATGATATATTTTCCGTTTCCCATTCTTGCGACGATCGGCATTCCGGGACGAAGTCCGCGATCGGGAACGGTAACGGTATATTGCGGTTCGCTCCACGTTTTTCCGCCGTCTTTGGAAAGGACGAGCGCAAGCGTTTGGTTAAACCGAGGATCGGTATGCGGGCGCTCGTCGGTGAACGCGACGGTAAGGTCGCCGTAAGCGTTGATGTAGACGAACGGCTCCCATACGGGACCGAGCGCGTCGAAATTTTGTTCGATCGGAGGGCCGCCGACGGCAAACGTAGAACGGTATTCCCACGTTAATCCGCAATCGAAACTCACGTAAAAGACGAGTTGCGTCGACGTAAAATCGAGCGGAACGGAATTCCCGACGAAAACAAGCGTCCCTTCGGGTAAATCCCCGCAAGCGCACGGAAGTTCAAACAACGTCGGCTGAAAGCGGATTCCGTAACCGTTGTGCGTGTCTTCCATTTGCGAATACGCTTCCCACGTAACCCCTTGATCGCGACTGCACAAAATGGGCGCAACGGGCGGTTCTTTCAACGTTGCATGCTCAAACGTTGCAAGGAGCAATCCGTTCTTTTCCCCCGCATGACGCAGTTCTAACACGCGCGGGTATAATACGCCCGTCGTGTGGTCGTACACCTCCTCGTCGCGCGGTGTAAATACGACGCCGAGGTTTTCTCTTTTGATTTTTAATGCCATAAAGTTTCATCCCCTTTCAATTTTTTCCTCATCTTGTTCATTATATCGAAAAACACGGCAAATTTCAAGAGGCTTTTGAAAAAAACTCCATAAAAAAGAAAAAAGACGGGATTAGTGCTCTTCTCTTAGGGATTTTTTGAAATATTAAAAATTTATAGGAAATTGCACTTTCAAGCGGAGAAATAATCAGATTCCATTACGGAGTCTGATTTTTCTTTATATAATATAGTATTAAAGTCGAAATATAAAACTTTTAGCAATAATCTTTTACCATACGGGGCATTACACATTGACTTTTTTAGAAGAATCGCTTATAATAAGTATGCTACAATTCGAAATCTCGCATTTTGAGATATCACACTAATTTTATAAATAAGAACCAATGGATATAATCGTGGTAGGATTATATCTCTTATCGTGTTTACAAATCCATTGGTCAAACAATTGTGTGAGTGAACGAGTTGTAGCAAACTTACGAGAAAGGTATATTCTATATTTGCCGTATATCGTAAGGTATGCGGCATCTTATTTATGTCAATTCAATTAAAGGCAAAGAGCCGCTTGGAAATAACATTTGTTTCCAAACGGCTCATTTTGTTTATTAGGAGTGCCTATGAAAACTTGTTGCTTTTTGGGACATAGAAAAATTGACGAAACAGAAGAACTTAAAAGTCGGTTAAAATCCATAATTACTAATCTGATTGAAGATGAAAGCGTTGAAGTCTTTTTATTTGGAAGTAGGAGTGATTTTAACTCTCTTTGCCACGCTATTGTCACCGAATTAAAAGAAAAATATCCGCATATACAACGGCGTGCTTATACGTGCCGCAGTGAAACGTGTACGTTAGAGAAAGAACGTGCTTATTGGGAAGAAATTTATTCGCATTTTGAAAAATGCCCTGTAACTTTACTTGGCGTTGAAGATGAAATTGAGCATAAAACAAAATGGACGTCAGGAAGAGCACAGTACGTTGAACGCAATCAAGCAATGATAGACGATAGCGATTTTTGCGTTTTTTATTATGACGAAGCATACAAGCCGCCGTTAAGAAAACAATATCGTAGCGCACTATCTACGTATCAGCCTAAAAGTGGTACGAAACTCGCTTACGAATACGCAAAACAAAGAAAAAAGGAAATAATTAATTTGTTCAAGCAAAATGGTTTGAATTGATTTATTCATCTAATAATGATATAATAAAAGTATAGGAATAAAAAGGAGAATATTAATTTGTTAAAAACAGCAAAAGTTTTTATTTGGATAGGCATTATTTGTCAGTTCTTTTTGATATACCCTATAGTTGTTGGGGTTATAGCTTTACAAAAACTGAATGATGCACGAAGAAAAGAAGAAATACAAGCAATAAGTATTTTGACGTTATTGTTCTGCAATATGATTGGTGGCATAATTATGTTAACTATGACCGATAAAGACTTATCTTACAATAGACAATTTAAGCCGACAAGTTTCGCCAAAGGACAAGCTACTAATCAGCCTTATGTTATATTGCATAAAGTGCTTTGTTTAGCTATTCTTGGGGTTGTGCTATTATCATATCTATTTTCAATGATACCACTAATAAATTACGGAGATGCGTTTATTCCTTTCATATTAACCTTTGTGTTAATAGTAGCAAGTATTATATTCATCGTATTAGTTTTTTCAAAGAGGAAAAATAATAAGCTTTGTGCTTTTATATCTTTAGTAATTGCAGGATTAAGTATTGCAGTAATTACTTTGAGTATTTTACACTCTTGCGGGCTTGCCTTAATTGATGGAAACCCTTACGATATGCCTGACTTAGATATTTTGATTGGTTGTATAGTATGTTCGGGGATTATTATAATTATGTCGGGAATCATGTTCTTTACCTTAATCAAAGATAAGACGGAAAATTCGTCTATCAAGGTGGAAGAAAATAGCACAACAACTTTAAGTTATGGCATCGAGGCTGAATTAGAAGAAGTTAAGTCTTTGTTTGAAAAAGGTTTGCTTAACGAACAAGACTATAATTTAGCAAAACAAGAGATAATAAAGAAATATTATAATTAGTAGGGATTTATGGATAAACAAAACCTTTTAATTAAAATCAATGTAAATTTAAAACGTAGAAGAATTTGTCATTTTGTTGCATTGGTTATATTTTCAATACAATTTATATTAGATTTGTTGTTAAGCTTTTCTGATTTACTTTCAAATAAAATAACGATAAGATGGAATACAATAAATTTCTCAAATGCGTATCGGTGGATTCTTTTAGTTGTTCTAATTTTAATAAGCATTTTTGATGGCTTATCACGAAACAAATATATACCTGCAGCAGAAAAAATTGTAGAATTTTCCCCGCTACCAAAAAAATCGATGAACTCAGCTTTAATATCGCTTGTGTTTTTTAGTCCATACCTTGTTGCTTTGCTTGCTGTTTTGTTTGGATTTTATGGTACTTATGGCTTAGCAAGTGTACCACTTCTAATAGGACACGTTTTTTTCATTATCACTTACGTTAATATGAAAAAATACAACAATTTATTTCTATCAAATCAAAAGCAAAATTTAACGCAAGTAAACAAGTTGTTAGCAAAGACAGGTAAAATCTTTTTTGTAAAATATTATAATCAGTTAAAATTCCAAAATTTGATTGATGTCATTGATGCTATCAAAGAAAATTATAGTGAGCAAACTAAAAAGAGTAGGATAATAAACGCCAAAAAGATATTTTCAATGAACCTACAAATAGAAGCCTTGAACGAGATTTTAGAAAATAAAGACGGCGTTGCAAGTCAAATGATTATTGATTTAACTAAATCTATTTTAGAAAAGGAAAAATCTGAGCAGTTAAAGGAAAAACAACGCATAGAAAAAGAGAGAGAAATAAAAAATGAAATAATTAAGCCCGATTGTTCAAAGTGTAGATATAATATAAACGAGAAAAGATGTGAAATTTGGATTAAAAAACCTGATAAAGCGTGCGAGGAATTTAAATTAACAAAAAGAAAATAGATTAAAGCGATATTATGGTAAGTTTAAACACTTACAGAACTTTACAAAGGAGAATCAAATATGAAAATTTCATACACTATAACAACGCAATCCTGTCCATCGTGCGGGCATATTTTTTCTCGTTTCAATGACTTGTGGTTATATATTTTACTTATGATAACTTTTCCTATTTCAATTCCAACGCTTATTGCATTTAATATATTATCGGAACGTGTTTTTTCATCCCCACAAATACCAAGCATTGGAAATCCTATAAAAACTTGTCCTAAATGCGGTTTACAAATAAAAAGCGGTAAGAAAGAGAGAGAAAGCCTTTCAAAATTGGAGTTGTTAAATCATCAATTTAAGTGGCTGTTTAGACTTTCTTATCTTTTAGGCGGCATAGCTATTTTGTTTTTATTAGGGTTTATACTTGGGCTATTTGATTATGATAACACGGTACTATATTGTTTGTATATTTCTATAAGTTCAGTATTTATAATCTCTATTATTGCGGTTGTTTATAAAAGAAAAGTTAAAAGTATCAATACAGTAGAAAAATCTCATATAAGTATTCAAAACAATACAAAAACTCTGCTTTCAAGTATTAATCCGGTTGAAATAGCTAAAATAACTAAAGAAATAGATGAAAATAGACAAAATAAGCACGATGCTTTTTATCAGCATCTGATATTGATTGTGAGAGATTTTGCTGTTGGCAACGGACTTTATAATAAATATAAAGAGTTTGAGATGGATATAGGCGCTTCTATACGCTCTCATTTAAGAGTGTACGAGGCAATGTTTGGACAGTTTTATATATCCAACTCTGAAAACAATAGAAATACTGTTTTAATATTGGAAGAATTTTCTTTTGCTATCGGGATTTATTACTTGTATGAATTAAATAAAGTGTTCCCAAGTATTAGAGTGGGAGATATTATTGGAGTAATAAACGAATACGAACAAGAACAATTTAATACCCAAATGTCACTATTAAGCAATCCAGATTTAGATTATATTAGTAGAGAAGATTTGATTCAAATCATAAAAGAGCGTTTTTAGATTTTAAAAATCACACAAAACTACAAAAATTTTTCTAAAAGTAGGCAGATGTCCAAGAACGTGGACATCTGCCTATTGACTTTTATAAATTCTTATGATAAAATAGAATTACAAACACGAACATATGTTTAGATTATGCTTTGTGTGGGTATATATAATTAAGGGGGAAATTTATCCCCTTTGTGAAGCTTGCGAATATTAGCAGGCTTTGTTTGGCGTACATTTTTGTATGCTTATGGGAGAAATTCTCCCGTTGCCCGAAGTCGTTTTACATAAAAGGGAATCAAAACGGCTTTTAAGGGTTTTATTGTCGTACAATTTTTTACGACAATGTGCCGTCCTTTCGCTTTTAATAAGTGGAAGGCTTGAGATGACTGACCAACTTTTCAAGTAGGCGCGCCAACGTTCAAAAACGGGTTTGGCGATAGGTCTATTTTGTGGTACAATTTTTTAGGTACTACACTCAAAAATCGAATACTTCCGGATAAGAATCCGTGTAGAAGTGAACCCATATGTGGGCGAGATTTTTACACGGATTTTTTTATCCCCTAACGAAAGGAGATGTGCTTATGTAGAAAAAAATGAAAACTTAATATTGTGTTCGTGGCGTATGCCCTTACACCTTTTAGGTCGGTGGTAGTTTTTATCAGCGACTTTTTTGCACCTTTTTTCAGAAAGAGCGTGTACTTTTTAATTTTCGTGTCCTTGGATATATAGAAAGAATTTGCACCTACACCCCGAACTTTTTCAAAAATCTGTCCTTGGATAAGTGAAAAGTATACAACTGAAAGGCTTTAAGTGTCCATTAATAGTGAGGGGTAAAAAGAAAATTTAGGAGGAAATCAAAATGGAAAATTATCATCAAAATTATCCACCGTAGGTGGAAGCAAAACCTTATAGAAAACTTGTAAGGTATAGCACACTATACTTTCCTTTGAAAGTAGTGTGCTCTGCGAGGCTATTTTACGACTAAAAAAATCATAAGGAGGAAACCAAAATATCGTATTTAGTATGCCATATGGAGAAGTATCACAAAACGGATATTTGCCCCATAGAAAATGAAAACGAGCGTGACGAAAACTACGTTGGCTCAAACACTTGTATCGACAGTTCAAGAACGAAAAATAATTATCGGCTTGTGTTTAGGAATAGTTCTTACACCGACTTTATTAACGAACGTATAAAAGAATTAAACCTACCCAAAGCGCCGAGAAAAGATGCCGTGCTAATGGCTTCTTTCGTGCTTGGCTCGGATAGAGAATTTTTTAACGGATTAAACGAAGATGAGCAAAACGCCTTCTTTCGTGACTGCACTAATTTCTTTATAGGTCGATACGGAAGAAGAAACATAATCTCTGCCGTTGTCCACAACGACGAAACAACACCACACCTACATCTAAACCTTATCCCCGTGAAAGACGGACGGCTTTGCGCCAAACACTTACTCAACCGAAACGAGTTATCTAAACTACAAACGGATTTTTACGAGCAAGTCGGAAAGCGTTGGGGCTTGCAACGTGGTAAAGAAGGAAGCACGGCTTCCCATCTCTCTACTGCCGAGTTTAAGGCAAAGTGTATCGTGGACGAAGCTTGGGATAAATCAACGGAAATTATATCAACCGCAGGAAAACGTGTGCAAGCAGAATTAGAAACGATGGAAAAAGCCGTTCAAAAAGCGGACGAGCATTTTACCGAAACAATGAAAGAAATCTCAACGGCGAAAGCCGAGCGAGATAAAATCGTTGAACAACGTAATGCCGAAGCCGATTATAGCCAAGCGTTGGAAGATGCAAAACAAGGCAAGTTTGCAGTTACAAGAAATGGGCTAAAAAATCAAATCGTCGTATTGACTGCCGAAGTTAAACGTTTAGAAGAAGTCGTTGACCGTCAACAAAAAGATAACGGCTTATTGTTCAAGGAAGTTCAAGAACTTTCAAAAGATAAGGATAAGTTCAACAAAATGAGTCGAGCTTACACCCTTTTTCGAGAACGAGAGCCTGAAGCGTTTACACGAGCATTTCACCGTGCACCGTCTATCGTTGGTGCGTTTATTCCAAAAGGCGAGCCTATTGCTCACTTGGGAAAAAGTCGTTTGCAACAAATCGAAGAAGAAATCGAGCGTGAAAACGCCACTAAAACTGAATATAAGAGAAAATTTAATAATAACAGTAAAGCCGATTAAAATATCGGTAATTACTACGTGCTATCCAAAATTTTTTGCTTTTACCTATCAAAAGCTATTGACAAAGCCTTTCTCAATGAGTATAATAATTATAACAAGTCGTATCAATACGACATTATATTTTAAGTAAGGAGATGTGAAGTTATGGCAAAATTTATGAAGGTATTAGGCGTGACTATGAGGTATATGCTCGCAGGAGTGTTAATTGTAGGTCATTTGATTATGAGCTGTGTTGGAATACTTGTTACTGCAATCACTTCACAGGATTAAGGAGAATTATTATGGAAAGTAAAAGATATGTAAAAGATAAAAGATACGAGGACAAGCACAAAGAAGAAAGAAAGGCAAAAAGTATGTTCTTTGGAACGAGTATGCCGAGAAGTAAAGCCGAAGAGATAAACGAGTTTTTAACTCAATACGGTTTTACAAAAGTCCAACTAATCGAAGCGGGATATAAAGCGTTAATGGACGAAGCCGCTGAAAATGATTTAGGTCTTGCCAAGATTATGGACGGATATGACGACTTCTTTGAGTCCGAGAATAAAAAATAAACCTTCTTTCTTCTTGTAATTGTCGGGAAAATAAACTATGAAAGCCCCGACCTTTCACAAGGAGGAAAATAATATAGAAAATAAAATTAGAAACCAAGAACAAATCGTAAATGGAAGAATCTTTTACGAACGTGACGAGAATTGGAATTGCGTAAGAACCCGTGAAGTAAAAATTGGGAAAACTATCTATTACATAATTTCTCGTCAAAACCCAAACGCCAAGACTTCGGCGTTTGATATAACCAAGAGATTGATTGAAAGTCAAGCAGAAAGTTTGACCGACGATTTATCCATAACAACAGAATCGCTTGAAGGTTGCAATTCGGGAGGTAAAAAACAATGAATTTGCAATCGAATAGAAAAATAAAACACTTAGAACAACAATACACCGCTCTTTATACTCGTTTGAGTTCAGATGACGATTTAGAGGGCGATAGCAACAGTATCAAAAACCAAAAGTTATTGCTTTCGGATTATGCGAAAGAAAATAAGTTTAGGAATATCCGTTTTTACATAGACGACGGATTTAGCGGTAGTAATTTTGAACG